>DATLXC010000088.1:0-83005 GCA_035575985.1 Bacteriovoracaceae bacterium | reverse complement strand
AGTACCCGGTGTTGCTAGCTTCTTAGCGAGCTGTGTTGGTTTCCTAAGGCACCCTTGTCTCTTTGTCTTCATCTTCCCTCTCTGCAGGGCGATGGATGGAATAAAACCATCTTGTATATTGCCCATGCTGGGCGCACAATTTAAAGGCCACCCTGAAGGTGGCCTATAAATTGATCCTTACCTCGCTGCAAGTCTTTTGACCTTTCAGTCGCCAGTCTGTTCTGCGAAAAGAAGCCTAATCCATAGCTTCCCTCAGATCAAAAAATTTTTAATTAGAAGCCACCCGAAGGTGGCTTCGTAATGTAGGATTTGGAAACTAATTATTATTTTTACCATCACCCTGAGACATAAGAAAATTTTTATGAGCTTCTCTTATTTCTTTCGGGGAATAATTCCGAATCCTACTGAAAGCATAGCAAAGTTGCACATGCGAGTGAACAAATTCCTCCTTAAAGTTAGATGAAGAAACTATATAAGAGTGGTTTTATCTTCTTCATTACAGGGGCACAGTTTTTGCTACGAAAATGGGCATGAGCATGGTGGAAATTGGAATTTCAGGTTGGACATATAAGGGATGGAGAGGAACATTTTATCCTCCAGAGCTACCAATCAAAAATGAACTGTCCTATGCCAGCCGGGAACTCCCTTCAATTGAAATCAATGGCACATTCTATTGTCTTCAAAGCCCAGACAGTTATAGGGATTGGTATGATTCCACTCCTGAAAATTTCATCTTTAGTGTCAAGGGTAGCAAATTCATTACTCATATGAAGAAACTAAATGATGTAGAAGTCCCACTTGCTAACTTCATGGCATCGGGACTACTGATCTTGAAAGAAAAACGCGGACCATTTCTCTGGCAATTCCCACCTAACATGTCCTTTAACCCTGAAAAGATAGAAACATTCTTAAAACTACTACCCAGGGATTTTAAACAAGCGGCCAGGCTCGGTAAAAAAAACACCCTGGTGAATCAGCCGCCCTACCTCAAGGTTGATTATAATTTCCCCATGAAACACGCGTTCGAAATCAGGCATGATAGTTTTCATAACCCCTGGTTCATTGAACTGTTACGAACGTATAATGTTGCGCTGGTCTTTGCAGATACTGCTGGAAAATGGCCTTACATGGAAGACATTACCAGTGACTTCATTTACGTGCGCCTGCATGGAGACAGAAAAATATATGTAAGTGGTTACGATGAAGCTGCTCTGGACTTCTGGTCCAGGCGAATTGAAACATGGAAATCAGGCGGAGAAGCTGCAGATCGCCTTACCTTGACTGAAGAACTAGCTCCCATGCGGGCACGGGATGTTTATGTTTATTTCGATAATGACGCCAAGGTAAGGGCACCTGTTGATGCCAAGTTCCTGATCTGCCTGCTTAAGCAAAGGAGACACTTATGAAATTCACAAAATATCTCTTAATTGGATTATTGGTTGCCGGAACTTCTATCGTTGAGACTGAAGAGGAAGATGATGAAAGTGAGTTTGAAGAGGAAGAAGTAGCGCGGGTACTAGAAATCTCCCGGCGCACACTGTAAACAAACCAGGCCCTGATCCCGCCACATATTGACAACTTTTGTCCTGTCATCAAGGACAAACAGCACTTTGAACTCAGGCTTAATGTACGTTTCAAATATTTCCAGCTTAAGCACCTGATCTGGACGGTGATCATCATGTGGTCGCATGAAAAGATGATCCCATTTGACGTCATGTTGGTTCAACCACTCTTCTGTCTGCACCTTCAGGGTATCAATCCTGCCTGAGACAATAATAATCATGTGGTCTTTTGCCATGCGATTGACGATTTCCCTGCACCACTCGTGCAGGTCATCAGTCTCAATGGTGGCATGAAATTTCTTCCAGTCCTTTTTTCCATTCTCAAGATGCTTGAGCCTGACGCGGATATCGGCCAAAGTTCCATCCAGGTCAACTATGATCGCTGGTTTTCTCATATGATTATCTCAGATAATTTTAAATTTCCTGAAAAGAACCAGGGTTCCGCCTACAATGGCCAACGCCCCTGCGGCCAATGATGAATGACGGTTCACCTCATCTGGCACACGCTGAATACCTCTGACTTGCCCTTCTTTTTCCGGGACAGAAAATAAACTACCTGGACTTCTCGGGACCCTGACTCTCCTCGCAAAAGGCCAGAAATAAGACGCACTTCCAACCCTTGATTCTTTTGCCGGCTTAACAGCACATTTCAAGACCACGGAGGCAACTTCTTCAGGTGTTGAAACAGGAGTCACAACCGATGCTGCTGTTGTATTTGTCCGGGCATGTTCAAGAAAAGGTGTGTCCACTGAACCTGGGATAAGCAGGGTTAGTGAGATAGGCGCCTTTTCAGAGATTAGTTCCTTCCTGAGCGCATCAGTAAATCCTCTAATGGCATGTTCTGAAGCTGTGTAAATTCCTTGAAGAGGGTCAGCAGTTTTTGCAAGAATACTTCCCATGTTTATAATAGTCCCACCCTTTTCGCGCATTAGTGGAACTGCTATCTTGCAACCATTCACCATGCCCCAAAAGTTAGTATCGAAAAGTCGCTTGGCCTCTTCTTCGGTGGTATCAAGTAATTTGCTATAAATGGTAATCCCTGCATTATTAACCCAGGTATCAATACGCCCAAAAGTACGGATGCAGTTGTCGGCCGCACTTTGAACTTGGTCAAATTCGGCTACATCAGCAACTGCATAAGCTGTTTCAAAAAAAATTGTGCGCATTTCATCCTGTATTTTCTGCAAATCATTTTCATTTCTTGCCACCATGAAAACTTTGGCCCCCTGACCCACTGCCATCCTTACTGTGGCCAATCCTATGCCACTGGTCGCACCAGTAATGAAAAAAACTTGTTGATGAATTGGTTTAGAAATAAATGACATGCTCGCCTCCCGGGAAATTAACTACCTTTATGATGCCTGTGACTGTTCGCAGGAGTAAATGCAAGAAGAGTTAGAGTCAGGTATCTGCTTAATTAACGCTTTCAAGTAAAAGATGTGTCACCGTGGTGACAACAGTATCCATATCCATGGGCTTGGCCATGTATCCATGAGTCTGGCATTTATCCATCACATTCAGGAGATTGCCACCGGCAGTCATCATGACAACCGGGATATGTGCCAGTTGAGGAAACTGTGACTTTGCCTTGCAGAAGGCTTCACCATTCATAACCGGCATCATGTAATCCAGGAGAACCAGGTCTGGCAATTCACTCTGAGGAACTGCCTGAAGATAATCCAAAGCTACGCGCCCGTTCTTCGCCCATACAGTCTCGTAGCCCTCATATTCAAGCATCTCTCTTAAAGAAGTGCGGATACTTTCATCATCATCAACTGTTAAAATTTTCTTAGAATTTATGGATTTCATGGTTCTGCATTATTTTTCATACGCCTTTAAAAGGCACCTTAATTTATCCTGATTTACGCGTGTCGATTGAATTTAAACTCCAGAATCTGCATCTTGATTGTTCATCAAAACCACTAATGCTAAAAATTATTTGGGAAGAAAACTAAGGAGGGTTTTATGCAAGTTTCTGAAGTAATGTCTAAGGGAATTGTGAGTGTGACTAGTCTCGATTCAGTAAGAAAAGTGGCCAAGCTGATGAAAGAGAAAGATGTTGGTGCTATCCCTATCATTGAGAAGGGCCAGCCAGTTGGCTTTGTCACTGATCGTGATATAGTAATTAACTGTGTGGCATCAGGTTATAATCTTGATGGCCCTGTTTCACATGCTATGACTGAAAATGTCATCAGCGTAACTGAGGATCAGGATGTGACGGAAGTCTCCCGCTTGATGCAACAGAATCAGGTTTCAAGAATCGTAGTTACAGACAAGGAACACCATCCCGTTGGAATGGTAGGTTTACAAGACCTGACTCTGGAAGATGAAGATATCGCTGCAGAAACGATATCAAAAATCAAACAGTAGGTTTTCAAACAAGGAGCATGCTATGGCGTCTGAGACCCGGAATGTATCTAAGGTAAGCAAGGCAAAGATGAAGGCAACAGCTAAACCCGTAAAGCGGGAGGCAGGTCCTTCATGGCTTGAAAAACAGCTAGTGAAACTTTATTTGAAGAGTCCTAATAAAGTTCAATTTGCGTTGGCAAAATATGGCGTCAAGCATGTTGTTAAAAAGAAGAAAGCAGATCTCGAAGAAATGCTTAAGCACTAAATTTGTTACAAATTCATGGCTTCAATACGTTGGGCCATGATTTTTTTTAACTTTTTTTTTCAGTTTTTTGAAAAACTTTTTCTCAAAGACCCATCTATCTACTCCAATATTTTATCTTACTGAAATTTATAAAAAAATCCTTCCAATCAAGTGCTTACATTAAAAAATCTTAGCAGGCGCGCATGGACTGTGCGCACATTGTAAATGCTGGGCGCAACTTCAGCAATCCTAAATCTATGCCGCTCAAGGGGTTGAAGATATGAGAATAAATTGTAAACATGGATTTTCAACTTAAGACGAACTATAGAACCTGCGTGTTCTAACACCACCTGAGAGAGGGATTCATGACGAAAACTTTTTCCATCTTGTTTGCTTTTTTGTTTTTGGCTGCTTGCGAAAAAAGCGATAGCGAAAACGGGACCAAACATCTTGAAATAAGCAATCTTGTTACAGAACAAGAAAATTACAGCAGAGAGAAACCCCAGAAATTTGCCATTCACCTAAAACACATTGATGTACCCACCCTGGCACTTACCTTTGAAACCGAAGTTAAGATGATTGATTTTTCCCGTGACCAGGAAGAAAAAGTAGAAAAGGCCCTTGATCTAATTAAACAGGTAATTGCCTCCGAAGCATTTAAACGTGGCATCTTGAACAAGACATACATGGGCCAAAAAAGATTCAAGGACAATGACGGTCTTTCAAACCTTAAAATCTATAATAAGATTCTCGAAGCCGCAGAAAGGCTCATTCCCTCTAAAAACAACCAGCTGGATGTGGAGCTGGAGCTCTATCTGGATAACAGATCTCCTGCCCTGGCGTATACTTTCACTCATGTGAAGCGCATCTGGATGAACAAAAAATTCTTCAATAACTTTGAGCCCTATCAAGTGGCCGGAAATATATTTCATGAATGGCTCCATAAACTGGGCTTTAAACATGGAGTAAAGGCCAGTTCTTCCCGAAAGCACTCTGTGCCCTATGCAGTTGGCTACCTGGTTAGAGACATCGCAAGAAACCTCTAATGGAAAGTTTTTCCGCAATGGGTAAGTGATTCAAATTTGTGACAAAATGAATGCTTAAAGATTTCTAGGATGGAAATCTACTGAATTATCCAAGGAAGGATAGATCTATGAATTTGTTTTCATTTATGTTTTTGTCGTTATTTCTGGTTTCCTGTAATTCAGAAAAGGACCAGGACCTACCTGTAAATTCAAGTCCCGTTACCAGTGATATCACTCCCTCTCCTACTGACTCAGGTATTATTGAAAATGGCCCGATGCCAGAGCCAGTTGTTGTTCCTGAACCCGTTCCAGTTCCAGAACCAGTGGTCGTTTCTGAACCCATTCCAGTTCCAGAACCAGTTGTTGTTCCTGAACCTGCCCCTGCTCCAGAACCAATTCCAACTCCGGTTCCAGTCGCACCAGTGCCAGCTCAAGCACTTACATGGGATGCTGATATTTACTTTGTAAACTTCAGTGAGACCCAGGAAGCAAAAGTGTTGAGGGCAGTTGAACTTATGAAGAAAGTTATAGCCAGCAAGGCCTTCAAGGATGCCATTATCAATCATACGTATAATGGTGTTAAAACTTTCGTTGATAACAATGGCTACTCAAATACTCAGATATATCAAAAAATCCTTGATGGGGCAGAGAAGATGGGAAACACCACCAAGAATAATACTCTGAATGTGGAGCTTGAGCTTTATTATGCAAATACAACGACCATTGGATATACCTATCCAAGTAGCCTTCGTATTTGGATGAACACCAAGTACTTCAACAACTACACTGCAGCTAACGTCACTGGTAACCTTACCCATGAATGGCTTCATAAGCTAGGCTTCGGTCACTCCAGCTCATGGACAGCAAGCCGGGCATCATCAGTTCCTTACGCTGTAGGATATTTGATGGAAAAATTGTCTAAAACTTACTAATAAAATTATAATTTAACCTGAGGGGAACAATCTGTTTCCCTCAGGCATGTCGCACCCCTCTCCCAGCCTTTAGATTTATTATCTTTCTCGAGTCCATGACCAGTGTGAGAATGACCTAACGAACTAGGGAGGTTTCCATGCAGGTTTCAGAAGTCATGCACAAGGGTGTCATTACCGTTCAGATTAACGATTCAATAAGAAAAGTTGCTGCTCTTATGAAGAGAGAAGACATTGGGGCCGTACCTGTCTACAAAAACGAACGTCCAGTTGGTTTTGTGACAGATAGGGACATTGTCGTCTCCTCCATCGCTCAAGGACACCCAATTGATGATCCAATATCGCATGCCATGTCCAGAGACATCGTTTGTGTATACGAGGAGGACGACCTTTCCAGGGCATCCAAGCTCATGAAGGATAATCAAATTTCACGTCTTCTGGTTCTTAATCGTGGTGAGAACCCTGTAGGGATGCTCTCTCTCCATGACCTGGCCCAATATGTGAATGATGAAGAGTTTAAATCTGAAACAATCACTGAGATAAAAAGAAGTTAAAAAGGTTAGCTAAACGCGTGCCTTAACATGGAGGTTTTATGAAAAAGTTATTAGCAATGTCCCTGGCCTGTTCATTTCTTACAATGAGCGTTTCATTTGCGGCCGACGAAGGGGATTATTCAACCCGGACACTCAGGGCCCGTCATGCACTTACGACAGGTAGTCCGGGATATGCAGACCGTGATATGGAAGACGATAATGATGTTCGCCGCGAAGACCGCGCCAACCGGACTGAGAATCAGTTTGATGCTGAGGAACGGATGGAAGAGCGTGACCAAGATTGGGTCGATGAATCAGAATTCCGCGGGGATGACCTGAATGATAGTCGGACTTACAAATCACGTAGAGCAATTGATACAGGCGATTCGTATTAAATAAAAAACAACTAGATGGTCCTTGGCCCAAATTTATGTAAATTTGGGCCCACTTTAACCCACTGCACCTTTTCACTGCGCAAAAACTTAGTACTTTGGTCTCCTACTCAAAGGGGACCTTCCAATGCCGCGCTTCATTTTTATTGTTTTCACAATCTTCTGCTCTTTACCTGTGCTGGCGGAATCATTTATCGCCAATATTCATTCTATTTCTGAGGGTGAAGAGACCCTGATCAAATTCAGCAATGGCAGAGTGGGCTTCATGCCTAGTGACACAGAGTCACTTAATTCCCTAAAGCACTTTCATGAAGAAACCGTGGAAGTTGAACTGGATTCAGAGTCTGAACTAGTTTCAATGGCCCGCATTTCTGGAAGCAAAAATAAGTCAGTTCTTGAAAACGATTTTCTCCCTCAAACCAAACTGCCTCAAACGATTATGACTAAGAGAGAGAATGTTGTTTCAGTTTTTAATCGCCTGAATAAAACGTATCTGGCCGACTCGGAATGCTATAACCGTGCGCATATCTGGGCCTATGAAGAATATAAAAAGAATTCTATTGTCATGAATAAGGTCTTTGTCTTTTTCAGTGATGCTTATATCAAAAAATATAACTTCAAGTGGTGGTTTCACGTAGCACCTTACCTGCTCTATCGCAGGGACGGAGCACTCTACGCTGGAGTCCTGGATCATCAATTTAGTCAAGGCCCGCAGTCTATTAAGAGCTGGACTGATACCTGGATCGAGACTAAAAATCCTTGTAAGCTAATTAATCGATACTCTGAATACTCACTGAATACCCTTCCAAATGAATGCTATCTGATGAAAGTGGATATGTTCTTCTGGCAACCAAGGGATATGGAGAGTGTGGAGAAGGGCGGACTTAAAAAAGAATCTTTTTTAAGCGATGAAGTTAAGCATGCCTATACGGAAGCTTTCGGAATTAAGTAAAAAATTGTGGGAATCTTAAAGTGATGAGAATAGAATCCAGGTGCAAAATGATGATCTTAGGAGAAGTTATGAAAATATTCACACTTTCGCTCTTGACCTTGATGGTGGCTTCACCACTGAGCATGGCAGAAGGTCAGAAAAATGAAAAAGAAGTCGATGCTATAAATACAGAGTTAAGATCTGAAAAAGAAACCCGCATTGAAGATAACAAAGTGGACGATGAACGCCAGGAAGAACAGGCGATGAAAGATGATCCTTTTATTGATAACAATGGTAATGGGAGTACAACCAATCCCAAAGTTGAGCAATAATGGACGCCCTCACACTACTTACCCAGGATCACCGTGATCAAGAGCGTATGCTGGAAGAATTGCTGGACGCATTCGGTGAGGATGTTTCCAAGAGACAAAACTGCTATGACGTTTTCAAGGCAGAGCTGGTAAAGCATATCAATATTGAGGAAGAACTTTTTTATCCCCGAATAAAAGAAATAAAAGGCCTTGAGGTAAAGGTGCTTGAAGCACTTGAAGAGCACAATATATGCATGCGCCTGCTTCAGGAACTGGATCTCACAGAAGCCGATGAGGCGATCTGGAAGTCAAAGATCAAGGTCCTAAAAGAACTCACACATCATCATATCAATGACGAGGAAGAAGAACTTTTCCCCCAGGTCAAGGAACTGGCCTCAGCTGAATACTTGCGGGATATGGGCCAACAGATGAGATTTCATAAATCCAAGACGGATCCCGATAAGGTGCTGTACCCGGATTCTTAGACTACTTTAAGCTTGATTCCCTTGAATTCTACCACTTCTCCCCTTCTGACTTTCCGGCGCTTTCTTGTATCAACAATGTCATCAACCTTAACCTGACCGTCAGCTATAAAATGCTTGGCCTCGCCACCACTGTCGCAAAGATCAGCGGCCTTAAGTAAGTCGCATAATGGGATAAATTCCACTTCCGTCTTCAGTATGAAATCTTTCATTATTTCTTCATCCCTTCCAGTAATTCTTGCATGGCCATTTTCATCTTATCACCGTCAAACCTGCACCACCCACCGTGTCCGGGAAGGATCCATTGGAAGCTAAAGTTCAGGAGCTTTTCTGTTGATAAGATCTGTTGTTGCCAATCATACCAGCAAACATTTCGTGAGGCCCTGAGATTTCCTGATTGCTGGTCAAAAAATATATGATCTCCAGTGAAGAGATAAAGATTTTGATAAAGGATGGTGATATGGCCCTTGGTGTGTCCTGGTGTCGGGATGAGGGTGATTTCTGAATCCAGAACCAGAGGAGAGTTAAAGGCGAGGATTTTTTCAACCTGGGCCGTATACGTATCTAATTCATCCTCATGAATGACCCTTTCACAACCAAAATGCCTGGCCCAGAGCTCATGGTCTGCCACATCGTCCTTATGCGTGAGAATCATTGTCTTAATGCCACCCATTTGTTCGAATTCACGGGCCAGGGCAGGATTAAACCTTGGTGAATCAATAAGCACATTTCCTTCACTTCGCACGATGAAATATGTAGAGGCACCAAATGAATCCCGTGAGGTGTAGCCGCAATAATAAACATTACCTGAAATAAGCAAGGGCAAGGCTATTGGGGCTTCTTTAAATTCTTCGGGAGCATTTTTTACTCCAATTGAATTGGTGGGACAAGAAATCAGAGCGCGCTTGGCCTCAAGCCATTCATGGCCTGAGCGCGGCTGGAATTTAACATAGGACCTGTCATCACTGGCCTCTTCAAAAAAGTCTGGGGCCAGATGAAAACAAGTCCCGCAATCGATGCAAGTAGTGTCCACGAAAAGACTTCCGGGAACACTTAAGGGGTGAATTTTATCAAATGATGCCATAGTTTAAAATGCTTCGTCGTAAGCCCAGTCCACATCTGGCTGGAAGAAACTGGTCTTTTCAGCTCCTGTATTTTCATAGATTTCAATATCTCTCGGCTGCCAGTAGTACTGGCTTGCTGGTATGAGGTAACAATCCTCAGTTTCCTGGTGGTCGCGATATTGGGAGTACTTCTCCACGAAAGGACAGTTGCGCTTACTCTTTATGAAATTATCGGTCCATGTTTTAACATAACGTGGGCCAGTCATAAATCGCTTATCAAGTACGCGCTTTTTAACAACACCATTTTCCCTGACCAGGGCCATGGGTGCAAGATGGAACCACCATTTATATTGATAATCCCGGATATAACGGCTGGTGAAGAACAAAAAGAGCTTCTGGGATTTAAATGTTGAGCGCTTAAACTCTTCATAGGCCCAAACGTGTGCCTTGTTATAGCATTGAGATTCAACCTGCCATCCTGTTTTCATGCGCGAAAAGATTGTCTTTGCGGAAGAGAGGTTTCCCAGGACAGAAGGTTTATAAGACATAGATTTATTTGCGGTTGCAAAAGAAGGTTGCTCAAGGGTTTGCATACCTTGTCCGTTTTCAATTATTGCTGAGTCCACAAGATCATAATTTTTGTCAAGATCAAGCTCTAGTACATCACCATCCAGCTTGTTCATCTTAAGTACCTTCAGTGTCGCAGCTTCCGAAGGATTTAAAAACGCCACTCTCCCATTCTCAAACTTTATCAGATGGGCATCCCCAGGACGGGTACTAATATCGATTTGATAAATTTTGGATTGGAATCGTTCGGCCCATGCCGAAGTCATAGAGAACATAAGTAATATTGAAACTAATTTCATTCTGTGCCTCCTTGGCTTTAACTAATTAAAGAAAGTAATGGAGGCACTAAGATTGTGAAATACGCAGATGTTGGATGGGGGCTAAAGAAAATATAAATAATATTGGAGCTAAATGCTTATTTTCAAGCATTACGTTCCTGGCCCCATATTACCTGAAGACCCATAGCTAATTTTTAAAATGCTTCATAGTAGGACCAGTTAACTTCGGACTGGATGAAACTGGTCTTTTCATATCCCGTTTTTTCATAGTTTTCAATATCCCTCGGCTGCCAGTAGTACTGACTCACTGGTATCAGGTAGCAATCCTGGGTTTCCTGGTTGTTTCGATACTGGGAGTATCTTGCAACGATAGGACAGCTGCGCTTACTGGCAATGAACTGGTCAGTCCATGTTTTTACATAACGAGGGCCACTGGTATAACGCCTGTCAAGAACGCGCCTTTTAATAACACCGCTTTCCCTGACCAGGGCCATGGGTGAAACATGGAACCACCACTTATATCGATAATTCCGGATATAACGACTAGTGAAGAACAAAAAGAGTTTCTGGGATTTAAACGTAGAGCGCTTAAATTCTTCATAGGCCCATACATGTGCCCTGTTATAGCACTGGGAATCGTACTGCCACCCTCTCTTCATCCGGGAGAAAATTGTCTGGGCGGAGGAAAGTCCTCCAAGAACAGATGGAGTGTAAGACATAAGCATATTATTATCAGCATTATTGGGTGGTTCAAAAGATTGCGGACCGTGACCGCTTTCCACAGTGGCCGCAGCAACCAGATCAAAATTCTGGTCAAGTTCAAGCTCCAGTACATCACCATCAAGCTTACTGTTCTTGAGTGCCTTCATAGTCGGGACTTCAGAGGGATTTAAAAAAGCGACTCTCCCATTCTCAAACTTTACCAGATGAGGATTGCCAGGGCGGGTACTGATATCGATTTGATAGATGCGCGATTGAAACCGGTCCGCCCATGCTGATGTCATGGTTACCATAAGTAAAAATGGAACTAATAAAAGTCTCATCTGTGCCCTCCTTGGCCTTACCTAATTTAAAAGGTAATGGAGGATCTGATACTGTGAAAATACGCAGGCATAAGATTGAGCTAAAGATTAGGTGAATTATGCTGGAGCTAAGTGTTTTACTTTCGAGCGAAAAGAAATCTCAAGGCCTTGGGTAAACGAAGGGCCCAGTATTTTTCATTGTGAGTGGCCCCTTGCTGTATTTCTATCATAATGTTCCTGCCCCCAGACTGCGTGAAAACCCGGGCAGCCAATTCTGCATCAGCAGGGCGTTCCCCACTTCCTGTGCCACTATCAAGGTAAATACGTTCCGGTTTGGGTGAATGGAGAATGATTGAAAGGATAGATTTATTATTCCACCATACCGATGGCGACATCGCCCCAATAAGACCAAAAGTTTCTGAAAACATGGCCCCTGCATAAAGCGAAACTAATCCCCCTAAGGAAGAGCCCATAATGCCCGTAGATGAGGCTTCCGGACGGGTGGCGAACACATGATCAATATAAGGTTTCAAATCATAGGTGATGAATTCCAGGTATGAATGGGCCTTGCCACCCTGAGGACGTGAAGCCTCACGGTCATGGGTGTATTCGGCCATGCGCTCGGAAGTATTATCTATGCCAACAACAATTATTGGCGGAATCAATTTTTGGGCAATGAGATGGTTTAAGGTTTCAGTTACTTTCCAGGTTTCGCCATACGTCGACCTGGCGGGATCATAGAGATTCTGCCCATCATGCATATAAAGAACAGGATAACGGAGATTTCCACGGCTTTCATAACCGTGGGGCAGGTATAGATAAACATTTCGTGGATGTAATGAGCTTCGGGTTTGAATACCCTGGAGGAGGAGTGAGAATTCCCCGGTAGCCGCAAAAGACTGGGAAAGACAAAAAAATAAAAGGTAGCACCATCTCATATCAAAACAGTGCCATATCCGGTCATGTTTTGGCAAGTACGGGGAAGAACCAGTAATGCTCCTTCCCCGAATTTGCTAGCGAGAGGTGATCTTAACTTTAATTGGTAGCTCAAGCTTATTAACTTTTTTGGCCACCTGACGAGAAGCTTCTCTGACAACTCCAGAGACTGCACTACTGATTTCACTTGAAGGTGCCCCACTAATAATTTTTTTAACGGCCTTCTTTGCCTTGTACTTTAAAAACATAGATCCTCCTTTGATGTTTTGGACCAGAAATACCATTTAAGGATACTTAACCGTTTACTTTCATGACTACCGAAATAGCGAGCCTTAAGATGATCTTAAATTCATTTTTTCATGATGTGCTGTTTAAATATTGTAAGGAGCATTATGAAACATTTAATTGCAGCAATCCTTATAGCCCTTGCAAATCCACAGCCTAATCCAAAGCCTGAGCCAATTCCTCCAGATGTCCTGGAAAGATTAAACCAACAAATTGAAAAAATTGAGGAAGAAGAAAGGGAGGAAGCCCGGCAGGATGAAACTGAAGCCCACCGATATGATGTACCTAGTGAAAGAAAAAAGAAACTGGATGAATTCCAGGATAATTAATTCAAGGAGTAAAGTCATGGAAGACAATATTTTGAGTAAGATTAAGGAAGAACACAGGGAGTTGCAGATTATGCTGCTCAAGGTGGAGCGTTGTAAGGATCCCCAGAAAAAGCTGGAATATTATGATGAGATGAAGAAAGTACTTATTCCTCACATGGAAGGAGAAGAACAGACTTTATATGCCAAGATTCGATCTGAAATAAAGGACAAAGAAGCAATTGAAATGGCTGACGACGCAGATTATGAGCATCAGGAAATCAAGGAAATGCTCGCTATGCTGGATGAAACAGACATTGGAAAAGCTGAATGGAATGATCTCTTCAAGGATCTAAAGGAGAGCCTTCAGATCCATGTGGATGAAGAAGAAGAATTACTTTTCAATGAGGCCAAGGAAGATTTCTCAAAAGATGAACTTGAAAAATTTGTTTATGAATTTGAGGAGGCGAAAAGTCACGCCTCCTATCACTAAATTTTCTTTCGACGAATTGATTTAATGATGACCGGGTCCATAGGCACGTCACTATAGCCCGATATGGTTCCGGTCTTCACTGCCTTGATCCTTTCCACTATATGCATGCCGTTTATAACTTTACCAAAAACTGCATAACCAATTGCTGAAGGACCTGGACCAGTATAATTCAGGCTGGAGTTGTTGCTGACATTGATAAAAAATTGAGAAGTTGCAGAGTTAGGATCTGAAGTCCGGGCCATGGCAATAGTCCCGACGCTATTCTGGAGTCCATTTGCAGCTTCGTTTGTTATGGATTTGCCGGTTTTCTTTTCCTTCATGTCTTTGGTGAAACCTCCACCTTGAATCATAAAGTTATTTATTACACGGTGAAAAATAGTGTTGTCGTAAAATTTCTTGTCCACATAGGAAAGGAAGTTTTTAACTGAGACCGGGGCTTTGGCCTCATTCAGTTCAATTTCCACGGATCCCAGGGAAGTTTCCATGGTAACAAGCGGGTTGGCAGCAAAAACTGAAACAGAGAAGACAAATAACAGGCATACTAATGCTTTCATGCAAATTCCTTGATTAATGTATCGTTCCTCAATCATAGGAATTGATTTTCATCCCGTAAAGAGTCTCTTTCAAACTTTAACTTGAGTTCACTTTTCCAAGGCTCCTCTAATTGCCCTAAAACTTCATTTAGGATCATTTGAGGACGGCCTGTTTCTCTTTCTTCCTCTATTGTGCAATAAAGTATCTTTCGGTCCGGTGTAGAGAAAATGTCATCAATCCGGCCATGAACATATCCGGCACACCCTTTTATTTCAATTCCCCTGCCTGTAACGACATGATCAACATGAGCAAATTTGTCGAAGGAGGTGCTGGATTTGACGCCGAAAGTATAAAACTCTTTTAATTGATCCTTGCTCAGGAGATTCAGACAGAAGGAATGGCTTTTCTCCAGAGTTGATAGACCTGCATTAAAATTTGATACCACCATGATTATTTTTGGATTCTTACGATTGAGACTGGCCTCAGATATCCAGGTGATGACGAAGCCCGATTTTTTATCACCAATTTTAGATGTAATAATAAAGACCTTGTTGTCATCATCATTAACAACCTTGCTCATAAGATTGGTGCCAGCAAGTTGGCCCCTCTCACGGAGATCTTCTTAAACAAGGGCTGCTCTTTATAGTCTTTAGAAAGTGCCCGTTCAGAAACAGAAAAATCTTTTTCAAGCATCTGCTCAACATCACTGACAAATTTCTTATCTGTGCTGATGGTCGTGACTTCAAAATTGATGTACATAGACCTGTAATCAAAATTAACCGAGCCTACACTTGCAAAGCAGTTATCTATTAACATGACCTTCTGATGAAGGAAGCCTGGACTGTAACGGTAGATTCGTCCACCATGATCAATTACCTTTTCCTGATAAATCTGTGAGGCCAGCAGGATCGACCTGGCATCAGTATAGGAAGGAACAAGTATACGCACATCCACGCCACGGAGAATGGCCAGGAAGATGGCATCTACCAGGGGTTCAGGTGGGACAAAATAAGGATTGGCAATCCACACTCTTTCTTTAGCTGAATTTATCAATGCGATATGCGAGAGCAAGCAGACATGTTTTTCATCCGCCGGCCCGGTACTTAAGACCAGGACATTGGCATCTTCTTCGGAAGGATAAATCTCCCAGTCTGCTTCAATGGGTTTTCCCACTGCACACATCCAGTCCTTGGCGGATGTGAGCTGGGCGGCAATGACAGCAGGCCCCTTGAATCGCAAGTGGGTATCTCTCCAGGGACCGATCTTGGGGTATTTCCCAAGGTAATCGTCACCAATATTCAGTCCCCCGATGAATCCAACCTTACCATCTACAATGACTATCTTCCGATGATTCCGGAAGTTTACCTGGGCATGTCCAAGCCATTTATGTTCATTAAATGGAGCAATCTTAACTCCTGAATCCTTCATCTTCTCAATGAATTCCTTAGAAAACTCTTTCACAATTTCGTCAAAGATAAATGATACTCTTACTCCTTCCCTTGCCTTTCTCATTAAGACATCTGCAAACTTATTTCCGATTTCATCGTCACGAAAAATGTAAAACTGGAAAATGATATAATTGGTGGCCTTCTCCAGTTCTTCCAGCATCGATGCATACCCAACTTCAGCGTCTATCAGTAATTCTACTGAATTCCGCCTGGTGAATCCGGGAACTCCCTTGGTATTAATAATATTTGCGAGAAGTTTTATCTCGTCCAGAACAGAGAAAAGACTGTCATCAAAAGTTTTGAGGGACTTGAACTCATCGTCCACTTTTGAATCCATCAACCGGCGCTTGGTATTATATCCCTTGAACTTGGTACGCCCAAAAGTCAGGTAAAATGGAACTGAAAGGAATGGAATGAATATTAAAGACATCACCCAGGCGGTAGCACCTTGAGGAGTTCGCGACTCAAGCAGGGCACCACAAGCGCAGATAAAACCTACGAAGTATAGACCAACAAAAGACCATAAAAGAGTGTCGTTCATCATCACCTCAAGTGCTGATTCCGTGACAAATAAAGCGGATCCTACATGGATCCGCTTATTGAATAATTACTGTCTGACTAATCTTCCACAAGCAACCGGCACACTTTCGTGGCCTTGCATTTCTCCAACTGATGAAAATGTTGCTGGTAGTACTGTATCCCTTGATACTCCGTAAATCACGACTACCCTGTCTGACATTTTCAACTTTTGCTCCGGAAGTATTTTTACCAGGTTGTCTTCAATGTCATTGTCTTCAGCTGTCAGGTCGGACATGAGAGATTGAAATGGTACTTTCTTACGATAAGTATAATAACCTTCTTCATTTGCAATCGGTCCGAACTCCATTCCTTCAATCTGGGTCATGAGATTAAAGTCAACTGGGATTAAGGAAAGTCCATAACTGGCCGTTCCTTCAACTCCATCAACTACACCATCAAGGTTAACGTCAGCATTATCCCCAGGGCAAGCCGATCCAGCATGAATTGTCTGAAAGTGCATTACATCACTGGCCACTCCAAATACTTCAGCTTCAAACTTAAGTGTTTCCCCAATATAGCTTACAGTAAATGAACCAGTGGGCTGACCTACGAGGTCACCAGCTATTGGATGCAAATCGGCCTTAAAAATACCATGGTCGTCTTCTATGATGATTTCTTCTTTTTCTGGTTCAGTAGATGGTTCTTTACTGAGCTGAGAAACAGTAGGAGATGAACTCTTGTTCCCACCACAAGAAACCAGACCTAAAAGGCTGGTCCCTATCAGAATACCGACTATCGTTTTCATTAACCTTTCTCCTTAATCAATTACTATTTGCCATGGAATATACCCACAGCAACAATAATGCCAGAGGTAAGTAATTTGGATACCGAGCGACTTGATGCGTAAAAACTGATTAAGTGTGGCAGATTGTCCGCTCATCGAGGCGAAAGTTCGCAATAGCCCAATCATTCTGAGCACCTGGATAGTCATTTAAGGAAGTAAAAGGTGGCAGGGATGCCTTCGAGACATTGTAATTCTATCCTAGTAGTTGAAGATGATGATGACATCCGTAATATTATTACGGAGCTTTTGGAAGGGCAGGACGGGAAATAAACCCATCCTGTGCCCGTTCAATCTCTCCGTGAATCAGGCCTGCGACCCAGTCCCAATATCCCTGATCTTATCCGCAAATTTTGGCGGCATCATATTAATAACCATATCCATAGTATTCTTAACAATTCCTTCCTGCGAAACTTTGGCCTTAAGCTCTTCAAACGCCTCGGCCATCATAGTAGCTTCCTCGCTTGTAAACACACTGCGGGCCTCTGTAAATATATCCGTTTCTTCATCATTTATATGATGTGAAACTGCATCTAAAAGCTTCTCTGCAGTGGCCTTCCAGCTTACGTCAAGTTTGTCCATGATCTGCATGGTACGCAATAATGTTTCAGCTTCAAGATGTTCCTTATAACCATGACGAACCAAGCTCTTGTCTGCATTGACGGCCCTCAATGTATTATAAAAAACTGCTTCTTCTGCCCTTGAATGGGGAACCAGTGCATTACTTATCTCTTCCATAAGGACGAATCTATATTCATCATCTTCCTTAAGTGAAATGAGCTCACTTAATGATTGTTTTAATTCCACATGATCTCTTTGCAGCACTTCATATATTTCCATAAAATTCCTTCCTTATTTGGAGGTTAATATCATTTTTTGAAGATGCAAGAATGTTACCAAATAAACCGAACTTGACTAATGAGGTATTAGAAAATACTTCATGTGCTCTTAAGTTACCCCCCGGGCAGACTTGTGTTTCACTAGTAAGAGGGATTATCAGAGGACTTATTTATGAGCTTTCAAATATTAACTCTAGTGGGTGGCATAAGCCGCGGCTCTCTGAATAAAAAACTTTTTGAGGCCGTACGTGAGCGTGCACCTGAAGGGTATGAGATTCTGGAATTTGATATTTCTCATTTGCCTTTTTTTTCCCAGGATCTTGAGCTTGAACCGCCGGATTATGTAACCGAGTTCAAGGAAAGAATTCGGGAATCGGATGCAGCTTTATTTATCACTCCGGAATACAACCGATCATTTCCAGGTGTCCTTAAAAATGCCATCGACTGGGGCTCAAGGCCTTATGGACAAAATCTTTGGGACCGCAAACCAGCGGGAGTGATGGGTGCTACCATCAGTAATGTAGGAACATTTGGGGCCCAACATCATTTGAGACAAGTCCTTGCCTACCTTAATATGCCTGTAATGGCACAACCGGAATTTTACTTTCAGGCGAGCAAGGCATTTGATGAAAAAGGCAAGCTCCTGGATGAGAAAACCGGGAAGTATATCCTGAATTATTGGGAAGCCTTCGGGAAATGGATTGAGTTAACCGGAGAGAAGAAAAATATCATCGGTACTCCCCTGAAAAAATCCGGAAGGATCGGGGATGTACCTTATGCACATTAGGTCAGGCAGTTTTCTTTTCCCGGAGGAATTTAAGCTTGGGATATTTTTCGGAAACTTTTTGGAGTGCACGATGCCCGGCGATAGTTGCAAGGGTGCCTAAGATGACCTGAGCTTCGCGTTTAGCAGCGAACTTGGTCAGGTTTTTAATGGCTTTTTTTGCAAGGAATTTTTTAATCACTATGGACCCCTTAGTTATTGCTCACGATGAACATTATAACCGGGTCCGCAAAATAAATTAAGAGGTGCTGCAGCTTACGCGCTACACTTCAATCTTTTTAAGGGAGTTTTTATATGAAAATGACCTCTATCTTTTTTTTGTTCCTGTTGATTGCCATGAATGGTTATGCGGCGGCCGAACCCAAGCGGGAAATCGACTTAGTCCCACCAACGCCGGAAGAAAACTTCTATGACGGTGACCAGGTAAACCCTGAAGCCTTCTCTAATGGTGCAGAGGAAGAACGTCAGGAAGAAGAAGCGGTTGCCCCTTACAGTCCTCATGAAGAAATTTATCCCTATGAAAACCTGGAAATGGATCGTGAAGAGGAATACCTTGAGGACGATTACTAAGGAAAGACTTCATCCGTCTCTACAAACTTGCCACAGGCAATAGGCAGGGACATGTGGGGGGGGAAACCTTCAAAACCTTTTACCGTAGAAGGTAAGTATTCAGTCTCGGGTACTCCATAAACAATGACTACCCTTTGATCTAATGTGAGTTCTTCGTTTTTCTCCAATCTTCCCATGAAGTCTAAGGGCCCCGTTCTGGCGGCCGTTCGTAAGTCATACATTAATGTTGTAGTAGAAGTAGCCTGGCTATAAACGTATTTTCCTTCCGGATCAGATACAGGATAGACAGTAAATTTTCCGGTGCGGGACCGGATATTGTAATCAAGCGGAAGGATTCCCTTACCCGAAGCACTCATGGTCTCCATTCCATCAACATATCCATCAGCGTTGATATCATCCTTCCGGTCTGGACATCGGTTTCCAGCGTGAAGCATTTGAATATGAGTAATATCCCTCCAGGGGGTGGTCAGGTTAACTTTAGCGTAGAACTGAATAGGATTGATAAAAAATGACCCTCTACCAGAAACGCCTTTTGATAAGGATTTGTTAATAAGAACAAAAGGGGCCCGATAATAACCCTGACTCTCCATGCTGGATTTCTGAACAAGCTGGTCACCCTCAGGGTTTGCAGCCTTGCCACAAGAGACAACAAGGAAAATCGATAATAATATTACTAAGTGCATTAGTTTCCTGGATGAAACTTTTTAAGCAAACTGACGGCCAACTTTAAGGCCACCTTAAGCTCTCATTTAAAGCAGCTCTGTGGCAAAAAGGGACATTTCTTAAATCATTCCTGTCCTATTTTGTACAAGCCCGCCTGAATCGGGATCAACTGTTATTTCATTACGCACGTCCTCAACGCCTGGAACATCCTCAACCAATCTCTCGGCCCAACGCTTAAATTCTCGCTTATGAACGGTCCCGCTAAGTGTCACCACACCGCCGTCAACCTTCACTTCAATCTCACGTGGATCAACCTGAGGTGATCGCCAAAGGGCCTGGCAAACTTCTTCATAAATAGAACCATCCGCACGACGGTATCCTTTAGGACCCTTTCCATAATGATCCTGGCCACCATCACCTATTACAAAATGCCTTTCAGAAAGGACTTCATTTTCATCAAAAGGAATTGTCATGTCACGACTGAACTCCGACTCTCCGCTGTTCACATACTTGTCATCGTAATTGATGTTTTCAGAGGTAGTGTTTTCATTTGAATAATTATGACTTCGTCTTCTCATATTTCCCTTCCTGGTTCATGATTAGTTGGCTTCTTCAACTTTTTGATAGTGCCACTTAGAGACTTAGCAACCTTTGCAGTCGTGATGTCCTTATAAAGGCTTTGTTTCGGTACCACTTCACCTTTTCGCAAGTCTTTCATACGGGACTCAGAAACAATGTCCTTAATCCTCGGAAAAAATGTATCAAGAATAGCAGAAAGCCTGGCTGGTCCCCCTACGTAAACATCCCGCTGGGGATTTACTGCACACTTGAGGATTGCTTCCGCGGCAATGTCTGGATCATAAGCAGGTTCAGGTATTGATGGCCTTCCCCTATCTGCAAAAGGAATATCGATGGCAGTAGGCCTGATGAGACAAACCTCAACTGGTATGTTCCTGTCCTTCAATTCCGAACGCAGGGAATCTGTAAAGGCCTTAATGGCATGCTTACTTGCCGAGTACATACCAAGGAGGGGTTCGGCAGCAACTGAAACCTCACTCCCCATATTAATGAGTGTTCCACCTTTTTCAGACATCTCTTCAACTGCAATACATGATCCCATTCTGGTTCCCCAGAAATTGGTCTCAAAAATCTTGCGCTCATCCTGCATGGAGCTGTCCATCAGGTATCCGTACAAGGAAACTCCCGCATTATTAATCCAGGTATCTATTTGACCAAAGGATTCAAGCGCCTTATCGCGTAGCCTGGAGAGGTCTTCCATTTTTGAAACATCTGCCATGACTGCAATGGCCTTCCCTCCGGCCTCTGTGATCTCATCCACACGCCTTTGAAGCTCTTCACCATTTCGGGAGGCCATGACTACCTTCGCCCCTCTTTCTGCGGCCATCTTAGCGGTCGCAAGGCCTATACCACTAGATGCCCCGGTGATGACGAGGGTCTGCTGATCAAGAGGTAGTGGCTTAAAATTAGGCTTGGACAAAGGACACCTCCCATTTATAGATGATTTTATATTAGCAAATGTGATACCGGCCGGCAGCAGCTAGGGCCTGCTTAGAATCCAGCGTGAAGCAGTTAAAAGTGAAGATGCAAAGAAGTCGGGAGTTACCAGTGCTGGCACATTATCTCCTTCACCAACTAAAATGGTCCGGCAACCAGCGGAGCTACCGGCCTCGATGTCACTGAACCGATCACCAACCATAAAGGATTGAGTCATATCTATCCCCCATTCATCCCTGGCGGCAAGTAGCATACCTGGCCTTGGTTTACGGCAAAGGCAATTGTCCTTTTCGGTGTGATAGCACACTTGAAGTGAATCTATTTTTAGCTCTTCCATGATGGTCTTATTAACACTTTCTACAATCAACTTTCCAACCCAGCCACGGGCCACATCAGGTTGATTAGTAACAATGACCAGGAAATAGCCTGCTGCCTTAAGCTCTTTTATAGCATCTATCACGCCATCAAAAAGCTTGAGTTCTTCCAGAGAATAGGGTGCTCGCGCCTTCCCCATGCGGAAGATTGTCTGGTTTAAGACTCCATCCCTATCTAAAAACACTGCTTTCTTACCCATTAATGCCGGCCCTCTTCTTGATTTTCAAAAATATTTTTTGGTACGGGTGGAGACGACCTTTCGAACGCCAGGTAGTTCTGTACATCCATGACGCCGGAAATATTTTCTATTTCCAGTTCGGCCATTCGCTTGGCCTGCCGGGATTCTACAGTTCCGTTAAGTGTAACCACGCCTTCCTTGACTGTGACTTTGATGTCTCCGGCGTCCACATCAGGACTTAAAGTCAGCATCTGGCAAACATCATCGTAGATGCTTTCGTCCGGTCGCCTATAACCCTTGGGTCCCTTGCCACGGTGGCCGCCATCATCGTGATGTATGAGCGCCCCACCATGGGGACGGTTGGCATCGCGGTCATAACTGGCGTCAAAGTATCTGTCCCAACCATGCCTATGATTCCAGTTGTAGAGCTTGCCATTCTCAAAAGGGTTGTCATCCCTTCCAAGGTTATCATCCGCACTTCTTCTTCCCCTATTCTCTTCATAGGCACCACCAAGTGCCTGCTCATATCTTGCTCCTTAATGTGTCGCTTGTCCTCCTGCTGATTTGAGGAAACTTAAACGAGGGAAGCGACTTCCAATGACCCTGAATACTCTCTGGGTCAAAACAGTCAGTATTCCATCAACTATTATCTTACGTTGTAAAAAAAGCCAGACACCTCCAGCGATTAGCGGAATTTTCCTGAACAGATAGATCTTCCACATAAGTCCTCCTTAAATAGTGTTACTGTTTTCGATATCATCTTCCTTAACTACCCTGAGCTCATTCATGACGGCCTCAACCCCTGGTAAGTCTTCCACAAGATATTCTGCTAATCTTTTACTTTGCCTGCTATGTACCCAGCCCGAAAGGTTGACCTGGCCTTCGTGGACCTGCACTCCAATGTGAGTTTCATCGACGTCAGGACTTTTTTTGAGCGCTGTATACACTTCATCATATATCCTGTCATCTGACCTGCGGTAGCCTTTAGGGTCCATTCCCATGAAGCTTCGTTGTTCATCATATGCCTTACGATTAAACCAGGTTCCACCTCTTTGTGTTTTTCCACTGACTCCTGGATAAAGTGAATCAGGAACTTCACTTTCTTTTCCATCCTTGCTTACATTATAATTCACCTTAAATTCTTTATTTTCTTCTTCATTCATATGCACCCCATTGATCCTCATATTCATGATCGAGTAACCAATACTCATCATCTTCCTCCTCCAGCTTTATGTCTGGGTCCTGGAATTCAGGTTCTTTTTCCAAGTCTTCTGTTAATTTTAATTTCTTTGCCATAAAGCTCCGATAAACTTTTAATAAAGTCCCTTTGTAAGATTATCCGTTCCACTTAGTTTTATGTGATTCTGGATGTCCACTACGCCGGGCAGGTCTTCTATCAGATCTTCTGCTAGCCATTTTGCAGAACGGGTGTTTACAAAACCTTCCAGTGTTACAATTCCATCTATAACTGAAACCTCAAGTTCACTGGCATCAATATAATCTGAATGGGTTAACTGCTCACACACTTCCTCTTTTATGCTGACATCAGAACGTTGATATACTTTAGGCCCCTCTGACCAGTGTTTCATACCTCTTTCATCTTCATAGGCATCAACAGGCAGGCGACCGGTTTTTCCAAAACTGGATGGTTTGAAGCGGCCATCGTCTCTCCCTTGCTTGTCCATAGGTCAACTCCTTATCTGGTGTGACTTATAGCTTTTAGATGCAAGTGTGCGGCCTAAACCAGGTGCCAATTATTAGACTCATTCCGGCCTTTATACGTTCTATGAGAAGGGATATACGAGTTGCAAGTAACCGATAAAAGATTGGAAAAAAGCAAAGCAGTTTTTCAGGTTATAATAGTTGTATCACTAACCAGGAGGAACGTTTGCACATAGCTGGTATTTCCCTGATAAAGGAAAACTTTAGTCCCCATTAAACACAATTTTACTTATTACCAATGAAGATTGCCGTCCTCTCCAGGGCGGCTTTTTTTGGTCAAAAAAAAGGGCCCGAAGGCCCTTTTTTTATTTCACATACTGTTTTAGCTGCGTGATAAAGTCTTTTGCTTCAAAAGGTTTTTGAATACATAACTCGCCATCGATAATTCCATAGCCGGTTACAAATACCACCGGGATGTCAGAAATTTCATCTAACTGAATCTGCTCCCTCCTGAATTCTAACCCACTCTTAATCGGCATCATCAGGTCTACCAAAATTAAATCTGGCAGATCTCTTTCATGAATCAGGTGATTGAGTGCCATTTCCCCATCCTTGGCGGTCATGACGCTATATCCATTATCAACAAGTATCTCTGAGACGGCCAAACGGAAGTTCATATCATCATCGATGATCATAATCTTTTTACGCTTAGGCCAAAGCTCTTCACTTATGTCCTCACTGGGAGCATTCTCGGTGCGTTGTAATGGCTCTGGATCAAAGGCGTTATTAAGCATTTTTGCCCTCCTGGTCTGATGCTCTCGAAATGTTGGCCCGAAATAAATCGGAAGTCACAGGAAACTTATACTAGTCAAGTTTAACACGATGGCTTGCACTTCTTCCTGAATTTATCCTTAAGCAATTGAAGATTAATTTACTATCGCTGACCCGCGTGAAGAATTTATTATTATGTTATCCACTGAGGAGGACAATATGCAAAAAAATTCCAGCATCTCAGACGTTGTAAATAAGAGCCAGAATATCAAACCCCAAAAGCAGGAAAATCAGCCGGGTGATGAACATGCCATGTCACCGCAACCTGAATGTCTTCCTTTCTATAAAGGAGTTGATAAATTCAAGAACCAGGTTGTTCTCATCACTGGTGGCGATAGTGGTATCGGAAGAGCGGTGGCACTGGCGTTTGCCAACGAAGGCGCGCACATTTCTATCATATATAAAGATGAGGACCAGGATGCTGCCACAACCAAGCAGATGGTTGAATCCTATGGATCAAAATGCATGCTGATTCCCGGGGACATTGGCTTCAAAGATTTCTGCATGTCCGCTGTAAAAGAGACTGTGAAATCATTGGGACGACTCGATATCCTGATCAACAATGCAGGAGAACAGCATGTTCATGAAGACCTGAGGGAAATTTCCGAAGATGAATTTGACCGAACCTTCAAGACCAATATCTATTCGCAGTTTTACCTGATCCAGGCGGCCCTTGATTACCTGCCAAAAGATAGCGGATCTATTATCAATAATGCCTCTGTGAATGCTTACAAAGGAAATCCTAATCTTATGGATTACACTTCCACAAAAGGTGCGATCATTGGCCTTACCAGGGCCCTGGCAATAAATCTGGCCGAAAAAGGTATTCGCGTGAATGCTGTGGCACCAGGTCCAATCTGGACTCCCCTTATTCCTTCATCATTTGATAAGAAGAAAGTTGGTAGCTTTGGTGAACAGGTACCAATGAAAAGGGCAGGACAACCTAATGAGTGTGCCGGTGCTTTTACCTGGCTTGCAAGTAAAGAGGCAGCCTATGTGACGGGACAGGTCATAGATCCCAATGGTGGTTATATAGTGAACTCTTAGGTATCCACTACAGCGATCAGGGCATCCATGGATTTTTCGAAACTCTTTGAAGAATATTTCTTCTGGAGCCGTTGTATAATCTCGAGGCGCTTATCGAAGTCAAAGTTGGCCTCGAATAGTTCCTCGATAAACTTCTGGCTCAGGATAAAGATGCAGGCCAGGTGGTTGAAACGTGTAGCAGTGATATTTCGCGGGAACCCCCTGCCGTCCGGAAGCTCATGATGGAGTTCGATGATTGTCAAAGTCTCGCTCGGGATAAGATTTCTTTTCTGCCGGAGACTTTCTGCAACTTCTATCGGATGTTGCCTCAAGCGTTCAGGTAACTCTCCTCCGTTCTTTTCGTATTCGCGAATGATCTTAAAATCTTCTTTCTCAAGCATCATATCGCAGAGGATAGAGGCAAGTGCCCCTTTCTCCTTCAGGACATCCGTCTTCCAGGTAAATTTATCTATGATCAGAGACATGAGGTAACTGGTAAGGGTGGTCCTTAAAAACTCTTCTGAGCAATTCTTCTTGTATCTTTTTATAAAGGCAAACAAAGTTGGTGATTCACTTAAAACGGACATGGCCCTGTTATTGATTGTTGTCAGCAGCTTAACTGTGTCGGTGTCCGGTCCAAGATGAGTGATAACTTGCTTCACTACCTTCATGGCGGCTTCTGTGGATTCTATTCTTTGTTCAGAGGTAGTTTTCGGGTCATAAAACGTCTTTGATGACATTGATTCCTGGATTCTATCAGTAACTTTCTTGCAATCAGCTGCTTGCAAGTAAACATCTTCAAGGTCTTTTTGCTGGAGCTTGCGTAAAATTTCTATGAATTGGTCATCGGAATAATTTAATTTTACAAATCTACCATTAAGGAAAATATGCACTTCAATGCCAACAAAAGTGTCAGCAAACTTGATGAGATGTGTGACCGGCATTTTGACCAGTCCAGAGGCATTATCCAATGAGAATCCTTTTAACTAATTCTAATGCATGTTTTGATTTTGGAGCATTCAAAAATGAGACGGCAAAGTAGGTAATTCCTGACAGTTAAAGACTTATCATTGGAGAAACGCCGCTTTTGTGACGGTTAAGTCGGGTAAGGGAAAAGAAGTAAACTATTTCGTTCTGGATTTCCCTTGGATACTCAAGATGAACCCAATGGGATGAATGTGGATAAAAGCGCTTAGTCAGTCCCTCAGGAAAAAATTCTTCCATGTCGTTAGTGAGGTCTTTTTCCAGGGCCATATCATGCTCACCCCAAATGAGAAGAGCGGGAACTTCGATTTTTTTCTCAGGTGACTTTAGCCAGTCCCTGGCATTGGCACGATAGTAATTGAGTGCTGCCTCCATGGCACCTGGTTGCCTGAGGGCCTTCTTATAAACTTCCATATCATATTGGGTGAGTAACTTATGCTCGTGAACCTGGTCGAAAAACATTTTCTCAATTGATTTGAGATTGCCGCGCTTCAAGGCCATTTCGGGAAAAACCGGAAATTGAAAAAAGTAAACGTACCAGGAGCGGAACCCCTGCTTTACAGAGAGCCAAAAATCATTTTTGAAATTCTTCTTAACTGCTTCCCGGTAAGGGGCATTCATGACTACAACGCCCGTCAGCTTCTCGGGATAACGCCCGGATCCCAATCACTCCCCCCCAATCGTGTCCGACTACGAAAGTGCTCTTATTACCAAAATGCTGGATGACGGCACAAACATCTTCTACCAGCTTATCCAAGCGATATTCTTCAACTTCACTCGGCTTCGATGACTCGTTATAGCCCCGTAAGTCCAAGGCTACCCCGTGATAGCCCTCATTTGCCACAGCATGAAGATAATCGCCCCAGGAATACCAGTGCTCAGGAAAGCCATGCAGGAAGATAATCAAGGGATTATGGGGACGGTTGTTGGACTCAACGTAGTGAATCTTAACTTCCGGGGACTGCTGTGTGACGACAAATCCGTGTCGTAATTCCATGAATTGTTATGTGCAAAGGTTTTGCCACTAACGCTCCGCGCCAATGTTAATTCTACCCTAGGGCCAACCTTTAGTGGACAGAAATTATCACTTTGAAGATATTGACCATGTTTTTACCATACTGCATTGTCCGGGGGTTATATGCGTCTCTTCGTTGGTGTCTTAATTTTAATGTGTTCATTGCCGTTGTGGGCAAACACTACTCTCACTACTCAGGTCTATGACCTTGATATGGGTGCCCAAATGGATGAGGAAACTTTAGTTTTCCTTTCAGGCGGACAGGTTGCAAGAATAAATTTGCAAGACAGAGAAATGCTGGATCAATTGCATGAGGCCAAAGAAAATAAAACGTGGCTTCAACTTACTTATAATGAAAATAATGAAGTGATTTCTGCAAGCGAGATTGCTTCACCAATTGAAGCTCATCGTCCATCTGGCATGAAGAGCTTAATGAGCTTTACTCCTTCTGTGATTGATTCACCAGAAGCGGCACTTTTAATTTTCAAGGCCGCACGGATAAATCCTAAAGATTCACAATGTTTTAACCGCGCCCAGATCTGGACCTATGAGTGGAGAGCAAATAATAATCTCTTCACCTCCAAAATCTGGTTATTTTTCACAAGAAAGTACATACGTAAGTTTGCATTCAAATGGTGGTTCCACGTTGCTCCCTACTTACATGTCATGGAAGCTGGCCAGGTGTATGAAAGAGTTGCAGACCTTAAATATGGTAAAAAAGGCCCAATGAAAGTCCAGCAATGGACTAATATCTTCCTTAGTAACGATTCTGAATGTCCTGTGGTTACCAGCTACTCTGAGCAGGCGAACTATCCTGAAACAGGATGGTGCTATGTTATGAAATCTTCCATGTATTATTACCAGCCGATTGACCTTGAAGTATTGGACAAGGATGGAAAAGAGAGAAATCACTGGAATCCATCAGAAGTTCGACAGGCGTATAAAGAAGCATATGACATTGACGTTTAAGGTCAGGAGAAAAAAATGAAAACATTAAGCATCACCATTTTAGTAAGTAGCCTTTTATTCCTCTCCTCGTGTACTAAGAACTCAAAAAGTTCAGGGGGAGCACCTCTGGTCCAGGAAACGAAAGATCCACAAATTGAAACTAAGCCAGAAGCAGAAGTTGAAGTTGAACCTGAGTTCGGCGGCCAGTATCTGGCAAAGCTCAAGACCTTAAACAGTATTGTTACCGATAGAGTTCTCGGAGCACTTACCATTTCAAAAGATGGCGATGAACTCGTAGGAGATGTTCGCTTTTCAGGCGGCCCCTTCACGGCTTCAATCCTCCACGTTCAGAGCATTCATGAAGGTACAAGATGTCCAACTGCTGAGGACGACATAAACAACGACGGATTTATAGATGCCATAGAAGGCCAGAAAGTTTACGGAAAAATTCTCATCCCTCTTGATGGAGACTTGAATTCCCAGGACCTGGAAAATAATATATATCCTGCGGCCGATGAATTCGGTGCGTATATTTATTCTGAAGTTGCATCATTTGAAAAATTCATGGCAGACCTGACAGAATTAGATCCTAATGAAGATGATTTCCACTTAAAGCTTGATGCAGCTGTAGCCCTGAAACTTACAGGTAAAGTTGTCATTATCCAGGGAATTGCTCCTGAAGCCAACCTTCCTGTTTCTGCCAGGACTAATTCACGTTTTTTTACAAACTTCCAGACACTTCCAATTGCTTGCGGAGTTATTGGCCGGGTCATAGCCCCCCCGGGAACCATTCGTCATGATGAACCAACCGCACCTTATACATCTCCAGCTGGCGGAGATGCTGGCATTGAAGATGGGACAATAATTCCTGTACCCAATGCGGATGGCACGACGACTGTTGTGGTTATAGAAGAGCCGACGACTGGTGGGACAACAACAACTACCGAAGAACCAACGACTGGTGGGACAACAACAACTACCGAAGAGCCAACAACTGGTGGGACAACAACAACTACCGAAGAACCAACGACTGGTGGAGGTACAACGACTGAAATTGGTGGAACTACTACGACTGAAGAAACGACTAATGGTGAAACAACTACCACTACGGATGAGGAAACGACTTCTGCAGGTGCAACTACAACCACAACTACTGAAGAAAACACAACGACTGGTGGAACTACAACCACTACTGAAGAAACCACTACCGGTGAAACAAATACATCTGGAGGCGGACCTGCAAACTATGGCGATGAGGAAGAAGTAGTAGAAACAACTGTCACAAATTAATTAACTTAAAATAAAATGTCCGCGGCTTCGAGGGTAACCGTTCCGGTTGCCCTCTGCCTGGCCACTTCCAGACTTTTCAAGGCAACTTGACGTCCTTCCACCGGCAACATTCTCGCAAGAAGTTTAACCTTTGGTAATTTGCTCAGGAAGAAATGAGAAAATTTCTCACCACTTCTCTGTTGTTCTCTTTGTCCTTCCAGGAGACTTGGTCTCATAATAATTAAACTCTTAAAGTTTAGTTTCTTTAAGGCTTCTTCAAGCTGTCCTTTTGTTTTTAAATAAAAAAACGGAGAACCAGCATCTGCGCCGGTACTTGAAATCAGGACTAACCCAGAAACACCATTTTCCCTTGCGGCCCGAGCAACATGGTACTGATATTCATAATCAACTCTGAATTGTGCTTCCTTACTACCGGCTATCTTCTCAGTTGTGCCCATTGCCGAGAATAGGATATCGCCATTAAGTTTGGACTTCCATGAATCAATCTGGTTGAAATCCACAATGTGCTCTTCCAGCTTCGGGTGGATTAAGTTGGTGGATCTGCGTACAAATACCTTCACCAAAGTTACTTCCGAAGCTTCCAGGGCAAGTTTGAGAATTTCTTTTCCGACCAGGCCTGTGGCCCCGATAATTAATACATTCATTTGCTGATTATAGCCTGAAAAATGCAAATGGCTTCACTTCATCTAGATGAAGTAACTCCGGCGCCGGCGAAGCTATGCAATACACCTCCGCCGGCGGAGGTAAATAATGTAGCTGAGATTTTAAAATTACTTCATCCAGATGAAGTAACTCCGACGCCGGCGAAGCTATGCACAAACCACCTCCGCTGGCGGAGGTCTGAGTAGTGAAATTTTTTTGAATTCACTTCATCCAGATGAAGTCATTCCGGAGCCGGCGAAGCTGCGCACAATACACCTCCGCCGGCGGAGGTCTGAGTAGTGAAAATTTTTTGAATTCATTTCATCCTGATGAACTAACTCCGGCGCCGGCGAGCTATGCACAAACCACCTCCGCTGGCGGAGATCTGAGTAGTGAAAATTTTTTGAATTCATTTCATCCAGATGAAGTCACTCCCGGCGCCGGCGAAGCTATGCACAATCCACCTCCGCCGGCGGAGGTAAATAATGTAGCTGAGATTTTAAAATTCACTTCATCCAGAAGAAATAACTCCGGCGCCGGCGAAGCTACACACAATCCACCTCCGCCGGCGGATGTAAATTCGTCCAGATGATCCCCTAGCGCCAGCGAAGGTAAAAAAAGGCCAATATTATAACTCTCTTAAACTTCCTTTCTGCACTGACTTACCCTTAACTACAGCTATTTCAAGGCTTTAATCACTTCTGGGGCCGTCTAATTCCTCTACACCCCTGCATTTCCTACAGTGAATCGGCCTTCCCTGCCTAACCGGGGCGATAATTAAAGTAACTCATTTCCAATGGCGGAAAAAGAATGCGCTTTTTAACTTTGGCCCTTATTTTATGCCTGACCTCTACTTCGGCTTTTGCTGGGGTGGAGATCGAAGTTTTAAGTGACTACGCGCTGGCGGAAGAAAATGATATCTGGAAGAAGGCTAAACCTGATCAGTTGCCGAAGGCCTTGCTATCAAAAAAACAAGTTCAGGATCCAGCAGGATCTTATTCCGCAATATTTCCACGCTCATTTTTTCAAGGTAATAATTTTAGTGTTTGTTATATGAATTGTGGTCGTGAGGATCTCTTCAATGTGGAAAAAGGTACCCTTAAATACGGAACTTCAGATCATTGGGATATTGTAGAGCAGGCAAACGTTTATTACTGGTTAAACCGGTATTTTAACTTCATTGATGAAAGGTTTTTCTATCGACCGGCTAGTTTTCTTAAGACTTATACTAATCGTGACATAAAGAATGAAGAAGGGTCAAAGAAGCTGACTAACAATGCTTTCTTTAACCCTAAAGATCAGACTTTGAGTTTTTTACCGGCAAAGAATAGTTTTTTCTTTAAGCTTCGTCACGGTAAGATAAGTCGCAGTGGCTTTGATCCCTCAGTGATTATTCATGAAGCTTCACACTACTTTTTTCATCAGCTTTTTCCAGCTCCGATAAATACTGAGATCGATGGACTGAATGAAGGCTTTGCTGACTACATGGCAAATATTTTACTTGATAATCCAAAGGTCGGACTCGTCATGCTTCATGGTAAGGCCATCCGTGATTCTTCTGCTTTGCTCGATAATGAAGGACATGCCAAAGTTTATCATCCAAAATTGGAAGCTCACTCGCTCGGGGAAAGAATTTCTTTGGCTTTATGGAAAACTCGCGAGATGGCAATGGACAAGATTGCATTTGACCAAATAGTAATAGATGCTCTGAAAGAATTAGCGACCAATCCTTATGCCACTATTCATGACTTCAAACAATTGATGCAAGCTCGTTTAAGCAGCAACGTTTCAAGTTCTAAACTCCCCATGGCCGAAATGACCTGGGAAATAATTTTTCCGGGGCATGTGACAAAAGTTGCAAACTTTAACTTTCTTAAGACTCCTAACAAGGCAAAAACATTTACCTCTTTCGTCATTAACCAATCTCTGCCCAGGGAATATGCCCTTGAAATGGGACAACCTGAGAATGAAGCCCATCATTTTACCATTATCAGGACAGTGTCAATCTCAGCTTCACAGAAAGGTATTCTCATATCCAATGAATTCGAAAGTGCCTCGCAACCCTACTGGATAGTTATCGATACGAATCGGTCCAACATACTGGGAATCTATCATCTCAATGGTGATCTCGTTATGGATAAAAAAGAGATTAAATCGCTCACGAGACTCGTGTCCCAGCTTAATTCTTCGTCACAATTCATTCCTGAGTTTTTGAAAAAGGCTAAGGCCTTCACTGCGCTTTATAGCAACTCAGGCGAACTAAAGCGCGCTTACAAAGTAATAAAAAAGTCTGTTACTGAAGAGGAAGTTAAGTTCAATGATAGCTCTGTGAAAGGAAATCGCATTACGATGGAAGTGAAAGAAAAAATACTGGCCAGGGTTTTTGCAGACTTGCCGGATATCCAGGTCATTTCAATTATCACAATACCAGTTCAGGATGTTCAGTCAGGATTACCTGAAGTAAATGGAGCAACCGTCATCGGTTACGAAATAAGTCTCAAGGGTGGCATGAAAATGCAGGTGCTCATTGATAAGACAGGCCAGCTTTAACCTTTCTCAGATTGAATTTATTCATGGCCACATCCTGGATGAAGATGGCCGCATCTCTTGGTGAATCGGTAAAATATAAATATTTCGTGTCTTCTGCATTGATGGTCTTGGCATTTACGAGCCGGCCTTCAATTAATTCCCGTAAGGGGGTCCAGTATTCACATCCCATCAGGACCACAGGAAAATTTTGCATTTTTTTGGTCTGGATGAGCGTGAGGACTTCAAATAATTCATCTAATGTTCCAAAGCCTCCAGGTAAGGCGACAAAACCATAGGAATATTTAGCAAGCATGAATTTTCGAACCATGAAGTAACGGAATTCAATCCACTGATCGACGTATGGATTTGGTTTTTGTTCACGAGGGAGAATGATATTACACCCTATGGAAAAAGCACCATTTTCCTTTCCACCCCGATTAGCAGCTTCCATGATACCAGGTCCACCACCGGTCATAATTCCAAAACCATGGTGTGCAAGTTCTCTGCCCACTTCCCTGGCCAGCTGGTAGTACTCATGCTTTTCATCGAAACGAGCTGATCCAAAAACGGTTACGCATGGACCTATGTCATGTAATTTCCTGAAGCCCCTGATCATTTCAAAGAACACATGAAAAGCGTGAAGGAATTCAAAGGTTTTTGACTTGGGGCCCTCCAGGAAAATCTTTTCGGCCTGATCCGGGGAAGTATTCTTTCCCCATTGATCCTTATTGGAGGCCTTAAGTTTTCCCTCTGTCACAAATGGGCCTGGATCCCGATGATTAAGTTTCTTCCGGGCATTGGTGCAATTTCTTTCAGGATGGAGACGTGACTGCGAGCTTCGACGTCAAAGAGATTCCTGACCCGCCCAAAAAGGCTGATATTGGATTCCTCTTTGATTATGTTATACATATATCCCACATTGGTGAGGGTGTACGAATCAGTCCATCTTTCATTGGGAGATGTCTTTGTCTGGTGAGTAACATGCTGGACTTCAATATCTGTGTTCCACTTATCCTTGGCGTATTCAAGGCCCATGCTGATTCTCGGCGGTGAGATACGTGGCAGATTTTTTCCTGTGTCTGTATCCTTGGCACGCACTACATCTGCAGTGGAAATAAAAGTCAGGACACCTTTGTTTAATTCAGACAATTCACGGCGGTTTTCCAGGTCGGCTCCATAAAACAAGGCATCGGCCTGGTCATATTCATATTCAATGAGGCCATTAGGAGAAGTACCAACATTGCCGGTAGGATTCAGGACAATGAAGTCCTTAAAAACCTGAGTATAGGCACTTACCACAGTTTTTCCTATTTGATTATTTGCCTTGAAGCTCACTTCAAAAGCATAGGCCTTCTCTTTGACAAGTGTACTCTCCCCTTCTTCATAGGACCCACTTGCAAGGTGGTCTCCTAAGGCATAAAGCTCCTGGAAATTAGGGGCCCTCTCGGTATAGGAAAGGCTCGTTGCAAGTGAGCTTTGAGTATTGAACTTGAATAAATGTCCTACAGATCCATTTATAGAAACAAAATTCCTTGAATCTCCTGGACCGAAAATAGCATCCTGACGCTTATTCACATCAGCGTTTTCAACCCTGGAGCCGAAACTTAATGAGTTTTTCTCATTCAGTCCCAGCTGTTGATAAGTAAAGAGGGCCATTCTTGCATTGTCCGATGTAGGCAGGAAAGCTTCATCACCCTTTGCCGAGAACTTGAAAATCTGGGTTTGAATGCCCGTGACTCCCTCTAGGTCGTCATTCTTGTTCATGCCCTCTAGCCTTGATTCATTACCTTGATTCTTAAACGTTGTTCCGGTTTCTCCATTTTCTATTTCAAGATGCTTATAATCAGACTGGGCCGACTTGAACTTAAGCTTCCTGAATAATCTCCCTTCTTCGGGTCTCCATTCAGAATGAAACTCGGCACGATTCTGTGTCATATCGATTTTAATTTCTTCTTCTGCCACAGATCCATAATTGGTATTAAAATGATTTAGCGATAATCCAAAGTGCCCCTGATCCATTATCCTGGATGCTCCCACGGCAACGTTATCCTGCTTATTAAAGCTGTTTGGCAATTTGCCTTTGACCTGATTTACACCACCCCTGGAATGAGAAGGTAATCTCTGGTCAGATAAATTCCTGGTCGAACCATCTGCATGCAACATCCATTTGCTTTTGCCATAATTCAAATGCAAGGCCGAGCTGAGTCCATTGTTTACTGTTTCACCCTGAATTAGTGCCTGAGAAAAAAATCCTTCTTCATACACAGCATGAATCCTGTTTGTAAGAAGGTTAACGACTCCCCCTACAGCAGATGAGCCATAGAGCAAGCTCATAGGCCCCCTGACAAGTTCAATTTGATCGATGGTCATTGTGTCTACTGGAACTGCATGGTCAAGACTTTGAGTGGAAGCATCCAAAGTACCCAGGCCATTCTGCAAAATACGGATGCGATCACCTTCCAGACCCCGGATCACAGGACGTGAAGCACTGGGCCCGAATGAAGTACTGCTGACTCCGGCCTCATTCTGAAGCATTTCTCCGATACTTGTTTGCCTTCTCTTTTGTAATTCTCTTCCCTTGATCTGGGTCACACTAGGAACGAAATCCACCAGGTTTTGTGACTCATTGTGATCCATGACCTGGATATCATCGAGTCTTTCTGACTCCATATGCGCAGAAAGGTTCAAGCTTATAAGAATAAGGGAAAGAAGAATTAAAGGCTTCATTGGAGATCCTGTGTTTGAAGGTAATCAAGCCTAACATGTCAGGCACAGGTTATGAATCTTTTTAGGTAAATCAAGGGAATCTGCGTGTGAGTTCCCCTGGTGACTCTTTGCGGCCAAGAATGAGCAAGACGAAAGCAAAAAAAGAGACGACGCCTATAGCCTGCAGAAAGCTGACTTTCTCATAGGTATAAAGAGCAGAGAACATGATGCCAAGGGCCGGGTAACAAAGTTCCAGGAAAGAAACTTTTGCAGCAGGAAGGTCTCTCATACCGGTAAAATAAAGATACATGGAAGCTGTCCCCGCGACTGCGCTGATAAACCCAAACCTCCATATTAGATCCCAGTTCATCATCTGGTCCCAGGGAATGGGTGTTTTATCAAAGGAAATAAAGCCAAGGGAAAATATAAAGGCAAAAAGCCACCTTACCGCAACCAGGGTAAAGGGCCTGTGTGAGATGAGCAATTTTTTACCAGCAATAGTGCATAAACCCCAGATGAGCATAGTTGCAAAGGCAATTAGCATGGCCCCAGGAACAATGGAAATATCATTGCCCATTAACATCTCGAGGTCCTGTGAGTACATCAGCATGGCACTCAAAACAACCCAAAGACCCCAATAGAAATAAAGGGTATCAATTTTTTCCTTCAGGAAGACATGGGCAGCATAGACAACGAAGAGGGGTTGAAAAATCTGAAAGAATGAAAACGTTCCGGGTGAAGCCTCCAGAATACTCTCTGTTGATAAAAATCCAGCAACCGTCATACCGAACCCGCCGAGGAAGATGGCAAGCAACCAATCCTTCATGGAGAAACTTTTAAGCTCGTGACGCCCATGCTTGATTAACCAAGGAGTGACAAAAAGCAGGCCCAATAAACTCTCAATAAAGACAATATGAATGAAGTTAACTTGAAGTGTAATCGGATAACGCACCAGAATATCAAGTGCCCATAAGAAACAAGCTGCCAGAATGAGGAGAGAACTTCTTTTTTCATTATTCATGTAAGGGCAGATATAGATCACAATTAAGCCTTTGCCTACTTACACCTGTGATTTACATAGGGCCAATATGCCACCATGTGACTGAAGCGTGTTTCAATACGTATCTAGTCGGTTTCACAAATTTCAGGTGAACTCAAGTTCACTCTCTAGACCGCATTACATAGAGTTGGCTAAGAATAATAACCAAGGAGTGGTCATGAAAAAAATTCTCTTACTTTTACCAGTCACATTAATGCTCGCAATCGGCTGTTCGAGCCAGAACAAGGAAGACAGAAACAAGCAAAGCGAAGAGGCCAACAGCGGTTACGGTTCTAATAGTGATGTCCAGTCAGAAGAAGTTACACCTGCCTATTCAGAGCCTGCCCCCACACCAACTTCGAGCGATATCCAGCGTGAAGAAGCAAGACCAGTTAAGAAAAAAACTGTCATTCAGAAAGAAGAAGAAACTACTGCAACCGAGCCTAAAAAAGATGAGAAAGCTGCAGACCAGAAAATGGAAGAAGCTCATGACCATGATGAAATGGAAGATGAGAGGATGGAAGACACTGCTAGTGAGTCAGACGCAGATTCTGAAACAGAAGCCCAGGAAGACGTAGATGCTATGGATTCCGATTCATAGCTTAACCAATAGTAGCCAAGGAGTGCTTATGAAGAAGTTAGTTTTAGCGATGACAGTCCTCTCACTATTCGGTCTCTCGGTCAGTTGCAATCGCGGAGGCGGTGGCGGAGCTGATCAGGGATCTCAAGGTGCAGGATCTGATGCGCAGATGGAACAGGAAGGTTATAACCAGAATCAAGGTTCTGGTTCAGACCAGGCGGCCCCAGGTGCAGGTACTGGCTCAGAAGCTGGACAAGGCACAGACACGTCTCAATAAAAGAATTACTTCCGCTCATTGTGCCACCTTCACCGGTGGCACTTTTTTTTCTTCCACTTTTAATTGAGTTCTTATGAGCTTAAATATACGCGGAAGATGTTGGCAGGATGGTGGTGAATATATTGCTGAAATTCCTTCCATAAATGTTTCAGGAAAAGGTCAATCAATGAATGATTGCCTTACATCAGTTAAAACAAATCTTGAAAACCTGAGCGGCAAAACTATTGAAATTCAGTTTTCTGAAGGAAATTGCTTTCTTGCAAGCAGTCAGGAACCAAGCTTTAAGGACTTTCTTGAAAACACCATTCAGAAGAAAATGATGAAGGTTTGAATAGCCTCACCCACCATGATAGCCTATTCCCAACTAGGAGTAGCAAATGAAAACTGTTCTACTAACCTTTTCTGTCTTTTTTCTCTTACTACTGCAAACCGGTTGCAGCGACAACAATGATAGAACCATTCAAGAGGAAGAAGATTACCCAAGACCTGAGCGGGAATTACCCGGGCTCAATCGTTAACTTTCGCCCATTATCTTTTTCTTGAGACTGATGAGAAGCTTTATCTCGCGGTCAAATTCCACCAGTCTTTTTTTAGTGTAACTTTTTAGAAATGGTTTTTCTGCTTTATTCTGGGCATCCAATAACCGTATACGACCCTTTTGAAAGACATCAATCATCTTGTCGAGGAATTGCAGATCAAAATCAGTATTTTCAAGCTTACTTAATTCCGGGAGATTTTTTGATGGCATCACCCAGAAATCCGGAACATCCTGGAAATAACTATTTCTCCATTCCTCAATTATTTTTATTTCAGCGTGATTTTTCCTGAGGATCTTTCTTGCAACCCTTTTAAGTTCCAGGTTCTTACTTTTTACCTGGGCCAATTCGGCCAACTGGCTTGTTTCCTTATTTTGCCCCGCCATGCGGTCCAGAAAGTAAGCATCGTATCTGCTGGCAAAAGCAAACTGAACCTGTAGCGCAACAATTAGAAGAATAATATACACAAGTTTCACTAAGCCTCCGTGGGTGCCTTAGGTTAACAAGCACATGTATAAACATCAATCGTGCTGAATCCTAAGCATTATAGTAAAGTATAAAAAACTATTTCCGTTGGTTGCTTCTCTTCATCTTGAGATTGATTATAAGATGATGAAGAATCACTTTATCCTTCCACAACATCCGTTTTACAACCTGGCCGATTATCACCGGGCGAAAGGTCACGCCCTGGAGTCGTCCTGGAAGTTGAGCTCCCAGGATATCCTGGTTGAGCTTATAGCTTCACATCTTCGGGGATGTGGAGGTTCAGGTACATTTACCGGGGGTAAGTGGTTCACTGTTTTTCAGCATGCCTCACCAAAGAAGTATGTTGTAGTCAATGCTGCCGATGGTGAGCCGGGAAGCTTCAAGGATCGAATGATCATTCGCAAGAACCCGTATGCTATGCTTGAAGGTGCATTAATTGCGGCCCATGTTTTAAAGACCACTGACATATACATCGGGATCAAGAAAAGCTTTATTACTGAGATTGAAAGACTCCAGAGCGCCATACAGGAATTCAGGCAAGCGAAACTTCTAGGGAAGATTAAAATTCATCTTGTAGCAGGTCCTGAAGACTATCTTTTTGGTGAAGAGACAGCACTCCTTAATGTAATTGAAGGATCAGGTGCCTATCCTCGGGAAGCACATAACCCACCCTATGAGCTTGGGCTCTTTGCCACTTCCACCTCGCCCAATCCAGCATTGGTAAATAATGTGGAGACTTATGCGCGTGTACCGGAAATTATCCTCAGGGGTGCTGAAAGTTTCAGGAACATTGGTACGGAGTTTACCCCTGGAACTTTAATATGCACGATTTCCGGAGATGTAAAAAGACCGGGAGTCTATGAAGTTCCGGCCGGGACAACATTAAAAGATGTTCTGGAAATTTATGCTGGCGGACCATCTGGAGATGCACCTTTCAAGGTGGTTCTTCCGGGGGTATCAAACAGAGTTATTCTAAGAGAGCATCTCAATGTGCCTTTGACCTTTGAAGATACGGAGGCCATAGGAAGCGGCCTGGGGACCCGCAGTTTCATTGTCTTTGATCAGACCAGGAATGCTGTCAGGATCACAGAAGAAGTCTCGCAATTTCTTTTCAAAGAATCTTGTAATCAATGTACGGCCTGTAAAAGCGGTTTAGGAGTTTGTTCAATCAGCATTGATGGGTTGTTCACAGATAATGAAGATCACACTCTTATCACCCGGGCACTTATGGCAGTGAAAAGTGCGCCTCAGGGTAATCGCTGTAATTTACCAGTTCAAGGAAGCGTATTAATTCCCTCCCTCGTTGATGCTTTTAAGCAAGAGTTTATTGACCTCCTTGAAGGAAAAATAAAAAATCCTGCTCCAATTATTCTCCCATTAATTGCAGACTTCATTGAATACGAAAATAAATTCATTCTCAAGGATGAGGTAAGTGATTCTTACATAAACCAACATGGGGCAGATAAGTGGCCAAAAGGCACTTATCTCATGGATCGTGGCACCATTTAGACCAATTTGTCCCTTTCTAGCACTCGCGCAATCAACAACTTAACTACTATGCTCTGGCACATGAATTGCTTCATGTATCTGTATGAAAAACGCCCTTATGCTTTTCTTATGTCTCACTCCTCTCACCATCAAGGCCGACCCAATACAAGTTCCGATTGTGACAGAGAATGTCCGCATAGTTCATGCAAGGGAACTCATGGGGTCACGCTACTACAGCAAGAGTGTGGTCTCGAAAGCACAGTTGAACAGTAATTACGAGCACAACATGCTGGCCATTGTAACCAAGCGCTTGCCCAAAGCCTACAAGAAGGATTCAGAGGCCATTACTAATGTCATTATCAAGGAAGCTACATTACATTCCCTGGATCCTTTTTTTGTCATGGCCATTATTTCCGGTGAATCAAGTTTCAATCCGCTTGCTATAGGCCCCGTCGGAGAAATTGGCCTCATGCAATTACGTGCTTCAACTGGTGAGTGGATGGCAAAAGTAACAAAGTCTCCATGGAAAGGTGAAAAATCACTGAAAGATCCCGTCACAAATATAAGGTTGGGCACGGCCTATCTGGCCTGGCTAAGACAAAAATTTTCAGGACAAGGCCAACTCTATGTGGCCGCTTATAACATGGGTCCGAGCTCAGTCAGGAATGCTGTAGGCAGGAAAATCTACCCGAAAGATTATCCACGCCATGTGATGAGAAAATATGTTGAATTTTATGCAGAGATCTAGTGCAGCCCTATAGTTTTTGAACCGCTGACATCAAAACGCACTCCAGCGAGTTTTTCCGATTCTTCCCATAACCTTGCACTTGCAATCATGTTATCAGCGTGGACAGCTACTTTTGCCTCAATTGGATTTCCCCAATATTCATTCACACCATCAGGTCCATAATAGATTCCACTTCTTGCTTCCAGGGATGTTGCCCCAAACAGGATTGGCAATGCACCTTTATGAGCATTCTGGCCAAGTGACTTGATGAGAATCCGTTGAACCAGCGATAATGGTCCAGCATCAAATATTTCAGATTCAAGTGCGCCTGGATGAACAGGGATACTTCTTACGTTATTTCCGCTCACATGGCACCTGCGATGAAGCTCAAGGGCAAACATAAGTATGGCAAGCTTTGATTGCGAATACACGACATCCGGTTCATAACCCTTATGGAATTCAAGATTCTCAAAATTGAGCTTGCCCGAATGGTGACGTAAGCTACTCACGCTGACCACCCTTGGATCACGACTTCTGAGGAGTAAGGGAAAGAGCTGTGAGGTGAGAACAAAATGACCCAGATAATTAATTGAAAAGACAAGTTCATGTCCGTCTGTAGTCTCTAATCTCTTTGGAGTTGCTTTCGTACAGGCATTATTAATAAGAACATCGACCGAAGGATGGTCATGCATGATCCGGTCAACGAAACCATAAATTGAGCTTAAAGAGCCCAGGTCCAGGTGTTCACACATGAGCTTGCCATCAGGAAATTCCCTTTTCAAATCTTCAAGAACCTTCTTGCCTTTTTTCTCTTCACTTGCACCCATGATTACAAAGGCATCATGCCGCAGAAGTTCTTTTACTGTTTCAAGGCCAATCCCACTGGTACCTCTGGTAACGACAAATGTCTTACCGGCCAGAGAGTCGATATAAGATGCTGTCCAGCTACTCATTGGCTTCCCCTTGAAAAAGTTTACTACAAAAAAAATGGCCGTCTTTCGACGACCATTTTTCAAGCCAGGTTTATTATCCTATTTCATTAACATTTCTGCTTTTTGATCCTGAATGCTTGCTTCACTTACGATTAACAAACTCCCCTGGCCTGATTAAAATTTAACAGAGGCCCGTGGGCCTTGAGAATTTAATCTTATCCAAAGTATGCCCGACTAAGTTTCTACTTTAACCAGTTACGACATTCCCATTGGTTATTATACTGCCGTCGAAATGAGCCCATTGAATCATAAAGTGCGCCATTATCACAAAAAGCTCCACGGTAATGAAGGTCACGAATTGCATCATGACAATCGTTTGACCATTGGAAACGGTGAATGAGCCAATTATTCTGGTAAAGATCTGCTCCAGCACACACATATTGAGGCATAGGACGCGGAACCGGCCTAGGCATAGGCGGAACCGGCCTGCGTGGATATCTAGGCGGCATAGGCCTTCTTGGAGGCATAGGACGTGGTCGCCCCTGGGCAAAAGAGTCACTGGCAAATAGGGAAAAAATCAAAGCAATAATTGCAGTAAATTTCATCATTAACTCCTTGAGTAAAGTTACAGTAATTAAGTATGACACCGTATCGGTTCGTTAATCACTGTGCAGTCAGACAAGGCGTGAGCAATGCAGTAAAATAGGCATGACAAGGAGACCTTTATGAAAACTATTTTATCTTTTTTTTCAGCTCTCTTGATCAGCAGTTCCCTGCTGGCCCAAACGAGCATACTGGGTTCTGGAATGAATCCACCAACTGACAGGGGTAGTGAAGTAGGTTCACCTCCAAGTGGGTTTGGTAGCTCTCCGGGAACTACCCCTACTCTCAACGATTCAACTATCAATGGCACCTCAGAAGACCAGATTCAAAGAGAAGAGGACACCACGACTTTTGGAAATGGTGAGCATTTCGGGGGGACCATGGGAGGTGCTAATGATAATTTTGGAGGATCACCGGGACAAACAAGTACTGGAGTGGGCACAGGAATAATTAATGACACAGGTGTTGGAGATCCAACCAAACCCGTACAATAGGAGGCATTATGAAGGCTTTGGTATTATTTTTTTCAATTTTAATGCTGGGTTCGGCCCATTCAAATGAAAGATATTTGAGGGATGAGAATCATGATGCTGATTTTAAAAAGGAACAAGAGCTGGAGCGGCAGAACATTCATAAGCCAGGCCAGGTTTCGGAGCGCAATTCTGATGAGCAATTTGAAGAAAAGCAGGAGGACGTGAAGGACTTTGATCCGGAGTACGATCCAATAGATGATGACCTGGAAGAAGATGAGACCTCGAGAGAAGATCAATAAATAAAAGAGGGCACCCAATGGGTGCCCTCTTTATTAAAACTGTAACTTAGAGACTAGCTTAGGTGCTTGCCAAGAATTGAAGCAAGTTCGAACATAGTTACTTCTTTCTTACCAAAAACTTTAGAAAGTTTGTCGTCAGCAAGAATATTTCTCTTGTTCTTAGGGTTCTGAAGATTGTGCTTCTTGATATATCCCCAAATTTTCTTAACAGCTTCAGTTCTAGCAACAGAAGCAGCGCCGATGATTTCAGCAAGTGCTGAAGAAGGCTTAAGAGCTTTCATGAATGCAGCATTTGGCTTACGAGCTGTCTTAGCTTTCTTTGGAGCAGCAGCTTTCTTAGCTGTAGCTTTCTTAGGAGCTGCTGTTTTTGCAGTAGCTTTCTTAGCAGGAGCTGCTTTTTTAGCAGTAGCTTTCTTAGCAGCAGGTGCTTTTTTAGCTGTAGCTTTCTTAGCAGTTGTCTTCTTTGCAGTTGTCTTTTTAGCCATGGAATCCTCCGATTAAAACATTTTTCTTAGGAACATTAAGTAAAGTCTCAACAATTTCTCCTCCTATTGCAACTAATTTGTTAATTTCTTCCAATGAAAAATCTCACACAAACAGTAAAAAAGGGCGGATGTGCCGCCAAAGTGCCCGCAATTATCCTCCGGGAAATCCTAAATGGACTCACTTTTCCCCCCAAAATTCCCGGCCTTTTAGTGGATGGATCTGACTTTGATGATGCCGCAATCCTGGCCATCAACGATGAAATCTCCCTTGTTCAGACCCTGGATTTTTTTACTCCAATCGTCGATTTACCTAGAGATTTTGGTGCTATAGCCGCTGCAAATGCCTTAAGTGACGTTTATGCCATGGGTGGAAAACCGAAAACTTGTATGGCCATTTTAGCGGCCCCACTGGCGACAATGGAGCCCTCAGTTATTCAGGAAGTCCTGCAGGGTGCCTGTGATGTTATTTCAGCTGCGGGTGCATCACTTGTGGGGGGTCATTCAATAGATGACGACACGTTAAAATTTGGCCTTTCTGTAACCGGATTTGTAAATCCGCAAAGAACCTGGACCAATCAGGGTGCAAAACCAGGTGATGTTCTCATTTTAACTAAGCCCCTGGGGACTGGCACTGTTTGCGCCGGGATCAAACGACAGGAGCTTACTGATGTAGAGGCCCAGGAGGCCATCAGCTCAATGAAAAGACTTAATAATGCCGTGGATTTTCTGAGTGAAAATGAGATCAAGGCCATTCGTGCAGCAACTGATGTGACCGGATTTGGTCTGATGGGACATGGATATCAACTCGCAAAAGCATCAAATGTTACTCTTTCTCTTATTCATAAAGATCTTCCTCTATTAAAAGAGGCAAAAAATTGTCTCTCTAAAGGATTTCTTACAAAAGCTCACAAGAGCAATGAGGAATATACCAGGAGTCAACGTCGCTTTGCAGAAGGCATTTCTGAAATTGATCAACTTTTATATTTTGATCCTCAGACCAGCGGCGGGCTCCTTTTAAGTGTTGATCCAGCTATGGCCACGCCAATTGTTGAGGCCCTCCGTACAGCATTTCCCGGCACCTGTGTTATTGGAAAAGTAAAAATGAAGGAAAATGTTCATGTCATTGTGGAATGATCCCGAATTGGCCAAAATTTTCCTGAAGGCAATACCGTTAATTGATGTCAGGGCCCAGGTTGAATTTGAGGATGGGGCCATACCTCATTCTGTGAATCTTCCAATTATGGTTAATGAAGAAAGGGCCCAGGTAGGAACTTGTTATAAGGCCGAAGGCCAGGCAGCAGCTATCAAGCTTGGGCATGAGCTCGTAAATGGTAAGGTCAAAGAAGAACGAATTGCGCTTTGGGATAAGTACATCAAGGAAAATCCAGGAACCCAGGTTTTTTGTTTCCGTGGAGGGCTTAGGTCTCAAATCACCTGCCAATGGTTGCGTGAGAAGGGCCATGATCTTTATCCTATAAAAGGTGGCTACAAGCGCCTCAGGAACTTTTTTCTAAGCTGCATTAATGAGGCACCCATCCCTCCCCTTTATCGGGTGGGTGGACTCACCGGAACCGGCAAGACAACCTTTATTAATGCACTCCCAAATAGTATTGATCTTGAAGGTCTGGCAGTCCATCGGGGCTCTGCCTTTGGTAATTATTCAATCCAGCCTTCACAAGTGACTTTTGAAAATAACTTAGGCCTTGCTCTCTTAAAGGCCAGGCAGTTTAAAAATATTATTTTAGAAGATGAAAGCGCCACCCTCGGCAAGATAACTCTCCCCGCGCGTTTTTTTAGTGATCTTCGTGATGCACCAATGGCTGTCATCAGGATCGATCATGAAAAACGTGTCCAGAATATTTTCATTGATTATGTTAAGGGTTCTAATGCTGAATATTTCCTTAATGGCATGCTCAGGATAAAAAAGCGCCTGAGCTCCGTTTATTATGAAGAACTGGTCAAACAAATTACCCTGGCATTTGGCAATGGATTTAAACTTGAGGAACACGAGCCCTGGATAACGATGCTGCTTAAGTTCTACTATGATCCATTGTATGAAAAAGACTTAAAGCGAAATGCCCATTTAATTGTTTTTGAGGGAAGTGAAGTTGAAGTAAGGCAATATCTTACTTCTCTTTAGCTTCACCGCCACAGATCGATCTTTTTTTGATTTCTTTTTTCCCACAGGCATTTTGAATAATTCCATCCTGGGATTTTGCGATAAACTCACTCACATCATTGCTTTTTAAAGTTACAGTCTTTCTTACTCCCTCTCGCATGATTTCCACCGGGACGGATCGACGTTCAGCTGAAAAGACTTTCAGCAACTGGGCCTGAGTCTGGACCCTTTGCCCAAGCACCTTCAGGATAACGTCACCTTCTTCCAGTATTTTTACATTGGGAGAGCTTTCCATAACTTGTTCCACCTGAAGACCCCCTTTAAGGTCCTTAACCAGGAGCTTCATTTCTTCGGGTGTTACATCCCTGAGTATAAGTTCCGGCCCGAAGGCCGAATTCACGCAATCGAAATAAACTGTATATTCAGGATAAGTATAAGTTTCCTCCCATGAACTGGAGGACATGCTGGACATTCCGATATTGAAACCTGAAAAGCGATTGTAATAAGGTGACATGCCGTAATAATAATTTGGGAAACCGGTACCAGATGAACGTATGACGTCTTTTGAAACAGACTTGTCCTTCACATCCAGCATATGAGTTAGCTTGAAACCCGATTCCTTACAGATTTCTATGGCCCGGAATTTGGCGAACAGTTCTGCATCGTCTTTATTGGTATAGGCGTTGGCGGTGAAGTTCCCTACCCTCAGATTATTCTCTGAGGGTAGGTCACGATATCCCTGTTGCTTTTCATATGACTGATATTTAGTTCGCGAAGTGCTGGCACAACTTACTGCCAGGATAATTGGCAGTAGCTTAGTGACGAATCCCGCGCCTGAAGTGAATCGAAGCGACATGAGGTCTCCATGCTGGACGTCTCTGAACCTTTACAGGAATGCGAATTGTACGCGGTTCCGGAGGATGCAAAATCGCATCATCAAGAGCGCCTAACTGGACAACCGAATCTGTGCCTTTGCCTAATTTACTGACAGACAGTGACATCCCAATTGTGAATACAAACCAAAAACTCATAACAACAACAGTTAGGAAGATCTCTAAAGGTTCACCCATACGTTACCTCCCGGTAATGAATTATCTTAACATCACCTATGAGATTTGGTCTAAGGAGAAACAATAACAGGCTTAATGCGTCCAATAATTCCGTTGTCAGTTGTAACGTAAAGGTTGCCTTCAGGTCCCACCACTACATGCCTGAACCTTAGTCCATGATCACGTAAAAGAACCTCTTCTTTACCCGCTTTTTCCTTATCAATGATGATTCTACGCAGATGTTGACCACTTAAATTGGCCAAAAAAAGATTTCCATTCCAGGCCGGAAACGCAGCGCCCTTGTAAAATGCCATGCCGGAGGGGGAAATTGAAGGCACATAATACACTATTGGTTGCTCCATTCCTTCCTTATGAGTGCCCTCTCCAATTTTCGGACCGGTATATTCACGGCCATAAGTAATGACCGGCCAGCCATAGTTTTTTCCAGGCTTAATCAAATTAACTTCATCACCACCTTGGGGGCCCATTTCAGCTTCCCAGATTTCTCCGCTGTCGGGATGAATAACCAACCCCTGGGGATTGCGGTGACCATAGCTATAGATCTCAGGTAAGACTCCTTTTTTACCAACAAAAGGATTATCAGTGGGAACAGAGCCATCTTCTTTAATCCTTATAATCTTTCCTGAATGCATGGATAAATCCTGAGCATGATCTTTCCTATAACGTTCTCCAACTGAGATGAAGATGTGTCCTGCCTTATCGAAGGCAATCCGGGATCCATAATGAAGATCGTTATCACTAGGTTTGTGGGCCGTGAATATTTTCTTGAAGCCACTCAGCTTACTACCCTTGAGTACTGCCTTGCCCACGGCAGTAGTGGAACTTTCTTTACCTACAGGTTCAGAATATGAAATAAAAATAAGATTATTTTTTGCAAAATCAGGATGGACTTTCACATCCAGCAGTCCGCCCTGTCCCACTGCGTAGACTTTAGGAACTCCTGTCACTTCAGTTACTTTCTTCGTGGATTCATCATAAAGAAACATTTTCCCTGATCGTTCCGTGAAAATGAACTGCTTACCTGGCAGGAAATCAAGGCCCCAGATAACTTCTTTGCGCTTAAGAACTTCCTCGAAAGCAAATTTCTGCCCTTCGGAAGTGTAATGGGTTTGCTGGGCAAAAGCCCATGCATTAAAAAAGAAGAAGACAAGGATTGATAATTTCATTCACTAATAATGGCATTTAGTGTTTCACTAAGTCAAAAGACTCACAAGAATTTTTCCTATAGGAAATCAAAATAAAATAAAACTGCTAAGGTCGAAAGAAAGTTCCATTTGATTTTAAACCTTGATGGAATCAGCAATTGTGTAGCATGATTTTCTATCCCGTCCTCAAAATGATCTGTAAGTTCCTGGGCAAATGCCTCATCAATGATCACACCAGCATTCTCACCATCAAAGCGTAAAGATCGTGGATGAAAGTTAAAACTTCCGACCATTGATAATTTCTTGTCAACCACCATGAATTTTGAATGCAAAGTGGCACCCTTCTTCAGATAAACTTCGGCCCCCCACTTTGCTATCTGCCTGGCACTCTTGAGCAGGGGGTTGGTAATCAGGGCCATATCAATGGATTCTTTTGAATTAGTGAAAACCCTTATCTTTACCCCTCGCTTCAGGGCCTTTTCGAGTTCTTTTTTGAGGACTGGATCCATGATGATATAAGCATTCTCAATATCTATTGTATCCTTGGCATCTCTCAGGAGTTTTACAACTGATGTATGGAGACCTATTTGAGCTCTTTTATTAGTTGAACCCGGATGCTGTTCCATGAGAATTACCGGAAGTCCATGAGTTGCTTCTTCATCAACTTCTATAGGACGCATAAGCAAATGAGTTTCTTTTACCTTACGGGAATCATGGGAGTTCCAGATTTCAACAAAATGGTTGTGGGATTGGACTCCCACAGAATGTCCTTCCATCAGCATATCCAGGTCTCTCCACTTAGGAGCACCTTCCCGGTTAGCATAGGCATTGCCGATATTCATCCCGCCAATGATGACGTGTTGTCTGTCGACAATAATACTCTTGCGATGGGTGCCGTTAGCGCGGTATTTATGAGTTTTCCAGCGCATGATCTTAATCTTGCCATCAGATAATTCTTCTAAGTCCCTGAGCACGTCTCTATGGCCCCTTAAAGTTGCCACGTTTCCATCAACGATGATCCTGATATCCATTTCGGGGTTACGCTCTAAGGCTTCCAGCATCTGGTTCATAAATTCAAAGCCAGTCTCATCATCGTAGACTGACCAAACCATAATATAGATGGATTCACGGGCCTCTCTGAAGAGTTTGGCCCTCATTTCGAACGTTTCCTTATTAGGTAAAAGGCTCACCTTATCGGCGCGGGCCAAGCGGGATCCGGAAACAAAAGACAGGTCCCTTTCGTAATTTTCCCGGCCGTCACAATGAAGATTCGTGCAAGCTTCAAGACTCAGATCAAAATCAATTTCTTTGCCTATTTTCTTCCAACTTGGCAGATTTGGGTCCATAAAGGCGCGGAAAGAGAGTCCCGCAGAATCCAAACTACCTGCCAGGATCGCAGAAATATACGCTCCATAACCATCAATACCTTTAGAGATAGGAGATTTTGAATGCGCCACCGGCGAAACTAGTAGCCCCAGCGTAAAAAGAAGGTTAAAGAAGGATTTCATTTGGTCAGTCTATCTCTGAACCAAAGCAAGTGGTTGAAACCTGATAAATTTTACAGTCTTTATTATACGGGCCACACGGAAAATTTAAATGGGGTATGATCGCGCCGGCCTACCAACACAGGAGTCTTTAGTGAAATTGAAATCATCTGTATTGTCCTTATGCACACTTGCAGTTCTTTCCTCTGCATGTATGGAACTTGAAACGGCCAATCCGTTCAAGTCAAAGAGCAATCGAGTAAGCAGTAACAGGGTTACAAACCAGGTTATGAACGTAAACAAGCCTATTGGTGATGATAAAATCAAGTTTCAGGTAATAAGCGAAAGCCTCTTTAAGCAAAAGAGCCTCTCAAACAAAATTCTCAGCGTAAATTCTCCCCTTGCGAGAAAAATAATCAATTCACTTCCAAAGGGTGATTCCTCTGCTCCCAGCATTGCCTCGGCAGACGCTGTTGACCAGACAGTAGTTATAAACGAGGAATCCCTGATTCTCGGTTTCCCAATGGGACTGATTGGAGAGCAATGTGTTTTCGGAGGCGTTATCACTAAAGTAAGTGATAAAACCAGCGAAGGTCTCGGAACTTTAAAGCTCACTGACTTGCCTGCCCTGAACGTCCGCACATTAATCACCCAGGATGAAAACTCTAACCCGGTTATGACATTGGTTGGCTGTGCTTATGACTGTAATGAGAATTCAGAACAGGTTGGCCTCGTAAGCTTCCCTATCGTGGGTCTTAACCAGGAAACTGGCATGCTCATGATCGATCTTGCACCAATTGGTAAGGAGCTGGACCTTATAACGATGCTCGATCCTAAAGGTGAAGCTACTAAACTTAAGGCCATCTCTTCGGCCACTACTGCCTTTGATTACTCTTACTCTACTTTAGTCTTCGATATAGCTAACAAGATGATTCCTGTTACTGCTGATGTTAACGACACCACTGCTCCAGTGACGGAATTCACTGTTCGCTGGTATTTGAAGCTTACTTCAGGCTTCAACCCGGCATTCACATCCCGCGAGCCAACTCCGGGTGTCGGTTTCTTCCAGACAGAACGTGGATCGACTCCAAAGATCACACGCTTCTCTACGACTAATAATGGTAACAACGTTCATTATTATATCAAAGATGTTCCAGCTGAATTCCGTAGCATCTTCGCTGGTGCCCTGGATAACTGGAACGTAGAATTTAAAAAGCAACTCGGACGTAACCTCCTTACTTATGAGTTCGTTGAAACTACTGATGCACGCTATGCTGAACTTGTTACCGGGGATATCCGTTATAACATCATCGAGTGGGACCTGAATAACAGGGCCGGATACGGTGGTCTTGGGCCCTCAATTGCTAACCAGCTTACTGGTGAAACAATTTCTGCCAACGTCCTGATCCAGGGACCAAATATCGTTGATATGTACACCAAGTGGTTTGGTGTTTCTCAACAAGTAACTGAATTGCAGGCATCTGGACTTGCCTCTGAAGCTAACCAGCTGCTTAAGAAATTCCACCGCGATGTTGAGCGCAAGACAGGTCATCTCGATGACATCAAGTACTCACTCAAACTTGGTAAGACCCTGACAATGAATATTCCATCTCAGCGTCCGGAACTCCATGACCCTATCTACAAAGGTCACTTTGAAATTGTTCCTAAAGGTGTCACATACAAAGAGTACATGACTGGCTACTTCACAGAGATGCTTGAGCATGAACTTGGACACAACCTGGGTCTTCGTCACAACTTCAAAGGTAACCTCGGTGCTTTTGAGGACGGTTCAAAGGGTTCAGTTTCAAGGTCAATCATGGAGTACATGGGACGTCCTTACCGTCACCTGAATGCCATTGGCCTTTACGATAAAATGGCACTGGCCTTCGGATACAAGGGCGAAGCACCTACGCACCTTAACTGGTTCTGCACAGATGAAGACCAGGGCAGCAATGCTACGTCTCTCCTGGCAAAGTCTCCGGAATGTACAAAGTCTGATGCTACCAGCGATCCATATTCATTCTGGGAAAACAGACTTTCAAGAGTCCTGGATTTGTTGCTTGATAGTAAGACAACTGTAGCTCCAATCTGGACAGTTAAAGAAATCATTACTCAAATTGACGAAACCGTCATGGGCCTTTCTGCTTATGCATTAAGTGCAGAAAAAACGTCTGCTACATGGTCAAACTTCTTCGGTAAGGGCAACCGTCCTGAAGTCGCTGCTGACGTCAAGGCCTACGTTCTTGAAAGCTTCAAGACTAAGCTTTGTGATGCAAAACTTGCTGAGATCATCGGCTCAAAGGAAACCCCTGAAGCCCAGGCCTTGGCACAGGCAAACCTTGCAGAACTGCAAAAAGCTATCGCCACTAAAACTGGTGAATGGAATCTCTTCAAAGCAGAAGACCTTAACTGCCTATAACATTCCTAACCTAAGGGGACCTTCGGGTCCCCTTTTCTTGGTTCATAGCCCTCGCCCCATAAAACTCCACTCCTTTCCTAAAATTACAGCTCTTATACAACAATCTTAAATTCTCAAAAGTCGTCTTTCCACCAGCACCAAATGGCATAATATGATCAAGCTCAATCCCATGCGATGATCCACAATTAGTGCAAATCCCCTTATCTCTTTCCCAAACCTTGGACTTAACCTGGACTTGAACATACCTGGTATTCCCTTCCGTAATGTTTCTACGCCTATAATAGATTGTCGGATCCCAAATCTTATTAACTTCAACTGCCATCTTTATAAGCAAAGCATCCATATCCGGACATGAATGGGCTTTCAGGGCCTGAAGTTTCTTTAATTCCAGAACAGTCTCTTCTTTGAGCTGAATAATGATTTTCCGGGGAGTCTCTACCTTTTGCATTCCCCAAAGAATCTTCTCAGTTTCACGAGTCGTCTTTTTCTCAACTTTCTTCAACACTTCCTTTCTGATATCAGGAGACTGAATATTTTCAGTTGAAAAGAATTGTTTAAGCTGATTGAGCTGGCTTAAATTAATATCGCCATTTTCTATCTGTACAGAAATTTCAGGCAGCTGTTGAAGCATCCTGCAAGCTGATACACGCCTTGAGGCTTCCCCCTCCGAATATTTTAAAATCTTTACGCAGTAATCAAAAAGACTACTGCACTTTATAGTTGAATAAAGCTTTCGCTCTTCTATCTCTTTCAATCGCCATAAGACATTAGAAAGCGTCTCTCTCTCTTTATTTGTCCAATAAAGCATATCTTTCAGTAGGTCCGTATCTGTCATTTTTTTAAAATTCATACTGCTACAATACGTATAAGATACGGAAGCGTCAAGAATATATAAAATAAAATATCATTTCAGACAAAATGATTTCTGCACCGTCGAACCTTGTATTTCATATGTCCACTCAGAAGATTACTCACGCGCCGTCGAAGCCTTGCATTACATATCTCACTCAGAAAGATTCCTCTCGCGCCGTCGAAGCCTTGCATTACATACTTTCCCTCAGAAAGATTCTTCCCGGCCGGCAACGTCTTCCATTCCATATTTTTATTACTGTCGATTTCTAAATTCCACTCGCAGGTGATTTAATTGGTCTATCAAATGCAGAATGATTGGAATTCCCTCATCGTTTACGCCGAATTCGTTTTTCAATTCATGAATCAACCGGATGCGGGCGAAATCTTCTTCATCTAGGTATTCTGCTTCTGGTGGTGTGATCCATTCCTCTTCTATCTAATGAATGATGAATTCATATGAAACGCCACATTCTTCGCCTGCTTCTGAAATTTTCTTTCTTATACTCATTAGGCGCCTCTTGGATTGTAATCAAACTTTTCCTTGAGCCTGGCCATTTCGGACTGAAACGCAGGCTTCAATTCTTTTGGCATCACAACTTTCAGAACAATTATCTGGTTTCCCCTGTTCTCTCCACTGCCGGCACCTTTTCCCTTGATCCGGAGTTTGCTTCCTGTAGAAACACCGCCGGGAATTTTTAGCATGACACTTCCATCCAGTGTGGGTACCTGGATTTCGGCTCCCAGGATTGCTTCAAAGAGGCTGATGTTTACCTCGGTCTCAAGGTCAGGACCTGTGCGCTTGAAGCCTGGTAAGGGACGGACCTTGACCTCTACAAATACATCACCGGGTGGTCCTCCCCGCCTACCGGGACTTCCCATACCCTTGAACTTAAGTTTTTTGCCTTCCTCAATTCCGGGGGGTATTTTAATCTGCAAAGTCTTACCTGGTGGCAAGGTTATGACTTTCTCTCCGCCAAGGGCAGCTTCCCTGAAGTCAACTTCCATTTGATAATTTTCTGCCGGACCCGCTGATGCCTGCCTGCCTCTGCCCAAACCAGACCCGAAGATGCTTTCAAAAATATCATCCTCGCCCATCTCTTCACCAAAATTGAATGAGTATCTTCCACCCTGGTCCTGGGTATCGTAATAATAGGGTCGGCGGTGACCGCTCTTCTGATACTCTTCATATTTTTCCTGTTGTTGTTCATCGGTTTCACCACGATCCCATTTTGCCCTTGCCTCAGGATTTCCAATCACATCAAAGGCATGTTGGGCCGCTTTGAATTTTGATTCAGCTTCTTTGTTGCCGGGATTAAAATCCGGATGATATTTTTTAGCAAGCTTGCGATAGGCCTTCTTGATTTCTTCTTGAGATGCATTTTTGGATACTCCTAACGCTGTATAAGGGTCGGTCATAAATCACTCCTCTCAACCATTGAAATTGCAATCAGGAGGCCACGGTATAGTTATTGCATCTTATTGGGTCAAACGCTGCAGGACGCGGCAACTGGGACAAATAGTGACGAAGTCAAATAGTCAGGAGAGGCAAATATGGAAAGATGTGAGAGCTGTGGAAATGCTTACGAAAGAACTTTTAAAGTGGTCATGAATGGAAAAGAGCATACTTTTGATTGCTTTGAATGTGCCATCCATTATCTGGCCCCTCATTGCAAGAACTGTGATATCAGAATCATAGGTCACGGGCTTGAAAGCGGTCTTGATTGCTTCTGTTGTGCTGGATGCGCACGGATGCATGGGGTGACCGACCTCGTCGACCATTCGGATATTTCGCCTCCTATGTAAATCATGACATTCAGGATAAAAAATAGTAATTTGGTTGTATGACTAAATATACGAAAGAATTCCTACATGAGATGCCAAAGACTGATCTTCACGTTCACCTTGATGGTTCCATGCGGATTCCAACTTTGATCGAAATGGCAAAGAAAAGTAATATCAAGATGCCTTCCTATACAGAAGAAGGCTTGAGAGAACTTGTCTTTAAAAGCGCGTATTCCAACTTAGGCGAATACCTGCATGGCTTTCAATACACTTGTGCTGCTCTTCGTGACCTGGAAAACATGGAACGGGTGGCCTACGAACTCGCTGTAGATAACCAGGCCGAAAATGTCACTTACATCGAGGCGCGCTTTGCCCCACAATTGATGATGGATGCCCAGGCCGGACTCACCATGGAAACAATCATGGAAGCCGTCAATAAAGGTTTTGAGCGTGCTCAGAAAGAATATAATAACAAACCTGAAATTAAGAATGGCCAAAAACCTGAATTCCATTACGGCATCATTTCATGTGCCATGAGAAAATTTGGGCCAAAAGGTTATTCCCCTTACTACACTCATTTCTACAAGATGATGGAATATTCTAAAGAAATGGAAGTGCTGACTGAAGCGGCCCTTCAGATGGTTAAGGCCGCTGTCAGGATACGCGATGAGAAAGGAATTCCTATCGTGAGTATTGATCTGGCCGGTCAGGAAGATGGTTATCCACCAGGTAAATTCAAAGACGTCTATGCTTACGCCCATAAGAATTTCATGCACAAGACAGTGCATGCCGGAGAGGCCTACGGGGCCGAGAGTATTTTTCAGGCCATCACTGAATGTTATGCTGATCGCATTGGGCACGGATATTATCTCTTCGATGAAAATAAGATCACTGATCCCAATGTCGTTAATAAAAAGCAGTATCTCTCTGAACTTATTTCTTTTGTGGCCGACAAGCGCACGACTATTGAAGTTTGCCTGACATCAAACATGCAAACTAATCCTGAAATCAAGACCATTAAAGATCATAACTTTAAGCACATGCTGGCCAACCGTATGTCCCTGACACTTTGCACAGATAATCGCCTCGTATCTGACACTACCGTTAGTCAGGAATATCAACTGGCAGTGGATAATTTTGACATTCAGCCTAAGCATCTTAAAGATCTAGTAGCGTATGGCTTCAAAAAGAGCTTTTACCCTGGGCAATATATTGCGAAACGTAATTGGGCAAAAAAAGTCATGGTCTATTTTGATCAAGTGGCAAAAAAGCATGGGGTCGTTACCACATAGGAGTTGCTATGCAGCCTAAGGCGACATTGAAAGAATTCAAAAAGCACCGGCCCTATAAATATCTCCTTAGCGTGCTGATTGTCGCTCTTGCTGGCCTCATACAATATTTCCTCTGGCCATGGATAGACCCCGCACCATTTCTTCTCTTTTACCCTGCAGTGATTCTGGCCGCATTATATGGAGATGGTAACACTGCCATTGTGCTATCGGCTTTCACAGTACAATATTTTTTTGTTTCTCCCCCAATGCAATGGCCTAGCGACTACCTGAGACTTTTTATTTTTATACTTGCAGCGGTCATGATAAGAATCACCCATCATCTTAAACTTGAACGGTTGAAAGCTGAAGCAAACGCTGAAGAACTCCGACGTGAACGAGAAAACCGCGAGAAGTATGTCGCAACCTTAACACATGATCTCCATACTCCCCTCACTGCAACAAAAATGAATATCCAGATGCTCCAGCGTAAGGCCAGTGATCCGGTTATGTAATGAAAGCTGGTAAAAAGGCCCTCGCAAATATCAATCGTATAGATGAAATGATAAGGGACTTGCTCGATGCCACAAAGATCAAGGCCGGGAAGGGTTTGCCCATTGAGAGAGAAAATTGTGATCTCTCTGCTATAGTGAACCATGCTGTACAGGATTTAAGCAGCATTCATGGTTCACGATTTATTATGAGTCTGCAGGAAGGTATCAAGGGTCACTGGAGCTGCACTGGTGTTCGTAGGATCATTGAAAATCTTTGCTCAAATGCTATCAAATACGGAAATCCAGATACTCCAGTAAGTGTGACCACAGAAACAGTAAATGATCAGGCCATGGTCTACGTGCATAATCAAGGTCCAGTTATTCCACTTGAAAAGCAGGCCTTACTCTTTGACCCATTCATGCAGGCCTATGGAGAAGATTCCACTGTTAAAAAAGGATGGGGACTTGGATTAACGCTGGTCAAGGGACTGGCAGAGGCCCATGGAGGAACCGTTGAAATTCAAAGTCATGTGGATCACGGAACAACTTTTAAAATATGCCTGCCGCTAGGATATTAATGGCAGCGGGATGGATTAAAAAGTGAACTGTCTAATTGGTTATAAGTATTTTGGTTTAAGTAAAAGTCCCTACCCTCCCGCGGATTTAGCCAATACGTAGTATTATTTTTGGTTCTGACATAAAAGTTACCTTCATATTCAATCTGCGCATCATCGTGAGATACAGGCAAGAAAACAATAAAACGATTATCATTTGTCTGAATGGCCCTCTCTGTCAGATGCTGCTCAAAAGCAGATCCATCCTTGGCCTTTATTAAACTCTTATACAAAAATCCCACTTCCTTAATTCCACTATCTAACCTGTCATTTAAAGTCTTGATATGAAATAGCAAAACTTTTGCTCCAAAAGGTCCAGTAGTCTTAGTCACTTCAGGTATAAACACTTCACAATAATTGGCACGATAATCACTTTGTGCAAATGTCCGGGCCAGAAAGAATAAACAGGTAGCTAGAACTAAAGTTAAGATTTTCATGAAACTCCTTCAGTGGGATAAAAGTTTTAAGCTGACGCTTAAATTTTGGCAACTGCAGAATTGATCTTGTGGTTAAATTTAAACATCATGCCGGCACTGACATTGCATCTTCTTCCGAGGCTAATAACTTCAGAGGAGTAAATTATGAGCATTAACTTATTTAAAGACAAAGGTACAAAGCTGGAAAACCAGCGCTTCACATGGAAACCTGGTACAGAGCTTGGAAACTTAAATGCCATTCAACAATAGGAGTCAGATATGCAAAATCAAGCAGAACTAGGATTGAATAAGACAGGTGTGAAGATGTCACCTATGGATGCCACAGAAGCTGTTGAGGGGGCGATGGTTTATACCAACCCTCCTGCGGGCAGTGAGGATGCCCTGGCCGAAAACCGTATTCGCTATATGCGGGAATCAGATATGGTAGGAACAGTGCCAATGCCGGCCTCCCTTAAGGGAGCATTCTCTGCACTCCAGGAAAAAATCATGAATGGTGATCATACTTTCATGGATAAGCTGGGTGAAAGAATTGCCTTTGAGCGAACCGGTACTCGCCTTTATCAGGCACTCCTCAGCAAATATCAAGGGTCAGACGATCAGAGCGGTTTCCCTGATTTTGAAACTCTTGAACGCTTTTGCCTGGAAGAAAAACGCCACTTTGAAATTGCTTGTAACGTCATGGAGCAAATCGGTGGTGACTTCACTGCCATGACTCCTTCAGCTGATGTTGCTGGTGTCGCGGCCTTGGGATGGGTCCAGGCCATTAATGATCCAAGGATTAACTTCAAACAATCCCTGGAAATAATTCTCCAGGCAGAGCTTGTCGATAATGCCTGCTGGGAAGTCCTGATTGAACTGGCCGAAGATGTGGGACTGAAAAGCCTTTCGGTGGATTTCCAGAAATGCCTGGATGAAGAAGCTGTGCATCTTTCCACCATCAAGGAATGGGTACGCCAGTTTAACATCAATGGCAAAGTCGAGCATATCATCACTCAGTAATGTTGACTAAAAGGGCCATTAAGGAGGAGAATCCGTCATATGGATTCCCTCCTTGCGGCCCGGCTTCAAATGGCCTTTTCACTTGGCTTTCACATCATCTTTGCTGTTATCGGCATGGTCATGCCTTTTCTGATGAGTTCCAGCTACTGGCACCATCTCAAGCATAGAAATCCTGAAGCACTAGAACTCACCAAAATCTGGATGAAAGGTGTGGCCATATTTTTTGCTGTCGGAGCAGTTTCTGGCACTCTTTTGAGCTTTGAACTTGGTCTCTTATGGCCGGAATTCATGCGGCATGCGGGACCACTTATCGGAATGCCTTTTTCCTGGGAAGGAACTGCTTTTTTCCTTGAGGCCATTGCCTTGGGAATTTTTCTTTATGGGTTTGATCGTATCTCACCGTGGAAGCATTGGTTATCTTCACTAATGGTAGGCATTTCTGGGGTTCTCTCTGGAATATTTGTGGTTGCGGTCAATGCCTGGATGAATTCACCTCAAGGTTTTGTCTATGTAAATGGTAAGTTTACTCAAATTGATCCCGTTGCCGCCATGTTTAACAAAGCTTGGTTTGCAGAGGCCCATCATATGACAATTGCGGCCTTCACTGCAGTTTCTGCTGGAGTTCTGGCAATACATAGCTTGCTTTATCTCTTGAATCGCAGGAGGAAACTAAATGCTCTTGCTATCAAGATTGCTGCCCCTATTTTTTTTATCTCTGCCTTACTACAACCATTAAGTGGGGATCTGATCGCAAAAGACGTAGCAAAGCGCCAGCCTTTAAAGCTTGCAGCTGCAGAAGCCTTATACGAAACACAAAGAGGTGCTCCCTTAAAGGTTGGTCCTTTCTTTGAAATTCCGAAGGCCCTTAGCTTTATGGCCCACGGTGATTTTAATGCTGAAGTAAAAGGCATTAATGATTTTCCTGAAGACGAACGTCCACCTATCGGAATTGTCCATTTTGCTTTCCAGTTAATGGTTGCCTGCGGAGGGGCGCTGGGACTTGCGGCAGTACTAGGGCTTTATCACTTGATAATAAAGAAACCATTAATTGAAAGTCCCTGGTTGCTCAAGCTTTTCGTCCTGGTGGGCCCCCTGGGTTTCATTGCCATTGAAGCTGGTTGGACAGTTACAGAAGTAGGACGCCAACCCTGGATTATTTACGGATTCATGAAAACAAAAGATGCCTTGACCGGTGCTCCTGCCTTGCAACTTACATTCTTTACTTACTTAGGCCTTTATTTATTCCTGATGGGTGTAGTGACGTGGCTTTTCTACCGGTTGGTCCTGGTGCATTTCATCCAGAAGGATGAAACATGCTAGAATTTATCATCCTGGTCATGACCCTCGCTCTTTTTCTTTATGCTTTCCTTGCAGGAGCAGATTTTGGTGCAGGTATCCTGCAACTACTTCCTCTCGGAATCTCAAGGGAAGAAAGATCAGAATTCATAGGCCTGGCCATGGGCCCGGTTTGGGAAGCAAACCACATCTGGCTTATCCTTGCCTTAGTTATCTCATTTAACGGTTTCCCGGAAATCTTCTGGTTTATTTCAGAGTTCTTCCATTTTCCATTGGGTGCCTTGGTAATTGGAATTATTTTTCGCGGGGCAAGTTTCACTTTCATGCACTACGATCCCATCCAGGACAAGTCTGAAAAATATTATCATTGGATCTTTGGCCTGTCTTCCATCTGGTGCACGATGTGGGTGGGAATTATCATAGGTGATCTGATGCTGGGTAATTTTGCACTGACTGATACCGATATGTATGACCGGTATTTTAGTCATTGGCTTAACCCCTTCGCTTTTATGATGGGGATATTCATCACGACGATGATGATGTTTAACGCTTCCCTCTTCCTCTATTTAGAGGCAAAGGATAATAGGGAGCAGTGGTTAAAAGTCACGACCAGGGTCCTGGTACTCATGATTGTCAGTGGTTTTATAACTCATGTCTTTTTCTACCTTCAGAATCCAGACCGCTGGAAAATATTTTTCTATAATCCATTAAGCATTGGCCTTATAGTCCTGTCCTTTTTCCTGCTCTTTCCCCAATACCAACTTATCCGCCTCGGTTACAGAAAGCTTTCCAGGATGCTTGCCGGGGCCCAGTTAATGGCCATCATGGCAGCTGGATTTGTACCTCTTTACCCAAAGGTCATTCTTTTCAGGGATAATTCATTCTATGACCTTTCCGCTATGGCCGCTCCCGAACCAGTGCTACGTATGCTCACCATTGCCTTGGCCACAGGTTGTGTCCTTATCCTTCCAGGTTACTTTTATCTTTTGAGAATTTTTAAATCAGCGACTACAAGAACTTAATGTCATTCTTGATATAACTCACCCCATGAATTAACTGCACAAGTGATCCGGCGGTGTATTTCTCATCCTCGGATCTTACTTTGCCACTCAATGTAACATCTGCATTGTGTACCGATACGGTTATATCATCTCCATCCAGTCGGCGGCTGTTATGAATAAGTTCCCTGATCACATCTTCCATGGTTTCATCGGAAGTTGGCATCCGGTGAATAGTTTGTTCTTCTTCGTCTTCATCCACAAAATCATCGTCAATTTCTTCAAAGTCATTATAAAAACTCGACATATGGGGTTCAAAATCGTCTTCACGATATTGTCTTTGTGCGGGTACCATAATTCCTCCTTACAAATTCACGACATCATGGAATGATTGTAACATTCCTGCAAGGATCAACGACTGAAAGGGGGGTTAATTAAACATGAAGGATGGAAAGCTTGAGTACTTTCATAATTTTTATTCAGAAAATCTTTTTGATATCTTGAAAGAAGAAACCAGTTGGCGTAACGATAGAATAAAAATCTTCGGCAAGGAAGTCATGCAACCACGTGAGACAGCTTATTACGGTAATACTGAGGCAGTCTACACTTACTCTGGTTTAACTATGAAACCCTTGGAGTGGACACCGACTCTCCTTGAAATAAAATCACGGGTGGAAGTTCATACACATCAAAAGTTTAACAGTATTTTGCTCAATCACTACCGGACTGGTGAGGACTATATGGGCTGGCATGCAGATAATGAAAAAGAATTGGGAATTAATCCTTATATTGCTTCGTTAAGTTTTGGTGGAGTCCGCAAATTTCAACTGAAACACAGAATCGATAAATTGCTCAAGATTGAACTAATTTTAGAGTCGGGTTCACTGGTTGTGATGTCAGGGGAAATACAAAAATTCTGGCTTCACAGGATTGCTCCAACCAAGCGGCCTGTTCCGCCCCGGATAAACCTTACTTTCAGGCTAATAAAATAAGCCACTTGCATGTTTGTCCGACACGATTGATCAATCTTAAACACCTAAATTTAAGTGCCTAAAGTGTCGATAAACCCTACATGAGATTTCTTAAACTTATTCCATTTTTGCTCCTTATTTTTATGATGGGTTGTAACCTTGATGAAAAAAAACTCGTCGATGAACTTAAAGCGACGATGGTTTCAAGCCTGGCCATCACACCCACTTTTAAAACAATGTATGTTAATGGAACTCAAGTCTTTATAGCTTCCGGCGGTTCTGCACCTTATACATTTTCCCTGCTTTCAGGCACAGGTAGTGTCTCATCAAGTGGATTATATTCTGCCCCTTCCAGCAGGGGTGTTGCGACGATCAGGGTTACTGATGCTGCAGGGACCAGCATTGATGCCTTGGTAATTACCGAAGTACAACTAATCCTTTCGCCTCCAAGTCGTAAGGCCAATGTTAATTCTACATTTCAATTTTCTGCTACTGGTGGAACGACACCCTATACTTATACTATGACATCCGGCAGCTCGCTGGTTTCAAGCAATGGACTGTTCACGGCCTCAGCATCTGCTGAAATGGCCGTGGTAAGGCTCACCGATGCTAATGGATATACTACTGATGCCACAGTCATTGTTGGAAACGGGCCTGTAATCAGTCCCACAACTGTAGATGTTCCGTTGAGTTCGACCGTGCAATTCAACAGTACTTCTGGCACACCACCATTAACCTATGCCCTCGTATCCGGGGCTGGCTCCATAAATTCCACAACAGGGCTTTATGCATCCCCTCCAACCATCGGAAGTGCCACTATAAAAGTGACAGATGCCAATGGCTTTTACTCCGAATCAATTGTTTCCATTTTCAAGCGTAACCAGATTTCAACAGGCCAATACCATACTTGTGTTTTAAAAGGCAGTACGAATGCTGTCAGATGCTGGGGAAACCCCGCTACTGGCGTTTTAGGAGACGGAAATTGGCTGGTAGGTGATTCACTTGCTGATTTAGGTGATGCACTTAAGCCAGTTATATGGCCATCCGCTCTCACTGCCCAGCCTCTTATGATGGCAACTACATACTATAATGGCTGTGCCATTTTTAGTGACGGCCTAACCCGTTGTTGGGGATATGCTGGTTATGGTCTTAATGGAAACAATCAACTCACTACGGGAATGTTCGGTGATACTGCTGACGGAATTCTCCCTGTCCCTGCTGACATAAGTAATCCAATTGTAGACCTGGCAACTAAAAGCAATTCGGTCAATCACCAATGTGGAATTTACCTGGATGGAACTCTAAAATGCTGGGGCTATAATTACTATGGGCAATTAGGCCAGAACAACCAAATTGCTTATGGCTCGGATTATGCGCTTTCAAGTCTCTATGCAGTCAATCCAATCGACTTAGGTCAGGCGGTTCTTAAAGTGGACACAGGACATTATCACACCTGCGCGCTTCTGGCGGACAAAAACGTAAAATGCTGGGGTTATAATTTATATGGTCAACTTGGCCTTGGGCATACCAATGATATTGGTGAAGGTCCGGCCAATGAAATAACCGGCCTGTCAGCTCATAATTTTGCGGCCGACGTTATTGAAATATCTGCCGGCGGTTATTTCAATTGTGTTCTCTTAACTGGAGGATTCGTTCGCTGCTGGGGTTATAATGCTTACGGGGAAGCTGGCAAAGGCGACGCTCTCGCCTATGGAGACGATCCCGGTGAAGATCCAACACTGCTTTCAAACATTGATTTAGGATTGGGGATGACGGCCGTAAAAATTGACAGTGGTGATTACCATACATGTGCACTGCTGGCCAATGCCATGGTCAAATGTTGGGGCTACAATGCCAGTGGGCAATTAGGTCTGGAAGATGTAACAAGCAGGGGTAGTGCCATAGCAGATATGGGGGATAATTTACCTTTCATTAATCTGGGTCCAGGCCGCACTGCCGTTGATATTTACGTGGGTGGGTATAAAACCTGTGCCAAGCTCGATGACGGGACAGTAAAATGCTGGGGAAATAATGAGTTTGGATCCCTGGGAATAGGTCTTGATCGCCGACTTAACCAGGGAGATGGGATAAATGAGATGGGCAGTAACCTGCCAATCCAATCCCTTGGTTCAAGTGTTACATCAATAGATCAAATGAGCACTTTCTATAGTGGCACATGTGGTCTCGTCAGTGAAGGTTCCGTTAAAAAAATTAAATGTTTCGGTACAAATGAAAATGGCTTGCTCGGAACGGAAAATAGTTTTGTTGGTGATGATGCGGCAGACTTAGGTCTGAACACGCCTGTCGTTGATCTAGGAACCAACAAGGAAATTGCAGACCTTATAGGTGGCGCCAATAGAAACTGCGCCCTATTCACTGACGGGACTGCGAAGTGCTGGGGATACAATGCTTATAACAACCTGGGTACCAATGGCCTCGGTGGTACATATGTTGGTCTTGGCGCCAATGATATGGGAACAAATCTCTCTTATCTTATTTCAGGGCCTGGTTTGATCACAAAAATTTCTTCAAATATTTATGGGGATTATGCCGGTTGTATCATCCTAGATGGAACCACACTTAAGTGCTACGGCTACAATTACTATGGCGCACTAGGCACCGATGATCAAGTTGACCAGTATGACATTCCACTAATAGCCCCCGTTAACATAGGCCCTGCACTCACGCCTATAGATGTGTCGAGTGGCTTTTTATATACATGTGCTATATCCAGTGACCGATCAGTCAGGTGTTTCGGATACAATAATTTTGGCCAGTTGGGCTTAGGCCATATGCTTGATACTGGAGACGCTCCTCTTGACATGGCCAATAACGTTCTCGTTGACCTTGGTGCCGGTACACTCTCTGACAAGATTTGCTCCGGCGAAGCCCACAACTGTGTGCTTACAACAGATGGCAAGGTTAAGTGCTGGGGAAATAATCCTTCGGGCCAGCTGGGCATTGGCCATGCAAATAATATTGGTGATGGTGGTGGAGAAATGGGCCTCTCATTGCCTTTTTTAAACCTGGGAACCGGTAGAACGGCCACAAAGATATCCTGTGGTAAGCAACATACATGTGCCCTCCTGGATAATAAGAAAATGAAATGCTGGGGCTACAATGGATATGGGCAATTAGGTTATGGCCATTCAACTAGTATGGGAATCTCAACGTCCCAAATGGGCGATAACCTGCCCTATGTAAGCCTTGGAACAGGACGAACCGTGCTTGATATTGAGCTGGGTTCCCTTCATACATGTGCTTTACTGGATAATAATGATGTGAAGTGCTGGGGTTACAATGTGTATGGTGGCCTTGGTAAAGGCACCACATCTATTTATGGAGATGAACCTGGAGAGATGGGAGACAATCTGACACCAATTGATCTCCCTTAAGAATTACAAAAAAGGCCCTTGCGGGCCTTTTTGAATTAACGTCTTACAGGTCTGTAGATCTTCCCAAGGTTCGCCAATGGCACTGGAGAATTCTGGAAGTGTTTAGACTTCGAGTAGTTCCACATAAAATCCGGACGAGTGATTGAAATCCACTCTCCGCCTATGATCTTACCTGCAGCATTCATTTCAATAATATACTCATAGTTTTTTACGAGAACTTTCTGGTGAATGGTATTTGTCACAGGCAATTTAGAAACGAAGTTCCGGTGACCTTCAGCATACAATTCTGGAGTATAGTATTTAAGCTCTTCTCCAAAATGGAAAACAGTCTTAATGCGAACACGACGTTCAATCCCTACAGAGCGCTGGACACCATCAACTGCTTCCTCACCGACTACTTCAGAAGTATAGGCAACTATAGGCTGATTCCAAACATCATTGTAGCGGTCAATATCGGCAACAAAGCCCTTACCCATAATTCCAATCATATTTGCAAGAACTACGTGGAAAGAACCTGCGTTTACATCCCGGCAGTCTGGAGATTCAGCTTGTTCTTCAGCGGGAGGATTTGTATTCCTGTCACGGTTGTCCCCTTCGCCTGGGACTTTTCCGCCTACCCTACAACGCTTACCAACGAATCCAAAAACATAAGGTTTTTCACTTTTAAAGTTATAAGCTTCATGCATGGCCAGAAGGCCTTTTACATCTGATGAACCAAATACAAGGCTAATTCCAGACTGGTTTACAACTTTTACCGGCGCAGGTTCAGGATAGTGAGTAGCGGCTTGGGCCCATCCATGACATATCCCTTCCCACCAGAGATCATTGGGCTTGAAGCGGCTGAATACATATTTTGTAAGTGTGTAATTGTAATCATCATTGGCGATATCATAAAGCTCTGCCGGAGACAAAGTTGCCAATTCATTCGGAGACATCTTCTTTAAGTCTTCAAGTGTATTTAACTTATACTTGAATGGCTGAGGATCCGGACTATTCCAACGGTAGGCAATCCCACCTTTGTTTGATGGCCAGTAAGTCTCAGACCAGCCAGTGCGGTCGTCAGCAATTTTTCCAGTCAAAGGTAGACCAGCAAAATCCAAAACTAAACTAGTTCCCATAAGACGTCTGAAATTACTTGGATGGTTTGGACTATCATAGAGTTCTGCGAATGCCGTTGGCATTACAGAAACCATTAGAGCGATTATCAACAACCTCATGTCATCTCCTTAGATGAAGTTTTAAATTTGACGTTTCTGATTTTATGGTTGAGAAGGTTTGTCTGCAATCGGTATAATTAAATTAGCAAAATAATCTTAAGTGCTCAAGATGACGATATCCAATCTAAAGATTGGATATCGTGCCAACTGAGTGCGCCGCATTTTCTTACATTAAATGCCCCCATCCAATAGGAGTCCAATAGGTATGCAGTACCTTTTAGACACTAGAAAGGGCGCTTCTTTCTCTTCGCGTCGTTGCGTGCTTTCTTGGCCAGTTGAATGGATACGTAGTCGAGATCTTTTTCTTTTTTCTTGGAAGCACCATCTTTAGGGGCCTTGCCTGGCTTGCTTTCTTCTCTCATCGGAATGGCGAAATTTGCTTTCACTTTGCGACCATCAATTTCCTGTTCATTAAGACCTTCAATTGCAGCAGTGGCTTCTTCAATTGAACCCATTTCAACAAAGGCCATCCCGCGTGATTGATTGGTTGAAGGTTCAACAATAATTTTGATGCTGTTTATTTTCCCATAACGGGTAAAAAGCGAACGGAGTCCATTACGGTCCCGCTCATAGCTAAGGTTAGAAATATAGACAGTGTTTGATGGTTTGTTTTTCATAGGCTATCAACTACCCATTTTTTGCTTAAAGATCAAATCCCTTTTGACACCATGTAAGGGCCAGATTGGCTTAACTATGAGTCAGTCCAAAACGTCTTTTCAGCGCCTTGGGCTTGGCACAAAAGGTGCTTTATGTTGATCAAGCTGAGGTTGATAACACCACAAAAGTTCAAAAACTCCCCGGAACAAGAGGCTGACCACTTCGAAATTCCTCCCCTAGCCGCACACATACATATCACCGTTCCAACCTCAGCTTAGGTTCCATTTATCAAATCTTAAGAGAATTTTAACATCCATACTGAGTTCATTAGAATATATTCCGCTGGCATGAAAGACATCTTTATTGGTCGACTGGCCAGGACATTTCAAAATCGAGAGCTGGCCCAGAAGGTCCATGGATACTATGAGCTCTATCAGGCCGCCATCGGTCTCCATCCATGTGATATCAATCGACCGGACGTGCATTCCTTCAGGCAGAAACATTTGCTCGAAGTAACCATGATCCACGATCCATTGAGATTTGAATCAATATTAAAAAAAGAACTCGGTCTTACTCTTAAACGCGTTAAGCTCTTTTCCAAATGCGAGGAAGATTTTTATAAATGGCCTGAGTCTTCTTCAATAGGTTTGAAATTTTCAGGTTCAGATCGGTGTTGATCAAATTTTCTGGCAGCTTCGCCTGCTATTTCTTCATTTGTCTCATCACTTTCTTCAGCCTTAATTCTTTCCCTTGATAATTTCTTTTGCTCTTCGACGGAAATTTTCCCAAAATCCTTGGTTCCTGCTTTGTCCTGACGTGGTTCCCGGGTAGACATAAGCACCTCCTCTTTCACAGGCCATTATAGCTAAAGCGATATGGAACTATCCCTTAATAAGTATTAAAGTTCAGTATGCCTAATGATTTTAAGAAACTCATGCTGTCCCGTTTTTTCTTTACCCTTGCGGTCCAGATGCAGGCCATTGTGTTGGGCTGGAGAATGTATGAGCTCACCCGTGATGCGCTCTATTTGGGCCTTATAGGGCTTGTAGAGGCCATTCCCGCCCTAAGCCTTGCTCTGTTTGCCGGGTATATTGTCGATCGTAGCCGTCCCTTGATCGTTTACAGGCGGCTGGTCTTTTTGAGCCTGGCCTCAGGAATAGTCATGCTCTTGTCTCAATGGAAGGGGCTTGGAGTTTCTGAGTCGGCCCAGGTGCCTCTGTTGTTTGTCTCATCTTTTCTCACAGGCTGCGCTCGTGCCTTCTCACAGCCAGCTATGTATTCACTAGTCCCAAAACTAATACCTCGTGCCCTTTTGCCCAAGTCTTCGGCCTGGATGTCGTCGGCCATGCAAACTGCACGCGTCTCGGGTCCGGCATTAGGTGGTTTTCTCTTTGGGATGGTTGGAGTTTCAGGAACTGCGATTGTGGTTTGCACCTGTTTGATCGTCCCAATGATTGCGCTTCAGCTCATCACTTATAATGGACCGGCCAATAATCCGGAAAAAGGCAAATCAATCAAGGAAGACTTATTATCGGGGGCCAGGTTTGTATTTAAGCACCCTATTCTTTTCCCTGCCTTAACTCTTGATATGGTTTCCGTGCTCTTTGGAGGAGTGACTGCATTGCTACCCATTTACGCCGCTGAAGTCTTATTTGTGGGCCCCGAGGGACTTGGTGTCCTGAGGGCGGCACCTGCAATAGGTGCATTCATCATGAGCACCATGCTTATAAAGTTCGACATAAAGAAGAAGGCGGGTCTTAAGCTTTTCTGGTCCGTGGCCGGTTTCGGGGCCTCAATACTGGTCTTCGCCTTAAGCAAAAACTATGAACTCTCCCTTCTGGCCTTGATCCTGAGTGGCTCCTTTGACAGTGTCAGCATGGTGGTCAGGACTTCTGCCGTTCAACTTTCATCGCCAGACAGTATGCGTGGCCGGATATCTGCAGTGAATTCAATTTTCATTGGTTCTTCCAACGAGCTGGGGGAATTTGAATCAGGTGTAGCTGTCAAGATTTTTGGATTAATACCTGCGGCCGTTCTTGGCGGCGTTGTATGCCTGGGAACTGTAGGTGTTGTGGCCCTTCTGGCACCCAAGCTTAGAAAACTTGATTTAAATGAAATGGAAGAATCCCGGTAAAGAAATCTTAACTCGCCTACTTACTGACAATTCCTTACATTGAAGAACTCTTTAATTTAACAGGAAAAAATTTATGACTGACCGTCCCGGAACTTTAGAAGAATTTCTTGAAGCTATCCGTCAGATTGCAAGTGACTCTATTAAAACAAAAAGTTTTGAGATTACCCTGGAAAATGGTGAAAATCTTTTGCTTCAAATGCTGCCAGTCATGGAGCAACATAACCTTCAAGATCAGTATTGATACCCAAGACCTTGCCCTGTCTGGTTTATTCCTGAAGAATGAATAAACCAAGGAGGCAATTATGAAATATTTGCTAATCGCGACTGTTACTGTTTTTTCTCTAAGTTCTATGGCCGGAGTATTCACTAAGAGTCCTCAGGAAAAAAGTCTGGAGAATCAAAAGGAATCAGTAGAGCAAGCTCACGAGGCAAAAGAAGAAAGCCTCGAGCAAAAAGAAGAGCAGTACAACGCTAATACTGATCGCGCGCAGGAAGATTATGAGAAGCGCGTTGAATCCTCACAGGAAGGACTTGAAGAGCAGAAAGACCAGCAAGTAGAAGCAATTGAAGCTGAAGAAGAAAGAATCGAAGACTAAGTTTTTCGTTTGAATCAAAAAAAAGCGTCATTGAAGGAAAACCTTCAATGACGCTTTTTTTATTTACGGTTTTTGAACAATAGTATTACCAAGTAAGTTAACGTCTGTTTGAGAATAAATTCGGCCATTCATTGTGGCACCAGTACCGAAATTGACTGCTTTCTTAACCAGAAGAATTCCTTCAAAGTGTGAATTGGCCAGCATGTCCATATTTTCTGCTACTACCCAATAAATATTTTCAGCTTTTGCCTGACCACCAAGGAGGATTCTTTTCCCTGCATATATATCAACACTTAGTGCAACCTGGAATATCCAGATATCCGTAGCAGAACCGGAAATAGTTAAGTCAGTTGGAATAGTAACATTACCGGTCCACTTATAAAGTCCTGGAGCTAAAGTAAGTCCAGACAAGTTACCACTCATGTATTCAAGAAAATCTGGATTAATCCGTCCCATAGCATCCGTGTAGGCCGTTTGCATTGATCCCACTGCAGTTGTGAGATTCGAAGGCGTCGGAGAAACCATGTCTGCAGCATAGACCATATAAGGAATGGCAACTTCTGCAGCAGTTGCATGAGTTACGGGAGAGGCATCAGTAATGGTGAAACCAGTTACGTAGGATTCGGCCGCAGGACTCACGCCAATGTGTCCTGTAATCATTGTAGCACCTGAGGTACTGATTCCGGTCTTAGAAAGAATCGCATAACTACCAGCAGATCCCAGGTCGCCTGGAGCAAGTGCTCCCCCAGATTTTGAAAGACTTACTGCCGCTGGTCCAAGGCCAAGGGTGTTTCTTGCACCACCAAGAGTACCTGATGGACTATTACCGCCTCCATTGCCACCGCAACCAACTGCGAGAAAAAGTGAACAACTAAGAGCAAAGTTTAAATATTTCATATAGCCTTTTAAAGTAGGTTAGGAATTCTAACTGACAACTGTAACGGTATACCTGAACCAAATAATTAGCCACGGCGCATCAAGTTGGCAGTCATAAATATCGACCTTAAGCAGTTGAAATTGTTCATTTAAATTAAAGAATAGTAGATTACCATTCAATAGGTACACAATAACTACACACCAGATTGGGAGCGTCTTAATGCTTTTATTCTTCCTGCTATTATCATTCAAGCTATATGCACAGGAGTTCAATTCTCTCACACTTCTTGATGGGCAAATTAAAGGCATTACCTACATCAAAGAAGGAACTGAAAAAACTTCGAGGCCTGTTATTTGGGTTCATGGAATTCTTGAGACGTCTCATCGCTGGAAAGAGTTCATGAAGGATCTACCAGAACAAAACCATTATGCAGTAAATCTCCCATTGCATGGTATAGGTGAAAATATCACCAGGCTTAACGGGCTAAATAATTATAAGACTTTTTATGAGTTGGTTCTTCCCACCATAATTGAACATGTCATAAGCAGCACTGGTCAACAGCCATTGCTTGTAGGCTATTCCCTGGGGGCCAGGGTTATTCATGATACACTGGTGAAGTCCCCAGCTATAAGTAAGAACATTCATGGTGTAGTTGAGCTTATGCGACCGACTCAATTATCTAAAAGTATTCCCTTCACCAAAATTCCATTCAGGCTCCCAAAACCGTACCTGGGTTTTATGCAATATCTTCCTACCCTGCCTGACATACTTCTCATGCGGAAGGCTTCGGCACTTTTCCTTCCTGCATTTCCTGCAGGTGTTTACACCCATCTGGAAGGAACCAGCATGCTTCAGGTTGAGAAGTACCTGGTTGAGAGTCATTCAACACAAATTGGTAATGAATTAAATTCGGACTTGATTGATGATGTGAATCTGGAATTCTCACACACTGACCATGGGATACCGACCTGGTTTGTATGGGCCGACAACGATCTTATCTGTCCAGGAGGAGCCTATGCCTTTGATGAAATGGTTCGCATGAGAGCTGAAGCCTTTGTACCCAAATCATTGACAGGTAATAAACGTGAAGAAAAAATTTATGAAGTTATTCATCAAGTGCTGAAGCGTAATTTTCCCCCGGGGTTTGCACCTCTGTATGGAACTTCCATGGGCGCCATTGGTCATGTTGGAGGCGTCATTCCAGGATCACAGAGTGCTAAGCTAATTGGAAAAGGTATTCAAGATATGGCCTATACACCTTTACATTTTTCCGTTCCAGCTACAGTTAAATTCAACCTCTCGACTAAAAATAGTATGCTTCACATTTTTGATTCCTGGTTGGGCAATTAACTCACCAGCTCTTGTTTTGACACTCCTCACTCTGCAAAATGCATGCATAACAAGGAGCTCTCATGAAAATTACAAAAAAAGGTTCTGCAGTATGGTCTGGTGGTCTTAAAGACGGCAAGGGAACAATTTCAACGGAAAGTGGTGCAATCAGCAACCATCCCTATGGTTTCAATACACGTTTCGAAGGTGTGAAAGGGACAAACCCTGAAGAGCTGATTGGTGCGGCCCATGCTGGCTGTTTTACTATGGCGCTTTCAATGATCCTTGGCGAGGCCAAGCTTACAGCTGAAAAAATGGACACGACTGCACAAGTAACACTAGAAGAAAAAAATGGTGGCTTTGAAATTTCCGGCATTCACCTTACACTCAAGGCAAAAGTCCCAGGAACAAACCAGGCCCAGTTTCAGGAACTTGCCAATAAGGCGAAGATCAATTGTCCCGTATCAAAACTTTTCAAGACTAACATGACTCTGGAAGCGATGCTGGAAAACACCTAGTATATTTTCAAAGAGCTCCCTTGAGAGGGAGCTCTTTGAAACATTTATGGTTGAACGATTGTATTACTGAGCAAAGTAACTTGTGTCTGCGAAAAAACCCGGCCATTCATAGTTGCATTCGTAACAAAGTTCACATCTGTCTTACTTAGGATGATTCCTTCGAAATGCGAGTTGGCCAGAAGGTCAACTTGACCAGCAACCTGCCAATAAATATTTTTAGCTAAAGCACCACCAGCGAGGGTAATTCTCTTTGCGGTTGCTAATTCAAGGTTACCGGCAATCTGGAAAATCCAGACATCTGTTGCTGAACCAGAGATCATCAGGTTAGTTGGAATCACAACAGAGTTAGTCCACTTATAAAGGCCCGGGGCAAGTGTGAGTCCTGACAAATCACCACTCATATATTCATTATAGTCAGGGTTAAGGCGTCCGGCAGCGTCTGTATAAGCAGTTTCCATTGCACCAATTGCTGTCGTCAGGTTAGAAGGAGTCGGAGAAACCATATCAGCAGCAAAGACCTGGAAGGGAACAGCAACTTCAGCAGCAGTTGCATAAGTACGAGGGACAGCATCCGTCAGGGTGAAGCCAGTTAGGTATGTTTCAGGAGCAGGGCTGGTAGCAATGTTTCCTGTGATCATTGAAGGACCTGAATTGGTAATTCCCGTTTTTGACAAAATGGCGTAGCTTTCAGGAGCTGCCATATCTCCAGGAACATAGGCACTTCCTGCTGTATCTACGAGGCTTACTGCTGCCGGGCCTTCACCCATTAAATTCCTGGCCGTACCAAGAGTAAATGATGAAGACTTGGCTCCATCGTGCTTTCCGCAACTAACTGCGAAAAGAAGTGAGAAGCTCAGAGCAAGGTTCATGTATTTCATATAGTCCTTTAAACTAGGTTAGGAAAAAATTCTAACTAACAACTGTAACGGTACTCCTGATCCAAATAATTAGATACGGCGCATTATGCCTGGGCCGCAAAGATGTAATGTAACTGGTTGGGATTGTTCACTTAAAATGAGTAATAGTAGATTACCAAGCAATAGGTACACAATATCTACACATAATTCAGGGGCTGACACTTAAGACAGAAATGCGAAATCCTCTGTAACTTTCCAGTTGGCCTTTTTATGATAGGACCAAGACATACTGGACATTTCTTCTTCCTGAAGATTTTCCAGTTCCTTTTCAGGACATTCATTTTTTTCCATTCATAAAACTGGTGACAGTATTTAATTGTCACCTTTATGAGATCACTTATTTCCTTAGGGGTGAGTATTTCTATCCTGGTATCCGGGTGGAGCTTTTGCAGGTAGAGCACTTCATTTTTTATGATGTTACCTACTCCTGCAAAGATAGTCTGATCCATCAGAAGATCACACACCTTTGATTTCGGTTTGCTGAGCATGACCTTCTTCGCACGGGGCTTGGAAAATTCTTCCGACATGGTATCGATAGTCCAATCATAGTCCTCTTCAAATCCATCAGGAATTTCCTTAATGGCACAGCTGTAGAAATAAACTATGCCCTGCTTAAACCTTAGTTCAAGTTTTGGAATCCGGTTTTCCCTGGGATTATCGATCCTGTAACTACCAAACATAAGAAAATGGATCCGGAGGTTAATTTTAGAGAAAGTAAGAAGGAGATGCTTGCCCCAGCTTCTTGATCCTATATATCTCATTCCGATGAAATTCTCACGATTAGACGAAAGTATTTTCTGCTTTTCAAAAGGCTTAAGTTCTTCAGTGGCAATGACAATCGATGGACCTTCCAATCAGACTTCCTTTGCTACAATTTTTAATGCCTTTATAAGTAAACTCTTGCCTGGTTCCATCTTATGCCAGGTTGAAATTCCACTTGGGTGTGGCAGAGGAACAACCTGGACATTATGCCCGTGATAAGAAACAAGAAACTTCTTCCCTATTACTTCAGTTAACTTAAAAGGTTTTTTTAGTATGGCAGGCCCAAGTACTTCACGGATGGCAAGCTTACCGACTGCAATAATTAAAGTAGGTTTTAAAACCGAGATTTCTGCCTTCAGAAATTCACGGCACCTCTCGATCTCCTGAGAGTCAGGTTCCCTATCCCCGCCTCCATTGGCATTTTTACCTGGAAAGCACCTGGCAACTGCCGCAAAATAAATCTTCTCCCGAAGCTCTTCTTCGGCCATATGAGTGGCCTCAAAAAGCCAGTTAAACAAAGTCTTGCCAGCAGTGTTTGCCGAGATCAGCTTCATGGGGCCCAGGGGCCTGTCCGATAAGCATGATTTTTGCTTCCTGATTTGCCAGTCCGTGAACTGGAGTGCCGCACATCTCAGGACATGCCTTGCAGGCCTTTAATTTTTTTTGGATAGATTCTATATCTTTCATAATGCTGCTATTCGGATTCCGAAAACTTCACTTAATTGTCTTAAGGCATAGTCATTATCGCGTTTTGTATTTGAGGCTATGCAATTTTTCGGAACATGAATCTTATATCCCCTCATATGGGCATCGTTGGCCGTAAAAAGCACACAAATATTTCCAGCTATGCCAGTGAGAATAAGTTCTCCTACCTTAAGGTCACTTAGTAAGATTTCCAGATTCGATGAATAAAAACCTGAATGTTTCGGCTTGAGGACAAAATAATCATCTTCTTCCGGTTTTAAAATCTGGCTTAATTCTGTGCCCAAGCATTCTTTGGACTCACAAGCCTCAAGTACTTCCTGCCACGAAGCTTTCCAGAGCCCAAAATTATCGTTCACATAAATCACCGGGACTTTATGCTTCTTGAGCTTATTTTTGAGTTTAAGAATGTTACTGGCCACCGGCAGGGATTGCTTAAGTAATTTATCTCCCCCCGGAAAATCCAGTTTATTAATCATGTCGATGATTAATAACGCTTTCTTCACTTAGCCTTCCTTCAATTGGTATTTCTGCCGTTCTGCCCGCGAGTCTTTCAAACTCCAGGACATCATGGGCACAAAAGATATCTATTTCATGGTGATGATCTTTCTTAAGTTGTCTTAATCGATTTTGGTTCCAGACCCTCAGGTGATGATCTTTTTCCATCATGGTCTGGTAGAAAGCGAGTCCCGGTGTGCAACTTGGATGCTCATAGTTCATTTCTTCATGGAAAAAATAAGCATCACCACTATTGAGGATCCATTTACCATTCTTCTTAACGGCAACTCCAGCATGACCAAAGGTATGACCGATAAGGGGAATCAGTGCGATCTCAGACGGGAGACCATCTAATTCCTGAACCCGGTCAAATCCAAACCATCTTTCGCCGGTACCGGGAGAATAGACTTTCCAGTTATTTTTAGTGCTCCACTGCTGGGGCCTGAATCGCTGCCGGTCCAGCCAGGTTTTTTGAAGGATGGCATAATCCATTTCTGATTGAAGCATATGAACCCTGGCCCAGGGAAAATCATCAAGCCCCCCTGCGTGATCAAAATCAAGATGGGTAAGAACAATATGCCTGACATCACGGGGATCAAAACCAAGTCTTTCGATTTGCCTGATGGCGGTAAGCTCTTCCCTGAAATGTGGTTTGAGTTGTGTGAGAAAAAATTTACTAAGACGTGTATGGGGATCGGCCACATCTTTCAGTCCATACCCTGTATCTACCAGAACTAATTCCTTTCCGGTCTCAACTAACAGACAGTGGCTGGTGAGCTGTCCTCGCTGCAGGACAGACTCTGCTCCGCCATCCATAAGATGGCCACCAAGGGGACAAGATGAAATACAGTTTAGGTGATGGACGTGCATAGTGGCCCTCCATTGAACATGTATTCAATTTTGGAGGGACTTAATGTATCCGTATATTTAAGTAAATCGCAAGAATTGTACCCGACCGAAGTTCTTTATTTCGCTGGCATAATCCATGTGCCAGGACCATCAGCCGTACTTCCATTCTTATACTGCCTGAACTCAATCCACGGGGCCTTGACGCTGTAATCCTGATCTGCAGAGAAGACCTGGCAAGTGCTCATATTTTCAACGCACGCAACGATATCGTTTTGACGTCTCATCTGAAGATTGAAGCCTCGAAGCTGAGGAAGTCTTGTAGGATTTTCCCTTGAAAGAATCACGAGCCTGAATGTGCCTGGATCCTGCCGTACTGTTCCACCAACTGGTATCAACTGATCAAGCCAATAAGGTGGCGGTGGTACTTTTACCAGACCTGCAGGTACTAGAACCTGCGTTCTTAATGATTGTGCATATTCAATCAACTGCTGCCCGGTAAACTCGGGAATAGCATTCTTGAGTATGACCACTGCACCGGCCACCATGGCGGCCGCATTTGATGATCCAGCAGTTTGTGATCCATTAGTAAATGAAACCTGGGCGTTTTCAAGGACAACGTCCGGCTTTATTCTGGCATCGCTGGTTGGACCCATGGCCGAGAAAGCAGACTTCTCGCCTACTGTGAATACATTTGCATTATCAGCAGGAGGCATGATCTCAAAACGAGGATCAGCTCCCGGGAACTCAAGTGTTCCAAGTTTATTCTCGGTCAGTATGACCCGGAAGCTATCCCTTCCACCAAAGTTCTGTGACTTCTGAGTGACTTTTAAATAGTAACTGCCACGACTAAGGTTGTTCACAGCTATAGTTTCCCTGGCGTAACAAGTACGCTTGTCACTTGCGTCCTGCGGGTCAGGTGCTACGCCTGACTGGACAAGTGAACCTGACTTCAAAAGAGTGCCCTTGGCATCATAGAATTCAAGATTCAGGTCCTTTACCGAACAAGATGCTTCACTTTCATTGAAATCATTCCATGTCAGTGTCAGCATAAAAGCATTTTCATCGACTGAATTACGAAGCTCGAATTTTTGCCCGCTCTCGCTGACATTACCATTATAGACCTGACCACCGAGATTTCCGGCAGCGTTGATCCAGATGACACCGGCATTGGTCGCGCGATTTACGGCTTCGTTAATGAAACCTTTCCCATCAAAGTTACTTCCAAAGGTCCAGATCTGAGAATAAAGTACGATGTCGACATTGTTATTTATGACAAAGTCGACAGCGGCCTTAAAGTTCGTAAACCCATTGGTGTTGATCAGGTAGAACTTAGGTCCTCTCGCATCTTTCCCGGTAGCTTCCCAGAGAATCTGGGCCATGCCCAGGCCGTGTGCACTCGTCTCAGGTACCTTTAAAGGACCTTCGATAAGCTCAGCACTTGCAGGAAGCATTCCCGTACCAGGAAGATATCCACGAAATCCATTGTCTAAAATGGCGACCTTTAGATGAGAGAGGTTCCGACTGGCGAGACCGGATGTACCGACCCGCTCACGGATCTCTGATCCATTGGACACTTCATTAAAGGCATAGGCGCTGGTAGCGAAAAACGATACCAGCGTGAATGTAAGCGAAAGGAGCTTGTTCATTTTAATTACCAGCAACGATAGTAGTAATAGTTATAGTGACCATAGTTGTAAGAATAGTAAGGACTGTAGTTGTAGTTACTTCCGTACCAGTTATAAGAGTAGTTATAACCGTAGTTATACCCAACATTGAAGTTGTAATAGTAATACCAGGCTTCAGTAGAAGAAGTGCGGTCGAGTTCGCCCGCGGCCACAACTGTTGAAACTTTGTTGGATGCTTTAACGAAATTTTCAACAACTGCCACTGCAGCGTCAGCATCGCCAACGTTTGCCTTTGGAGCAACTTTGAAAACTTCGCGGTTACCCTGGGCATCTTCGCGAACAACAATTTCTTGTGGAATGTTTGCGGTTGATGGGTCTAGTTCTGTGGCCTGGACGCTGGCGCTTAAAAACAAAGCGGCCAATAAAAGCTTGTGCATGAGATCCTCCTGTTATTTCTAAAAGAAAGATCTATACATTGGTTGAGGGAAAAAGTTGTGACCCGGCGCGCAATTTATCCTGAAACGTCCTCTCGCCCTGAAAAAATTTCAATTGCGGCTGCTCCAACCTTAACACAATAATAAGAATTCACTCCAGCACCAATTAGTCCGCCAGCAAGTGGTACCAGGCGGCCAAGCTTGATGGCCCCCTTTTCACCGAACTTCGTAAGAAGCCTCATGCCGATGGCACGGTTCACTTTAAAGATGAGATCTTTGGACATCGACTTGATGGTCTGCTTTGTGAAGTGTGTTCCCATGTCAATCCCTGCGCCCTTGAGAACTTCCATCACACCTTCACCGATGAGGCTCAAGAAGATAAAAGTCTTCACTTCTTCAGACCTGACATCAAATCCATACATGTGAGCGATGGCCGCGGACATCCGCATTTGAACATAAAAATTAGCGGCCACATCTGCAGGCACGGTAAAGGGCAGAACAATCGCTCCTCCAATTCCGGAGAGAAAACCGCTGGCCGCACACTTGGCAGTCTGTCTTTTGATAAGGGATTCTGCTGCGAGTTCAGGATTGTTATCCTTCCTGCCGAGGTATTTATCCCCCAGTTCTGTCACTGATCCGGCCGCAGGAAGGCCTTCAAGGACATATTCATAGATGGATTCGAGGACATTGATAATTGTATCTTGAGTAAAGTTCATCAGACTCATCCTAGCATTTTTGTCCCTATCCCGTCTCATTCAATCCGGAAGTTAATATCAGGGACTTACAAGAAGAAGAGAGCATATTGCCTATTATTTAGAACTTCCCATGCAAATATCTTTTTGTAACAATAGATATATCAATATCTGTTCTCGTTCGAGCTACTGATTCTAGCCTTTTGTTCTAGTTATCGGTCCCCCGCATTCTGCATTTATTCGTCTGTAACACTAACAAAGGATTGGTCATGAGTAATGATGTACTGGTCTCTGTTGATACGGAAGAGAAGCTCCCACTGTGGGCCGCTCACGTTGAAGTTGGCCAGGTCCAATTCTTACAAAGCCCGGACCTGGGTATCGACTTTTACAACCATATCGACGCATGGAGAAAGATGGAAGTGTCCTTTAAGCATCGTATCGATCGCCCTAACGTAAAACGTTGTCGCAAAGATCTTTTGACCCTGCATTATTCATTCCGTCAGAAATTTTAGTTCTAGAGTCCAAAAGGTATGCAGTACCTTTTGGACTCTTCTTACATTGCAGGGTGCATTGTGATACCAGACAAAACGCACCGCGCAGCGCGTCTTGCTACTGAAATTACGTACATTCGATTGGCCTAATTCTTGATGAAAGGAGTTCAACAACCCCTTTCCATGATGGAAAACCAACCTGCATTGTGGATCTGGCCCAGGCTGTTTGGAACGCTGACAAGAAAACAAAAGTGATTGAACAGTTAATTCTTCAGATAGGTAGCCCTTCACTGACTCCGTTTTTTCATATTTGTCAGGGAACCAGGACATGGTCTGAAAATACCCAGTGTCTCTTGAATGGCGTACAAAGAGCTCCTCGTGAAGTGACCAGTGAAGACAGGGCAATCCGGGCCGTGGGTGCATCGTGTATCCTGACTTCTACCTGGGCAGAAGAGAAAGGTTGTTTTGAAAGTTCATTAAGAGGAACACGTCTTCAGTCTCTGGATTACTATACTCAAAGCTGCTCACAGATGTGGGATGCAGAAAGCTCGTCCCGATGTTTCCGACAGGTTTTTGGAGTTCGTTAGTCTTAAAAACAAAAAGGGAGGAGTTATGGAATCAAGATCTAGAGGCGCAATTGTTCTTTTTCACCAGGCGCATTTTTCAGGCTTCTTCAACCATGTGGACTCGTGGGGAATTATCGAGCTGAATTTTAGAAGGCAGATTGCACGGGATTTTAAAAGGGCTTCGGTTAAATAGAATTACCAGGCGGGATAGGAAACTATCCCGCCTTTTTTTATTTCAAGCAAGTAGTTCTAAAAACATTTAAGGTATGGGAACCCGGACAAGTGCTATGAATATATAGTCCTAGTAATAAACTTATCATTAGAACTACAACAGCAGGCCAGATTGTGACTTTAAAAATATGACCAAGCCATTCTTGTGCGTCTATTTTCTTCAGTCTCCTTTGAAGGCCATTTACCAATAAGAACTGGACCAGGCATTCAGCAAGAATTTCCGGAGCAAACCAAATCAAAAGCACGAAAGAGCCCAGAACAAAAATGAATACTAAGACTAAAGTAAATAAACCATCACCATCAAAAAGATGAAGGACATCAAAAGAATCTAAAAAATTTGACGAAGTATCTGCTTTTCTGGGTGAATCATCCTGAATTTCTCCAAGAGAATCCATGCCATAATTTTTAACAGTATATTTAATGTATTGACCCATTATAAACAGGAACCACAAGTAAGACATGATTATGGTCAGAGGGTATCGAAGTCCTGGATTGGTAATTGGCACTATTTTCAACAACCAATAATTTGAGACCATGCCGACAATGAGCGTAAGTAAAAGAATAATGAACATATGAAAGCGGAAATTAAAATTTTTCTGCATCCATTCTTTTAACTTCGAACTTGTTGAGGTTCATTCATTATCATTTCCTTGTAATGAATATCTTGGTCTTGCCATCCCCATGCAATTTCAAAAGCTCAAAATCAACATCTTCGGTATCCGGATGCTTGATTTCACCCTTGTAAATTTTTATCATGATATCTTCGCCCTCATCCCTTGATCCAACCTTGATCAGGTACTTGCTGTCCGGGATGACAGGTACGGGGTAGATAAACATTTCGTTATTATTTTCAATATATCTAAAACTACGCAAACATCACCTTTTGCCCTTTCATCCATTCCATTATTATATCCTTAACTAATTTCTGCTTTCTCATATTGTACCCTTTGCCAGGATAAACCAAGTACAAAGGATGAGTGGCGATTGAGTAATCAGAATACAAGTGAACCAGTCTTCCCTTCTCCAGATCTTCTTTCACGAGGTAATAAGGGACTCTGGCTATGCCTAATCCCTTAAGGCAAAGGAGCCTTGTGGTCGCATAGCTTGAGCACGCATAACTCCCCTGCACATCAACCACTAAATCCCGCGAGCCTTTCTGGAGCTTCCATTGGTTCCAGGCCCTAATGTGGGAGTGGATGAGACAATTTTTAAATTTAAGGTTTGTGGGATCTGTAAGGTCAATCTTGTTCTTTTTCAGGTAGGCCGGGGTTGCTATGACCACATCCTTGATGTGGCCTAGGAACCTGGCGATGAAATCAGAATTTGTCTCATCCATTGCCCTGAAGGCGAAATCATAGTTTTCCTCAATCAAGTTTCTCTTTGTGTTGGATAAATCGATTTCGACTTTTAGCCCAGGAAATTTTTCGCGGAATAGCTCCAGGATTTCCGGTGCAAACCAATCTCCCAGGGAGCTTGGGGCTGTAATCCGTATGAGTCCTTTTTCTTCGGTAACGAGGGCCTTCATGCTTTCGGCCGCTTCCCTGGAAAGGTTCACGATATTTTCTGAATATTGAAGTAAGTGCTTTCCTTCCTCGGTCAGGCTGATTTTTCTGGTGGTCCTATGGAAGAGCTGGGCCTTAAGAAGCGTCTCAAGCTTTGCGACCTGTTTGGATAGCTGGGACTTGGAGAGACCCAATTTTTCTGCTGCCTGGGTGAAGCCACCGGATTTGGCGACCTGGTGAAAGGCCATTAGCTCGGGGAGGTAAGAATTGATTGTTTCCATACAGAAAAATCCTTGGGAGGAATTATGAAAATTATTATCGTAGGTGGAAATGGAACAATTGGAACTGTAGTACGTAAATTTCTGGAGAAGGACGGCCATATTATATCAGTAGGCCGCAACTCCGGTCAATATCAGGTTGATATGACTGATCCGAAATCTATCAAGGCCCTGTTTGAAAAAACCGGTAAATTTGATGCCCTGGTTGTTGCCGCAGGAGACGTTGCTTTTGCCCCGCTGGCTCAGCTCACAACTGATCATTGGGAAACTGGAATTCGTTCTAAGTTCATGGGCCAGGTTAACCTTGTCCAGATTGGACAGGAGTATATTAATGATAAAGGATCCATCACTTTAACCAGCGGAATTTTGACTAATGCATTTATTGCAGCAGGTACTTCGGCAACGTCAATCAATAGGGCCATTGAGGGTTTTGCCCAGGCGGCCGCAACTGAAATAGGACGTGGCATTCGTATCAATGTAGTAAGTCCCGGAATGCTCGAAGAATCAGCTGAAGCTTACGGGCCATTCTTTCCTGGCCACATTCCTGTGCCGAGTTGTCGTGTGGCCCAATCATATAGACGATCAGTGATGGGAGTTGAGACAGGAAAAATTTTTCAAGTCAATTAGTCCGGCCCAAGGACGAAATGATGTCACGTAACTTTTGAAATATAACTGATAGTTACGTGACATTTTCAGGGAAAGTGCTAAAAAAACAAGGCAATTCTCATGATGATTTTTGCCTGATAAAGAAGAGACTCATTTAATTTCTGGCAGCTACCTTTTATCAGAAATTTCTTTGGTATCCTTTGTTTGTAGCAAGGAGGACATTTGTGAATCTTTCAATCAAGGGGAAACTTTCAAAAGTAAATGATGAATGGGTTTCTGAGTTCATTCACCTGAACATCCAGATCAAGGCCCCTACTCCCTTTAAGGCAGTTCAGGCCGTAACGAAATTCATCATGGACCAGCTTGATGGCAAAGACAACAAATGTTCCATCCGTGTTGCAGAAGACGGCGTCTTCTACCTCTGCATGAACAGACCCAGGCCCCTGGTCAAATTTATCGCCCTATGCCTGACAAAAAACTACTCAGACAAGACCCAGGAACAGCTAAGTGAATGGTTCCGGGTTGAGGATGAAGCTTAATATCAAAGTTTCATCCTGATGCGAGAGCGCTGATGTAGAGTAAAAGACCGCTGCCCGCTCAATTAAATTGAGCCACATCGGTCCCTTCTCATCCCACCGTACGATCAGATTTCCCGAATACGGCGGTCCGACAGCTTTCTCTTAACAACTCTCGCTAAATTCGAGGGTCC
>DATLXC010000087.1:0-7977 GCA_035575985.1 Bacteriovoracaceae bacterium | reverse complement strand
ACGCTCCGATAGGAAAATGAACCACTGGTTTGATTTGAAAGAATGGGTAAAACTAACTTGATGAGCCGTGTACGGATCCGTACGCACGGTTCTGTGAGAGGTCGGAGTTATAGAGAACTTCTATAACTCCTCCTACTCGCTAAATGAGCCCCCATTCGGGGGCTCTGGCTTTTTAGGAAAAGTGTTATTTAGCTACTAGGACTTTTGTCCCGACTATTTGTAATACTTACGAAGAAACTTAGAAAGGCCCATCTTATCAAGAGTCTTGATAGTAGAAGTAGCAAGCTTCAAACGGATAGTTTGGCCTGACTCTGTATCAAAGATTCTCTTAGTTTTGAGGTTCGGCTGCTTAAAAGTACGTGTCTTGATGTTTGAGTGAGACACAGTATGATTTTTTTGGCGGTTTTTACCAGTGAGGTCGCATTGACGTGCCATAATATAGTTCCTTGTAAAAATTTGTGAAATCCTAAGCTTTTTAGAGCACCTTGGCAACACTAAAACCGTAGAATCTTGTGGACTTAACTGTTCCTGAGTTTCATACTCTTCTGCAATCCCATACATTCTAAAAGGTGGTCCTGATGTCACTTAAACCCTTGAATATTAAATCGAAGCTTCATCCAGCTCCGACTTCTGCACCGCTATTTTCGGTCAAAATCAAGGATGCAAAACTAAATGAAATCAAATTGGCCAACCCGAAAGCAGTGCGCTCACTGATAGCCCTGATGGATCTGGCCGCGGTAAATGGTGGGGCCGCTTGTCACTGGGGTGGACCTTCGGCCATGACTGAGGCCTGGGCGGCCCTTCACGCCATCATGTTCAAGGAAAAAAACTGGTTTGAAAATTTCAATTTCGTAAATGATATCGGTCACGCTGAAAATGGTATTTACGCTTTAAGAACTGTACTCGGACATGGTGACCTGATACTGGAAACACTTAAGGGTTTCCGTTCAATGGATTCAAAACTTACTGGCCATGGAGAGTCTCATCTTTATCCTGAAGGTGTTCTCTTATCTAACGGCCCTCTTGGTTCTGCTTTTCCTCAAGCGCAAGGTCTGGCCCTCGCCGATCAACTCATCGGTAATAAGCGCGTAACAGTCGCTTCTATTTCTGACGGTGCCTCTATGGAAGGTGAGGCCAAGGAAGCCTTCAGTGCTATTCCAGGCCTCGCAGCAAAAGGAAAACTTAATCCATTCGTCATGCTCCTTTCTGATAATAATACCAAGCTTGGTGGAAGAATTGATAAGGATGCCTTTTCCATGCAACCAACCTTTGATGCTCTAAATGCTCAGGGCTGGGAAATAATCAAAGTCGACAACGGCCATGATCTGGAAAAAGTTTACCAGTCAATTGATGAGGCCATCACGAAGGCCCGCGCCAATGCCAAGAAGCCAGTTTGTGTATGGCTCAAGACCATTAAGGGCTACGGAGTGAAGTCTACTGAAGATTCATCTTCTGGCGGCCATGGTTTTCCACTCAAGGCCCATGATGAAGGGATCCACGCTTTCCTTAAGGAAATCTGGGGCAAGGAAAAAATTCCGGCCGAGTTCACGACATGGGGAAATGAGCTGACAATTAAGCCAGAGAAAAAAGCATCAAGTGGAGTTCCAAAAGATAAAATACAAGTTGGTGTTGCACGCGCACTTTCAAGGGCTGCACGTGAAGGCTTTCCGGTTTTTTCAATCACAAGTGACCTGCAAGGCTCAACTGGTGTTAAGGGCTTTCATACTGAATTTCCAGATCACTACGTAGATGTCGGCGTTGCTGAATCCAATATGGTTTCAACTGCTGTCGGAATGAGTAAGGCAGGATTTATTCCTGTGGTAGATACTTTCGCAGCTTTCGGTGTAACAAAGGGTAACCTTCCTCTCATCATGGGTTCACTTTCACAGTCTCCGGTCATTGCGATTTTCTCGCACACAGGTTTTCAGGACGCGGCCGATGGAGCAAGCCATCAGTCACTTACATACTTAAGTTCTCTCTCAAGCATTCCTCACTTAAACACAGTGAACCTGGCCTCGGCGAAGGAAGCAGAAATATATGTCTATGAAGCTGTGAAGAAAATTGCACGTGACCGGGAGAATGGTATTGATGCTGAATCATATATCTTCTTTCTTGGCCGTGAAAACTTCCCACTCGAAATTATGCCGGATCTACCTTATGAACTTCACCGTCCTCAACGCTTAACGGAAGGAAAGGATCTCGCGATTGTTGCTTCCGGCTCAATGGTAACTCAGGCATTAGATGCTCATAGAATGCTAAAGGCGCGCGGCATCGAAGCTACAGTCATCAATCATAGCTTTGTAAATCAGTCAGACTTTGCTCTCATGGCCAAATGGATTGAGGAAGCAGATGACAATCTCATTACCGTGGAAGATCATCAATTGATTGGGGGCATGGGTGCTCAACTCACGCATCAGCTCAAGCTATTGTTCTCAAGATTTGCTTTAGTATCCTTAGCAGTTCGCGGAGAGTTCGGTCAGAGTGCTTACACCGCCGATGAATTGTATGCTAAGCATCAACTAGATAGTGATGCTATTGTTAAGGCGGCCGAAGATTTACTTTCAATAAGGGGACCTCACATGAACACTGAATTCATCAAATCAAAAATCAAGGATATCTCTTCGATTGCTCTTAAGAGTATTTCTGAAAAAGACCTGGATAAAGTTAAGGGAAATGCAACTGCACTGGCAGCTTTGTTCCAGGAGAAGTTAGGCATTTCAAGAGATGAGGCCACAAAGAAAGTTGAAGAAATTCTTGCCAAGTATCCAGCTGAAGAAATGAAAGCAAAAGCTCAGAAGACTGCAGGGTTCGCTTTGAATATGGCCTCGTCGATTTTGGGTCAGGTAAAAGATAAGATGAAAAAGTAGGAGGTCTTATGTCCATCATTCCAAATTATGTTCCAAGTCAGTATAAAACTGTAAACATCATGTTGACGGTACGGGATGCTGACAAGGCACTGGAGTTTTACAACAGGGCCTTTGGAGCTGAAGTAGTGATGTGTCTTAGAGACCCGAATACCAACACTATTGTTCACGCTGAATTCAAGATTGCTGACACCATCATAATGATGGCCGAGGAAAATCCTGAATATAATTCAAGCCCGGATACTCTTGGTGGTTCTCCGGTTGTGATCCATCTTTTCACCGGGGATGTAGAAGCTCTTTTCGAAGAAGCGGTCAAGGCCGGTGCTGAAGTGATTCAACCCATTAAAAAACAATTCTATGGTGACCGGAATGGCGTCTTAAAAGATCCCTTTGGTCATCGCTGGATTATTGCCACACATATGGAAGATCTCACGGCCACTCAGCTCCAGAAGCGTTTTAACGAGCTCTATCCTTAACTGCACCAGCCGGCGATGATTATGCGCCGGCCTTCAGTTACCTGATGAATCTTGTGCTCAAACCCATAGGTCCCGGTTAGAAACATAATAATACCGCCGTATTCTGGTGTGGGAATTTCCATAACCTGCGATTCACCCTTTCTCCTGAGTCCCAAGCGACCACCTTTTAAACCATTTCGGTCCAGTGTGAGTGAAAGAGAAAAAGCATAGACACGGGAACCATCATCGTGCCAGATACCATCTTCTTCCCACTCATTACCAGCGTCCCTGATGCTGATGATGAACTCTATCTCGCTAAAATCATGATAAGAATTTAAGAAGCGAAACAGTTCTCCATCTGGTTTAGTCAGTGCCTGGAATTTCTTATCTAGTTCATTCCAATTTTCCGCGATGACTGTCTCACGGAGATCAGGAGTGAGCGGAAAATGTGTCAGATGAAATCCAAGTGCAAAAAGTTCAGGACGTTTTAACATACAATCTCGGTTGATTTGTTGAGGCCGTGTCTAGTTTACACTACTCGATATGCGACTGAGAATAGGACATGAGAGGAAAGAGAAAAACCATGAATGAACAAATCTATTCTATCGGGCCTATTATGAAAGCCGCCCGGAAATTTAAAAAGCTAAACCAGGCCGACGTGGCCCAGGCAATTGGATGTTCTCAAAGTGCACTGTCCAAAATGGAACATAATCTGTTAGTTCCATCTGCTCCTCAATGGTTTCTGTTTTCACGCTTTACTGCCATTCCTCCTGAGACGCTTGAAACCGGCATTATAGACCGCCATCTGGCCGTGAAGTTTAATAATGCCGATGTTTCCCTTGGTTTTAAAATCCCTAAGCGTTATCGACAATTCCGCGCCTTAAAAATGCGTGAGATTTATCCCTTTATTCAGGTGCTTGAAAAAGATTCACCAGATGGCCTTAAGGAATTCATTACACAAACAGGACTGGATCCGGAATTCTTCCTGGATTTTGATAACCTTGTGAACTTCCATCTTATAGCTGATGTGATGAATTATTTCATCCAGCATGGGAAAGGCAATCCTACGGACATCAAGCATATTGTGGAATTTGGGCAGAATGAAGTTTACTGGGACCATTGCAATGTTGAATGGAAGAAACTCCAGAATATCCAGCAAGTGCTGACTGAGTTTGTAAAAGAACAACTGTTCTTCCAGACAGACTTCCAGCTTAAGGTTGAAGGTGGGGGAGAGAGAATCACACTGAGTTACTTTCCTGAATATCACTTGAAGCAAATGGGGACTATCTATACCCAGGAATTACAGCAGTTCCTTAATGTGTATCGTAAATATACTATTGAGAATGTCCTTAAGCAGGTGCTTGAGAAAAACGTTACTGCTGAGCTCGTCCAGGAAACTCAAGGGGCCTCACCATTAGGGGCACGTTTTGAAGTCAGGGCCGCTTAATTTTCGTGAGCGAGAGTTTTTTTCTTGGGCCTGAAATAGGTCCTGGGAGAGTAGTCCAGGAAATCTGAGATTTTTGCCATATAGATACAGGCATATTTTTCGATCTGGCCCGCAAGCCTGCTCGGCTCAACTCCCGCACGCATTGTTTCTCCCCAATGAGGGTTGAAGTATTGGGTATGGGAGCGGATAAGCTTGCCAATTTTCTTGTCTACTTTTTCGATCTTCTGAAAATGAACCTGGAGCTTTTCCTTGTCTGGTCTCTTGCCTTTTTCAATTTCACGGTCAAAGAGTGCATCTAGCTTCATTTCATAATCAATTTTTTCTGCCATGAAAGTGTTGATCTGTTCAGTGATCAAGGCGGTCTCGGCCAGGGCATTACGTTCCTGGATCAATTCTTCAATCACGAGGGCAGTACGCCAGTTACATGTTTTCTTGATAGACAGGACATCACCGTAGATATGATCACCCAGATAAAGTATCTGCTCACCTGAAAGGCCCGAATGCTTCTGAATCGCCTGGGCACATCCGCCCTGGTAAATGCCATCTATGATAGGGCCATGATGATTCTTCATAAGTCCTGTAGATGGATCAATGAGTAGCAGGGGTAATTTATCTGTGAAGAACTTAGGCTTACTGGCCAGAGTGATAACCAGGTTAAAGAGTTCAGACCAGTCCTTATGCTCTTTAAGAAAAGGATTGATAGCATAATCAAGCAAGAGCTTTGAGTATTCATAATCAGAATTGGTAATCACCCACAACTTCTTGCCATGTTGCTTGAACCTCTCAAGGGCAGCAACTGCCTCAGGATCCTGGACGATGAATTTCTTCACCCCTTTTTTCACCAGAGTCTTAAGCGATCCATCACGGTGAGAAACATCAAGTGCTTCAAGCAGGTCAGTCTCAATTGTTTTATAGTCCGGAAAGGCAAGTTCCGGATAAGCATCCTTGAGTTCCACAATCTGCATGTACAGCACGCAATAAGCTACAGAAAAAGTAGTATCGACAATAGCGAAGCGGTCCGAATCATTGAGATCGATAGTAAGGCCCTGATAAATTTTCTGCTGGCTCTTAAAATCCATATCCTTCATGCCATGGTAGGCATGCTTAACTTTGCTGTACGTGGAAAGTTTCAGGACATTTCCAAACGGCTTATCTATAACCAATCCGCGGATCGCGAGATTAAACTGAAACTTCAAATCATTGATAACCGCAGGATAGTTCTTAAGCTCAAGCAGCTTTTTTTTGATCTCTTTATATGTCATCTCTTCAAAGGCCTGGGAATCATACCTAACCAGGGTGTAATCCATGTCAAAGCCAATGGCCGCTATTTGCTTCATATTAAGAGTTCTATTAACGTAAATACCCATACTTATCCTTGATGTTTCAATTCTGAAAGTTTCCTCCTTTATGAACTTTCAGTCAAATAGAGAGAAATTTACATGATGCGGCATTTTGACGTCAAGATCGGATAAAGTTCAGTTATAACCGCTCATCCCACCTCAGGAGCCTTGAGCTATGAAAAAAGTTGTTAATGTTGTCCTTCTAACTTCCGCATTTTTAAGTGCCCACGCAGGAGCTCGAGTAATTTACGGTGAAGACGGACGTAAGGAAGTTTCTGAAGCAAAAGCTATTCATCAGAAGTTAGCTTTATCTACTCCTTCAATGGTTGCGGTTGAGAGTATCGGCGCCATCGGCAAAGATGGAAGCATTGATCTTCTCCAAACTTCATTCCAGGATTGGATCGGGGCCCAAGGTGAACCAGGAGCTCCATCAAAATTCATGTCACTCATTAAGAGAGCAAAAGAAAATGCAGAAATTTCAAAGATGGCCTTTTGCCCAGGCGAGCGCTTTGTTGATCAACCAAATCCAGGTATGTGCAGCGGCTTCCTTATTGCCCCCGACTTAATTGTAACTGCTGGTCACTGTGCTGAAGTACCTAAGGCCTGCGAAGGTTACAAATGGGTCTTTGATTTTAAAGTTGATGAAGACGGATCTGCAGGTCTTGGTGTTAATCCGGACAATATCTATTCTTGTAAGAAAATCATCACTAAGTCCCTGAACATGGAACTCGCTACTGACTTTGCCATTATCCAGCTGGACCGCAAGGTCATCGGCCGCGAGCCACTCGAAATACGTTACACTGGATCTGTAGGATCTGAAGCTGCTATCGTTGTTATCGGAAACCCTTCAGGACTTCCCCTTAAAGTAACTGAGGGTGCGAAAGTTCGTACAAACACTCACTCAATGTACTTCACGGCCAACCTTGATACCTTCCAGGGTAACTCGGGCTCAGCTGTATTTGATGCTGAAACAAATATCGTTGAAGGAATCCTGGTTCGTGGCGAAGAAGACTTCACTTTCAATGCACCGAAGATGTGTCTTGAGGCCAACAAGTGTGCTGACGATGCTTGTCGCGGCGAAGATGTTACAAGAATCAATTCTATTCCTGAAATTGCCTTTAAAAAGTTGCTTGATAAGGCCGCTGTTAAAGGTGACACCCTTACACTTAACGTGATTCTTTCATTTAATACATGGGTTGATTTTTACGGAAAGGATGGCCAGTCTGCCTTGATCAAGGCCGCTGCTGTCGGAATGAAAAAGTCACTTGTCATTTTGCTGGCACGTGGAGCTGATGTAAATCTCTCTGATGCTAATGGCAATACTGCTCTTCACCACCTGGCCCAGTCCAAGTGTGCTGATGCTTCTGCGGCCTTAGACACTTTGATTACGGCCAAAGCTGACTTAAATGCCAGGAACAATGATGGAATGACTGCAATGATGCTTGCTGAGGCGTCTGGAAATGTACTTACTATGATGCTTCTTATGCAGGCCGGAGCTCTTTAATAACTAGAGCTTCTTGATGATTTCCTTGAAGAATTTGTCCTCCTCTTTTTTTATTGGCGGAGGGATAGGACAATTTTCTTCAGGGGTCCTGAGAACAAGCTTTCGTCCAATGCTCGCTTCAATACCTTTTACAATTATATTTTCGTATATCGGATATATCGTATCATCTACAAAACTCCTCATGATGGACAGGCCATAAGGTCGCCATGATTGAATAATTCCATCACAGTTATACCCATCGCAATTTAAATTTCAGGTAGGGCCTTCACGGCCTGTATAAAAAAACTTATTCTTAATGAATGAGAGAATTCCTGACCCCAGAACAAAGAGTAGAACTTTTGCATGAGCTTAAGGTAGAGCGACATGC
>DATLXC010000086.1:0-45830 GCA_035575985.1 Bacteriovoracaceae bacterium | reverse complement strand
CCAATACTAATCCATATGATTATTTTGTCTGGGTGATGAAAAATAAGAATGAGATTAAGTCAGCACCAGATAATTACTTGCCGTGGAAGTTCGTGGCACAATAATTTTGATTCGTTAAGCAGGTTTACCGCAAGGATACAATCGAATTGGGCCTAGATCTCGCCTGAACCCAAATGTTGGAGTTCGTTTCAGCTTTTTCCTCACCTTGTTAATAGAAAAACCATAAAAAGTTGGCACACCAACAGAATTTCCAGTGTTTAGTAAACTGTATTTTACGCGTTTTTAATCCCGTCAGTTTTAGATACGAGTCTTAACTTCATGAAAGTTCGCAGTTTAAGAAATCTTAACTGTGGCCCAAGATCCGACTAACCGATAATTCATTACACATTAACTAAATGGGGTTTGAGTGAAGCACATCTTATTGCCTTGTCTGATTCTCTTAGCCGTCTCCTGTAGTGGGGGTGGAGGTAGTGCCTCCTCGGAAGCCCAGGTGAGTTCTGCAAGTTCGACCACCACGCTTGTTCCAGGTAAGGAATTCATCAAGTTAAGTCATTCCTCCATTGAAGTGCCACTTCAAATTCAAAACGAAGACCTTCTGGCCTGGAAGCAAGAGGGGTTAATCACGGAAGAAGAATCAGCAACTATTTCCGAGAACCTCTAATCAATGAAGACCACAATGCAAAAGTATTCACTGCTACTCCTTTGCCTGCTATTTTCTACTACTGCTTTTGCAAGAGCCTGGAAGTCTCACATGAAGGACTCCCATGTGGAGCTCGAAGTTCACTCGAGTGTCACGGAACCGCTTAACTCGACGGATGCGCCATCAATAAATGGTCATTTCTGTGTAAAGAAAGAAAAGAGACAGCTCAAGTGCGAAACGTTAACTCCTGAAGACCTGTCTAAGTACGATATAAAATTTTTCTATCCAAACATTGCCCATGAAATAACAAAAGACGTGATCTTAACGCTCAAAGAAGATCGCCATGAGTTTAGTTTTCCCGGGGTCTCGGTTGCCCCTAACGAAAAACCTGTTTTTATAGCCCAGATTGTGAATAAAGGGTCAAAGGTCGAGCTCTATCAAAAAATGCTCGCTAAGGTCAGGACCCTGAAGGAAAAACTTCTAGAGAAAAGAACCCACTGGCCAACTGCTGGGACCGAAAAGATCGTAAAACTAACCAAAACTCTTGAAACACTGGAAGCCAGGGTACTTGCCAAGCTTCAAGGAGAAAGTGCACTAATTGCGAAAAGAGAATTTCCTCTGCAAATTAATAATAATGTTTCCAAACCTTCGGTATGGGTAAACGCCATTGAGGAGTGGCAAGTGGAGGCTAATATCAATCTTGGACTGAGCTTTGAAGGAGAAAAGAGTTGGATTAACTTGGCCTTCACACCCTACCAAACAAATAATGATGAGTGGAAGATTGAGTACTGGTTGGATGGGGCTTCTTTAAAGAGCCAGTTACTGACTGACCCTAAGGCTATTTATTCTGAGAAATTTCTTACGTCCCAATTGTTTTCTGGAAAGCATGATCTTCGTGTGAGTGTAACGAAGAACAGGAAAGAAATTGAGAAAGGAAAAAACAAGGAAAAGTGGGACTTGGTTTTTGAAAAGACCTATACCTTTTCGACTTTCTCGGACAGTGTGGTGCCTGCCTTTACAAATTTAAGTCCAGCCCCTGGTCGTTACGTGGCCAAGAACTCACATTCCCTCAATGTCATCGTTGATGACCTTCGAGGCCGGATCGAAGTTGATTCTGTCAAAGCTATGATGGATCTAGAAGACGGTGAGGTACGGGATCTTACGGGCAACTTAAGTGTTCTCACAAACGGAGATGTACTGATTCCTAATGTACACGGAGGACAAGAAGGGAGCACCAGCTACAAAATCTTCGGGAACCTAGCGGATTTGCCTGAAGGTAAGCACTGGTTACACTTAAGACCCCGTGATTTCGCCGGGAACGAAGCTGTAGGGGGCACCTGGAATTTAGTCTATGACAGGACTCCTCCCGTCCTCTTGATTCCTCAGTCGATTCCAACTCCCCGTAACTCTAAATCCGCTAATATAGATGTTTCTGTCTCAGACATGACAGGAATCATTCTTCGTTTATCTGTTAACGGCATTCCTCAAACAGAAATCAAAAATGAGTCAGGGTCAATAGCAGAAGTGATGGCCATATTTCTTTATGAGGGAACAAACTTTGTCACTCTGCAGGCCATTGATGAAGCAGGGAATTTCACCGATTTTAATCTTCCTCCGGTTTTTGTTGATACAATCCCACCCGTGCTTTCAAATATCACTCCAAAAAATAGTGAAGTATTAAAAACTCTGGGATTCAAAGTTAGCGGCACATCAAATGAGATCCTTTCCAAGGTCATCATTGATGGAAAAGAGACCGTTTTGAACTCAAATACATTTAGTGTCAATGTTTCTCAAGCAGCGGAAGGCAAGTATACTTCGGAAATCCGAGCCTTTGATGCCGTCGGAAATGAAACTGTCCAACAGATTGATTACAGTATCGTTTTAAAACTCATTCGGATTGAACTAGTGTCCCTGGAGCCTGAAGATGGACAAATTCGTATTAAGGGTCTTCCTGGAGCGTCTAATTCAGGTTTAGAAATCGACATAACCGGAGGCTTCTTTAATTCTGAAACAATAACAGTCGAAGCTGATGGGTCTTTTACCGCATTACTAGACTATTCATCCTATTACAAATTATCTGCTAGCGACAGCGTCCTGAACCGTTCAGAGACATACTCGTTGGCCTATAATGCGGATACAACATTTACAGGGATAGTTAAGGATATTAATGATGAACCCATCCCCGGTGTACGAGTTTTGATTGAAACTGCTAATCAAGAAACTAAGACCGATGGAAACGGCGTTTTCGTTATCGCAAAGCCAATCACCGGAGACCACACAGTACTTATAGACGGAACTACAGTACCTGATGCCTATACGAAAGGATTAAAATCATACTCGAAGATAAGAATTAATGTAGCGTTAGGAAACTTGCAAAGGAACGTCTTAGACAGGATCATTTATCTCACTCCGATCCTGCATGATGGGACAGAGACCGAAATCGTGTCTGGCCAGGAGACGATTGTTACGTCAGAACATGCTCCCGGAGTTTCATTAACTATCCCCGCAGACAGCGCACGTTTTCCTACAGGGGTGACCCATAAAATTAACATTATGGAAATTCCAGCCGAAAAAACATCCATTGAATTGCTGGAGTTCTCTGAGCCTACAAATGTCTATGCCTTGGAGCCATCAGGTTTAAATTTTTCTGAACCCGTTAAACTTACCTTGCCTAATCCAAATGAGTTCCCCGTCGGAATGGAACTTATGATTATGTCTAAAAACAGTGAAACCGGATTCTGGGAGCCTGATGGAGTGGCCACCGTCTTGACACCGGATACTATCGAAACCAAGGAAGGCCAGGGCATTACACATTTCTCGGAAGTTTATGCAACCCCTTATGGAGTACAGCTAGAAGCATACGCACCCAAGCATAAACCCGGTATCTATAATGAGGAAGGTGCTCTGGAAACTAAGATTTCATTACCTACATATAAGGCCATGGGAAAAGATTTTGGCGTAAATCTTAGCTATAACAGCCTGTGGGCAAAACCTTCTGTATTTGTAACTAATTCGATTAATACCCCTACACATCATGTTGTCAGAGACGTGTCTTCTTCAGCTGGAGGATGGTTAGCAAAGGCCAAGGTAAAGGGCTACATCGAAGAGTGGATGAGGCCAGAGTACTTAAAAAGCCAATTCATCTCTGGCGATGTCTCAACACCATGGCTTTATTTTGATGTAACTAATCCGCCAAAGGAATCAACAGTTTCCTATTCAGTAGATATGTCAAATCAGGAGACAGGCGCCTATCCCGCAAATGCAACTTACGTTCTTCAATACCGTTATATTAAGGTTCAAAGAATTCAGGTTAAAGTAAAGAAGAGATTCGGTAGAACGCGAACGAAACACTACAATGAAGACATAAGCCAGCTCATGGATGCGATCTTTCCCCCTCCATTGCAAACTAATTTATTTCTGCAGAATAAAAGGAACAGTGAGTTTGGTTCGGGCTGGAAGCTTAATCTGAATGAAAAGATTCATCATCCTTATTCAGATAGAGTAGTGGTCGAAGAAACAACCGGGAAACTCACTCCATACGTGCTTAAAAATACAGTGGAGAATTTGTATTCTGATTCGGCCCTCAGCTCCATGTCACCAGGCCTTGCTGGAAAGGTCCACATTTTTAAAAGAAATGAAGTTGGTGTCCTTGAAGACGGGCATTATAGCAAACTAGGCACCCTCCCTCCTCGTCCCATAACCATTGGTGTGAATCAATACTATAAAATGATTGCTTCTAGGGCATATTTCCGTTGCAGTTATTCCAAGTCTACGGCCCAGTCTCCCGTCATCCCTGTTGCAGGTATAGTTAACGGGGACACCGTCTTAACATTAGATACGGAGTCTCGTCTCATTTATAATAAAAATTTCAATACAGTATTATCTGCTGGGGCGATGCAAGTCCCACCTTACTATTTTGAAGAGCATTCAGGAACTCAAAGCATATACAATTACCGCTTCCCGTACCCGAGTAATTACTGTTCACGTTGGACAGATGGAGATTGTGGGAATTATACCTTCCAGGATACTGGCTACAACTCTACGCGCGCCCATTGGACGATTAGATCCGGTTGTGAAGTGGCATTCCCCCACTTAAAACAATACGGACTTGTTCCGACTGTAGGATATGCTAACGGATATGGATCAAATTCTGAGTTCAACCAGCCACGCAGTATTATTCAGGTTAGCCCTGACGAGTATCTGATCGCTGATAGGGGAAATAACGTCATAAGACGCTTTAACCTTAGAGACCAATATGTCTCCGTTTATGCTGGTTCAAGGCAAACTTATGACAATGGAGACGGAGGGGCCGCAGTCAATGCTAGTATCTTTCATCCCAATGCACTTACCTTGGATAAATTTGGAAACGTCTATGTAGCATCAGAACGAGGGTACATTAGGAAGATTGATCCACAGGGGATTATAAGCCATGTAGCTGGTAGGCCTAGGGACGAAGGTGGTGTATTCAAGGATTATGGCCCGATGAAGGACATGTTCTTCAATGACCCAAGAGGGCTGGCAGTTGATAGTGATAACGGCTACCTTTATGTTGCCGATACTGGAAACCACCGAATTGTGCAGCTTGACCTTACTACTGGAAACGCGAAAGTTATCGTTGGTACTAACACTTGTGTTCCAAATGACATCCTTCCAGGCAAAGCAGCGCTCGCAACATCAATCTGCTCGCCAAGTGACCTTATCGTGGACTCAGAGGGGAACCTCATTTATCTCGATAAGACAAATAAACTGGTGCGGAAAGTGCTCTTTGGAAAATCTGCTGATGGTGTACAGAGATATGCCGCACTAAATGTAAATGATACATCGGAATTGATCAGGAACGATAATGGTGAGTTTTTAAGGAAGTTCCGTGACAAGAGTTTCAACGCGTATTCAAAAGATGGCCGCCACCTAACTTCTACAGATCGCTTAGGGAATTTGATGACCTTCAGCTATAGTAACGATTTGTTATCCCAAGTTACCGATCCGGCCGGAAGAATTACTCAGTTCTCGTACAATAGTGGTTTGTTGGATTCTATTGAAGACCCTGCAGGGCGTGTGACAAGCTTCAATTACTTTAACCGCAATCTGTCGTCGGTGACATATCCGGATGGTACCTCACAGTCATTTGCATATTCAGATGATGGGCTTATGCTCGAAGAAAGTGACAAGAAAGGGGCCAAAACGCAGTATTTATATAATGCCTGGAATAAGCTAACGAAAGTAATCTTTCCAGATAACTCCAAGAGAGAGTTTGTTGATGGTTTGGCACCAACCTATGTTTCGGGCAATATCACCCCGGAAGCGAAAGCACCGGTCACGAGCAATCCTACTATAACGGATATTTTGAAGGATGCGAAGGGAGTCGAGACCTATCTTACCAAAGACCGTACTGGAGAGATTACTAAGATCACCGATCACCAGGGACGTGTGACAGAGATTGAACGGGACCTTAAGGGCAGACCAATTAAGATCATAAAATTTGACGGGTCTTATAATCAGTTCAGTTATAATGAGATAGGGGATTTAATAAGTAAGTACGATTCTGCCTCAGATACTTCGGAATCTTTTGAATACAATGCTTTCGGATTTCTCACAAAATACACAAATACGTTAAATCAGACGAAGCAAATTTTCTACGACAACAATGGAAACCCCATTCAGGAAAAAGATCCAAGTGGTAACTCTGTTTATCGAAATTATTTTGCCAATGGACTTGTTAGCTCTGCCAGTAATAATCTTAATGAAGTCGTGAGCTATTTATATGATCAATATGGCAACATGCAACAAGTAACAGCTCCTCAGAGCGAGACCACAAGTTACGTACGGGACGACGCTGGTAACACCGTAGAGAAAATAAACGCTAAAGGTATTTCAACAGTTTATGCGTTTGATGAATTTAATCGACTTTCGGGAGTCACAACAGGAGTAAGCGCCTCTACACCTGTGGGAGACACCACTTCCTATGCATATACACCCAATGGCCAACTTGCTTCAATGTTCGACCCTAAGAGCAATAAGACTCTTTATGAGTACGACCTAATGGACCGGCTTATTAAAAAAACAAATCCATTGGGGCAGATCAATCTGCTGGCCTATGACGGAAATTCCAATGTTGTTTGGGAGAGGGATCCAAACGGGAATATCAAAAACTACGAATACAACAAGGACAATCAGCTTGTTCGGAAAGTGTTGGCAGATAATCTGTATGACATTAGCTACGATGAATTTGGTAATATCACAACAATTACCGATTCCGACTCAGCTCTTTCCTATGCTTACACTGAAATAGGTGGCAAGCATCTGGTCAGCTCAGTAACCTCAACAAGTGAAGACTTTCCAGCAAGAACCCTAGAGTATCAGTATAATCAGCTGGGAATAAAGAAATCAACTGTAACTCCGTACGGTACCTTTAATTATGGGCATGATGCAAGCAACCGCTTAACCAGTGTCAAAAATCATCTTGGGGAGACCTTCACATTTAGCTATGACTCTGCCAGTCGTATTACACAGATAGCTCGACCTGGCTCATTTACAAGCTTGGCATTTGATAAGAATAGTTTTCTGACCTCCATGATTCATAAGAGGGGAGATATGACAATCAGCTCCTTTGCTTACACTAGGGACGCTCTAGGCAATCGTACCTCTATGATTACAGGCAGGGGAATAGCGAGCTACGGCTATGACCAAGAATTGAGAATAACCTCTGTTTCTAATACAGAAATTTCAAGTGCGGACCAAAAGGAAACATTCGCTTACGATAATTTGGGCAACCGCCTATCGGACCAACACGGTTCATTTGTGTACGACAGCAAGTCCCAGCGTCTAGTGCAGGACTATAGATATGATTACTACTATGACAATAATGGGAATCTAACAAAGAAAGCTGAGCGTGGCTTAACAGGTAATTTAACGAATTATGTTTACTCAAGTGAGAATCAATTAGTCAAGATCGAGGAGTTCAAAAACGACTCCTTGGTTATGAGAGCTAAGTATTTCTACGACGCTATAGGGAGAAGGATTAATAAGCAGGTGGAAAGCATTGAAGATCCCGCTGCTTCGTTAACTCGAAAATTTGTCTATGATGGGCAAGAAATCCTCTCAGAACTGGATGAAAGGGACCAAACCTTGCTTGTCTATACCCATTCTACCCTAAGGACTGATGATGTCCTGGCGGCAGATGTCAGGTCGTCCAGGATAGCCCAACTCGGGAGCTATTCTTATTTGAAAGACGGTTTAGGGTCAATAACCGACATCATAGATAATAATGGGAATCTGATTCAACATTACAGCTATAGCTCGTATGGTAAAATAGTGTCAATTAAGGACGTTGTTGGAGTAGATATTAGCGATTCTGCGCCATTTAAAAACCGATACTCATACACGAATCGGGAGTTTGATGAGGAAAGCGGGCTCTACTACTATCGGGCGAGATATTTTGATCCGGGCATAGGGCGTTTTATTTCAGAGGATCCCCATCCAGGAATTCTTAGCATCCCTTCAACCTACAGCTCATCCTATGTTTATGGTTTAAATAATCCTATTCGGTACACTGATCCGAGCGGTGAAATTATTCCTGCAATTATTATTGGAGCAATGATTGGAGCAGTTGCGAATGCTTATTTTAATCGGGATAATGGAAAATCCTTCTTGCATAATTTGGCTGTGGGCGCTGTGGTAGGAGGTCTATCTGCTGGAGTTGGAGCAGGTGTAGCTGCAGGTATAGGATGGTATATAGGTGGATGGGCTGGCGCAATTATAGGCGGTGCTGCAGGTGGAGCAGCGGCAGCTGGAACCTCTCAGTATATAACAACAGGTAAAGTTACTGCGCGTGCTCTACTTTTTGGCGCGCTCCTTGGTGCTGTTAGTGGAGCGATTTCTTACGGAGTCACTACGAATTCTCCTGGAGCTGGAGGAACCATGGAAACTGTTGATGGAGCAAATAAAGGTGCGGTTAATACTGCTATAGAGGAATCATCACCAAAGACTGTACCTGAACCAAGGGGAGCACCAAAAATACACCCTCCAATTTACATTCCATCTCTTCCCTAGGAGTACGCATGAAGTTAAAACTGATTGACGACAAAATTGGAAGTTTTCCGCAGTTCCTATCTGCGCTCCTGCGGTCAATTAAAACTAGTTATATCGTAGGTGTGACTTTGGTCTTGTTCCTGGTACAAGCTTTTGGTGATTACTATATGCTTTGGATTGATAAAGAGCAGTTGAATATAGAAACCAGCATATTACTTTTTGCCCTTTTCCCCGGACTCTACATAGTCGTCTTTGGTGCAACAGTTTTTGTTTGGCGCAACAGTAAACATCGTTTTTGCATTATCGATGATGAAGCCTTTGAAGCTGTTGGATATAAGAAGTACAAACGGGACGACTTGATTTCTATTGAAACTTTTGGACCGAATGTTCTAAGTTTGACTTTCAGGGATAAAAAAGTTTTTAACTTTGTGTCTTATGATAAGGCTAGGACCTTGGAATTGATTTATAGGTTAAAACCATATTGTAGAGGCCATGAAATTATTAAAAAAAACATGGGGAAAGATATTAGTTTTTCTGGATTATAATTATGATCCGAACTCAGATCGCCTTCTTACAGGGGGATACGCGTTCGGGGGTTATCGCAACAGTTCGGCCAGTGAGAGCTAGTCAGTTCATCTGACTCTAGTTCTAAAGATCAACTTTTTTATCCATTTTCTCGCGCTTGAATTAAGCCAAGTTCTGAGGCACGACGATAAAAAGTTGCCCGCGACATTCCCATTTGGTTAGCCGCCTTACATTTATTACCTCTGGTAGCTAAAAGAGCCTTCTCAAATCGTTCGCGTTCCTTATTAATCAGGGACGCTCCATACCTTCCAACTAAAAGTTTTGAGGTACGGTTTCCAAAGACAGAGGCGATCTGAGGAAGGGCCTGGCATATATCACTTTCTCGGACAACATCATCAGTATTTCTAGAGCCTATTGATTCTATGGCACCTCGTAACTGACGGACGTTTCCTGGCCAGTGATAGGCCATTAACAGTTCCAATGCATCTTCTGTGATAGTAAGTCCGCGCCCTGGGAAAGCTTCAATCATAAAATGATGAGTCAGCTCTATAATGTCCTCACTCCGTTCTCGGAGTGAAGGTACTCTAATAACTGCCTTGGCAATTCTATAGTAGAGATCTTCTCTAAAGGTCTTTTTAGTGATGGCAGCTTCCAAGTCAATATGAGTGGCTGAAATAGACCTGAAGTTAACGTCTCGTATATCGGAGCTTCCGACTCTTTGAATTTGTCTTTCTTGGATAACTCGTAAAAGTTTGGCCTGATGAGAAAGGGGCATGTCGCCAATTTCATCAAGAAAGACGAACCCACCACCCACAACTTCAAATACACTAGGTCTGTCTCTGTCAGCACCTGTAAAGGCTCCTTTGACGTGACCAAAAAGCTCTGACTCAGCAACTCCATCGCTGATAGCCCCACAGTGTATAGGACTAAACCTGAAATTGGGGTCAGATTGATAAGCAATTATTTTGGCAATTACTTCTTTTCCAGTTCCTGTTTCTCCCGTCAGCAAAATATCCTTGATGCCGGCCTTTACAGCATGGGATATCTCTTCACGTAACTTTTGCATCAGAATGGAACGACCAATAAGCTGTTTATCTGGCATTTTGGATTTTAATATGTTCAAGGATCTTAGCTTTATTTCCTTTACCTCTAAAGCATGATGAATTGCAGACCTAATCTGGTCAGGTGTGCATGGTTTGGGTAGGAACTTTGTAACACCAGCATTCATTATTTGAACCAAACGATCCGGCCTTGTTTCTCCACTAATGACAATAACGTCAGCACTATGATCTTTGGCCTTAATCATCCTGAATACATCGATACCTGATCTAGGATCATTACCAAAGTTCATATCAAGTAAGATGACGTCATAAAAATGGGTTTGTACCGCTTGGATACCTTCATCTATGGTGGCAAGTGTTGTGATTTCATAATCATCTTCAAGTATTAACGGAATCTGGCTTAACCAGTTGTGGTCATCATCTAGTACAAGAATCTTTGGTATTCTCTTCATTGTAAACTCCCTTCAGCAAAGAGAATCACTTCCATCTTTGCTCCACCGAATTCGGAAGAGTTAGAGGCCATAATATTTCCCTCATGAGCTTCTATGATCTTTTTAGTAATAAGTAGCCCGAGTCCAGTTCCTCGTGCTTTAGTGGTTCCAAAGGCCCTGAACACCTTTTCAGATGGTACCGGGAACCCCATTCCTGAATCTTCCACAACAAGGCTGATGCTCTGATTGGATAGGCTGGATAAAGAGACGCGCACAACAGGAGGACGTACTTTGGACTCGCTTGCGGCCTCAATACTGTTTTTAAGTAGATTATTCATAACCCTTGTGAGTTGCAGTGAGTCGTAATGGGCCATAATTTCTTGCGGGCCATCTACTTCAATAATCACATTCCTTAACCGTGAAAAATCCTTTGTGTGTTGGATTGAAGCTTCAACCGTCTCACGTAGGTTTCCTCTGGTCTTGTAGATTTGAATATTTCTATTCCCATCCAGGGTCGTCTCAATAATATCCCCAATCAGGGGAATGTTATTTGTGCACATTCGATATAGGTTTTCGAGGCGATGCATCCGTTTAGGGGAGGTAGGTTCTTGTTCGTTTACAAGATGAACTGCCGCCACTATAGATTGAAGAGGGGTCTTTATATCATGCATGATGCCGCTGGTGACTTGGCCTATGATTGCCTGATCTCTGGATTGATTATAACGGTCGATCACTTCAGCAATTTTTACTTTAATGTCGTCCAGTTCTTTAAAGCAAAGCTGAATCTTATCACTTTTGTTCCCGTGCATCTCAGACTCAATCCATATTACGAGATTGTCCATGGCCAAAGGTAAGGTTTTGGAAATTAGCCTTGTAATGGAATAATAGATAGCAATGAAAGCGATTCCTAGAATTAAGAGTATCAGACCTGCAAATTCCATGAGGTTGAGTAGGGAATCCTCTGACGAGTTCTTTTTTGATTTTAAGAAATATCCAAAATGATCATTGCCTTCTGTAAGAGGTGCGATCACCGCAGTTGCAGACATATCATTAGAAGCACAAGTAACAGGCCTAAGTTGGTTTAGCTTACAGTTGGAGAATGATGCAGGAATTTCATTTTCGGTTTTGAAAACCAATGCATTATTTAAAGATTCGTCCTTCTTTATCCTTTTAAGCATCAGAACCATGCCCTGCCTCTGTTCTGGCAGAAGATATGAAGGAAGAAACAGATTAAGCTGATTTTTAAGGTTTAGTGAGAGGTCGTTTTTAATCTTTACCTCTGTTACCTTTGATTTCTTCATTGAATAAAGCGTGAAAGCTGTAAACATCACCACGGTAATAAATATAAAAACGTTAATGGACATCTCTGTGATCCATTGTCGAATTGTCTTATTCTGCTTCATAGATTTCCCCCTTTATCAGGAGAAATGATCTGATGGATGGCAAAGCCTGAGTCAGTGGTTTTAAGAACTAGTATATCTTTGCGAGGGGCCTTATTTGGAGTGAAATAATAGGTTCCAGTAACGCCATTGAAAGTATTTACGGCGTTTAAGGCTTTTTCTACATTTTCACGGTTAAAGTCCTTAATCTTAGATATTGTTTGAATGAACATAGTCATTGAATCGTAGGCAAGAACGGAGGTATCATTTGGTAGTTTCTGATAATTCTTTATATAATCAGCAACAAATTTCTGCGACTTTTTGGTCTTAAGTTTTGGATGCCAATGAGTCACAGAGTATCCGTTGAACTTTTTCCCTTTAAGCACTCTAAAAAATTCAGTTCCTTCATTGCCCCAAGAATCGGCCCCTAAAAATGGAGTATTGATTCCTACCTCAACCAATGCCGATATCAAACGTGCTGCTGTAATTTCTTGGTTGGGAACAAAAACAACATCAAAAGAAAGCTTCTTGGCCTCCAGGGCAATTTTTGTGAAGTCACTGTCTTCCTGAATAATGGAAATGTTCTTAACTATGACCCCTCCACGTTTTTCAATTTCTTTGGTGAAAGTCGAGCTGAGATCAACGCAGTAGGCACAATTGACTGCTGTTAAGATGAGGACTCGCTTTCGCTTTAAAACTTGTGTTGCGATTTTGGCAAGGGTTTTGGTCATGAAGGCATTATCGAATGATCCTAAGTGAACATACTTCCCAAAAGTTCTTAGTCTGTTGGCCGAAGCACTTGGACTGAACATGGGTAACTTTTCTTGAACGTGAATTGAAGCTGCTATTAAAGCACTAGATGAGTAGTTGTAGCCTATAACGGCAACCATATCCGTCTTCGCTGCTTCCTTAATTTGTTTGATTATATTTAAGTCATTAGTGCCATAATCCAATTCCGTAAGTCGGAACTCAATATTGGCCTTCTCTAGAAGAGATTTATTATCCTTAATGGCCAACTCAATGGCGTCTTTGAAGTACCCACCAAAAGGATTAAAGGACACTGTACTGAGTTCTGAAAAGTTGGAGGCCAATCCAATATGGACAATCTTTTTTGAAAAAGCTTCAAAAGAGAGTAATAAGACTAATAGGGGGAGTAGCCTGATGATTTTCATTACAAAGCTTCATTATAAGAAAAATGAGAAGTCACACTGGCCTGAAATTCACCTTTGGTATTTATAACTCCCAAGGTAGGCTGGACTAGGCCCATCACAGAACTCGCCTTTTGCTGGAAAATGATTTTACTATCATCAATCCAAGAGCAAAGAGTTTTAGTGACTATGAATTCACCTATGCTGTCTTCAGTAATGGCAATGCGATAATCTATGCCGCTTGCTTCAAGAAAATCAGTTATAGTATTTAAACTCTCTGTACTGAGCTTATGCATTTTATCAAAAGATACTTTAACAATTATACTCAATGACCTTATTGCTTCGATCAATTCTTGATAATCAGAGACTTTTTCAGGTAGAAGCCATCTTCCATGGGTTTCCAGCATTATCTGACTTGAATGACGTTGTATCATTAAAAGTAGGATGGCCAGTTTAGGGTGGAGGCTTGGCTCACCACCTCTAACCGTTGTTAAATATGGGATAGTATCTAGATGGTTGAAAGCCCTGTTGAGTGCGCTAATTCCGATGAATAATTCTGGGTTTTCCTTATAGAAGTCATTTGATGGAACATTTGTTACGACATTAGGGGCATAACAACCGGTACAGGCACGGTTACAAGCACTGGTGACTTCTATAATTAGGTCGGGTTGAAAGAGTCTCATACTACCCCCCAAATTTTCTTCTGCTGCGATAGCCAGACACCATACATAACCAGAGCGGTGCCGATTATAATGGGTGCTGTAAGTTCTTCATTTGCAATAACTACCCCTATAAGTACAGCCGTAGGGGTTTTGATGTGCATAGAGGAAGCAATCTCTTGAGGAGATGCTTTTGAAAGTGCGTGGTTCCAGATAAAGAAACAGAACGATGAGCAGACCACGGCCAGGAATATCATCGAGAGCCAGACAAGAAGGTTTGAATTACGGTTTATGCTGGCCAGGATATTTTCTTCAAATATAAAAGCCGCAATGGTCAATTCAAAGAACCCGATGGCCATAGACCAGAATGTAAGTGAAACGCTGGATATGTTCTTTGAAACCTTTCTTGTTGCAATGATTGAGATCGCAAGGCTTAGGGCCGAGGCAAAAGTTAAAAATGACCCATACACAAAGTCAGTATTGAAATTTACCGACAAGTTGCTTGTGGATGTAATAAGTATGGAGCCACCAGCAATACCAAAGCCAAGGGCTAGGTATTTAATCTTCGATAATCTCTCTCTCAGGATGATTCTGCCAAGAAAGAGTACTGCCAGAGGAGAGGTAAGCATTATGGCAGCTGAGAGGCTTGAGGGAATGAATTTAAGCCCTGCCAGTTGCATTGGGTAGAGTAATCCAAAGGCCGTGGTACCGATGACCAGGAGGCCGAACCACTGCTTAAGGTCTTGTGGGGTCTCAATCTTCTTTCCTAATACTTTTAAGACAACAAAGAGGCAGATGGTGGCTATTCCGAATCTCAGTCCTGCCGAAGTGAATGGTCCCCATGCGAGTAAGGTGTATTTTGATGCGAGGAAGGTTGTTCCCCATAGAAAGTTAGCAATGATCGCCAGCATAAAGCCTGAGCTAAGGTTGGATTGGGACTTGATGGATGGTTCCGATGCATTGTTATTCATAAATTTCTCCAGGGACTTTATTAGGAGGCTAGATATGATGAGACTTATGCGGAGTCAAATTGTTAATTATATTGAGATTTGTGTCTCTTTCTTGAGACAGTTGTCTCAAGCTAACTAAACATGAATAAAATCAAATGATTTTAACACTTAAAGCCAAGTGCTCTGAACAAGGAGGTAAGACTTTGCAAGATTTAGAAGTGAAAGTTATGTGACGTGCGCGGCACATTAAGGACTGTAGATTTAGGCAACACATTTTATTACAAGTAAAGCCTTCAATGAAATCATTAAACAATGGAAGAAAATTTCGTCGCGCACCATCTTTATGCCTGATTATTGTGCCAGCAATCGACTTGTGAATCTTAAGCTGTGTCAAATCTGATGATTAATGAATTCAAATATCAATTACTTATGACTTGAAGCGGAATTTCCCAGTCGCTTATGCTTGACTATTGAAAACTGTTAACCATCTTGGGTTAAGATTGAACAAAATTATTAAGGGGAACGATGGAAAAGCCATTTTATATTCTCTCAATTGATGGTGGTGGATACCGAGGGATTTACGCCGCTCATTTACTAAAACGCATCAAAGAAGAGTTTAGGGTTGATTGGTTAAATGACTTTGGTCTGATCACAGGCACCAGCACAGGCTCAATAATAGCCTCGGGTTTAGTTTCAGAGATACCAATCGAGAACATTATAAAGCTTTACGAAGATTTAGGCTCAATCATCTTTAAAAAAAGCTGTTGGCCACGATGTGGATTTTTCTCAAGCAAATTTGAATCTGACTTATTAGGAGCTGAGCTTGCGAAATTTTTTAAAGAAAAAAAGCTTGGAGATATCAAGTTTCCATTAATAATTCCATCCACTGATATTGGCAATGGCAGGGTTCACGTTTTTAAAACGGCTTACGACTCAAGATTTCTACGCGACAAAGAAGTATTGATGAAAGACGCAATTTTGGCTTCTTGCTCAGCACCGACTTATTTTAATCCTCATCCAGTTAAACCTTATCTTTTAGCTGACGGTGGCATGTGGGCAAACAACCCTTCTCTTGTAGCAACGATAGACGCCAAGAAAAGATTAGGCATCTGCTTGGATGATGTCCGAGTGCTTTCAATTGGCTGCGGTAAAGGAAATAGCTTCTATCCATATCCAACGAAGATCGTCCCTTGGATAGATAAAATATGGGGCTGGGGATTTTTATCTAAATGGAAGAGAAACAAGTTCATTGACATGCTTTTAAATTTACAGTCGGAGTCAGCAACCAATATGCTTGGTCTTCTTTTGAATCCTGGCCAGGTATTAAGGATCAATTTCGACTCCGACCAAAAGCTCGCCCTAGATGATCCAGAGGATAAAGATAGGTTAATTGCTAAAGCGGATTTCGATTTTACGCATCTTTCTGCGGACATCAAGGTATTTTTAAACAAATAGAGAGGTTATATGTTTGATGACCGGTATAAGCAATTAGACGAAATTTTCAACCTTGTGCTTGATGAATTAGATGTTCCTTCCGATATGCTGGGGCAAGCTGAAAAACGATATATGGAACTAGCCGAATGGTTAAAAGCTGACAGCGGCAAAAGGTATAGATCGGACTCTCTGCTTTATCCTCAAGGGTCGATGCTTTTAGGGACAGCCATCCGCCCAGTAAAAGCGGAAGATGACTATGACTTCGATTTTGTTTACTTGCGAGATATTAAAAAAGAAAGCATCTCTCAAGAAGAACTTAAAAATCAAGTTGGGGATCAGTTAAAGGACTATATCGCCGATCTTGAAAAAAAGCGAGCACCTGAAATCCCTGTTCTCGAATCTAGAAATCGATGCTGGACTTTAAGATATGGAACAAAGTTCCACATGGACGTATTGCCAGCATTACCAGATGAAGACTTAAAAAACGAAGCCATTATTATCACAGATAAAAGCCTTCACCTTTGGCAAAAAAGTAACTCTAAGGGATACTTTATACCCATCGCAATTTAAATTTCAGGTAGGGCCTTCACGGCCTGTATAAAAAATCTTATGCTTGATGAATGCAAGGATTTCTCACACCAGAACAACGAACTGAACTTTTCCACGAACTCAAAGTTGAGCGACATGCCAAGTATTCTGATCGTATCAAGACAATTTTATTGCTCGATGACGGAGAAAAGTACGCCGATATTGCAAAGTTTCTTTTTCTAGATGAGGGCACTATCAGAAACTACCGTAAGCGGTACGTTGAAGGCGGAATTCTGGGACTGGTCACCGACACTTATTCCGGAAAACGATGTCACTTGACTGACAAAGAAAAAGATCAGCTCTCAAATTATCTTCAATCCAAGATCTGCATGGACTCCAAAGAAATCGTTGCTTACATTCAAAAAAACTTTGATGTGTCCTACTCAGTGAGCGGAATTACAGCTCTTCTTCATGTGATGGGGTTTACGTATAAAAAAACAAAAGCTGTGCCTGGAAAGGCCAACAAAGTGGCCCAGGAACTTTTTATTCTTGAGTATGCAAGGCTAAAGTTAGAGGGGAAAATCTATTTTTCAGACTCTACTCATCCCATGCATAATCCGGTCATCAGCTATGGTTGGATTAAAAAAGGTGAAGACTTTGAAGTCCTCACAAACTGTGGCCGACATCGGTTGAATATTAACGGTGCCGTTGATATTGAAAGCTTGGATGTGATCACGAGAACGTGTGACTGGGTAAATTCGGACTCAATCTGTGATCTATTAAGGGCAATAAGAAAGAAAAACTCTGGTGGTGAAGTCGTTACTTTAATTATGGACAATGCTGCCTATAACCGCTCAGCGAAGGTTAAAAAGCTCGCGAATGACTTAGGAATTAACCTTGTTTATCTCCCACCTTATTCGCCGAACTTGAATCCAATTGAAAGGCTCTGGAAGTTTTTTAAAAGGAAGGTACTTTATAATAAGTATTACGAGGCCAGGGCAGATTTTGAAAATGCATGCATGAACTTTTTTCGTTACATCAGAAAGTATCGGAATGAACTTGCCACGCTTTTAACTGATAATTTTGAAGTCTTGGGAACCTGAAAAATCAAGTGTGAAGGGTATAAATGGTTTAAACAGGTCACAAGAGTTCGTCTCGATGAAAAAATCGCTAAAGCCAATCTTGAAATCGAAGAACTTCCAGATGATGTATTAAAAACGACACTTCATCGAGCAGTTCAAATACTAAAACGTCATCGCGATCTTTTTTATAGTGGCCATCCTGACGATAAACCTATTTCAATTATCATTACGACTCTAGCTGCTTCAGCCTACGACCAAACAGACAATCTCTACACAGCTCTTAAGGGCATTTTAGAGAACATGGAGAAATTTATAATCTCTGACGCCAAAACGGGGAGATTAATCCTACCAAATCCGACTAACAGAGATGAGAACTTCGCTGACAAATGGGACGAGGAAAAATATCCAAACAGAAAGAATGAATTCTTCAAGTGGTTAGCTAGGGCCAAGGAAGACTTCTTAGATCTTTCATCAAAACCTGGATTCCTTCAAATCTCAGAAGGTTTGAAAAAGTCACTTGGCGATAAAGAAGTTGTAGCAGCCTTTGAAAAGTATGCGAAAGGAACCCGGAGTAAACGAGAGGGTGGAAAATTAAAAATGAATCTTGCCACCGGAGTTTTGGGAACGACATCTGGAGTTGGAGTTAAAGCTCATACTTTTTTTGGTGATGATGATTAACATAAGTTCCAAGAAGATAAGCCTCATCCAGCAGTTAAATGCAATTAAGGAGAATTATCCATCTTCCGAAATTTGCCTCATCACAAATCAAATTCTTCACTGGGAAGGTTTACTTAGACCTACGCCTCTTAGCGAGGAGTATAGGGTGAAGATCCTTTATGAGCTTGGCTACACCCCAAAAGTCTGGGTGCTGAACCCGGCCCTTAGCAAAAGAAAAGGCGTGAATATACCTCATATGTACGGACAAAGCACGTTGTGCCTCTTCCTTCCTAAAGATGGGTCATGGAGGAGCAATAAGCTGATCGCAAGTACGATCATTCCCTGGGCTAGTGAATGGTTATACTTCTATGAAATGTGGCACGTCACAGGCAAGTGGCTTGGAGGTGGGGTTCATCCCACGGTTCCCAAGAGAGATAATTTTAAAGACATTTGAATTGGATATAAGGATGAACCAAATTGGGTGCAAGCACCTGTCCTTAAGCACTAAGTTTATATAACATTCTTAAAAATTAAATTTTAGTTATGAGTTTTCGGGCACAACTCAGCCTTCGGGTGGTATAAATATAGCTTCAACAATACTAATTCTGCTTAAATGGGCTGTGTCCTTTCCTTTTTTTAGCCAATAAATTTAATTAAATAATACCCTTGTGATTGCATTAAATGGCACTCACAAGGGTAAAAAAAACTACTCAAAGAGGCAATGAAAGTCATAATCCTGTCGTTGTCTTATTGATCTGGCAGATAAGTGGCTCTTGGCCATTTTGAAGCCTTGCTTTCTTGAATTAGCTCAAACTGAGCCCTTCTTATCATTTTGACAATTTTAGATAAGTGACCAGATGAAACAGCGACAAGCGTTAGTCCAACTGCAATGCCTATTAATTTATTCATAGAGTTCCTTTTGTTTATTTATAAATTGGCCAGGATGGATTGAATTAGCCGAAGCTTCTCTTCTGGCAGAGCTTCAATCCGATTTAAACAATCCTCAGTAATTTTACTTTTGGTGAGGTTCCCAGATTTCTTTTTACCCATCACAGCGATATGCCAGTCATCACTAGAGTAACCAAGAGCCTTCAGGAAATTTTGAACATAGGTCTCCGATATATTCGCCCGTCCTATTTCAAGATGATTAACCAAGGTGTGCGATACATTTAACAAGTCCGCTGCTTTCCTTACAGACAAGCCTTTCAAAATCCTTAGTTGCCGGAGGGCCAAAGCTTCCTTGGTCATTAAAATAATTCTCGATCTCTTGCTCATAAATTTGTTTTCCTTCTGTTCATAAATTTAGTGGTTGTATGGCCCCTCCATACACCTGTATTGCCTTGGAAAATCCAAAGGCTATACAGGTGTATAGTGAAGACAATTTAGTTTGTGCTTAGTGATTTCATGCAAGTAATTACAAAGCACAAAACTAAGCACAATAAAGCCAACGACAGAAAGGATGCGACTGTTTAAGACAGAGTTGTTAATGCTAATTCAGATTGAAGTAGACTAAGTAATCGAAACCATTTGTTAATAATTACAGGGAAATAAAAAAGCCTCTGAGATGTTGGTCTTCAGAGGCCCTTATTATTTGGAGGAGACGAGCGGATTTGAACCGCTGGTTTTACGGTTTTGCAAACCGTTCCCTTGGACCACTCGGGCACGTCTCCATAATGATTTCAGTAATTCCCAGTGAGTTTCTGCGATGACCTGGGTTTTGTCAATGATTAGCAGGGGTTGGCGCCTAGCAGAAATTCACTGCCACCGGCGGAGGTAACCACCGGCGGAAGCAAAATTATAATCCTAGAATATGCGCGAACATGAGGGGAGCTACAATTGTAGCGTCACTCTCAACAATAAAGCTTGGCGTAGTCTTAGACAGCTTGCCCCAGGTGATCTTTTCGTTAGGGACGGCACCTGAGTATGAGCCATAGCTCGTGGTTGAATCAGAGATCTGGCAGAAGTAGCCCCAGAGGCGGATATCGTCCTTCTCAAGGTCCTGGCGGATCATAGGAACAACACAAATAGGGAAGTCGCCGGCGATACCGCCACCGATCTGGAAGAAGCCTATAGAGCTTGTTTCAGCAGTCTTCATGTACCATTCAGCAAGCATGGTCATGTATTCAATTCCGGTACGGACGGTGTGAACGTTTTTAACTTCGCCCTTCATGCAGAATGAAGCGTACATGTTTCCAAGTGTGGAATCTTCCCAGCCTGGAACAACCATAGGGAGGTTCATTTCTGCAGCAGCAACCATCCATGAATTCTTAGGATCGATCTGGGCTTCCTTGAGCAAGTCTCCACGTCTAATAGCGCGGTAGAAGAATTCGTGAGGGAAGCAACGCTCTCCCTTGGCCTCGGCATCAGACCATTCGCGGGCCATGGCGGCCCAGATTTTTCTCATGGCCGCTTCTTCAGGGATGCATGTGTCTGTTACGCGGTTAAGGTGACGGTCGTATAGCTTTTGCTCATCTTCAACCGTAAGGGCACGCCAGTTTGGAATGCGCTCATAGTGATTGTGGGCAACAAGGTTATAAATGTCTTCTTCGAGGTTTGCACCTGTGCAAGAGATGGCGTGAACTTTGCCGTTTCTGATCATCTCGGCAAGTGAGAGTCCGAGTTCGGCCGTGCTCATGGCACCTGCCAGGGTAATCATCATTTTTCCACCGGTATCAAGATGGGCTTCGTATGCTTTTACAGCATCCATCATGGCGGCAGCATTGAAGTGTCGGTAGTTGTGATCCATGAACGCTGAGATAGGTCCTTTTGAAATAGTCATATAGACTCGCTAGTATTGGCCGGCTTGCAGGCCGGAGCTGACTTTAAGAACGGGTATTTTGCCCTTCACTCTTTTGGTGTCGCTATTTCATTCAAGTCAGGGCGACTCGTCAAGATTAAATTAATGGGCCAAAAAGTTGGCAGTTTTGGGGTATTTTCCTCGTTATGTGCCTTAGGGTCCTACGATTAAGTACTTGAATTTGCGATACGCATTAATTTCGATTTAAGATGAACTGACTAAACAAAGGATCCGTATGGTAGAGGAAAATTTTGATTTTAAGATAACGACAAACAAAGTGGTCACTGTAGTTACTTTCCAGGGAAGAATAACTAAGGAATCTGTAGAGAGATTAGAAAAATGCCGAGGCGATATAGGCCCCATGAATAGCAAACTTTTTATTATCTATTTTAAAGATGTCCAATGTGTTGAGTATTCGGCCTATAGAGAACTTACCCTTATCCAGCAAGAAATGAGAAAGAAAGATTCATTGCTTTGTATAGTGGGACTCAATAGTGAGCTTAAGGCCCTGCTTACAACCAAAGCCATCGTACGCACGAGCGAACTTAAAAAGACCTTGGAGGAAGCTATCAGGGCAGCTTAGTGTAGTTCTTTATCAACTTTAGTCTTCGAAATATGCCCGGGAGGATCACTCGCTGGAAAACTTTCAAGGCTTGCTTCATCAATTTTCTTATTTTGTGTCTTCACATCGTCACCTGATTCACGGAAGCGATCCAGGAAACCTGAAAATTCCATTTTATAATGCTGAAGCTTATTTTTGAATGCGTTCTTATTAAAAAAGATTCTCATGAGATTCTCCTTAGTGATGGCGGTTAATTTCAAGATGCTTGCTTGGGGATGAAGGCTGACTGGCGGCCTTGCTAAATCCTTCCGATTGGGCCTTAACAGTTGGTGAATCCCAAACTTCTGCACTTTGAATGTCGACACCGATCAGGGTCATTTCCGGGTCCTCTAGGCCTTCCGGAAACCATGACTTAAGCTGGTGGGTCCAGAGGTCCTTCATCTTTTCTTTGTCTTCACTGATGAATGCCTTGCCTGAAATAGAAACATATTGCTGTTTTTCTGGATTGGCATAAGCAAGGTTCACATGACTGTCATGTTCAATTGAATGGACTTTTGCTGTGTCTTTCTTGGTGAAAAACCAAAGTGTGCCCTCAAATGAGCCTGGAACTATTTCCTGGTTGGCCATAGGACGACTGATAATTGAACCATCCGCATTTACGGTTGAGAACATGGTGAATTTTATATCTGTGATTAAGCTTGCCAGTCGGCGTAGGTCTATACTTGAGTCCATGGGGTCCCCCTTAAAAGGATTAATACCCATGTATCATAATAGTTTATTAGCGATTAAAGTATCTGAGGTGTGTCGATCCTTACTGTTCTTGTTCTGATTCTCTGTTTTTATTAATAATTGCTATAAGAATTAAGATAAAAGCACTAAGTCGTATGAGATAAATTGTTGGACTAATTTCCTGCGCGTTGCCCAAATAGCCCAATACCAGGCGTTCGAGGGAAAGCATCCAAAAAGCACAAGCGAACATGAGAAATAATCGATCGTGACTTTTTTGCCAGAACTTCAGGAAGAAGACCCCTGTCATAAAACAGGCCATCATCAATGCGCCAGAAATTATTTCATAAACCATAATGACTCCTTAAACTGTATCCGAAATAAGCCCGTAGACCAATAAAACCATTCCTACCAAGGAAGGTACGGTTCTGATAACTGAGAGATCAAAAGTGTCACGTAAGACAATCAGGTCAATAAACAAGAGAGTGTTATTCAGGGCAAAGCCCAGAAAACCAATACTCGTCCACATGAGAAGCCTGAATTTATTCTGCCTGTATCCCTTAAATAGCATAAAGGAGCATGCCAAACTAAGAAGAGCACATGATATGTAAACTGCGCTGGCCATATTAGTCCTTTTTTAACTTGAAGGCGTCTGCAAAACCTTTGAGTTTATCATTTGGCTTGTCATAAATGCAGGCAATGACGGCCACTGGTTTCTCCTGATAAAGAATGTAAATGGCCTTCACCATTGATTCAATTTCTGGATTTGGTTTATAAGAGTAATTTTCGTTTTCGTTTAAACAGACGAAACCTTGTTCGGCTAAACGTTTCATTAATTTAGTAGTAGCAACAGGATGACTTCGGAGTTCACGACTCATGCTGTTCGGCGTCCATGTTATTTCAGAGCGAGTAAAGAAGGTGAATAATATTTCAAGCTGCGTCACAGATTCAAAATGACTCATCAAAAAAGTACGAAGATCTAAAGGTAGGCTAGAGGTTGGCAATCTAAGTATCCTTTCAAAATAGAAAATGACATGCCCTGTAGATTCTTGCTTGTCGATATCCAAATTAATCTATAAATATTTTATGCAAGTATTTTAATTAACAGTACGTAAACGCAAATCCAATTTGCTTAATGTACTAAACCATAACTGGTATTTCAAATTTCTTTTTAGGAGAATTTTTGTGAAAGCAAAAACAACTGCACCCAAAAACACTAAGTCTTCAACCAACATAGTGCCTACCCCTCCTGCCATAGAGAAGAAAAAAGATGCTTTCAAAACCAATGTTATAAACAGAAGCTCAAAAACTGTTAGGGTCATCGAGACTAAAGAACAACTTCGACTCGTTTTACAAATGGTTAAATCCGTTCGTAATGGAGACTTCACCACCTCTCTTGAACCTTTCGGTGATGGTCTGCTAAGTGATATTGCTGAAGTTCTAAACGACATTAACGAATTGAATAACAGCTTTGCCTCTGAGCTTATCCGTGTGGGTAACATCGTTGGTAAAGAAGGTAAGATGAACGACCGTGTTTCCATCGGAACGGTCAAGGGCGCCTGGCTCACAAACGTAGATTCAATTAATACACTAATTACCGATCTGGTTCAGCCTACTACAGAAGCCGCGCGAGTTATCACGGCGGTTGCTAAAGGCGATCTTTCCCAGAAAATGATCATGGAAGTTGAAGGCACTCCGCTTAAGGGAGAGTTTGCACGAATCGGTACCACGGTTAATACCATGGTGGATCAGCTGAACTCATTCGCATCCGAGGTTACGAGGGTGGCAAAGGAAGTGGGTACAGAAGGTAAGCTGGGTGGACAGGCCGAAGTTAAAGGGGTTTCTGGTACGTGGAAAGATCTAACAGATAACGTGAACAGCCTTGCGGGTAACTTGACTGCACAGGTGCGAAATATTGCGAAAGTGACAACGGCGGTTGCTAAAGGTGACTTGTCTCAGAAGATTACGGTGGATGCACGCGGAGAGATCTACGAGCTGAAAACAACCATCAACGTCATGGTGGATCAGCTATCATCATTCGCTGCCGAGGTTACAAGGGTGGCCAAGGAAGTGGGTACGGAAGGTCGTCTGGGTGGTCAGGCGGACGTGAAAGGTGTTTCTGGTACATGGAAAGATTTGACGGACAACGTGAACGGTCTAGCTAACAACCTTACCGCTCAGGTGCGAAACATTGCTAAGGTGACAACCGCGGTTGCTAACGGAGACTTGTCTCAGAAAATTACGGTTGATGCACGCGGCGAGATTTTGGAACTTAAAAATACGATTAACACGATGGTGGATACGCTCCGTTCATTCTCAGCTGAGGTGACACGAGTTGCGAAAGAAGTGGGATCTGAAGGTAAGCTGGGTGGTCAGGCAGATGTTAAAGGTGTGTCTGGTACGTGGAAAGATCTTACCGACAACGTGAACGCGATGGCCTCTAACCTTACCGTTCAGTTACGAGACGTTTCTAAGGTTGCTACAGCAATTGCTAACGGTGACTTATCACAGAAAATTACAGTGGACGTTAAGGGAGAGATTCTCCAGATTAAGGACGTGTTCAACAAGATGGTGGATCAGCTTTCATCATTTGCTTCTGAGGTGACTCGAGTTGCGAAGGAAGTGGGTACAGAAGGGAAACTAGGCGGTCAGGCCGAAGTTCGCGGGGTTTCTGGTACGTGGAAAGATCTTACCGATAACGTGAACCATCTTGCAGGTAACTTGACTGCGCAGGTGCGAAACATTGCGAAGGTTACAACGGCGGTTGCTAACGGCGACTTGTCACAGAAAATTACAGTGGATGCGAAGGGTGAAATCTTCGAGCTCAAGAATACGATTAACATCATGGTGGATCAGCTGAACTCATTCGCAGCAGAGGTTACTCGAGTTGCTAAGGAAGTGGGTACAGAAGGGAAGCTTGGTGGTCAGGCCGAAGTGAAAGGTGTTTCTGGTACATGGAAAGATCTAACCGACAACGTGAACGGTCTTGCAAGAAATCTTACGGATCAGGTTCGTAACATCGCTAAGGTTACGACAGCGGTTGCTAAAGGCGATCTTTCTCAGAAAATTACAGTGGATGCGAAGGGAGAGATTCTCGAGCTCAAGAATACGATTAACGTGATGGTGGATCAGCTGAACTCATTCGCAGCAGAGGTTACTCGAGTTGCTAAGGAAGTGGGTACAGAAGGGAAGCTAGGTGGCCAGGCGGACGTGAAAGGTGTTTCTGGTACATGGAAAGATCTTACCGACAACGTGAACGGACTAGCAGCTAACCTAACAGATCAGGTTCGTAACATCGCCAAAGTGACAACGGCGGTTGCACAAGGTGACTTATCACAGAAAATTACAGTGGATGCACGTGGAGAGATCTACGAGCTCAAGAATACGATCAACGTAATGGTGGATCAGCTGAACTCATTCGCAGCAGAGGTTACTCGAGTTGCTAAGGAAGTGGGTACAGAAGGAAAACTTGGTGGTCAGGCGGATGTTCGCGGTGTTTCTGGTACATGGAAAGATCTTACCGATAACGTGAACGGACTAGCAGCTAACCTTACAGATCAGGTTCGTAACATCGCCAAGGTTACGACAGCAGTTGCGAAAGGTGACTTGTCACAGAAAATTACAGTGGATGCGAAGGGAGAGATCCTCGAGCTCAAAAATACGATTAACGTGATGGTGGATCAGCTGAACTCATTCGCAGCAGAGGTTACTCGAGTTGCTAAGGAAGTGGGTACAGAAGGTAAACTGGGTGGTCAGGCGGACGTGAAAGGTGTTTCTGGTACCTGGAAAGACCTGACAGATAACGTGAACGCGATGGCATCTAACTTGACGGTTCAGTTACGAGACGTTTCGAAGGTTGCTACAGCGATTGCAAACGGCGACTTATCACAGAAGATTACAGTGGACGTGAAGGGAGAGATTCTCCAGATTAAGGACGTTATTAACAAGATGGTGGATCAGCTCTCATCATTCGCATCAGAGGTGACTCGAGTTGCGAAGGAAGTGGGTACTGAAGGTCGTCTGGGTGGTCAGGCAGATGTTAAAGGTGTGTCTGGTACATGGAAGGATCTTACGGATAACGTGAATTTCATGGCATCTAACCTTACTAAGCAGGTGCGAGGTATTGTTAAGGTTGTGACTGCGGTTGCAAACGGCGATCTTAACCAGAAATTCGTACTTGAAGCAAAAGGAGAGGTGGCAGCTCTCGCAGAAACAATTAACAACATGACAGATACGCTCCGTACATTCGCAGATCAGGTGACTACGGTAGCAAGGGAAGTGGGTATCGAAGGGAAGCTGGGAGCTCAGGCACATGTGCCTGGTGTTGCTGGTACCTGGAAAGACTTAACAGATAACGTGAACTTCATGGCATCAAACCTTACTAAGCAGGTGCGAGGTATTGTTAAGGTTGTGACCGCGGTTGCAAACGGAGATCTTAACCAGAAGTTCGTACTTGAAGCAAAAGGAGAGGTGGCAGCCCTTGCTGAAACAATTAACAGCATGACTGATACACTTCGTACCTTCGCGGATCAGGTGACAACAACTGCAAAAGAAGTGGGAATTGAAGGGAAGCTGGGTGGCCAGGCCAAGGTTCCAGGTGCAGCAGGAACATGGAAAGACTTGACGGACAACGTGAACCAGCTCGCTGGTAACTTAACCACTCAGATTCGTGCGATTGCGGAAGTGTCCACTGCGGTTACACGCGGAGATCTTTCCCAGTCTATTCAGGTTGAAGCACAGGGAGAAGTTGCATCCCTGAAAGATAACTTGAACCAGATGATTGGGAACTTAAAAGATACCACTGATAAGAACCATGAGCAGGACTGGTTGAAAACCAACCTCGCTAAGTTCGCCAGTATGATGCAAGGTCAGAGAAGTATTACTTCTGTGGCCCAGTTGATTATGTCAGAGTTGACTCCACTAATTGATGCTCAACAGGGCACGTTCTTCCTGATGGATAACGATTCAATTGATGGCCAGTTAAGCCTGATTGCAAGTTACGCCTTTACTGAGAGAAAGCACTTCCAGAATCAATATAAGATGAGAGAGAGCCTGATTGGCCAGTGTGCCTTCGAGAAGAAGAAGATTCTCGTTAACCGTGCACCTGATGATTACATTACTATTTCTTCGTCTTTAGGCGAAACCCGTCCGGTAAACATCATCGTTCTTCCGATCCTCTTTGAGGGTGAAGTGAAAGCGGTGATTGAGCTTGCAAGCTTGCATCAATTCTCACAGAACTACCTGAACTTCCTTGACCAGCTCATGACATCCATTGGTGTGGTCTTGAACATGATCGCATCTACAATGAGAACGGAAGAACTTCTCTTTGAGCTTAAGAAGTCCAACGCTGAACTTGAAGCTCAGGCAAAAGAGCTTGAAGAAAAAGCGAAACTCCTTGAGATTAAGAACCAGGAAGTTGAGCTTGCTTCACACTCCGTTGAAGAGAAAGCAGAGCAGCTCTCACTTATCTCAAAGTATAAGTCTGAGTTCCTTGCCAATATGTCACACGAACTTCGTACTCCACTCAACAGCTTGTTGATCCTTTCTAAGATGTTATCTGAGAATAAGGAAACCAACCTGACTACTGAGCAGCTCAAGTTCACCCAGACAATTCATTCATCAGGTCAGGATCTTCTTGCCCTTATTAATGAAATTCTCGATCTCTCGAAAGTGGAAGCTGGTAAGATGCCTATCATCCCAAGGGATATCAGAGTTCCTGAGATTAACGAGTACATTGACCATACTTTCCGTCCTGTTGCGAACCATAAAGGTCTGGGTTTCAGCATTGACGTCTCTGCTGAAGTTGCCCAGGCAAGTGTCTATACAGATGTGAACAGGGTTCAGCAGATCCTGAAGAACCTCTTGTCCAATGCCTTTAAGTTCACTGAGTCCGGTAAGGTAGCAATGAAGGTTACCCAGTCATTGCAGAAAGGTGAGAAGTTCCTCACGTTCTCTGTCATTGATACTGGTATTGGTATTCCTAAAGAGAAGCAGAACCTTATCTTTGAGGCCTTCCAGCAGGCCGATGGTACGACCAACCGTAAGTATGGTGGTACAGGTCTTGGTCTTACAATCAGTCGTCAGATCGCAAGACTTCTTGGCGGTAGTATCAAGGTTGAAAGTGCTCCTGGCCAAGGTAGTACGTTTATCTTCACTCTTCCGCTGCGCTACGTGGGCCAGGAAGGAATGGTTGATATTCCTTCAACACCAGAGCCGGTTCAGGTGCTTAAAGCTCATAAGAATGCCGACTTCAAGTCCAAGAAAGTCCTCGTTGTGGATGATGATATGAGAAATATCTTTGCCATTACAGTAGTGCTTGAACGTCAGGGTATGGAAGTGATCTATGCAGAAAACGGCAAGACCGGAATTGATAAGCTTAAGGAAAATCCTGATGTCGATATCATCCTTATGGATGTCATGATGCCTGAAATGGGTGGTATTGAGGCCACACAGGAAATCAGGAAAGTTCCTCAGTTTGCAACACTTCCAATCATCAACCTCACCGCCAAGGCAATGAAAGGCGACAGGGAGAAGTGTATTGAAGCTGGTGCAACTGATTACATCACCAAGCCAGTTGACACAGATACCTTGTTATCGATCATGCACAAGTGGATGTTTACTGAGAAAGGACTGAGTGCTGTTCAATGAGCAAGATAAACATCTTGGTGGTGGACGACAGGCCTGAAGGCATCATGGCCGTTGAGGCCGTGCTAAGTTCACCACAGTATAACATTGTAACTGCCTGCTCAGGCATGGAAGCGCTCAAGCGTCTGCTTGAAGATGACTTTGCTGTTATACTCCTCGATGTGCAGATGCCCTTGATGAATGGTTTTGAGGCGGCGGCCGTGATTAAGACCCGGGAAAAATCCAAGGATATTCCGATCGTCTTCATGTCGGCCATTAATCAGGACGAGCATTATGTATACCAGGGGTATGGCGTTGGTGCTGTTGATTATCTTTTAAAGCCTTTTGATCCTTACATCCTGAAATCGAAAGTGGCTATTTTTGCTGATCTCTACCGCTTGAATATTAAAATCAAAGAGCAATCCAAGAGATTGCATGAGAATGATATTAAGATCTACGCCCAGGCACTGGATAAGCTGGAACTCGAAAGCCTTCGCAAGTATCAATACCTGGCAGATGCTATTCCACAGATTGTTTTCCGGCTTTTACCGGATAGCAGTTACGCTTATTTCAATAAGGTCTGGTTTGAATACACTGGACTGACAGATACTGAATCAGCAGCATTTGGCTGGAAAGATGCCCTTCATCCTGATGATTTAAAATCTCTTTCTGAGCTTTTCCTGGATGGCAGGACAGGGGAGCTGGAAATTGAATGCCGCATCAGGAATAACAAAGGTCAGTTCCGCTGGCACCTGATCAGGATGGAACCTGAGATTTATACAGATCCTACTCTCATCAAGACCTGGTTAGGGACGGCAACAGATATCGAAGAAAGAAAAAATGCTGAGGAAGACCAGCGTTTGCTTGCGGAAGCTGGTGAGCTGCTTGTTTCTTCCCTTGATTTTGAAAACAACCTGCAAAGTCTTGCTTGTATCGCCGTTCCCATGATGGCCGATTGGGTGGTCTTTGATATTATAAATGATGAAGGCCAACTCATGCCTGTGGCCTGTCATCATCCGGATAAAGAAAAGCTTAGGACACTAAATCAACAACACATGGATTCAATCTGCAATGAGCAGCTTGAAAACATCACTTCACGGTGTGAAAAAGAAAACATGGCCCTGGTTATTCCTTTATGTGCCCAGGGAGAAGCCTTCGGACAGATGAGACTCGAGTTTACTGATTCTGACCGGAAATATGATGATAACCACCTTAATCTTGCAAGAGAGCTTGGACGTCGTATTTCATTGGCCTATGAAAATTGCCGCCTCTATCGCCTCTCACAAGAAGCAATAGAAATCAGGAATGACTTTCTTTCCATTGCCTCACATGAACTGAATACTCCCATAACATCACTTAAGCTTCAGCTGCAGATGGTGCTTAAGGGACTTAATAATGCCAAAGATGGTAAATTGCCAATCGAGCGGTTTCATAATTCTGTTAATGCCTCAGTCAAGCAGGTCAATCGGTTGATACAGCTCATTCAAGTTCTGCTTGATGTATCCAGGATCCAGTCAGGAAAATTCAATTTTAATTTCACTAAAGTTGGACTTAAAGACATCATCAAGGAAGTTATTGAACGTCATCATGAAATCATCACTACAGGCGATTGCACACTTGAAGTCGGCCCAATTCCTGAAGCAACTGTTTGTTGGGATAAGACCAGAATTGACCAGGTCATAACGAATTTAGTCATGAATGCTATCAAGTACGCACCTGGCAGGATCGAACTCAAGGTTCAGCAGAATGCAGAAAATATAAATATAAGGATCCAGGACCATGGTGAAGGTATCGACCCTAACAAATTCGATACAATCTTTAAGCGTTTTGAGAGGGCATCTACATCAGACACTGTAGGAGGCCTGGGATTAGGGCTCTTTATTGTTAAGCAGATCGTTGAGGGTCATCATGGCTCCATTCAAGTAGACAGCGTATTAGGGGAAGGATCAAGCTTTACAGTGATACTGCCGCTTGATGCCGAAGCCTTAGTGATGTCTCAGGAACTAGAGAACCTGACGAAGGAACATCAACTGAGTTAATGAGCTTTCCCGTCTTGGCATTCACTATGTGATAGACCTTTTGATCATCCTTATCTTCCGCTAGTTCATAAACCCAGCCATATTGATCGTCTTTTTCAAGCTTCCATTCACCCTTTATAGGATGACCTGCCTTGGTAACTTTTTGGGCAACTGAACTTAAGGACATGAGACCCTGGCCTGGTTCAAACTCATCACCACGATTCAGGTTAAGCCCTGAGGCTTCCTGCAAGGTACCCTGTCGCTCAAATTCCAGTTCAACTTTGGTCCCGGACTCTGTTTTTAATGTAACTTCACGGAAATTTATCAGGACAATTCTTCCCTTGGGCACCATCGTGAGTGCTTTAGATTCAACTTTCGGAGCGGCCCCGAACGAGGACTGAAACAATAATGTAAATAAAATGATAAGCAGGTATTTTAAGTTCATAAAAGAACCTCAATGCTTGTTGCCCCCGGGTCCGGTGGCATTAAACAGCCTTGGCGTGGGAATCGAAGGCCTGGTAATTTTCTGACCTTCTGTTGGCCTTTGTCTCTTATTGACTTCATCGATCTTAATGGGTGATCCCAGGTCAATAGAAAGCAAGAGGGCCTCAATGATCTTGATATCGGCCAGTCCTTCTTCTCCTGATGGTTCAGGACGTTTTTTTCTCTGAATGCAATCCGAAAAATAGATGATTTCCGGAGCAAACTGATCACGCTTTGGATATTTTTTGGTAATTATTTTTTTCTCTTCATAAATCTTAAGGCTCATGGTCTTCGAGTACTCATAGGCCTTCTCCAGGCGAATGCGTCCCTTTGTCCCTATGAGTTCGAAGTCAGATGAGGAAAAGGCACCAAAGCTAATTGAAAAGGTGGCCAGTTTTTCATCCGGGAATTTCATCACAACACTGACACTTTCCTCAGTTTTCTTGAACCTGGAATCCTTGCTACTTGCTGTCATTGCAAACACTTCCATGGGCTCTGATTTAAAGAGGTAGCGGGCAGCATTTATACAATAGATTCCAATATCGTAAAGCGGACCTCCGCCCTTTTCATCTTCCTGAAGCCTGATATTGTTCCTGTCTTCTACCTGCATGGTGAAAACAGAATTGAAGATCTTCATGTCTCCGATACGCTTTGATTGTGCGAGCTTGATGGCCTCGAGGTTAGCGGCCTCAAAGTGAAGGCGGTAAGCAACCATTAGCTGCACATTGTTTTTTTCAGCTTCATTGATCATGCTGAGGCAGTCTTCGGCGGTGACGGCCATAGGTTTTTCACAAAGGACATGGACACCGAACCTCGCCGCTGTTTCCATGATATTTCGGTGATAAAAATTTGGAGTGGTTATATAGATAGCATCGATTTCATCATTACGCAGGCATTGCTCAAATTCAGAATAGAGATAACATTTGTCGACTTTATATTTGTCACCGAGTCTTTTTAGTTTTTCTTTATCACCAGAAATTAAGGCGACTAATTTAGAGTTGCTTTTGGCATTTTTAAAGGCCGGTAGGACCGCTGTTTGCGCTATGTATCCAAGGCCAACTACAGCATAGCGAATCTTCTGCTTAGGCTTATTAAGTAGCATGTGTTCTCCCATTGCTGTCATAAATTAAGCAATTGTTATGCCATTCTTAACTACCCATATTGCCATGCCTTTACGGGGCGAGAGACCACAATTGGGGAAGTTTGACTTTATATATCAGCAAATTGATGAGGGGTTCCTGATGGATTATGCTCATTGATGTCAGGAGGACACTTTGTCAGGAGGACAATTATGGCCGGTAGTATATGGAAAGGTTCTATTAGTTTTGGTCTGCTCAATATCCCTGTGAGCCTGCAAAAAGCAGAAGAAGGAAATGACATCCATTTTTCAATGTTAGATGGAAAAGACCATTCTCCCATTAAATATAAGAAAGTAAGTGCTAAGGATGGAAAGGAAGTTCCCTGGGACAGAATTGTAAAAGGTTACGAATATGAGTCCGGTCAATATGTCACTCTCACCAAAGAAGACATCAAGGCCGCTAACCCCAAGGCAACGCAAACTATCGACATTGAAGATTTTGTGGATGCTGAAGAGATTGACTTGATGTTTTTTGAGAAGCCCTATTATCTGGTGCCGCAAAAATCAGGTATCAAGGGATATTTCCTTTTATGTGAAGCTTTAAAGCGAACCAACAAGATTGCAGTATCAAAGATAGTCATACGTACCAAGCAGCGCCTTGCCGCTATCATGGCCAAGGATGATTATCTGGTGCTTGAACTCCTGCGTTTTGGACATGAAGTGCTTGAAGTCGACGAGGTTGATTACCTGGATAATGTTGAAAGACCGAAGTTTAATGCCAAGGAAATTAAGATGGCGGAAGAACTTATAGAAGGCATGACGGGTGAATGGAATCCAAAGCAGTATAAGGATACTTATCAGGATGACGTCATGAAAATTGTACAGATGAAGGTTAAGGCGGGAGAGGGTCAGGAAATAGATTATGGCGATTTGCCTAAGGAAGAGAAAGGCAACACCGGTCTTGTGGTGGACCTCATGCCGCTTCTTAAAAAATCACTGGAACAAAAAAGGAAAAACAGGGAAGGGACAACTGCAGCATCAGCGAGCAGTAAGAAAAAAACTTCCAAGAAAGCAACTGCGAAGAGAAAAGCAGGTTAGGAGACATCAATGGCCAATAAGCTTAAGGAATACAACCGTAAACGGGACTTCACAAAGACTCAGGAACCGAGTGGGAAGGAAGTGAAGTCCAAAAAGAAAAAACTTGTTTTCGTGGTACAGGAACATCATGCAAGTCATCTTCACTATGACTTCAGGCTGGAACTGGATGGGGTCTTAAAGAGCTGGGCAGTACCCAAGGGGCCTTCACTTGATCCGGCCGACAAGAGACTAGCGGTACAGACTGAAGATCACCCTATGGGTTATGAAAAATTTCATGGAACAATTCCGAAGGGTGAGTATGGGGGAGGTGAAGTCTTTATCTGGGATAATGGAACATGGGAACCGGTTGATAAAGACCCATCGGCGGCAATTGAAAAGGGCAGGCTTGAGTTCAAGGTCAAGGGAAAGAAATTAAACGGAAAGTTTATTTTGATCCGGACTAATTATAAGGGAAGTCAAACAAAGAAAAATTGGCTGCTCATAAAGCGTCATGATGAAGCACAGATTCCTGAAAAAAAAGTTAAAGCAAAGCTGAAAGTTTCCGGTCAGGACCCCTGGCCTGGATTTGTTCCGCCTCAATTACCTCGTCTTGTAACTTCTCCTCCTGAGGACGAGACAGGATGGATTCATGAAATGAAGCATGATGGCTATCGCATGCAATGTCATATCAGAAAAGGTATAGCTCATTTGTATACGCGAAATGGGCTTGATTGGAGTAATTCATTTCCTTTTATCCTTGAAGGGATGGGAGGGCTTCATGTGGAAGATGCCATTATTGATGGAGAAATTGTGGCGCTTAATGAAAAAGGGGCATCCGATTTCCAAAAGCTGCAAAATTCCCTTAAAGCAAAAAATGATAAGCAGTTGCGTTTTTATGCGTTTGACTTGCTTTACCTGAATGGCAGAGATTTAAGACCGCTACTCTTGCTTGAACGTAAGGGGTTCCTGGAAGGGATACTGAAAAAATCCTCCAAACTCCTTGTTTATAGCGAACACTTTACCGAGCAAGGAAAAGATTTTTATAAAGTTTCATGTGAACACCAGCTTGAAGGAATTATTTCCAAGATGGCCGACAGTCCTTACCGGTCAGGTCGTAATGACTTATGGATGAAGGCAAAATGTGGGGCGAGGCAGGAATTTGTTATAGGAGGATGGAGTGACCCTAAAGGCGGAAGAACAGGGATTGGCTCACTTCTCCTTGGTGTTTATGAAGGAAATGAACTGCGATATGCCGGGAGGGTGGGAACTGGATTTGATAATAAGACCCTCCGTGAACTTAAGAAAATGCTGACTCCCTTATCCAGTGAAACAACACATTTTGACATCAATTCTCCCAAGGGAAAGGATATCCACTGGGTTCAGCCTGAAAAAGTCTGTGAAGTTTCTTTTGCAAACTGGACTGAAGAAGGAATCCTGAGGGCACCTGTCTTCCAGGGACTAAGGGAGGATAAGCCAGCACCCGAAATTCTTCATGAGAAACCTAAGGAAATTAAAAAAGCAGCGAAAGATAAAAAAAGAAAAGAGATCTCTTCACCAGAAAAAGTACTGTTTAAGGCAGAGGGAATTACCAAGAAACAAGTGGCAGATTTTTATCAGGCCATAGCTCCTCACATGCTGCCTTACCTTAAAGAAAGGCCATTATCTTTAGTACGCTGTCCCCATGGTTCTGAAGGTCATTGCTTTTTTCAGAAGCACTTTGTGGGGAATGTCCCTGATGCACTTCATACTTTTCCGGTAACTGAAGAAAAGGGTGAAGGTATTTATATTTCCATCGATTCAGTTGATGGGCTTCTTGAATTGGTCCAGCTAAATGCTTTTGAAATTCATGCATGGAATTGTCATAAGGATGATTACATGCGGCCTGACCAGATTGTGATGGATTTTGACCCGGGTCCGGGAGTTGAATGGGAGCAGGTGGTTAATGGCGCCTTTGAATTAAAAGAAATGCTAGAAGACCTGGGGCTTAAAAGTTTTGTGAAAATGACCGGAGGAAAAGGATTGCATGTGCATGTCCCGATTGCTCCACTTTATGACTGGGATCAGATAAAATCATTCACTCAAAGCCTCGCCATGGAGCTCGTATCAAGGCATCCGGAACTTTATACAGCAAATATGGCCAAGAAACTCCGGACAAATAAAATCTTCGTGGATTACCTAAGGAATGGCTATGGGGCCACTGCAGTTGTTCCTTACTCACTAAGGGCAAGGCCTACGAGTGCTATAGCTCTTCCCGTTGACTGGAAAGAACTCCGGAAGATAAAGGGGCCGCAGGATTTTACTCTGGCGAAGGCATTGAAGAAAATAAAGGCCAGAAAGTCTGATCCTTGGAATGGAATGCTTAAGTTAAAACAGAAGATTCAGATTTTGAAGCCGCAGAAGAAAGCGGCTTAGTATTCAGTTTCCAGATAGAGCTTAAGTATCTCCTTAACCTCTGCCACCTGCTTGCGGAAAAATTCTTTTTGTTCAGGAGAGATTGTCGCCAGAATAGTCTTCAGGATCCCCAGATTTTTAGAATGATCATGGGCATTCTTCTGGTAATCCTTAAAGGTGGACGTAATCTCGGCTTGCCTTGCCTTAACAGATGACTCTTCAGCGTAGATCTCTTTTAATTTCTTGATCAGGTTGGCCCGGCGTTCAAGCTTTGCCTCTCTTCCGGCCTCTATTTTATCCTGCAATTCGGTCAGCATCTGTTTCTGGCCATCGTCTATAGCGCCAAAAAATTTCTTAAAGCGTTCTTTATTTTTCTTGAGGCGATCATCCGGTTCTTTTTTGGCAAGCTGACGGTTTTCGTCGGCCAGGTTTTCAAAGAATTCTTTCTGCTGTTTTTGATCCAGGACTGCCATGTGCTTGGCCAGGAGTCGGGTAAAGTTCAGGGAGATATCCTCGTAGAGCGTAGCGATTTGCCTGTACTGAGATTCAAGCTTATCGGACTTCTCAAGGTCGAGCCCGTCGATAACAGGGAGAAGTTCATGGGCCTTAGGCCGGGTTTCATTTAAGAAGGCAGTTATGTCACTTGAAAGTTCTTCTTTTTGCTTAGAGTAAAGAGGGAGCCGCTTCTCAATCTGGTGCTCCAGGAGATTGTCAGCATTCTTTACGAGAATTTTTTTGGCAGCACAGCTACCAAATAGCATTAATAAACCCATTAATACCACCCTGATAAGTACCTGAACAAAAGACTTGGACATTGGTCCCCCTCATAGAATCATTTTAGCTTTATAGATGGATAGCCGTTAAGTCTTTATGCGCTATTTATCCATAATTGTCCTTTTTATTGCAAATACTTCCCTGGCCGAAATTTCGGTGGGTGAAGAAATGTTGTTGAAGGAAAATAAGAAACTAGATGAGAATATTGTGGGAGTAAAAAAGCAGGTTGAAGATTACACGCGCTATATTGAAAATGAAAAAGAACGTCTGGCAAAAAATAAGCAACAGCACGACAAATTTAAGTCTATGCATGACCAGCATGTGGATCTAACTTCTAAGCTTCTGGCAGAAATTCATGCTTCCCATGACAAGCTCGGGGTTCTGGACAAGAAGTTTTCCCGACAGGCAAAACTCTTTAAGTGTGTGGAAGAAACCCTGAAGGCCAGAGGGCACATCTTTCTTTCTGAATGCAAGCGTCTTAACCCGATAAAACTTACTTCAGAAGAAGATGCCAGTTTAAAAAGATGGGAAGAAACCCTGCCGCACACGAAAGTGCAATTGAATGAATGGGTAAAATTACTTGAAACGGATATAAATAAGTCCGGTGAAGTGCTCGAACGATATACAAAGCATTCGGATAACATCAAGCTTGCGCTCATCTCAATGGAGTCAACCAAAGAAAAAAGCAAGGTAATGGAAGCGGAGTTTAAGTCACTTCATGGAAAACCTGCCTTTCGTGCCTGTAATGCCACTACACCTGTCATTAATCTCGAGGAAGAAAAACCTTATGAAGGCGCAGATTTTAAAGGCGCTTTTTTTAGAGTGCCCAGGGATAACCAGGACGGTATGGGAACTTGTTATGCTAATACCACAAGGAATCTTCTCATTGGCATTTCCGGAGGAGCAGCAGATGCTTCTTACCTGGACATTGCCCTGACTTATAAAAAGGCTCAGGATGCGATTGCCAATGATGGGCTCGATGGTGGTATGGCCTGTACTGCCCTTGAGGAAATACGGAAGAAAGGCTATTGCCCACAGAAACTTGCACCCTTTGAATCAGGAGAGCAAAATCCTGCCTTTGAAAGTCTACTAGGGAAGAAAAATAAAAGTTCTCATTATATCCAGTCTCAAACAATCAATCTGCTGAAAGATTTCATTAACAGCAAGCAACAGTTAGGAAAAAAGAATCCATTGCTGTCGGTGGAACTGGCCAGGAAGGCACAATGGATGATTCAACAATTGAAATCAAATCCACGTATTAAGTTACCCCTTCCGGTGGCCCGGGTGGATATCCCTTCCTTCTCAAGCTTACGCTGGACTTTCTTTAGTAAAATTCAGCCAACTGGTGTGGAGGAGAAAAAATTTATTGAAGATTATAGGGACGGCTATAAAAAGTTCTATCCCACATACTTGAAGTCCTTACTTAATAAAAAGACGCGGGAAGAGATCTTTGTAATGTTCAAGGCAGACATGGCCCCCTTTATTGAGAAGTATAAGCTTCAGGACTCACTGGCAGAATGGCTGAGAGTTTTCCTGATTACGACCAAGGAAGATTATACGGATCCTAAATATCATCAATCCTTGAAAGACTCATTGGCCTTTCTCAAGTCAATAACTGGTAAAGAGGCGATGAATGATGATGAATTCCTTAATCAATGTGTTCAGGAATCTGGTTCTGGGCTAGATTTCGTCGGTAAGCTTCAACCTTTACTGACCAAGTTAAAAGAGGCTGAAGTTAATTCTGATATTCTTTTTGATAAAGAGGGAAATTTGCTTTCGGCCGCAGACCTCATGCAGCTTGCTGTGGCACCGGGATGCATTCATCCTGAGAATAGAAAACAAATTCCGGTTGAATTTACCTGTAGTGATGGCTATGACCTGATCGAAAAAATTAAAAAATCAGAGAATACTGTTCCTGAGCAGATTGAAATGCTGAGAGAAAGGGTCCTGATGGGACTGCTTAAGGGATATCCATTGGGTAATAGTTATATGACTGGTGCTAACATAGGCCATATCAATACTATTGTGGGGCTGCGTTTTAACCCAGAAAAGAAAAGCTGTGAATATCTGTTACGTGAATCACAAGATGGAACTTCCAAATGGGAATCCGAGATGACGGTCTATAAGAAGATCATTGCCCTGACTGAAGTGAGGAAAAAATGAAGTTACTGATTTTCTGCCTGAGCATTGCGATGGCCAATATTTCATATGCTGAACTCTTTATAATTGCAGGCACACCACAGGAATTTATTCCTCAGGGGAAGCTACTTTTAAGCGGCTGCGCCAAACAATGTGACGCGCTTAATGCAATTAAAGAGCATCCTCACATCAACCTGAAAGAGGTCCGGAAGGGAATGAAGTACAGTAACTCTACAGGTTCAGACGTCTGTGCAAGGGTTTATAAGGCAGACTCATTATTAGGCCAGGCGCAAAACCGTGACCGAAGGGCCTTCTGCTATTTTAAAGACCAAAGCATGGTTGAAATGAACTCGCTTTCAGCGCACCTTATAGAGAATAAAATCGTTCAAGAGTAATCCTGACAAAGTCTGTCCGTATGCCGTGAGTCGTTGTCAATGACTCTGTTTGTTGTCATCATCTTGGTCATGACAGTCAACTTGGAAAATTACCGGTCCAGCTTAGAGTACCGGGAAATTTTACGTATCTTACAAAAAGCATCTTCGCTGCAGGAAAACTTTGTCTGGCAATCAACCAGCATGGGCAAGAATATAATCTCCATTCACCATTTAGAAATAGATTTTGTCGCGCGCGAAGTCGTTGTGTATTTTGACGGTAAGACATACATGATCGAGAGTGATCTCCCGGTCTATGTAAAACTAGATTACCGGACAAGTGTTTTCAAGGTGCCTGAATTCCGGATGGGATTAGGTTGCCTGTATTTTCCTTTTCCGAAGGAAATAAAGACCCAGGAGTTAAGAAATAATACACGCTTCCCGTTCACTCCGGATAATGAGAAGCATGTATCGATCAAGCCCTCACTGGCAGGCAAACGCGAAACCGGAGGAGAGCTTCAGGTCAGGTTGATGGATATTTCTTATTATGGACTTGGATTAATCATTTCTGAGTACAACCGCTCTTTTATCAAGAACAACCGAATTTTATGGATCACGAAACTTCAGGATGAAATTCTGCCGGATCCGATCCTGGCAGAAGTCGTTTATATTTCCAATGAACTTGATCATCAATACCAGACCCGTAAGAATAAAGAGCTCAGGGTCGGGCTTAAGTTGTCCGGGATTTTTCCACTGGATATTTTCCAGCGATTCCTGCAATGATAGTTCTCTAAACCTTGTGCCTATTCCCAAAAAAAGCAATATAACCGTAGCATAATGCTGGAATCAGGAATGCAATCCTAAGCCCCACCTGGTCAGCGATATTGCCTGTTATGACCGGCATAAAGGCTCCGCCCAAGATTGCCGTGCCAAGAAGACCTGAAGCCTTATGGACGTGTCGATCTTTTACCTTACTGATCGAAAGGGTAAAGATTGTAGGGAACATTATTGAATTACAGACACCCACCAGGATCATGCTATAGATGGCCGTGGATCCATATGAATTGATAGAAATCAGAATCAGGGCAATGGCAAGCAAGGCATGGAAAGTAAGGACTTTGGAGGGAAGAAATTTTTTAAGTGTATAGATACCCAGGAATCTTCCGACCATGGCACCACCCCAATAAATCGCCACCATATTGGCCGCTGCAGTTTCCTGCATACTGGATCTATCCATGATGTAGTTTACCAGGAAAGTTCCAAGTGCCACCTCAGCACCAACATACATAAAAATTCCGAGCATTCCCATGAACAGGCCGGGAGAACGCAGGACTTCCTTCAAGGAAGTTTTCTCCGTGTCCTTAGCGGTTGTGAGCTCAGGGAATGTCATCTTCATAAGCAGTAACGCCACAATCACCAAGGTGAAAGCGATGAAGAGATAAGGATAACCCAATGCTATGGGACCTTTTTTAGATTCGGCAAGTTTCGAAAGAATATAATAAGAGCCGAAAAAAGGTGCTATGAAAGTGCCAAGTGAATTAAAGGCCTGCACCATTGTCAGCCTCGAAGATGCTGATTCTTTTGAACCAAGGATAGAGACATAAGGATTGGCAGCCACCTGTAAGAGCACAATGCCAACGGCCAAGACAAAGAGGGCAGCGAGAAAAAGCTCATATTTATTAAAGGAGACCGCCGGAAAGAAAAGGAAACACCCAAGGGCCGCCAGGATGAATCCAAAGACCATTCCTTTCTGATAGCCAACTTTTTCGATGAAATTACTTGCTGGTACCGAAGTAAGGCCATAAGCGCCAAAAAAACAAAACTGGACCAGGGAGGCTTGCGTATAACCAAGGTTAAAAACAGCTTTCATGTAGGGAACAAGAATATCATTCAAGCAAGTGATGAAGCCCATCATAAAAAAGAGAACAGTAATAGCTATAAGTGCATGTCTATACATGGCCAGATTGGACCATGATTATAGAGAATTGGGAAGATGGTTAATAAGAAGAAACTACTGTAGCACTTACTCGCTTGAAAAACTTTTCCAATTGAGGCTTGAGTCGACTAGCAACTATTTTATCACCAGAATCAAACGCCACACTATAAGCTCCAAGGGCGCCATCATACTTCACCTTAAATGAAATACTATTCACCTGAAGGATAAAATCATTTTTATTGTTAATGAAGAACTTCAGTAATTGACCATCAGGATCATCTTTAATAATTTTCTCATCAAGCACATCTGATAAGTTTAACTTAACTTTATCTTCTGAAATGTTGAGCGCTACAGTACTGAGTGTTTTACCTTGGGCATCAACCTTACCTCCGCCGGCGGCAGTGGTTTCAGACGCAGGGCCGCGAGCTGCAGCTTCTTCGTCTCTGGACTTTCCTTTTCTTAAGGCACGGTACTTTTGTTCATCCGCCCAATCTTGATTTGGGGTTTTACCTTCAGGGAGAGTTGCTTTGTCGTCTGCAGAGGGAAGTGCGGCACTTGTGTTATACGAAGCCAGGACTTTGTCTGTGAGGGCGGTTTGTTGGGTTGGGGATAGTTTGGCGGCTTTGGCTTTTAAAAAATCATTTGTGGCTTTGCGGGCCTCGTCTTTTGTTAGTGGTTTTTTAGGGTCGGAGTTTTTTTGGGAGAGGCGTTTTAGGATTTCGTTGTTGTAGTCTGTCATGTCGGGGTCAGTGGAGGCTGCTGCTGTTGGAGAAGTTGTATCTGTTTTTGTTGTGCTGTCATTTGTTGGAGTGGACGTCGGGTATGCCGCTGTTGGTTTTGTCGTGTTAGTTGGGGTAGCGGCTGAAGTTGTTTTTGCTGCTGAGGCGGATGAAGCCGGAGCAGTTGGGGAGGTTTTTGCAACTTCTGAGAGTTTGTTTAGGTATTCTGGTTCGCGTTCTGGGGCCGATGGTTGAGGGACCAGGTCGCCGGTTGAGCTTTTGGGGAGGATGCCTTCAGCGATTAGGGTTTGTTTGGTTGAGGCGGAGATTTTATCTGGGACGCCGATGAAAGAGCGGAGGAGAGAGTTTACTGATTTGTCGCTGGATTTGACGAGACGGCCTTCTGGGGTTGTTGGGTCACTTTGGTTTTTGTAGGAGTTAAATAGAGCACAATTATATGAATCTTCGACGCAAGGAGGTTTAGTTTCGCAAAGTTGATTTTTTGTTAAACCTATGTCTTGTTCGTATTTAACTGTTCTATATTTCTCATAAGGTAATTCTGATAAGTCTTTAGGTATGAATTTTGATAATGTCTCAAGTCCTTTATCTAAATCAAAAGCATCTTTTTTATCTGATTTGATTGAGCAAAGGGCTACGAGCTTTTGGTTTGCCGATAAGTCATTTTCAGAAGAAAGATCGATGTATTTATCATTTCCCATTGGAGTTAAGGTAAGATATTTCCTAGTGTCCTTTAATGAATTTAACTTAACATGTCCATTTTGAAGATCTTTATCACAGGCCAGAGCTTCAAAGTTCTTGAACGTTTCACGGCACTTTTCCGCTATGCCTTTAGTTAAAATTGTATTAGTCGTTTCATTTGCATATAAAGCTGCTGTTAGCTTCTCTTTAGTATAGCCTTTTGCGATACCTTGAAAAAAAGAAGTGAAGTTTTCAGGGGACGACATCAAATGAGAGAATATTGGATGTGATTTTAATGAACTTGCTAATGGAAATTTCACTTTCAATTCAGACACCGCTATCCTTAATGAGAGTTGATCTTTTGCCACCAGGTTCGCTAATTGGTTTACTATTTCAGGAGTTAGTGCATTTTCAACAGTAAGTGACTTCGCCTGTAAAACTGCCACGTCAGAAATATGGCAAGTATTTTTGAAATTTGATCTATCTAAAATTCCTTTCTTGTTGGAAACAGGGTATTTGCTAAGTAAATTCCCTAGCTCTTCTGCCATTTGATCTTTCAATCCTTTAAATGAGTTTCCTTTCGTACAACCTTTTTTTTCTAAGTCCTGATCAAATTTGTCCAAGTCACAAGCTTTGATTGCATCTGAAAAATCAGCTGTAGTCGAATAAACAGAACGGAGGTTGACCATGTCTAATAAATTTGAAGATAAACTCCGTTTGAATTCATCTAGAATAACGTCATTTAGAATAATAGGTTCAGGTTCAGATTTTATGACCTTATTAATATTTAATGCTGCCTTGAATTCCGGGATGCATGTTTTGCAAAGAGGATCAAATTCTCCGAGATTAGCTGCTTTAATGTTTATCTTAGTATTACAATTTGGGATTTGAAGACTTGTGGCCAATCCTTCAATTTCTTTTGAAAGTAGGCTTTCGTCACATGTTATTTCACCTGAATCAGCAAGCAGTGATGAAGAATACAATAGAATAGAAACAATTAAACTTTTGGTTATCATAACTCTGACTTATGTTTAGCTCCATACTTTCGTAAACGCTTATAATAATCTCTTAAAGGTCCTTCAAAAGAGCTTCCTTTCTTACGATCAATTTCTTTTTGTATGTAATCAAGTAAAGTTCTAGAGTCATTCTTATCAACAATATTTAAGTTTACACCCCATTCTTCAATAGCTAAGCCTAAAAAATCATAATTGTTAGTTATGAGTCCATATTTGAGGATACTTCCATAAGAAACATCAAAGTTAGCTTGATCACACTTAAGATGAGGATTTTCTAATTTTGCCCACATTGTTTTTATTTTCTTATTAATGACTGCTTCAGAATCAGTCAGCTTAGCACAGGAGGCTTCATAAATTTTCTTTTCAAATAGATATTCGTATCCACTGCCTTTAGGAGCATCAAACTGCATGTAAACAGAATCACAGATCCCGTGAAGCTTCGTTGCATCCGCGCACCCTTCACTATTAAGTGTAGATGCCACTGCCAACAAAACTCCAGCCTGATTATCTAATTCACTTGGATTATTACAATCCGCAGGAGTAGGTTTAGCAAAAGTATCAAAGCATCCAAATAATAGAATTGAGGAAATTATCCAATTTTTAAAAACCATGGTGAGTCCTTGTATCGTAACAAATTATGCTTATGTGATTTTATCGGGGAACGAGGGCAAGTACTTGAGATCAAACTTTAAAATCGAAAATGGCATTAATGAAAAAATATTTTTAATCTTTAAATTTATTGTTTTACCAGCAAGTTAAGCCTTTTTTTGCAACTCAAACTGGCTAATGGGTTGGCCGATTAGGCGCCTGAATTGATCAACAACTATCCAGGTGCAAGTTTTAAAACCAAGATTCCAAAGGGGCAATCATCATCAGCAAATAGCATTTAAAGCAAAACGAAGAGGTCAAAAATCATTAAAAAAACTCGTGCTATAAACAGGAAATAAAAGGAACACACCATGAACTTAAAACATTTAACAGATTCTACTCTTCACATCGATACCCTCAAACTAGTAACTCGTGAACGTGAAGCCACTTCCCAAATCCTGCACCATCTCCAGGAAAACGACCGACGAAAACTTTACTCCGAGTATAAATGTGCAAGTCTCTTTGCATATTGCGTGAAGATTCTTGGCTACAGTGAATCAAGTGCGCAAAGGAGGATTGTTGCTGCCAGGTTGCTTAGGTATATTCCGGAGATTGAAGAAAAGATTGAGCAGGGGAGCTTGAGTCTTTCTAACATTGGGCAAGCGAATACATTTTTTAAAGATTACAAAATTGAAAAGATTGAGGAGCAGAAGAAGATTCTGAATCAGATTGAAGATATGAGCAAGAAAGATTGCGAGAAAATGCTTTTGGGGATTTCAGGGGAGAAAAAACCTGCAAGGGAATCAAATAAAAGAATTTCGAAGGACAAGGTTAAGGTCTCAATAATTCTTTCGGATGAAACTCAAGCGGAGGTTGAGAAGCTTAAGGCCTTGCTTGGGAAAGATATCTCAATGAACGAATTAATCATGTTTATGGCGAAGACCGCAATTGCGAAGGTAGAAAAAGATAAGTTTAAGCAAACCGACAGACCTAGATCACTTCCGATGGCGGAGGTGAAAAGAGTTCCGTCAGCGGAAGTGAAGCGGGAGGTCTACCGGAGGGATAAGTGTTGTACGAAGTGTGGGAGTCAATTCAGGTTGAATTTTGACCATAGGGAGGCTTATGCATTAGGAGGTAAAGCAGATATTTCTAATATGCAGTTGCTTTGTTTTAATTGTAGCACGCCACAACAGGCGTTTAACATATGGGGTGCAAGTCCCCTAAACCCAATTGTCCATTCAGGGTTTTAGTAGGAGATGGAATTTATGAAGTGATTTATAGGTTTAAGTTTTCTTCCTGCAAACTAACCG
>DATLXC010000085.1:0-25728 GCA_035575985.1 Bacteriovoracaceae bacterium | reverse complement strand
ACGCTCCGATAGGAAAATGAACCACTGGTTTGATTTGAAAGAATGGGTAAAACTAACTTGATGAGCCGTGTACGGATCCGTACGCACGGTTCTGTGAGAGGTCGGAGTTATAGAGAACTTCTATAACTCCTCCTACTCGCTCATTCACGCAGGAAGCGGCTTGCTAATGTTGTATAAACTCCTCACCAGTCGTCAAAATCCTAGTCACCCGTCCACTCTAACTACTCAATTTCACACCTCAATTTCTGGCCACATACCTGCAACACATTCCCTATCTAAACCTAAAAAAGGTCCCTAAAATGAAACTCCTCCTAACCCTAGCTTGCCTCACTTTCACCACCCTCACCATCGCAAGCCCATTAATCCCAATGACCGTAAAAGAACGCCTACGCATTCACCTATGGACCGAAGGCCTCAAAGATCCCCAACTCTCAAACAACTCATTATCTAAGCCCCGTCTCCCGGAAGAAATCGAAAAGCCCCTCAAAAAATTCTAATCTTGATCTTTCTCTTCGCTATAGTATGATAGTCATACTATATGAAAAGAATTGCCAACATCGGAAGTTTGCTTAAAAAAATCTATCGCGCGTACAGCGTAGAGATCATCAAAGAACTCGTATCCCGAGGCTTCAATGACCTCCGCCCAAGCTTCCTCGAAATCCTCATGTACCTATCTGAAAACGACGCGCCTTCAATTAAGTTAATAGGCAAGTCCTGTGGCCTGAAAAAACAAACCATGACTTCCCATTTGAATGAACTTGAAAAACGCGGTTACATCAAGCGAACCAATTCAGAGCAGGACAAGCGTGAACAATTAGTTACCCTGACAGACTATGGTGAGAAGTTTAAGCTAAACCTGCTCCAGGTCACCAACGACCTGGAAAGAGAATACACCCAAAAGCTGGGTGAGGTAGAACTGGATCGTGTTGAATTGATGCTGGATAATCTATACCGCGAACTTATGGATAATCAGAAAAAGGGCAGCCTTATTTAGGCTGACTCGTTCTTCACTGCTTCCAATCTGAAACCTCTCCAGTATTTATATCCACCGGAAACATTATTAGCATTGAAATATCCGCGTTTGACGAGGAACTCGCATGCGAGAACTGAACTTGTGCCATCTTCACAGATAATGAAGATTGGAGTGGTCCTGGATTGTATTTCGTGAAATCGTTCCTTAAATTCCAGCCATGGTATCTTAAGGGCCTCAGGCAACCGACGTCCTTCATAACTATTGTCAGAAACATCAATCAGGATGAAGTCGAAGTCCTTGTTCTGGTAAAGTCCCCAGGCCTTGTCGGGAGTGAGATCCTGGAATTTCTTCCCCTGATAAATAAAATCATCAGCAACTTCTTCATGGTTTTTGACACGAATTAGGTGATTGCGCTCAACCTGGAAAAGATGCTCCATGCGGGTTTCTAGTTCCAGAACTTTCGCTTCAAGCCGATTGATCTCTTCTTCGAAGATCTGTAGCTGCTGGAATAAATTGTCGCCTTTTTTCATTTGCACCTCTGCAGTCATATTCTACCAGAGGGAAGCCCAACTAAAAAAATGGGTAAATTGTACCGAACTGAATGCGATTCACGATCATAGTAGTCAGGATTGCTCCTGAAATGAAGAGGCAGCCTTCATAAAATCCATAACCTATACTTTGCATATCCGCTTCCAATTGGTTGTCGTGACTACGCTCATCACCCACCTTGATAGGAAAGATCTTAACCAGGCCCTTTTTGAAAAGCGGAAAGATAATCAGGGACAGGATTGTCTTAAGTAATACCTGGATACAGTAGACTGTAATGTCATAATGTTCCTGGTCAAAACAGCTGGCGATTAGAAATCCAGCACCCAGGGCGAAGCCGCCGTATGAGAAACACAGAGAAAGGTTCTTTTGAATCAAAAGACGGTTAAAAGTGAGCTTGCTGATAAACGTATAATACTTCACAGAGAAGCCAACGATCACAAGCATGTATAACCAAAGCAGGAGCATGATGATGATTGAGTTCTGGGATTCCATCATGACTGTACGGGTAAGGTAGGCAATAACAATTGCATGGCAAAAACTGATGAAGGCGTAGCACATGTTCTTTCGTTTCAAAATTTCATCAGTGTAGTCAAAATTGTAAAAGACTACGGACTCAATGATATAGAGAGAAAGCAGGTACAGGACGATGGCAATAGTTCCCCAGACAGCAAAATGGAAAATGGAAAGAAAGAATCCTGATGCCTCGTTAAAACTGATGGAAGAAAAAATAATGGAAATACCCACCACTCTTGAAAAGAGGTGAAGAGTATCTGCAGGATTTTCGGCGGGGTAGATTTTCTTTAGAACCTGTCGTTTCACACTAGGATAAAAAATAACGTGTGCGTACCGGTAAAGGTAAATCATGAGGCAGACAAATCCTGCTAGAAGGATTCTGATAATTAATCGGTCAAAAATTTCGGCCATAATATCCTTAAAAGTTTTCTTTAAAATATTCGATCAGAAGGGTCTTCATTTCCACCCTCTTCATTCTTTCATCTTTAAAAAAGTGAGGAAATGCTTTTCTTGAAATCTTGCCCTGTGAACCAAATTCATTCTCGAGTCCATAAAAGGGTTGACCGAGACTGCCCTTGAGCTTCATCTGGTCAAAAAATTCAATATCCGGGCGGAATTTGCCCCATCCTAGATACTTGGGGAAGTTCTTCAGTGATTTTTTGAACCTCCAAACGACCTGGCCTTTTTTATTAACCTTCCATTCTCCATACTCACTGTTGCCGAGATATAAGCTTCCCGGGGGTAGTGGAACGAATTCTTCCTTGGATTCCACCTTGCGATAAATGGACAGTCCTATATGGGCGAGGTTACGACGTGCATACTCCCTGCTTGTCCTGACGATGATCTCCTCAACGTTGTCATAACCTGTGATCACCCGATACTTTTGATAGTAAGTCTTGATGAGGAATCCAGTGGCATGAGTGTCCACCAGGATAACTGTTGCACTTGAAGCTTTTATCAACTTCGAAAAACCTTTCTCGTTTTGCAGGTAATGTACGCCAAGTTCAGAAGGGGAGAGGGCCTTGGCAAGACCGAGATAGAGGATAACAAGAATGGTGTAGAGGAAAAACTTATACATTTATCATGCCTGAATTATGTCCAGGATATTTTTTTGCTGAACATCTGAGATATCTCCAAAGTCGCAATGGATACGGTTTACGGCATGGGATTCACTATATTTTTGAAACAGATCAGTTGCATCCTGGATATTCTTGATACTAGTCCGGCCTTTAGAAAATGGCGACTCACGCATCACTTTCATTGGGTAATGCTGCTGAGGTGAAGTAGAACTGTAATATTTTGAAAGCCTTCCACTGGAAGAGCACTTGATGTAATCAATGTTCTCAGACTTAAGGTAAGTCTCAAGCATGACCATCTGGTTTAAGTTGGCAGTGCCAAATGTCTCCAGGATCTTTTTCGGGATATCATTAAGAACAATCCGTCGGGCCCATTCATTTTTGGATGTCTTGAGAATCTTATAAAGGTAAGGATCATCATGTTCGAGATAAGCTTCGATGTCGCTTGGGATAGTATATTCGTTGGCCGCACTTTCAAAATAGCGAAGTAACATCTGCTCAAGGCAAACAGCACGATAATGGAAGTAAACCATCATGAACATATGAAAACGTGAAAGGAGAAAGTCATCGAAGGTTGAAATGGCCCTCTCAGATATCCCAAGGAAAGCTTCTCCACCCTCGGTACAAATCTTTAAGTTATCAATGATCCAGTCGAGATCAAACTTCCCATAGCTGACTCCGCAAAAATAACTATCACGGAGCAGGTAATCCATCCGGTCACAATCCATTTCTGAAGAGACAAGCTGATGAAGTAGTGGGAAATAATTGATTCCCTTCACGGTAAAATAGGAAGGATCGGTTGTTTCACCTACAACGAGCTCAGCAACAGCATTGGGGTCTATTCCAAACTCTGCTTTTACACCCTTGAAGGACTGGGTGAAAGAACTGTCTGTGATTGACTTGATTGTATAATCTTCATGCGAAGCCTGGCGATCAACCTTGAGATCAAGAAAGCGCTTTGGTAATTTTAGCTTCGACACCATAGGCATCACTGATTCTGTGGAGTGACTTAATGGCGCATGGCCAATGTCATGAAGGAGACATCCCAGGCGCAGGGTTTCCCGTAGCCTGGCAGTCTCACGATCATGCTTGTCCTTGAATAAAAAATCAAAAACTGAAGTCGATACATTCATTACCCCAATAGAATGGAGATAACGTGTATGAGTGGCACCCGGAAAAACATATTCCGAAAATCCCAGTTGCTTTATATTCCTTAGCCTTTGAAAAAAAGGATGCTCAAGGATCTCAATTTCAGAGTCATGAATAGGTATTGAGCCGTGAACTGGATCCCTAATTTCCACTTAGCTCATCTCCCGCCTGCAGGGATTTTGCATATCCATGAAGCCAGTTCGAAATGTCACGGGATTCGAACATTGGCTTTCCGTCAATATAAAGGCATGGAACTGTGCCTCTACCGGTGTCCTTGATCAGTTTCTTTTTATAATGAGGCTCATCGAGCACATCATAAAGTGTCACTTCGCTTTCCAGCCCTGTTGTCCTCAAAGTTGAAAGGACAATCTGGCAGAAAGGACACTGCGGGAAAAAATATAATTCAAGTTTCTTCTTCATACAAAACCTCTTTTCGAAGTGGGCCATAAAACAAAAATGGCTCCTCACGGAGCCATTTTTTTATTTAGTCATCTTCGTCATCATCTTCTTCTTCAGCTACTTTTTTCTTTGGACCTTTGACGTATTCCTTGTCTTCATCTTCTTCCTCGTCTTCTACGTCTTCAGGTGAATCCAGGCCTTCCTCATAGCCCCAGCCATAACCATAGCTACCTTCCTCATCTTCATCAGCTGCTTCTTCTGCCGGCTTCGCAGGAGCACCTTCTTCTTCCTCATCTGAATCAAATTCAGCATCAAAATCATCATTCAGCGTGTCCGCAGTATAGTCATCAGCAAAGGCAGCATTAGAAGCATGTGCAGGAGTATTTTTTGAAACAACTTCAGGAACCACAACCTTCGAATCTTTTTTAGATGTTAGCTTAGGTGATGGTTTAGTTACAGCACCTTTAGAAGGAGCTTTTTTTACAAGCAATTTTTTCGCTGGAGCTGCTTTTTTAGGAGCAACCTTTTTGGTCGTTGCAACTTTCTTGGTTGCCTTGGGAGCAGCAGGCTTCTTCTTGGCCACTTTCTTAGGAGCTGCGGCTTTTTTTGCAACTTTCTTAGTTGCAGCTTTTTTTGTTGCTACAGGAGCTTTTTTTGCAACTTTTTCAGGAGCAGCTTTTTTCGCCTTTAATGGGGCTTTCTTTGTAACTTTTTTGGTCTTCTTCTTAGCCACAAAAGATCCTTTTGAAGATGTGAGGGGTGGTTAGACATCCTAATTATAAAGGGTCAGCTTGTCTCTTTTCAAGTCAGGAATACTTAATGTTTAATGCCTGTCGCTTCAGGGTGGTCCTGAAGCTGAAGAGGGTTACGATATTGATTCTGCTTAAGATCTGAGTTAATAAATTGAACATCCCCCTCGGAGAATGTATTAAAACGCCCTACACTCTCGTTATAATACCCACCATTAGTTACTGAGTGGAGCGGTATAAATTTAGTAGAGTAAAAATTGCGCCGCATCATCTCTGAAATACCAGCTAGGTTGGTAAAAATGCCATTCGCTTTAACACCAGTAAAGGCACCCGGGGCATACCCACTGAAAATACCATACTTTTCTGGGACCGGACCGGCAGATAAAAGCCTGTCATCAATGGAGTATTCCATCCTGTAATGTGAATTTCTGAAATTAGGGTCATCACCGGCACCATTGGAAAAATAGGACTGCAGTAATTCTGATATCGATGCCGGACAATCAACTGGTGGATCAATTAATGTTCCATTAGGATGAGTCCCAGGTGTTCCTGCATATTTAATAGGCATTCCCGCGGCAATCATTCCAGGAGGAGCAGCACCTAGGCCACCATAATAAAAATGCAGAAATGTACCGGTCAGGCTTTTACAAGTTTTAGGGTTTTTATTCATTATATCAGCTGGAGCATAGCTAGCAAGATCAGACACACCTGCGGCAGCTTTTACATAGCCTGCTCGGGAACCGGTCGCACCTCCGGATACGTTCGCACCCATATCATTAATAGCTTTAGCTCCACTGTTCATTGCATCGACGTATTTCCTGATTCCACTTTCCTGTTCAAACATAAAATTTTTAATGGCAGCGAGAACGGCAGCAGTATCTCTATACAATATTTCGTTACTATCTGTGCCATACAATGGAGCATAAATGTAATTCACATATCGCAAAATCCCATTAGGCCCAACTGGTTTACCTTTTCCACTAATCTGGCCGAAGTGGCCCAGGTTTGAAGAAGAGTACCGCTCGAAAGGTACAGGGATGAGATAGTTGGCCGCTTCATAGCTGGTAGGAGATCTTACTCGAGCAACTGCTTCATCGAGTTGGTCTGGACCAATTGAGTTCCCAATGGCTCCCTTGAATCGTGTAAATTGGTCCTGGCTGAAAAGACCAACTTCTCTATCAGGACTTGGACCAAGGGGATCCTTGGCGTTAATCGTGTGAATGGGAGCGGCGGAAGTTGTGTAACCCTCACTAGAGTAATGCTTCTTGAAATCATAGGGCATGTTAGGAATACCAAATTGCACCCCTGTTGAGATTTTTCCACCGACTGCTTTACCCGGTCCATCAAGCCAGAATGCGGTATTAGGTCCATTTACGGGCAATGGCATTCCAGGATAATATTTTCCATCCGGAGAAGTAATTAATTTCTTTACCCATGTACCAGGTAACGCGGGGTCGTTATCAGGGATAAGCAATCTTTGGTTAGCTCCAACCAGATCAATAGTTGCCATATAAGGGACTGACCTCCTTTTAATAGGATCCAGTCTTCCAATGATCGCTTCTTGATTTGGCTTTTGAGTAAAAAGCATCGGGCCAATTCGTCCACCCATTGGTTTCGCCGCTGCAAAAGCGGTTAGCTTAACTCTTTCACCGAAAGGATTAAACATGCCTTCGAACTCGGCTTCGCCTTTGACTGCATAGTAGGTAACGAATTCAGGGCTTTTGTAAAAGCCCAAAGGATATCCGGGAACCGGTATTGCTACTTTCGAGACGTCGCATGCCCCTGAAGTCTTGGTATCTGCTCGTGGAATCATGGCTGAATAAAAGATGGCGTAATTAACCATCATTAGCTTTAGATCGAGATATTGTTTTTCATATGAGGGATCCGGGATTAACAAGTTACTTGCGTTAGTCATTTTAGGTTCTCTGAACATGACAGGCGGGATCTCAGTAAGAGTAAAGGATTGCTTCATTTCATCATCAGTAAAGCTTCCACCAATATTGCGGTAGCCTGAATAGAAAGCTTTAACTAGACGTTCATTGCCAGGAGCAGGCTCATTGCTGATTTCATCAATTCCAACCCCACAATTCACTTTATCAGAAGCACCGGGAGTGATGCATACACTCTTTTTGCGGGCTTCACGATTTACAACTTTTTCAAGATTCCTGATTCGCATTGCTAATTCAACAGCACGTGGCCAGGCTCCCTGACGATCGGCCATGATAGCGGGCCCCTGGCCCGCAAGGGTGATACCAGAAGCAGAGAGGATGTTATAGGCCCAGGATGTGGCTACAAACATATTGAGCTGGGTTCGTTGAACACAATCCATGACCTTGGTTGAAATCAAGGCATTCTGAAAAGCTCGGGATGCTTCTTCCGCTCCTGGAAGGTTGGAAGATCCAAACTCAGGAAGACCAGGAATAGAATAGCGCTTGCAAATATTTGTCTGTGAGTTTTCAAGGTGAATACAAACAGAAGGGAAATTATATGGATCATCTACAACTCGCATTGGATCACCTACAGGCTTCAATACGTTGGTATCAGGCTCCATCCTGAAATCCGTGACTCCTGCACTACCACTATTCCGTACACCCGGAAGATTCAGGTTACCGATGACATAGTACTTATACATCCATTCTTTATAGATGTTTCTCATCTCCCAATTTAGGTGCGCTATTTTGGTAAGTTGCCTGGCCTGAACTGCGGCCCCGGCAAAGGCTGCTGCATCAGTGGAATTTTGCAGGTTGATTTTTGCTTTCACAAAAAGACCAACGTTTATTACGAAAGCCACAATTGTGACCAGGACCACCAGGGAGGCAGAGAAGAAGATACTTATTTGACCCTGCTGATTGCGAGTCAGGGCCATTGGGTGGTTGCGTTTTGCCACTAGCGCCAATTTGTTATAGGTAAGGTTGTATTTTTACGTGTCCCTATTCTGGTACAGTGTTTGCGAGGTGTAAACCATCCAGAGATACCGAACTTTGGTAGTAGGACGTTAGTTGATTCGGAAATCCTCTCCTAGCACACCCACCACAATCGCCCACCATCAATTTCACCACCCTAGGTATCGCGGGATACCTAGAGGTTCGTCCGGAAACGGCAAATCTTGCTGGGGAGAGGCGAACCTAAGTTCCATGGTCTAATACTCCTAGGAGAATAGATGAAAAAAAGAGATTCCAGAGAATGTTTTTGTGCCTTATGCCGGACTCCGCGGAAGCTTCGCTATCCTCGTCATCTCTCCTTTATGAACTATTTTCAGATTCTTATTATGGCCGTAGGTCTTGGCGCTGTCGCTTTTCCATGGATTGGTGTTAGAGCTGTTATCGTCTTACCTATCATTTGGGTCATCTTCGAAGGCATGCATAAATCCCTCTACCGCAAAGATTTGAAATGCCCATTTTGTGGCTTTGATCCTACCTGGTATAAAAAAGATGTAAATTTAGCACGTCGAAAAGTGGAAGAATTTCTTAAACAAAATCCTGAGAGCCACGTTCTTCGTCGCAGACACACCGAAGAAAAACCGCCTACTGAATATCTTTAATTTTCCATCCTGCATTATCACGCTCTAAAATCGCGAACTTGAATTCGCCATCTTTGGCCCCGAATTTCCATTGGTCTTGAGTCAGGAAAGGAAAGAAAAAAACTTTTCCAACTAAACTCAACATGAGGTAAGAAAAGGAATAGAACAATTCTATAAATTTTCGCCTCCCAAGCGACTAAGGAGCATTTATGAGCGTAAACAAAGTAATTTTATTGGGAAGACTTGGACAAGATCCAGAGCTGAAGTACACCCCGGGTGGATCTGCAGTTTGTAACTTCTCAATGGCCACAACTGAAGCTTGGACAGACAAGCAAGGTCAGAAACAAGAGAAGACTGAATGGCATCGAATTGTTGTTTGGGGCAAGCTCGCTGAGCTTTGCAACCAATACCTTGCCAAAGGTCGTCAGGCATTCCTTGAAGGTCGTCTTCAGACGCGTTCATGGGACGATAAAGAGGGTCACAAGCGTTACACTACTGAAATCCTCGCAACTACTGTTCAATTCATTGGTGGAGCTACGGCTTCTCAAGGCAGCCAGCAGACAGACAGTTCTAACTCTTATAATCAGGCACCCCCGGCTTCATCTGGGCAGCCAACTCAGGAATATCAGATTGCTAACGATGCCCACTTTGCGTCTGACGACATTCCGTTCTAGCCTCTAAAATTAGCCAGTTGTTTAGGGCCACGTAAGTGGCCCTTTTTATTGGGTAAAGATTTGCCTAACACCCAATATTGGCGAAAGTGATATAATAAGTCCCATGGAAACCAACGACGTAAAAATAAGTTTTTTCTCTGTAAGACATGACCTGATCCAGGTAGATAAGCCTTTATCGTTTGACCTATACGTCAACTCTTCGGTGGTAAAAAGTAAGGAAAAGTTTATCCGCATTTTCCCCATAGGTGGAATCTTGCAGAAGAGCGACGTTGAAGAGTTTCATCGTAAATATCTCCAGCTTTACATTCCTGAAGAACAGCGCGGAACCTATTTAAAAAGTCTCGTTGCCTCGAACGTAGATGATGTGAATAAGACAACTGCAATTAAAGACGCTGCCGTAAGCTATCTCCATAATATCTTCGATAAGAACAAGGAATTCTCAACGGAAGTCCTTTCCCAGGGAATAGATAATTGCAGGGAAGCAGTTGAGTCGATGGTCGATGTGCTTGATCATCACAACATCGATTCTTTGCGCGGATTAATTGGCAATCTAAGCTTTCATGACTTCTATACATATGACCATTCAATCAATGTCTCCATGTATACCATCACAATCTATAAGGCGATTAATCCCAAGGCCACTCGACGGGAGTTAATTCACGCAGGCCTGGGTGGACTACTGCATGACCTGGGTAAGATTAAAATTCCTACCAAGATCCTGAATAATCCTGGCGGCCTGACTGATGCCGATTACCAGGTCATTAAGCAGCATCCTGATTTCGGTATTGATCTTTTGCTTAATGGACATTGCCAGGTGGAAGGGGACATAGACCTCAAGATCATTGGTCGTGTGATCCATGAACATCATGAGAACATTGACGGTACTGGATATCCGAGGAAGCTTAAGGGTAAGGAGGAGATTCATCTTCTCGCCAGAGTTTGTACGATTGCGGATTTCTTTGATGCTATTACAACTAAGCGGTCTTATAGCGAAGTTCTGACAATTCCTGAGGCCATGAATACGATGAGGAAATTCAGGGGGCTTAAGCTTGATCCTGAGATATTTGATGTCTTTGATCAACACGTTAGATATGTTCGTGGGGATGCTTCGAGGGATCTGAGGCTGCTTGATAGTTTTGATCCTACGTTGCCTTATGCTGTTCTTCCTATTGAGGAGATTAGGAAATTTGAGAAGGAGATGGATTTCGGGAAGATTAAGGTTGTGGATCCGGAGCAAAAGAAAAAGAAGGCATAAGAGGCTTGGATAATAAGTTCTCTTCGTTTTAAAAGCTAAATGCATATTCTGTAGTTCGAACTAGTCCGGAACAATTCTTCGAATTGTCCCAGATATTCATCGGAGCGCTTTTCTACTTAAAAAGCGCCGATTTGCCCTATCTAACCAGAAAAACGCTCAGCTTTCCCCTTACAATCTAAGCCAAAAAAAAGGGCAAGTTACCTTGCCCCTTTTTATTTAACTATTTTTATAAAACCTAATTAGCCGGCGTCTTAGTCGGCGAAGTCTTCGTGGCCGGAACCGGAGCCGTCGGCTCAGCAGTCGTAGCTTCAGGCGAAGCCGCCGCAGGCGCTGGAGCACTATCAGTTGGCTCAGACAACGTATCCTTATTCTTCAACGCCTCAGCATCAGAATTAAGCGGAGCCGCCACAGGAGCTTCATTATCAAACATAGATCTCTTAGCTTCCCGCGACTTCATAGTCGTAAGCACAATGGAGTTAACCATAAACCCAATGGCCAAAAAAGTCGTAAGCTTCGTCATGAAGTTACCCTTTGCTGAGCTAGAGAAAACGGCTTGAGAAGCACCGCCGCCGCCACCCATAATCGCACCAGCCTCGGCACCTTTGCCGAACTGAAGGAGAACGGTAACAACAAGAAGTATGCAAATAATTGCATGAAGAGTGATCAAAAAAGTCATCATAAGAACTAGTCTCCAATTGAGATCATATTTTTAACAAAAATCCGCCCACTTGGAAACCAATTTTGGTTATTTATCACCACAGAGGGCCAAAAAATCGCGAGACTTAAGAGAAGCCCCTCCAACTAGTCCACCATCGATGTCCTTTTGGGACAGCAATTCTTCGACATTATCGGGCTTTACACTTCCGCCATACAGAATCCTGACCTTTTGACCAAAGGTAGGGAACTTGGCGATTAGTATTTCGCGAATATAAGCATGAACTTCTTGTGCTTGAGCAGGTGTAGCGGTTTTACCGGTTCCAATGGCCCAAACTGGCTCATAAGCGATAACCAGATTGTCCTGGTTAGCAACAGACTGGTCGTTAAGACCTTGGTGCAGTTGGTCTGAAATTAATGAAAATGTCTGGCTAGAATCTCTTTCAGCAAGAGTTTCACCTACGCAGTAGATAACTTTAAGTCCTTGTCCCAAGGCTGTCCTTACTTTGGCATTAAGGCCGCGGGAAGTTTCCCCATAGTATTGACGACGCTCAGAATGACCTAGAATTGCAAATGTTCCACCAGCATCCATCAGGGCCTTTGGAGAAATCTCACCAGTGTACGCACCTTCAAGGAATTCGGAAACATTCTGTGCTCCTACTTCAACGTTATGCAGATGAGTTAGTCCATGCGCGACCATAAGATGAATTGCTTGAGGAGCAACCCATGCATCACGCTTGCCGGAATACTTTTCTATAAAATCGCGGAAGAAGTCCTTACACTCATGCAGGTTCTTATTCATTTTCCAATTTGCGACTAAGAGTTTTTTCATGTTCAGATCCCCAGCTTTAGGGCCTGAACCCCTGGAAGTTCGCCACGTTCAATGTACTCAAGAGAGGCTCCGCCTCCGGTAGAAACGTGGGAGAATTTATCTGCCTGGCCTGACTGCTGGACGGCGGCGACAGAATCACCTCCACCAACCACCGAAAATGCCTTGGTATTCTCAGCTATTGCCTGGGCAATAGACATGGTCCCTTTAGCAAAATTCCTGGCTTCAAATAATCCCATTGGACCGTTCCAGAAAATAGTTTTGGCGGTTTTTATGTGATCACTATAGGCACGGATGGTTTCCGGTCCGATATCAAGGGCCATCTTGTTTTCAGGTATGCTTACTCCAGCACAATTCTCCGGTGATCCTTCAAGTCCATCAGCAATCAGGTGATCTTTTGGAAGCTGGATTTTTCCACCTTTATCCTGGGCAAGAAGCTGACGTGCAAGGGCCACATCTTCATCACCACAAAGTGATTTTCCTACTGTGGCACCTTTGGCCTTCAGGAATGGATAGGCCATTGCTCCACCAATAAGGAGAGTATCTACCATGACCATCATTTTCTCTATGGTCTTGATCTTATCTGATACCTTTGCACCACCGATGATGGCGACAAAAGGCTTGGCAGGCTTATCAAGCAAGGCACCGAGTGAATCGATTTCTTTTTTCATCAAGAGACCGGCATAGGCGCGATTCTTAAAGAATGCGTTGATAGCGTAAGTTGAAGAATGTTTTCTATGAGCAGCGCCGAAAGCGTCGTTCACATATACATCGCCATAGCTTGCAAGTTTCTCAGCAAGTTCCATGTCGTTTTTTTCTTCACCTGGATGAAAGCGTATATTTTCCAGAAGCACTATTTTTGTTTCAGGTAATTGAAGGAGGTTCTTGATGCCATTATCCACAGGAGACTCTGAAAGAACGACATCGATTCCCAGTTTCTCTGCCAGGTAAGTTGCGATTGGCTCAAGCGAATATTTCGGATTCGGCTTTCCATCTGGTCGACCTAAATGACTGATCAGTACAAGTTTACTTGCACCTTTTTCAAGCATCAGGCGGATAGTTGGAAGGGCCATATCAATCCGACTCGCATCTGTAATTGTTCTAGGTTCCGTTTTAGTAAGCGGAACATTGAAATCAAAGCGTGCGACAACTTTCTTACCTTTGAGGTCAGCTTCCTGAAGTGTCTTAAGTTGCATAAGGATTCCTTAGAGTTTTTGGCCAACAAAGTTTGCGAGGTCGATTACTCTGTTTGAGAATCCGACTTCATTATCATACCAGCTTACAATCTTGGCCGTATTACCAATGACATTTGTAAGCTTGGAATCAAAGATAGAAGATTCTTTAGAACCCATGTAATCGATAGAAACCAGTTCTTCCTCAGTGTAGCCAAGTACACCTTTAAGATTAGATCCTGCAGCCTTCTTCATGGCTTCATTAATTTCCTGCTTAGTAACTGCTTTCTCCAGGACAACTGTAAGGTCAACCACGGAAACATCTGGAGTTGGGACGCGGATAGCATAACCATCGAGCTTGCCTTTCATTTCAGGAATCACTTCGCCCAGGGCCTTGGCGGCACCTGTTGAAGTAGGAATCATGCTCATAGCAGCAGCACGGGCACGTCTAAGGTCTTCGTGTGCATTATCAAGAAGGTTCTGGTCTGAAGTATAAGAATGAATTGTAGTCATGAGTCCGTTTACGATGCCGAAGTTTTCATGAAGTACTTTTACGATGGGAGCAAGACAGTTCGTCGTACAAGAAGCATTAGAGATAACATGGTGCTTTGAAGAGTCGTACTTGTCTGTGTTTATGCCTATTACAAAAGTGCCATCAAGATCTTTCCCAGGTGCGCACATAATAACTTTCTTAACTGTATCTCTCATGTGCATGCCGAGTTTTGATTTGTCCTTGAAGATTCCGGTACAGTCGATAACAACCTGAGCGCCGTGCTTGCCCCAAGGAATTTCTTCCGGATTTTTTGTATCGTAAAATTTGATCTTGCGACCATTGAAAGAAATTTCCCTGCTTCCTTCATCCCAGGAAAAATCGCCTTTAAGTTTTCCATGAAGTGAATCAAATTTAAGCAAATGAATGTATGGCTTAAGGTCACCAGGATTATTGATGGCCACAATTTCCATATGTGTATCTACACCAGCAGAGATTCGGTCAAAGTAGGCACGTAGAATAGTTCTTCCAATACGACCAACACCATTGATACCAATTTTAACATTTTTCATAAAACTCCTTACGCGAATGCGCAATTAGATAAGGGTCCAAAATTAAAGCCATTTTTCGATTTCAACATACTCCAGTTAATGGATTTTGTGTAGCGGATTCACGGAAATCCGTGTAGTCTGAAAACCTTATTCTAAGCACTTAACGCACGGGTACTACTATGTCGAAACTTTTTGTCTCTGATTTGCAAGGTAAAGAAGAAATTGAATCTATATTCTTGGTCAAGATCTTCAATATTATGGAAGGTAAAGACGGAAAAAAATATTTCAATATTATCCTAACAGATGCGACAGGTGATCTCGAAGCAAGACTCTGGCAATACTCGGCTGAAGTGGAAAAGAATATTTCCAAGAATTGTTTTGTAAGGGTGAGGGGAAAGCTTAATTTCTATCAAGGCCGCAAGCAATTTATCCTTTCTCAAATTGAAAGGGTTTCTGAGGGCGAAGTGAATACTGATGATTTCGTGATGAAGGCAGTGAATGATCCTGAGGTAATGTATAAAAAATTGCTTACTATCGTTGAAGGTCTCAGCGATGTTTATATTCGCGACCTGCTCAGGAATATAATCACTGATGCTGAGATTGCCAGGCGACTTAAACTTTGGCAGGCGGGCAAGTCTATTCACCATGCTTACCGTTCAGGGCTGATTGAACATATTCTTTCCTGTACAGAATTAGCACTTCAACTTTCTAAACATTACCATGTGAATGTCAATTATGTAGTTGCAGGTTGTATCCTTCACGATCTTTGTAAAATTTATGAACTCACGGATGGGATTAACGTTGAATATACTGAAGAAGGAAAATTGGTAGGACATCTGGTTAAGGGTCTTGAGATTGTCGATCGCTTTGCTTACAAGATCAGAAATTTTCCTCATTATACAAAAATGCACCTTAAGCACATACTGCTCTCACATCATGGTGAGTATGCCTATGGATCACCTAAGATTCCTCAAACTTCAGAAGCATTTTTAGTTCACCTGATTGATCTGATGGATTCAAAGATGGGTTCTCTAGAGATAATTAAAAAAACTGATTCAGCTACAGGCCACTGGTCAGGGTTTGTTAAGCACCTTGATAGAATAGTTTATAAATCTGATTTACCTTTCTATCCTGATTATATTGAAGATGAAGAGATGGATAACCGATTATCTCCGCAATCACTAGCGCCTGAAAAAAAAGATTTCAAACCTAGATCGGCAACAAGTGAACCTAAAACTAGTTTAGGCAAGATACTGACTGGACTTAAAATCGAAGAGTAGTGTCCATAAACGCAAGCCCACCTAAAGATAAAATACTGACTTACATTTTTATTATTCCGAGTCATTTTTGCGGTAAAATCTTAAGAGAGACTTCAGGAACACAAAGCGCATGCGTGAAAAATTCCTGAAATTCGACGAACCATCCAAAATAATATTGGGTCATGAGGACGCTTTATTATTTTTGACTAGAGGAGGAAGATGGCTGCATTGAAAGTTGCTGAAAAAGTGAAGGATTCACTTTCAGTAAGAAGCACTCTTGAGAGTTATGAAAGATCGAAGATCCTGGAAGTGTATTTTGCCCGAGTGGATGGAAGAATTCCAAGGACCATACCATTGGATGTCCAACCCCTTTACGCATTAGATCTGGTACACATACGTGCCTTTTTATTAGGTCATTATCCACAAGACAATTTGTTCAATAAAATTTTTAAAATGATCAATTAAGCTTAAAGAAGCATCTCAGGGCATTTGAATAGGCCTGGGTCATTACTTCTTCCACGCTGATTCCCTTGAGCTCAGCAACCTTTGCCGCTATGAATGGCAGGTAGTGAGGCGCATTTTCCTTACCCCGATGGGGAACAGGGGTGAGGAAAGGTGCATCGGTTTCGAGCAATATCCGGTCAATTGGCGTAATCTTAACTACGTCCTGAACGTTTTCGGCTTTCTTAAAAGTGATAATTCCATTGAATCCCAGGCAAAATCCCTCGCCCAAAACCCATTCGGCCAGTTCCTTACTCGAGGTGAAGCTGTGAACTACACCCTTGCGCTTAAGACTTGTAGAGAAGTTTTTAAGGATGGCCATGGTATCCGCATCAGCATCCCTGGTGTGAATGACGACGGGCAAGTCTGTCTCTACAGCAATCTGCAACTGCATCTCAAAAGCAGCTCTTTGGACTTCAGGAGGGGAATTATTATAATGATAATCAAGGCCTATTTCTCCGACAGCAACCATCTTTGGTTCAACTGACCGATCACGAATTTTTTTGTACTCAACTTCAGTGGCGGCTTTGGCATCATGAGGATGAATACCCTGGGTATAATAAATTTCGTCATGTTCCCGGGATAACTCCCTCACACCATCAAGGTTATCCGGGTCTACACCAATTGTGATAATCTTCCCAATGCCTGCCTCGCGTGCTTTTCTCCGGAGCTCCGAAAGAGGCTCCGCTTTAAGATAATCAAGGTGGCAATGGGTTTCAATCAACATTACTTATTTCCCGCCAGGATATCTTCAAAGATTGCGAAGTACTGACTACTTGGAATTGAACCTTCGATTTTTTTTCCATTCAATATAACAGTCGGGGTCGACTTGATGTTAAATTTAGTGGCCTGGTTTACTGAGGCTATTACCTTATTCAGCATATCCTTGTTATCCAGGCATCCCTTTAGATCATGCTTCTCTGCGAGTTTTGGAAGAATTTCAGATATCTTGTCCTGATTGGCAAAAATATCGTCATGTACTTCTGCAAATTTCTTTTCATCACAAGCTGCCAACATGGCCGCATCGCAAGCATTCTTGTGAAAGCCACCTTTAATGTTCGAATTACATTTTGAATCAAGCGGGAAGTAATAATACTGAATGCTCAGCTTGTTCGGATAACGACGGATCAGTTCATGCATCTGTTCCGAGACAACCTTGCAATAAGGGCATTCAAAATCGGAGAAGATGCTCATCTTGATTGGTGATTCTGCAAAAGTTTTTGTTCCCATGTGAATCTTGTAAGGTGATTCTTCGTCCGGTTCGCCAATTGTCGCGAGTCCCCTGAACTGTGAGACAATACTGGTGTTCAGCTTGCTTTGGATATCGGCTTTCCCGGCCGTATGTTGATGCATGAAAAATGAACCTACTAAAATCGCCACACCCCAGAATGCACCAGTTTTTAAATCTGGGACCCACGTGTTGATCCCATATTTCCAAAGCATCCCGCATGCTATCAGGGACAATAAATAGTAGACCGTACAGAAAGGACATAGGCTTCCAAGGACTGTCAGGGAAAAAATAAAGAGGATTACGCATCCGATGAAGTTGATCTTGGAGACAGCACTGGCAGTTTTTTCCAGCGCTTCACTAGGCATCAGGCTGCTGAATAAGAACAGCAGGCCTACAATAATTCCGAAAAATGAAATTGGTACACCGGCGATATTGGAAATCTTTGAAAATGTGGCTGCATCACAATTAAAGTAGCTTGAGATGTCGCAGAGACTTTTACCGGCCCCTAATTTTGTGGGATAGACTGTCTCATAAAAGTGCGTGGTCAGGTAAATGCTTACTCCGATCATGAGAGCAGCATTAATTATGAAAAGAAAATTGCGCCCAGTCAGACCATTAAGGGTGAGACTTTTCCTTGGTTCCATCGAATTCATCCTTTGATATAAAGATTCCAGTTTCTTTCAGTAGTTTTGTTCCGGCGATAGCTGTGAAAACTTAAATTGCAACAAGTGCACATTGGTGCGACTTCTATTTCAAGGTCAGGGAAGCTTTCATTTAACTGCTTCTTAGCTTCCAGTGGCAGGTCAAAGTATAATTTATCCCCTGTGTGCTTGAACTGACTGTGAGGAAAGTTTTCCTGAAAATCGGGTGAAACCTCAAAGCAGCATTTATGAATGCAGGGGCCTATAACTGCCCGCATGGGCAAAATTAAAGACAGTTCAGGACGCTTTAAAATTCCATGTGCCAGACCTTTCCAGCCAGCATGCAGTACGACTACACCTTTTTCCCCTTCAACAAAAATAGGCATGCAATCAGCAGTCTTGATGGCGAGGGGGCGGTCAAGATCTTCCCAGGATACGATGAGTCCATCTGCTTCACAGGGGAGAGTTTCCCTGGAAACGATATCAATGCCGTGTATCTGCTTGACCTGAACAATATCCATTTCCGGATTTGTGGTCCAGGTTTCGAAGCGGCCGCGACTAAGATTTTGTGTGTAAGCTATAGGCATGGAGGAATTGTACTCTTTATTGTACGTCCGATAAAGCGCGGAGTGTTTCCTGAAAAATGGCAGGGGCGGGTGCACTAAAATGCATGGGAACCTTAGTGATGGGATGAATGAAACCGAGTTCCTTGGCGTGCAGCAGTTGGTATGGATATGCCTTTAGTTTAATCTGGAGATCTTCAGGCAACTTTCTTAAGTGAACATCTGAACCATAAAGTGAATCGCATAAAACGGGAGCTCCTAAGACCTGGGATAAATGAACCCGGATCTGGTGAGTCCTGCCAGTTTCAAGCTTCAGCTCCATCAATGTTGCATTGGTAAAATTCTTTATTGTCTTATAGTGGGTAACTGCTTTTTTACCAACTTTGGCATTTGCAAACATTTTCAGGCGATGAGTAGGGTGCCGACCAATGGTACTCGTAACCGTACCGGTCAGGTCCCTTGTATGACCTGCAATGATGGCTTCATATTTTCTTTCTATATCATGGACCGAGAAAAGGCTGACGAGACCTTCATGTGTCGGTTGGTCTTTGGCCACAACCATGACTCCAGATGTTCCCATGTCGAGGCGGTGGACAATTCCCGGTCTTTTTTCACCGCCGACTCCCTTGAGATCCGGACAATGAAAGAGAATCGCGTTCACCAGGGTGCCCGAATAATGCCCCGGGGCCGGGTGAACGACAAGGCCTGCAGGTTTGTTAATTATTATCAGGTGAGCGTCCTCAAAGAGGATTTCCAGGGGAATATTTTCAGGATTAAGTCCGGATGGAAGAGGAGGAGGCACTTCAATCTCAATAATTGTTCCTGCGAGGGGCATTTTCTTGAGTTCAAGCTCCCTGTCAGGACTTGAAATCTGTTCATCTTCAAAAAGGCGCTTGATTGTTGAGCGGGAAAATTGAGTGAGTTTGCTGGCAAGAAATTGATCGAGCCGCTTGAATTCTTCCCTGTCTTCAGCAGTGACGGTTACGGTCAGATCCTGTGATTCATCTTCAACTGATTCATCCATTACTTTTGATTCTTAAGCTTCTTAAAATGAAGGATGAAACTAGCGGCCACATTTTCCGGATTAAGCTTGAGCACCTTGGCGATTTGATAAACATAACCACGGACGTAAACGTCGGCCGGAAGTTTGGCCAGGTCCTGGTTTTCAATTGCGGTTAAGAGGGTCTTGGAAATCCTGGTCATCTCGGCCATGCGCTCAATAGTAACATTCTTGTACTCACGGATTTCCTTGAGGAATGCACCTGTATATTCCGCACACTCACGGATCCTGCGATCCATTTCAGAATCTTCGCTGAATTCGAGACTGAACTTCTTCTGGGCCGTAATTTTAGAAACTTTGGACTCGATAAGGTTTGATCCAAAGTCCTCATATTGGACTTCTTTGGCCTTAGCGCGAAGATTTTCAGCCGAATTGTTAATGTGGGCCACGCCATTAAGGTTAAAGCCACGAATGCGATCATACTCTTTTCTTTTTTCAGGAAAACCGAGGACTGAATAGGCTTCTTCAATCTGGCTAAGGACGTCGTCACATTCTTGTCTTGTCATGAGTGAGTAAAGGGCAACACTGTCACCGGTATAAGCATTACGTGACCGGATATAGGCTTGTTCGATCTGGCCAGGTGTGGCCTTTTGATCAATCTCAAGAACTTCATAATAATTTTTTCTTTCAATATCCATCTATTATTTTCCTAGGATTCGATTAATCGGTTAACGATTCTGTCGAAATTGTTCACGAGCTTTGAATTCGGATATTCGATTAACAATGGTTTGCGCTTTCTTACACTTTGCCAGACTGACTGATCATAATCCAGGTAACCGGGAAAATTCATTTCGATACCGAAATACTTCCTGCAAATACTCTGGATCGAGTAACCAATGTCTATGTCTGCCTGTGAGCGGACCTGGTTAATAATGAGGTTGGGACGCATGTGGGCCATCTCTGCCCTGATCTTTAAGCCTACTTCCGGATGAAGCTCGGAGATTTTTTTAACCAGTTCAGATGGTGAAGATAATCCTGCCGTGATTTTGGCACTCATTGCTTCATTAATCAGGTAATCAATTTCTGACTCTGATACCCCATCCACCATTTTCAGGCGGCGGTAGAAAACTGATTTCATGAACCTGTATGTATTTTCAATAGAAGTAGGTTCAGGAAGTACAACCAGGATTCCCTTGTCTGCCGTGATAAAGAAATCGACGGTATTAAAGGCAGTACCTGCACCAAGGTCAAAAAGAATATAGTCAGCATCGAGCTCGGTGAGTTTTCTGATAATCTGGTTCTTATGCATATGCTTAAGATTGGCCATCCCGATTTCATCCTGGGCGCCACTAATAATCTTAAGATTTGAAATTGGAGTAGCAACTAACAAGTCTTCAAAGTTAGTTATTTTTTTTGAAACGTAATCAGAAAGGGTAACTTGAGGAATCGGAAGTCCAAGGCAGGTATGAAGATTCGCCCCACCAAGATCCAGATCTACGGCAACAACCTTGTGGCCCATGAGTGCAAGACAGATGGAAACATTGGCGGAAACAAGGCTTTTGCCTACTCCACCTTTACCACCACCGATGGCCCAGATTTTCTTCATACTATGAAGCGGGAGCTCCGCTTCGCTGTTTTCGTTGATCATTTCTAAAAGTATATGAATCAAAGAGATGTTTTGGGAACTTAAATCACTAATGAATTCCTGCAGATAACAGCATTTGCAAATACTTGACTCTGTGCGCACTAGACTAATCTTATGCCATCCTTTAGAGTAGAGTAACTTTCATTCAGGTTGGTTTGTTTTAAACGAGTAATTGTTTAATCGCTTACGCAAGGAGAATTGATGTCTACGACCCAGGCGACCTCATCTTACGATAAAGTACTCTCAAAACGTTCGGATCTTCATATACTTAGAAAACTTTGGCATATCGGTTGCGGGTCATTGGCCCTGTTTTTTTATTTGAGATCAGATTGGGGATCAAATACCTGGGGATGGATCGCGTTAGGTTTTGCGGCTACCAGCTTAAGTGTGGACTTGCTCAGAATTCGTTTTAAGCCTTTTAATAAAGCCTTTTTAGGGATAATGGGATCTTTTATGCGCCGCTCAGAAAGAGAGGGCTTAAGTGGCTTTCCTTTTTATGCCTTAGGGACTTCACTCGCTTTATTCTTCTATCACAGAGACATCGCCATTCTTTCAATCATGTTCCTGGTTTTCTCTGATCCATTGTCATCGTTTTTTGGTGTGCTTTATGGAAAAGATAAAATCATGCCCAATAAATCCCTGCAGGGTGCAGTTGCCGGATTCTTTACTTGTTACCTCATCACACTCTTCTATGTAATGAACTCGACTACTCTTGGTGTTCATATCCTTGTGTTCTCGGTTGTTGCTGGAATAATTGGTGCGGCTTCTGAATTAATTTCTGCTTTTAATATAGATGATAATCTTACTATTCCGGTTCTTTCTGGGCTTGGTATGACTCTGCTGAATAATTTTGTAAAAGTTTTTTGATGCTTAATTCAGATTAGTAAGTTCTCAAATAAGTCACAGCCTATACCAAAACCGATGTTCGAACTAGACCTTGCCAATCCTTCGGATTGACTGCGGTAACTATTTGGAAAAAGTACCGTCCGGTACTTTTTCTCCTCTATCATAGATAGGTGAATGCTCGATTTTCCCGCAGGGAAAATTGTTGCCATGGATGGCAACAATTTCAACTGTCCAGGAGCAGGATGCGCCTTACAGACCTCGTTATCATTCCTTAACCACAAAATTACAAATCTTACCCGGCACATAAATCTCTTTCACAATCGTCCCAGACAAATACTTAGCCATTTTTTCATCCGCCTTCACAATTGCAAAAAACTCTTCTTTCGTAATATCGGCCGCAACTTCAAAAGTCCCACGGGTCTTACCATTAACCTGCACAGCCAGGGTTATGAGATCTTCTTTCAAGAGAGCCACGTCATAGGCGGGCCACGTTTCATACGCTAATGTTTTCTTATTCCCAAGATGCTGCCAGATTTCCTCCGCCAGATGGGGAGCATAAGGAGAAAGTACAAGAGCGAACTTCGCAGCACTTTCCCTTGTGATTTTCCCGGCCTTATAAATATGATTCACAAAAATCATCATCTGCGAAATACCGGTATTGAAATGCAAGGCTTCAATGTCATCAGTAACTTTCCTGATCAGCTTGTGCAGTTCTTTCAATGTATTCGGGTCTTCAGCAGGTGCATAATGTGATTCATCCAGGAAGAAGCGTGAGACACGGTTCAGGAAATTGAACACACCTTTTGTACCGGCATGAGACCATGGCTTAGTTTTTTCAAGCGGGCCCATAAACATTTCATAAAGGCGGAGAGTGTCTGCGCCCATTTCCTTCACGACACTGTCAGGGTTGACTACGTTACCGCGAGACTTACTCATCTTTTCGCCGTCTTCACCGAGGATCATTCCCTGATTCACGAGCTTATGGAATGGCTCCTTGGTAGAAACCAGGCCCAGGTCATAAAGGACCTTGTGCCAGAAACGTGAGTAGAGAAGATGAAGGACTGCGTGTTCAGCACCCCCTACATATAAATCTACAGGCATCCAATAATTTTCAATCTTGGTATCCCACGGAGCTTTGGCATTCTTTGGATCGCAGAAGCGCAGGTAGTACCAGCAAGAGCCGGCCCATTGAGGCATTGTGTTTGTTTCACGTTTTGCTTTCTTGCCTGTCTTTGGATCAATGACGTTTAACCATTCGTGAATTGTTGCAAGCGGTGATTCACCGGTGCCGGCAGGTTCGTATTTTTCTACCTGGGGAAGAACAACTGGTAATTCATCAGCATCGAGACAACGGACCGTTCCGTCTTCAAATTTCAGAATTGGGAATGGTTCACCCCAATAGCGTTGGCGTGAAAAAAGCCAGTCGCGGAGTTTATAATTTATTTTCTTTGAACCGACTTTATTCTCTTCTAACCAGGCAATCATCTTAGTGATGGCTTCAGCCTTGTGAAGATTGTTGATAAACCCAGAATTTACATGCTCGCCGTCTTCCGAGAAGGCGGCTTCATCGACATTTCCGCCTTTGACGACTTCCACGATAGGCAAATTAAATTTCTTTGCAAATTCCCAGTCACGTTCATCATGGGCAGGGACAGACATGATGGCGCCTGTGCCATAGGTGTTGAGGACATAGTCTGCAATGTAGACCGGAATTTTCTGGTTATTAACAGGATTAATGGCATGAGCACCGGTGAATGCTCCTGATTTATCCTTATTCAGTTCAGTACGTTCGAGATCGGATTTCAGCGAGGTTACTTCGCGATATTTTGCAATTTCTGCTTTATGGTCATTTGTTGTAATCTGGTCAACCAGGGAATGTTCAGGTGCAAGGACCATGTATGTGGCACCAAAGAGAGTATCAGGACGAGAGGTGAAAACATCAATGACTTCAGTTGAGCCATCTACCTTAAAGGAGACTATGGCACCTTCGGATTTTCCGATCCATACACGCTGCATCTCCTTAACTGATTCGGGCCAGTCAAGCAGTTCCAGATCCTTGAGCAAACGTTCGGCATATTCTGTAATCCTGAGCATCCACTGCTTCATTGGCTTGCGTATGACAGGATGGCCGCCAACTTCAGACTTGCCACCAATGACTTCTTCATTCGCCAGTACCGTTTTCAGGTTAGGGCACCAGTTCACCATCATGTGGGATTCGTAGGCCAGGCCTTTATTATAAAGTTGCACGAAAATCCATTGAGTCCATTTGTAATAGTCCACATTGGAAGTAGCCACTTCACGGTCCCAGTCATATGAGAAACCAAGCATCTTGAGCTGACGCTTAAAGGTCTTTATATTTTCCTGAGTTGTTATGTTAGGATGGACACCTGTTTTCATGGCATGATTTTCTGCAGGCAGACCAAAAGAGTCCCAACCCATGGGATGAAGGACATTAAAGCCTTTCATACGCTTGTAGCGTGCCATGATATCGGTGGCCGTATAACCCTCAGGGTGACCTACGTGAAGACCCGCTCCTGAAGGATAGGGAAACATATCGAGTACGTAATATTTTGGCTTGGATCTATCTTCGAGGGTTTTGAAAGTCTGGTTTTCTTCCCAATATTTTTGCCATTTAGGTTCGATGCCGGCGAAGTCATATTCCATAACTGTTCCCTTTCACTTTGTGAGTGGGGATAGCTTAATGGAATTTGTGCTGTAATTAAAGGGGCAATAAAAAAAAGGGACCTCAAGCATCCGGCCGAGATCCCTTTAAACAGGGGGTACCGCTATTAGACAGAGTGACAAGAGAGGGGATAAGTCATCTCGTGCCCTTTAGGGGATGTAATTGAGAGGTAATCATTTGCGTCTGAGAACTCTTTAGAGTTCTGGACGTTAATTCGATGCTTGTTTCCATCGATATAAAGGGTCTTTGAAAAACCCAGGTGTTTTTTGTGAGTACGAACTGCAGATTCATTAACAGAAGAGATTGAGCGGCTCACACCTTGCTCATCTTCTTTGTGGAAAGAGATTTTTTGATCTTCAATAGTGAAGCTTTTTTCACCGAAGGCCGTGCTGCAAACAATTGCAGAAGAAGCGGCTTTGACGTCCATAGTATGGATCATCATTAACAAGCCAAGAAAGCCAAGAATCGTAGAAAGTGACAGCGTTTTAGTTTTCATTTAGTACCCCTGTGTTTGTTTAAAAGTCAGCTTCCTGCTCACTCCCTGTGACTCTAGTATTACAATCTGGATGCCATGTTTAATCGTATAAAATCAATGTCTTATATGGCTATTTTTGTTTTAAGCTTGTACACGTGTCTAAAAGTTGATCAATTTGTGGATATTTTACGGATCTTTTGCATATTTGTTAATCCCCTTGAATTTAGAATGAGACCATATAACCGCTCTTATCAAAGTAATTGGAATTTAAGAATCCACATTGCTGCATGATCTTAAGCTTTAAATAGCCCACATTTTTGTATCCATAACC
>DATLXC010000084.1:0-2879 GCA_035575985.1 Bacteriovoracaceae bacterium | reverse complement strand
TAACGACATTGAAAAAGCTCCTTTGAATTGGTTGTAAGCAAACAAATTCTAGGAGCTTTTTTTTATTCTGAATAGGCCATGAACGAAATAAATCTAGTTTTTATGCATTTTTTCAGCTTAAAGCGCACCACGCTCTAATTATCAAAAATGAAAAAATGGATGTAGAAATTTTGAATAAATGCTTATTAAGTACCTTTGAGCGAAGAAAGACTCACGTCATCCCTGGCCAACTAGATGTTCCACCTGATAGTTGGAGTAGAAGGTTTGGAAACTTCGACGTCGGTTCCGACATCGATATTTGTTTTCAACTTGTTTCAGAATTTTGGAACAAGTTTCCCAGATAATGAAAAGGTATAGGAGATCCGTGTGTCGCTAAAAGACAAGAAAGAAATTATAAGAGAGATTTTAGAAAGTTTTTTTGGCAAAGAACATAATATTTCTTTTTATTTCATGAAAAAAGGACAAGGTTCCTCGAAATATGAAACATTTATTCCCTATAAGACCCGCAAAGATGTTGATCCAACTACAATAAGTGAACTACAAAAGACACTTCAAAAGAAGACTGGAGAATCAAGTCTAGAGCTTATTCGTTGGAGCCAGGTTATTGGTAAGATCGTTCCTGCATCGAGAGTGTTTAAAATCCCATTCTTTGACTCGATGGACGTTGAAGCCAAATCCCATCCTTGGAGGATTTGTCCTATAGGAGAGCATTGGGTTAAACGTCATCCGAAGCATTTGGTTTCTGGTAAAGTCACCGACCATGATGGACACTGCCGAAAGAACAAGAAGAAATCTGAATTCTATCATGCAGATGAGTTAAATTTGATGGCAGAGACTTATTTTAAAACACTTGAATCTGATCCGGAAGCCATGCCGGTTCCGGATGCCCTGGGTTTTCCTAACGGGAATGATTACGATCTTCTAATCGCTGGTTGGACAAAGTTTTGGAATGAGGTATTGAAACCGGAGGATCCGTTAACACCAGACTTGGTTAAAGTTTTAATGGCTACAGAGTCTGGATTTAAATTACCAAAAGATCATGAGAGCAAAGATGGAACAACTCGTGGTTTGATTCAGATAACAGAAGGCACACGGAAAATACTCCAGGATGTTAAAGGTGAATTGAGAAATCACCATATTGAACTGACCGTTGATGAAAGTCGTGAGCCAGCGCTGAATATTGCTGCTGGAATTCGCTGGCTTCATTACAAAAAAGCTTTCTTAGAAAGAAGAAAAAAAAGAAAAGCTTCCTGGGAAGAAGCGATTTATGAATACAAGGGGATTTTCAATGATATTGGAAAAGATAAAAAGAGTAATCAAATAGTTAAAAAAGTTAACGAATACAATACAAAACTGAAAGGGAAGAGGAAGTAAGATGAGAGTTATAATATTCATTCAACTCCTAACGTTGGCATCTCCCGTTTTTGCTCTCATTCATAAGAAGACACAGTATTTTATTGATATCGAAGTGAGTAAGGATAAGGTCTTAATTGAGTGTTCAGATCATCCAGAAAATAATACATCTTATTTAGGTTTTGAGTTACTGGACCAAGATGTCTATTATTTATTTTTTTATCGCAGGCCCTTGACCCCGAAAATGTGCAAAGAACACAAAGCTGGGTATATGGAAATAATCAAAGCTGGGAAACTTGTACGCATAGTAGGAATACAACCTGACTTTGAGTTATTGAAAGAGTCAACACTCAGTAAATATCCTCTTCCATTTAAGGCCACATATTCCGTGTCGGCCACTTTCATTCGCCTTCAGGCCAATAACAAGTGCAAGGCGTACTTTAGTGAGCATTGTGAATTGCCTAAGAATTATTGGGGAGGAGTGATACCTGGGGAATAGGCTTAATGGTTACAATATGGTTACACTTTTACCAAACACCGCCAAAAATGGACAACTGAAGCCAAATAGGAAAATCAGAATAAGACCTTGTTTTCAGAAGAAAACCATTGATTAGATTGGTGTTTTGGAGACTCGCAAAAAGCATAGAAGGGAGCCAAGCAGGGGCTCCCTTCTATATGTTCTAAAGTTAAGTTCCGATTAAAAGCAGATGATGAGTTTTCATTTGTTCAGCTCATTTTTAAATTTTGCGCATTCAACGACGATTGTCTCAGTGCTCACATAGTGGGTACGGCCAGAATAGACAGCAAGATTATTTTTATCTCCAATCGGGGCCGCTAATTTTACAAGATAAAGAGTGCCTCCCCAGTCGGACATTATTAATCTTTTGAGACCGTTCTCGAAATCAAAGAAATTATCCTTTTCGGTCCTTACAAATATATGACCATTTACCAGATCATCTCTAACTGTAACCACGGCATTCTCAATGCTGACACTATCCCCTAAAGGGACACAGAAGCCCCCGGTTTTTGGAAGGTTGACCAGTAGAAATTCAAACAATTAATCAGAAAGATTCTAAGAACTTAGAGTCTCGGGGACGGAAAAGAAGCTTTCCATGAGATCCAGTTATTCACCAGAGTTCAAGCAGTCAATCGTCCAAAAGATCCTAATGCCCGGCGGCCCAAGTATTACCGAGACCTCTGAAAGACCGGCGTACATCACACTTCCATCAGGAATTGGCTTAAAACTTATGCTAATCTCCCAGGCATGAAAAAATCAAAAGAATGGACCCCTGAGGCTAAGCTCAAGGCAATAGCTGAAACTCTCGCCATGGGCGAAAATGAGCTTGGAGAATACCTCCGGGCCAATGGCCTTCACTCAACCGAGATGTATCCTTGCGGTAACCCTGCTTAAAAAATCAAAAATCCTCCCGTAAATTGTCTGTAACCCAAACTTGGAGGATAGATAATGTTAAATGACCCACTTGTTTTAGAAACCAAAAGAAAAATTGAATCTTGGCGTAAAATTA
>DATLXC010000083.1:0-16887 GCA_035575985.1 Bacteriovoracaceae bacterium | reverse complement strand
GGGATCTTCGATAACGGCAAAATAATCAATCAAACTATTTGATTCCATGATGAATTACTCCATTTTGTTAACGGAGCAGTATTTCATTTCAAGAAGTTATGGCCAAGCTGCATGGCCGCAATTTTAATGCGATTGCCCTGGAAATTACCTTCTCTTCTTATCTACTTCACAAATTCACTAATCAAAATGTACTTCTCCATCTCTCAGCAACTAACGCGAAGCTTCGCCGACGAGAAGGTTCCTTCTCATTTTTACCAATCAAAAATGTTCTCTTATCTCTTATTAACTAATTCGAGGCTTCGCCGACGAAGAAATTTTCATTACTACTCACATTAACTAATGCAAAGCTTCGCCGACGAGAAAAAATTCCTTTTCTTCTCTTTCTTATTACTCTTGAAAATTCATTATTGAAAAAAACATGAAGTCGTAAGCAATGTACAAAGATTGATTTTGACATTTCCGTATTTTTTACGTAAACATCCTAAATGAATTTAAAAAACATAGCAAACACTACACTATTAAAAGACATGCTTTATTGGGCAGACAAAGAACGCGAGGCTCTTACGCATATTTTATGGCGATTAAAAGAAATTGATGAGAGAAGGCTCTACTCTGAGATCAAATGCAGTAGTTTGTATGATTACTGCGTAAAGGTTCTTAAATATTCTGAGGCCCAGGCATCCAGGCGGGTTTCAGCATGTAGATTATTGCAACAAATGCCTGAGATTTCAGTTCAAATTGAGAAAGGTGAAATAAATCTGAGTCAGCTTAATCAAGTGAAAAACTTTTTTACCAATGAGGATATTAAATCTCCTGAAATTAAAAAAGAAGTCTTGAAAAAGATTATTAATAAGACATGTCGTGAAACTGACAGAATTCTGGCGGATATGAGCACCGTTCAACTACCCAGGAAAGTGAGCCTGATGCTTAAAGAGGAAACTGTTGTCGAACTTAAGAAATTACAAGGTCTGAAAGCACACTCTTGCCCCGATATGGATTCATTACTTTTGAAAATGACCTTAGAGGTGTCCAGGATTTGGGATCCCACAATTGTTTATAGAAAAAGAAAAATGACAGAAGGACATACCAGGTATGTACAGAAACAAGTGAAGGCGGAGGTCTGGGAAAGAGATAAGGGAAAATGCAAGAATTGCGAGTCAACACACGGGCTCGAACTTGATCACATCCTGCCTTTTGCAGTTGGGGGAAAGACTGTGGTGGAGAATTTACGACTGCTTTGTAAGTCTTGTAATCTTCGGAAGGGATTAGAGTATTTCGGGCCGGTGCGTACGAATCCAAACTTCACCTTTAAGTGAAGGTATCAGGCGCTTGATTTCCTGGACGTGCTGAGTATCAAGAACATCCTTTGCATCGAGTGAAAGGTTATATTTTTTTCGTAAGAATGATTTTCGTGACAAGCCCAGGAGCCAGCGATTATGAGGAATACGCCTTTGAAGATCAGCGAAATGGTCGAGGATGTACCAGTTTTGTTCATAGGTTTTGGAGAATCCAAGACAGGGATCAAAAATGACTCTTGGATGGATGTGAGGGAGAAAGAAAGCAGTTAGTTCATCCATAAAGGCATCACCCTGGCTTTCGGAGAGGTATTGCATATGGGTGGCAGTTAATTTACGAGAAGGGGCGCGGTTATGGCAGAAGACATAGTGAAATTTTTCATTCAGCTTGAGGAAATCAATTACGGAATCATCAAACTTTCCGGAGACATCATTCCAGATGAGGGTGCCTTTGCAGTCGTTGGCGATTCGGAAAATGGTTTCTGGATGGTAGGTGTCCAGACTCAAAGGGCAGTTCAGGTCTTTTAATAAAGGGAGAATTGGAGCGAGGCGATTCCATTCTTCTGCAGGAGAAATGGGAGCGTTCATAGGTGCTGTGGATTCTGCACCAATATCGAGAGCATCTACGGGGCCGAAGGATGTAAGTTTTGATTGAAAAGTGGCGGCCGTTAACTCTCCGCCATCGGAGAAAGAATCGGGGGTGACATTCATCACCCCCATTCGTTTGATTTGCATTAGGCCGGTGATGGCTTGCCAGCGAAGAGAGAGCCAGTACCGGTAGTTGAACTAGCAGCTGGGTCAGCTGGCTTTTTAGTCATTTCAGGCTGACCGATGTCTTTGCCGGCAACGATGTCCTTGATCTGTTCAGCATCAAGTGTTTCCCAGACCACGAGAGCAAGGGCCACACGGTGAAGAGCATCAATATGCTGGCTTAGGATTTTCTTGGCGATTTCGTAGTTATTATTTACGAAGCTTTGGATTTCCAGGTCGATCTTGCGTGAAGTCTCATCAGAGAACTGGGTTGGAGCTTCGCCGCCGTAAATGTTACCGCCGCCGGAACGGGTGTAATTGATAGGCCCGAGTTTCTCGGACATACCCCAGTTACATACCATGTTGCGGGCGATGTCAGTGGCGCGTTCGATATCGTTTGAGGCCCCGTTAGTCATCTCGCCGTAGACAAGCTCTTCAGCTACACGGCCGCCCATGAGGAAGCTGATGAAGTTCTCGCCCTTCTCCTTAGAGAGATTGAGCATGTCTTCATTAGGCAGGGTCATAGTCACACCAAGGGCCTGGCCACGAGGAATGATGGATACTTTGTGAATAGGGTCTGTGTAAGGAAGGTTCATACCAACAAGTGTATGTCCGGCCTCATGGTAAGCAGTAAGCCGCTTCTCTTTCTCGGAGATCATCATGGATTTTCTTGCGACACCCATGAGGACTTTGTCCTTGGCAGATTCGAAGTCGAGCATATGGAGAGCTTTCTTGCCATCGCGGGCGGCAAGCAGGGCGGCTTCGTTTACGAGATTGGCAAGGTCAGCACCAGTGAAACCTGGTGTACCCTTCGCGATGATTTCGAGTTCGATATCTCCAGCGAGAGGAGTTTTTCTTGTGTGGACCTTGAGGATTTGGTGACGGCCACGAACGTCAGGGCGTCCAACTGTTACACGGCGGTCGAAACGACCTGGGCGTAGGAGAGCTGGATCGAGAACGTCCATACGGTTAGTCGCGGCCATGATGATGACGCCTTCATTGGATTCAAAACCATCCATCTCTACGAGGAGCTGGTTAAGAGTCTGTTCACGCTCGTCATGTCCGCCGCCCATACCGGCACCACGATGGCGGCCGACAGCATCGATCTCATCAATGAAGATGATACATGGAGCATGTTTTTTACCTTGCTCAAATAAGTCACGAACACGGGAGGCACCGACACCGACGAACATTTCAACGAAGTCTGAACCGGAGATTGAGAAAAATGGAACACCTGCTTCACCTGCAACTGCACGGGCCAGAAGGGTTTTACCTGTACCTGGAGGGCCGACTAAGAGACAGCCCTTGGGAATTTTACCACCAAGAGTGGTGTATTTTTTCGGATCTTTAAGGAAGTCGACGATTTCGACGAGTTCATCTTTTGCTTCTTCTACACCGGCCACGTCAACGAAGGTTACCTTCTTGTCGTTTTCCGTGAGCATCTTGGCCTTGGATTTACCAAAGCTCATGGCCTTGCCGCCTCCGGCCTGGAGTTGCCGCAGGAAGAAGAAAAAGAAAAGGAAAAGAAGGATCATCGGCAACCAGTTGATTAACAGGGTTGCAAGGAATCCTTGTTTCTCTTCGCGTTTATAGTTTGGAATGATTCCGTTGGATTTAAGAATTCTAAAAGTTTCATCGCCCGTATTTCCAGCGAGTTCAAAACGAGAACCGTTCTCGTAACCATCCTTGAACTTACCTTGAATAATGTTATCGCCCTGAAAGGTAACTTCTGCGATATTTTTTGATTCAACCGCAGTAATGAACTTGGAGAATGTAAGATCTTTAGCGGCCGGTGCTCTGCCTTGTTCTAAAACTTTCATGACCATTGCCATGATAAGGATGACCACTATCCAGAGCATTAAAGTTTTCTGTTGCTTTCTCATTTAAGGACCTTTTTTATTTCTTATTGAATAACCCCGTGGGTACAAAGATTATAGGAAACTCGATTACTGATGGGAAGAAAAGAGATTGGAAAGGTTACAAAGCGGCAAAAGCCTGAGCGTATCAGGCAACTTATTTTTCTTCCGTTGCCACGTCTCGAGACATTTTAAATAAGGAACAAAACGCAGGCCGCGCTTTTGGCAAACTGCAGAGATGAGAGGGAAAAGCGGATCAAAAACGGAAGTATTAAGTGTCTTACAAATTGAATCTGACTCAAGAACTAAGACAAGCCCTGGCATATTCAGCATAGCATCAGAAGATTTAAGCAAGTGACTCCAAGAATGCCTAAGTTCAACCCTCTTGTAGTGCGGCATCGCAGTCAACTGGTTTTCCGGCAAGCTTGAAAGTGTATTCGCTATACTCTCATCGTAATTCTTCATCCCTTGCTTATAAAGCATAAGGACGTGAGCGTTGTAATAGGCCTCCATGCCACCACTAAAATGGAAGGGACCCTTCTTCCCGTTATCAATCGCCTTAAGCATGCGCTGAATTGGACCCACAATTTCACCGCGGTCCGTATTTGAATAGGTATGAAGCAGCTCTTGAATCTGAATTTCAGAAAAGTGCTCACCCACAAGGACAGCACCACCTTCATAAACATAAATCTCAGACGTACTTCCACCGGCAAGGCTCATCTTTAGTAAGATCGCCGTAAAATTTGATAGATGTGAATAATGCTTAAGATACGCCGGATAACGCTTACGCATAGGCGGAATAACTTTATGCCGGATGTAGTTACGATCAAAGCTCAGGTCTTTGTTAGTAGGATCATTAATATAAGGAATGGCCTCAAACTCAACCAACCGCTTGATCTGCGCCTTAGTCACACAAAGAAATGGTCGAATAATAGGCCCATTCCTCACCGGAATGCCTAAAATGGCCTTCAAATGATTGGAACGGTTCTTCTGCATCATATGCCATTCATAGGAATCATCCAGATGATGCCCTTGCCAAAGCCTCTCACCTTTCTTTAGTTCCTGTGTGAAAAGGGCCTTTCTATGATTACGCGCAAGCTTCTCAAAATTACTATTTGTTCCCTTAAGGCCTTCTATCTTAAGCATACTGAAGGGAATCTTCTCCTGAAGACAGAACTTCTGAACCAGCTCCGCTTCGTCATCCTGACCGGGACGGGTCTGATGATGCACGAAGATCGCCCTTACAGCACCGATTTTTCCCTGCTGGTAAAGTGTGTTGGCCAGCCATAACAAGGCCATAGAATCCAGTCCACCAGAGACTGCAACCGCGTGTGGCTTTTTAAGTTCGAAGGGTTTAGCGACGTTTCCAATAAATCCCCACACGTGCTTAAAAAAGAGCGCCCTATAGGCTATGGGACTAAGTTTTTTCATAGGTTATATTGACACAGGGGCCATATCCTTTTAGTATTACACAACTTTTTTTTTTGCGGCGATGTAGCTCAGTTGGTGAGAGCACAGCATTCATAACGCTGGGGTCGGCAGTTCAACTCTGCCCATCGCTACCATTTTTAAAAAGTATATCCCACTAGAACGTCTGTATAGGTCTTAATATTTCCTCGAGTTTTGGAATAACATTCTTGTCAGCTAAGCAAACCAATCGATCATAACCTTCAATTTCTGTATTTCCTCTTGGTATAAAATCATCTTCTTGCCGATGTATTAAGACAACTAAAACATCTTCCGGCAAATGCAAATCCAATATCGTTTGCCCAATGAACGGCGAGTCCTGCCCTACTTCGAATTCGATAAAATCACGATTCAATGTACGTGACTTAAACGGCAGCCTTCGTTTCACCGGAATCTCTTCTTGCACACCCAACAGCCTGGCAAAAAAAGCAATGGAAGTGCCTTGAACCAGCATACATAAAATGACAATAAAGAAAACCAGATTGAACATAACAGGTGCTAGGGACCCTCCACTTACAAGTATATAGGTAGCAAGAATAATAGGTACTGCCCCTCTCAAACCACCCCAGCTTATGAATAATATTTCCCGCAAATTGTAACGAAACCCAACCAGACATAGAAACACAGATAAAGGACGAGCGACCAACATAAGCGAGATCGCCAGAATAATTCCCGGTCCTGCAATAGGCATAAGTTGTGAAGGATTTATTAATAACCCAAGTGCTAAAAACATTGCAACTTGCATAAGCCAGGCAAGTCCATCATGAAAAACCTCCAGCCCTTTTTTGCTGAAATATTTTTCCTCCCCCATGGTAAGTCCCGCCAGATAAACCGCAAGAAATCCATTTCCCCCACAAAATTCAGTCAGGGCATAAATGCAAATCACCCCGGCAATCGTGAGGACCGGATAGAGACCTTCAAATTCAAGATCCAGCCAATTGATTACTTTCACAAGTCCCTGTCCCATGAACCATCCGGCCAGTCCTCCCAGGGACATCTGGATAAAGAAGTGCATCAAGGTCTGCCCCATAGAAAAGCTTTCAGGATTTTGATAAAGCTGAATAAGAGTCAGGGTCAGAAACACGGCCATTGGATCGTTACTTCCGGATTCAAGCTCTATGGTTGATTGGATATTGGATTTCAAGTGAAGTTTTCGTGTTTTTATAATGCCAAAAACTGCAGCTGCGTCGGTAGAAGAAATACAGGCCCCCAAAAGTGCTGAGGGAATCCAGCCCCAATCCATTACCCACCGAATGAAAACGGCCATGATTGAAGTCGAAACCAGCACACCCACGAGTGCCAGCACTACACTCTCTTTCCAGACCGGTGCAACCGCCTTTAACTGAGTGGAGAGTCCGCCGGAAAAGAGAATAAAACTAAGGGCAATCGTCCCGAGAATACGAGTGGCACCAGCGTCCTCGAACACTATGCCTCCAGGTCCTTCGGATCCACTCAGCATGCCTGCTGCAATAAAGATTAAAAGAATAGGAATCCCATAGCGGGAGGAAATTTTACTGGCAAAGACACTTAGAATGAGAAGAATGCCAAGGGCCAGCATTACCTGAAGAAAGCTCTGGTCCATTAGGAAAGTATAGACTCTCAGGGGAATATTTGTAAAAATCCTTAGCGAATTAAGTTTTAATTGAGGGTGAGATGACAACTATACTAATTGTTGATGATGAAAAAAAGATGTCGGCCTTTATTCAACAAGGTTTTGAGGAAGTCGGTTATAAAGTTGTTTCTGTAGAATCGGTTCCACTTGCACGTGAGGCCATGAAAAATAATAAATTCGACCTTATGATCCTGGACGGTATGTTGCCTGAGATCAGTGGAATGGAATTTGCCCGTGAATTACGCCTGAGTGGCCATCAAGGTCTCATCCTCATGCTGACGGCCCTCGCAACTACCAAGGACAAAATTACTGGCCTTGATGCCGGTGCCGACGATTACCTAACAAAACCTTTCGAATTTGAAGAATTGATGGCCCGTGCCCGGGCATTAATAAGGCGCAAGTCCGATGATAAGGCCCTTTTAGAGAATGGCGCATTGGTCATGGACCTGATCGGCCGAGTCGTTACCAGGGAAGGGACAAAAATTGAACTCACCACCAAGGAATTCTCATTACTAGAATTCTTTATGCGACATGTTGCGCAAACAGTGGACCGGGATGCTATAGCCAGACAAGTCTGGGGTACGGAATTTGATCCTGATTCCAATGTTATAGACGTTTATATCAATCACCTAAGAAAGAAAATCGACCATCCCTTCACTAAAAAGCTGCTTAAGACGGTAGTGGGCCAAGGCTATGTCTTTCATCGATTTGAATAAAACCCTCAGAGGCATAAGATTTCGGCTTACGATGGTTTATTCCCTTTGCTTTGGTCTTTTCATCTGCCTTTTCGCCTTTATCATTACCCGTGAATTTTCCCGCTCCTCACAGGAGGATTTCGATAGCGCTCTTCTAAACTACGCCATTGACCTCTCAGGCCAGGTTGACATCGAAACTGCTGACTTCCAGGCAAAGCTCAAATTGAGTGAAAGAGAGGGAAAAAAGCGTTTCCCCTTTATCGAAGAAAGCACCAATTACAGCATCCGCTCCCTGGAAGGTGAAATCCTGAATGAAGGTAAGCATGATCACCTTCAACAAAAGATCCCCTATAACAAGGAACTCGGTAAGGAGGCGCGATATACCCACCGCTTTCATTCTATTAAAGAAGGAAAAATGAAGTTCAGGGCCGTAAACCTGAAAATAGCCAATAACAAGGGTCGCGAGATTATTCTCCAGGTCTCTACACCCTCCAACATCCTGGATGAACAGGGAAAGAGAATTCGCCTCTTAAACTTCTCTTTGATTCCAATTATGATCCTTTTATCCGGCATTGTTTCGTTTATCATAGCCAGTCGTGCCCTGGTTCCCATCAAGGTCATTACTGCAACAGTGAATAGCATTGCGGCCAAGAACTTATCCCTGCGCCTGCCTGAATTTGAAACCAACGACGAATTCCAGGAACTCTCCCTCACCTTTAATCACCTGCTTGAGCGCCTTCAAAAATCCTTTGAGGCCCAGGAGCACTTCGTGGCCAACGCCAGTCATCAGCTAAATACACCGCTCACCATCATTAAGGGTGAATTGGATGTGCTTGAAAGCAAGGGCCGCTCCATAGAGGATCACCAGAAGTTTAACCGCAGTCTCAGGGAAGAAATTGAACGCATGATTGAGCTTGTGAAGAACCTCCTGCTGATTGCACGTATTGAGGCCGGGCAGGAGGATAGCTTCAGAATGGGCCCTGTACGCATAGATGAAGTGATTACCAGTACCATCTCCCGGATGCAGCCCAAGGCCCGGGATAAAAACATCAATATTCGCTTTAATATGCATGAAGATTTGCAGATAGATGACCTTATTATTGATGGCGAGAGACAGCTACTGGGAAGTATGTTTGAAAATTTGCTGGATAACGCCATAAAGTATTCACCAGTTGGGTCACGAGTTTCTTTTGACATTGCCCGGGGCGAAGGAATATTTGTTAGCGTAAAAGATGAAGGACAAGGTATTAAGCCTTCAGAATTAAAGAACATTTTGGAGAAAAGATTCAGACGTGGGGCCATGACATTAATGCCAGGAACAGGCATCGGTTTGTCGATTGTTTATAAAATTGCGGAGCATCATAAAGCGACTATTTCTTGCGAGAAATTGCAACCTCAAGGAAGTCTCTTTAAAGTCCAGTTCGCTAAACAAAATTCCTAATGATTTGAGCTACTTGTTGAAATGTCCTTTTTTGTCCAAACACTAGACAATTGTACTCAAACGTAACGCGTCAGGAGGTTTAAGTTGGTGAATATAGATGCATATTAGGTTGTCATGATATTTGCATAGAGTCTGCAGGGGCATTTGGGATAACCGACCAAAAGACGTATGTAAGTTTTACACGCTTTTCATTTGCCTGCGCAGAGCGTCAAGTTACTAAGATAAGATAGGGTTAACCAAGATAACGCAATTTTGATTAATTTTTGAGAGGTTCATGTGATTAAAGTGAAAAATCATCGTCGTAAGCTCCAACCTTACAATCCTAATCAGGGATTCATAGGGACAGTTAAAGTCGATGTGGCAAACTACATCTTCTCATCGAGAAGAAAGCGCGCCCCTTACCTTCATTCTAAGGCCCTCGTGAAAAACCTTCTCTCACGAGAAGTTTCAATTCACTTGAAAGAATCGCGTAGCCTTACACGCTTTATCCGCAAGCGGGACCTGACTTTCCAAAAGTCAGATGCTGCTGGTAACTACAAGATCTTCACTGTGCCTTGTACAACTACGATCGTTCCACTGCAGAAGTCAGTGTTCAATACAATTGAAAAAGCCGCTCAATCATTGGTGGTTTCCCTTCGTTGTGTTATCCAGGATATCTACGGCTCAAAATCTGTTAAGGATTCTGGCTTTGTAAAATCACTTCCTATAGAAATTCGTCAGATCTTCATCGACGCTATCGTTGAATCTCCAAATTACTTTGCCCAGCTTCACCACCCAAGCATGAAGAAATATCCTTTCTTCGATAACGTGGGTCTGGATCTGGTTCTGATTGAAGATTACCTTGAGCAATCAAAGAACTTCGATGATCTCCTTAAAGCTAAAAAAATGGATAAGCTTCCTGAGCTTCCATTCCGCATTCTTGAATTGAATGCAGGAGCTCCTTCTGGTGCTTCTAACAATATGAACGTGCTTGAAGGTCATTATGAGCAAAACCCGGAAGTCTTAGACTCTTTGGGACGCCTGATGCCTAACGATCACTTCCAGGTTCTGGCCGAGACATACAAGTCTTTGGGTGAGGACTGGACTGGTGTGAAAGACGGAATTCAAGTTATTCTTCCTCCAGGAGGCATGAACGGTGCTGCTCCTGAGATTCATAACCTTGCTGCTTACTCAGGGCTTGTTTATGCAGATCCGGTCCAGTTGTTCCAGGACGACAAGGGCTTCATTCGCCTGCGTACGATCAACGGTTCTAACCCGGTTGTAACTGCCATCTACTCACGTATTAACGCTGACTCTGCCCTCTTCGATATGGATAAGGGAATTATTCTTCGTGACCCGGACACTAATGAGCCGATCTACTTGCGCGATTCACTTAAACTAGGTGAAGAAGGCGAAGCTCCATTGGTTCTTGATGTTCACGGAAATCCAATTCCATTACAGTCAGACTACGCTGTTCCTGGTCTTCTTGAGGCCATCCTGAACAAGAAAATCTACATGGGTGGACTTAACCGCATCCTTGATAACAAGATCATTCTTGCTGCCCTTACAACTCACGCTCCAAAGTATTTCTCTTCTAAGTTAAAAGAACTTGGAATCTTAAATAACGGCCCTAAGATTATCCCACCTGATACTCTTCCTCCGAAGATGTCATCAGTTGAAGAAATCGAAAGAAACCCTGAAGAATGGGTTGTTAAAGCACCGAACCTTTCTGGTGGTTCTGGTATTTACATCATGAAGACTCTCTCTACTGAATCGAAGAAAGAAGTGCTTGAAATGATCAGGGCAAAACCTGCTCATTTCGCTTACCAAAAGCTTGTGAAGATCGCCCGTATCCCGGTTGCGATGAAAGATAAAAAAGATGGAATTCGCTTTGCTAACCTTGCTGCAGATATCCGCCTTTGGGTATTCTTCGGCGGCGGTGCTAAGGCCCTTCCTAAGATGACTCATAATGCTCTGGTTCGCTACGCTCCTGAAGAGAAAGGACCTATGAGTTCAATTGTTAATACTTCAAAAGGCGGCGGTTACGCTCCTTTCGTAGTGGTAGACGATGTTAATTCTTCTGAATCAGTGACTGCTGCTGAATTCATCAAGACCAAGAGCCCGGTTCCTTTGCAAACTCACTTACCTATGTTCGTGGCCGCTCAGTTGATCCAGGTTTCTCGCCTTGCTACTGAGATCTACAATCACTTGAAGAATGGAACTGCTGACAGCTACATCATGCTCGGTCTGGCACTTTCGCTTAAGACTCAGTGTCGTGAAGTTCTAAGCTTCATGAACCCACGTTCAATTGAGCCTGTTTATCGTATTATTGATATTCTTGAGAGCAAGCAAGCTTCAATAGCTATCGCTGCTTACTTTGAGCGCATTAACTTAAACCAGCTTAACCTTGTTAGCTGTGTTGAAAAGCTTGAGACTGCCGGCAAGTTGCCACGTGGTTTCCGCGAGAGAATGGATGAGCTCCTGGTTCTTGATATGGATATCGTTTACCAGAATTATGGTGACGAAAACCGCAAGCACGACAGAAAGATCCTTAAGGACCTGAGAACTATGGCCCTCGAGAAGGCCGGCGATAACAAAGTACTTCTCAAGCAGTACTCTCAGCTTCTTTCAATCCTTCGTTCAAGCATCGAAGCTTCTTTCCCTAGAGAGCAAATCTTAGGGAAGTCTGCCCTTAACTTGATGAAGATGATTGAGCTCTTTATGTCGATCGTAAGAGACCGTCTCCAGAATTCAGAGAAGGCCATTGAATTCGCAAGACTCTTCTCTATCGAGACAGTTCACCCTGAAATGAAATTTGAGACTTTCGGTCTTTCGGATGCAAGTCTTAACAAAAAATCAAGCTTCCTGACTGCTTCTCAGAAAGAGTTCGCAACTGGTGTGCTTTTAACTGAAACTGACTACATCCCTGAGAACATTAAAGAAGCCAGGAACGAGTGGATGAAGATTGAAGCTGAAGTTAAGAAACTTCCAGCTGACAAGCGCCAGGCCATGCTTGCTAAGAAGCGTACTGCTCACTTTGAAAAGTTCCCTTTCCTTGACCGTATGAACAGAATCATGGGTCAAACTAAGGGTGTTGGAGTCAAGGACATCCTTGATCTTCTTCCGGCCATGCCATACGCCAAGTACAACCTTGAGCAATTTGCCAAGAAGCAAGGACTTGCACTTGAGGACATCTTCACTAACGAATTGACTCCTAATAAGATCTCTATCCTGACTACTAAGCAAATTGGTGAAAACCACCTTTCTGCCCAGGATCACGCAGGTGAGTGTTTCGCTAAGAAGCGCAAGTCACACGGTCTGTTCTCAGATTCAGATATCTTTATCTGGGTACGTAAGGAACTGGATCCATTGACTCAAATCTACACTGCTGGACATGAAGTTATTCACTTCCACCAGATTGAAGAGACAACGAAGATGGAAGCGAAAGCTCTCTCTGACGGAGCAATCGCCCAGGCCTACTTCCTGAATTTCTACGGAAACTTCCTGGGAGTCTCTGCAGCGTCTCTGGAAGGCCTCTCAGTTGACATTTCTGTTGAGCGCCAGCCGCTTTACGGTTTTGCTGACAGAATCGTGCCTTACTTCTTCTCGAAGCTCATCACTGAGATCAGAACAGGTATCAACACTTCTCGTGATGCTTATGAAACAGTTCTTAATAAGTATGGCTCAATCTTCGGATACATGATGCCAAGTTCTAACCAGGTTAAAGTTAAGGCCCTTCAGGAAGTTGTTCCGGCACTTGAAAACGCCAAGAACATCCGTTTCGCGAAGGAACTTGGTCTTGAAATCAGTTGGGATGAAGTCCGCTCTGCACTTCCTAGTGCAAATGCTGCTCAGTTGAAGACTTATGGACCGAAAATCCTCAAAGCTATCAAGAAGGCCAAGCCTGATTATGAAGCTCTGATGGCAATTGGTAACCATCAGTTCTACGGTGTAAGTTTTTCACGAAAAGAAGATCTTTCCCGGTCCATAACGCTGAGGCCGATACTATCTACTATATCTTTAGGAAATAGTTACAACCAAACGCAACAGCAACAACAGCAGTAAAACGCTGTTCAGGAAAAAGCTAGATGAATACTGCAATACTAACCAATGATGTGCCTTCGCTGTTTCCATTCATGGAAACAGTCCTCCAGGATGGGGGAAGAAAGCATTATACTATCGATGGTACAGTCACAACTTTTAATAACCAGTACGGTTACAGTGGATTTAATTACGAAGAAAACGACCTTCGCGGTCAGCTTGCTTTCGGAATCATCCTCGGTGGTACTGGATATGTCCTACGCAGGATCATTACAAGCAATGGCGAGCAAGTAGAGCGCAATGACTACTTCAACCTCAACGGTGAAGTTACTTTCACTGCTGACAGGGAAGCCTTAAAGCCACTCTTCACTGACGGTCTCCCGATGGACCTGTCATGCCCGATCCTTGACCATCTTTATAACTTCCTGGGTCAGGAATACAAGCTTGCTGCAGAAGCAAAGTCTAATACTCCTCAAGTCCACAGTGTTGAGAAATTGCTCCACTCTTTTTATAAGTCAAAGAATGTCCGTCTTCCTATCCAGGATCGCGCTAATGATCTGGCATTTGAGAACATCTACAACAAGATGCTCACAACTGAAATGGATCCGGTTCTTACATGGGAAGAGCGTCAGATGGTGATCAAGGGTCATCATGAAACCCTGGATAGAATCCTCGATACTAAGATCCGCGCGCATAAGCTTAACTCTGTTCTTTTCAAAGCTGCTCTCTTAAGAAAGGGCCTTGGAAACTTCTCTACCAGGGTTATTTCACGTCCCATGAGCAATGCCATGGGGATTCTTTTCAAGTATACCATCGGTAAGATTCTCTGGTTTTTCAGTACCGTTAAGAACAACCTCGGTTACTCAGTGGCCCTGGCCGTTTACGGTCCGTTTACATATTACTTCATCACTATGCCGATGAACCCGCATGCCATGCAAGCTGTAGGAAGAGTCCGCGCGGTTTACCTTCAGGTGAAGCAAGACATAAGCGACGTTGCTAACCTGGGCTCAGTTGCTGTCAACGACATGAAATCAAAGCCAGCAATCGCGGTCACGACCTCTGATACAGTCAGTACAACTGCTGCAGCTCCTGTTAAGACAGAAGTCTCCGCCATGGCAACAGCACCGGCCATGTCTAATATTATTTATCAAAGTGCAGTCACATCCAAGAATGAACCTGTGATGATCTCAGTTGGTGAGGGCAAGAAAGAAAACGCTGCTCCTTCAATCCTTAACATGCTTCTTGCCACTGACGTCCCTGCGGCCAACAACCAGACGTGGGTTGAGCGCATGTCAAGCTTCAAGCAGATGCAGATCGGCTACGAAGAAAACATTGAATACGCTTCACGAATGGGTCGTCTTGAGCAGCTTGAAACCCAATATAACTTCCCTATGCAGATCGAACAGACCTGGGGAGAGCTTGAGCGCTACAACGACATGATCTTCAAGTTACGCGCTGAAAATCCTAATATGTCTGCCAAGATGAAACAGTATCTCTTCAATGAAGTTAACCGCACCCAGCAGCTGGAACTCTACCTTTGGGATCGCCTTGGTCGCTTCATCCTTGACCAGGTCTACGTCATGCTAGACCAGGACAAAGAGCAGAAGCGCAATGATTACTACGTGGGCCGCGCTTTTGTGCTCATGCAGGAAATGACCCAGACTCTTTCATGGCGTTATAAGGATTTTAAAAAGCCGGAAGGCTATGAGCGTATTGATAAACTTGCAGATTTTTATAAGAATTCTCGCAAGGAATTCGGCTCGGTGACAAAAAACCTCGCCGCTAACTCTGATCTCTTTAAGCAAAAAGACCTCTACTCTACAACAGAGTTCAGGACTTATATGAAGCGCCAGTGGGAGATCTTGTTCCTTCAGAATTCCAAGGCCGAAGAAGCTTCGAACATGGGTCTTAACATGTACATCTGGTCAGTCCGGAATACAGTTTGGATTCTCCAGTCGATTTATTCTACCAAGCGTGACGAATTGGCACTCTTGATGAAGAGAGACACTACAGGACAGCTTTTCACACCGGACGAAATGATGGTGAAAACAAGAGCGTCTATGCAATACGAGACCTTATTCCACAACCTCGTTCTGGAATACGTCGGAATCAGGGAAGAAATCATGAACCGTCTCGGCAAGGACATTGAAAGTGCCCAGAGAAAGGTTGTGATCGAGAACTTAAGAGAGTTTCTCTCAGACCGCGACAAGCTTGATGGGCTTCCAGTGGCCGCAAAAAATGACAATGTTAAGACTAAAGCAGGGGCCACATTATGAAAACTAAGTCCAACGTCTCTTCACAACTCCTGATCCTCGCACTTGCCGGATTAGTAATCGTGTTTATGATCCAGGTAGCGAAAGCTGATTCTGCTTTGCTTGCTCAAAGCGGTACAAACCAATCTTCACAGATCGGTACCTATTCATCAACTCGCGGTCAGGCCCAAGTCCTCCAAATCAAGATGCCTCAGAAGAGCCTCGGTCGTAGACTCCTGGATAACACAACACTTGGTTACTACCAGATGTTCCTGGGACCTACTCTTTCAGGCAATACAAATGAAACTTATAACGTATTCCAGGAAACTATGGATGTGCCACGCTCAGGTCGTGCTCCCCTTCAAAGTTTCCATGCTGTTAACCTTCGCCACGCTATCAATACTGACTGGGCCGTGGGTGCCAGCCTTGCAGCGGTAGATGGTTATACCAACACAGTTAAAACAAGAGGCGGGGCCGAGAATACTCCTGATTCAAGCTTCTTCAACGCCCGCCTTTACGTAAGCCTTCCTTCTTACCAAACCAAATTCGGTACACTTTTCAGCACTGTCTCTTATGAGGCACCTACATCTGTCATTTCAAGAAATGATGGCATGAATGGCGGTCTGGTCATTACTGAAAGCTTTGCTCTCAAGAGCCATAGCCCACGCTGGACATACGGTCTTATGGGCCAATACTACCGTTCTTACTTTGAGCACCAAACTAACGTGAAACCTCCTCCCTTCTTAGGCGGAGCTCCTACCCAGCTTCAAACCGTTATCGTCAGCGGCGGACCTTATGCTACTTACCGCTTCAACGATCGCTGGCAAGCAGGCTCTCTCGTCACCCTCGACTGGGACCAGAGAGGAGTTCAAACCGACTCCCGCGAGTTCAACAACAACCTCCCTCACCGCGCCCGCGTGAGCATGACTTACTTCCCCCAAAACGTGAAGTACCTCCAGAGCGTTGGCATGTTCTCCCAGGCCCTCATCAAGTTCCGCCCAGAAACAACCGCTCTCGGCGCAGAATTCGCAGTCAAATTCTAATTTCTTTTCTCTCATAGGGAGTCGTAAGACTCCCTATTTTTTTGTCCAATAACCAAGCCCCACTTCCATTGCCCCCATAGATAAGGCCCTGCAAACCCCATAATCCCATCCGGCCAAAGCTCTGCGTAACCCTCCTGGTCCGAGCTCTCCCGCCGTCGAAGCTCTGCGTAATCATCCATGTCCCAGCTCTCCCGTCGGCGAAGCTCCGTGCAATCCTCAAGGTCCCGGATCTCCCGCCGGCGAAGCTCTGCGCAATCATCCAGGTCCCAGCTCTCCCGTCGGCGAAGCCCTGCGCAATCATCCAGGTCCCAGCTCTCCAGGGCAATTGCATTAAAACAGCCCTACTCACAAGCATTGGCCCTCAGGATTTTAACCAGGTATTCAAAATCCCACGAGGCACGCTTTCTTTTCACTCTAACACTATCTTTCGTGCTCTTCTCATTCTTGACCAAATTT
>DATLXC010000082.1:0-6459 GCA_035575985.1 Bacteriovoracaceae bacterium | reverse complement strand
AAATCGCTGGACAAAAGGAATAAGAAACTGGAAAAAGATTGAAGAAGTTTTTTTAAATTATTTACAAGAAGAAAAAAAATTTGATATAAAGAAAGCGTCTTAGTGATCAGGTCCGCTGGTCAACTATCCAAAAAAATTCCGCTTCATTTGTGGTGGGCCCGTCGTCCAATGGCTGCAGCACGTGCGGTAATCTTCGCACAAATGGTAAATGATCCAGGTTATGAGAGGTATCTAGGACGTGGAACAAGCAAAGAGAAGGCGAAAAAAGAACGAGAGAGGCTATTCGGCATAATAGAAAGATTAGTAAAATGGGAAAATACGAGTAACTCAGACGTCCTTGAGGAGGCCCGTGAGGAAATCCGCAAAAGCTGGCTTGAGACTTGTGCACTTAACCAAAGCCACCCTCGCGCAAGTGAACTGTTCAATCCAGATCAGGTGCCTGCATTTCATGATCCTTTTGCCGGAGGGGGGACCATCCCACTTGAAGCTCAGCGACTAGGTCTAGATGCCTATGCTAGCGACTTGAATCCTGTCGCAGTCACAATCAATAAGGCTATGATCGAAATTCCTTTGGCTTTCTCTGGAACAATTCCAGTTGGGCCTGTGCCTGAAGGTGAAAAAGAAAATAAACTCTTAACCGACTGGAAGGGTACCAAAGGTTTGGCAGAAGACATAAGAAGGTATGCAGCATGGATGCGAGAAGAAGCTTTTCAAAAAATTGGTAATTTCTATCCTTTAGTAGATATTACAAAAGATATGGCAAAAGAACGACCCGACTTAAAAGACTTGGTTGGGCAAAAGTTAACAGTGGTTGCTTGGATATGGGCCCGTACAGTAAAAAGTCCTAACCCCGCATTTTCTGATATTGATGTCCCCTTGGTTTCGACTTTTTTACTTGCTAGTACCAAGCTACAGAATGCGTACGTTCAACCATGTGTTCAAGGACATAACTATTCATTCTTAGTTAAACTTGGCACTCCTCCAATTCAGGCAAATGGTGGGACTACTGCAGGTAAGAGAGCTGCATTCATTTGCTTAATGTCGGGAACACCAATTGATTATGATTACATTCGATCCGAAGGAAAGGCTGGCCGTATCGGTTCTAGACTAATGGCCGTTGTGGTAGAAGGTCCTAAAGGTCGCGTTTACCTGAGCCCTTTAGAAGAACACGCAAAGATAGCAAAATGCACGCTCCCTGAATGGATTCCAGAAATTAATCTTCCAAATAATCCACGGGATTTCAAAACTCCAAACTACGGGTTAGATAAGTTTAGTGATTTGTTCACAAGCCGTCAGCTTGTCTCGCTAAGTACGTTCTCAGGCTTAGTCCAAGAAGCGATTAAAAGATGTCATCGTGATGCAATAGTTTCAGGAATGTTCGACGATGGTATAGGGCTAGAGCAGAACGGTAAGGGAGCAACCGCATACTCTCAAGCAATTGGAGTTTATCTAGGATTCGGAGTCGATAAGCTTGCTGATCGCCACTCATCCTTATGCCGTTGGGATCCTACGCCAACTGCTAGTGGAATTATCAATACTTTCAGCCGGCAGGCGCTCCCGATGACTTGGGATTTTGCTGAAGCCAATCCATTCAGCGAATCCTCGGGAAATTTTGAAAGCGGAATGGGATGGATCACAAAAGTTATTAAAACGTCCCTTGGAGAAGGCTCAAGCGGAACGGCGATAGTTGCAAATGCCTCTGATCAGTTTCTGAGTTCAGGAAAAGTGGTTTGTACTGACCCACCATATTACGACAATATCGGCTATGCTGATCTGTCTGACTTCTTCTATATTTGGCTTAGACACTCGCTTCGGAGCGTATACCCATCTCTTCTTTCTGAACCAACAGTTCAGAAAGCCTTAGAACTTGTAGCCACACCTTATCGTCACGGGGGTAAGGATGAAGCCGAGAAATTCTTCCTTAACGGAATGAAAGCAGCAATAGCGAACCTGTCAAAGCTGGCTCATCCAGTTTTTCCAATCACTATTTTTTATGCATTTAAACAGGCTGAAACCTCATCTGAATCAGGAACTGCTTCAACTGGATGGGAAACTTTTCTGGAAGCCACACTCTCAGCAGGGCTTTCCATTGTCGGTACTTGGCCAATGCGGACTGAACTAGGGAACCGCATGCTTGGTTCGGGAACAAATGCGTTAGCTTCTAGCATAGTTTTAGTGTGTCGATCTAGGGCTAAAAGCTCACCATCGATATCTAGGCGAGAGTTTGTTAGGGAATTAAGTTCTGTTCTACCTGAGGCATTAGAAGAAATGACCACTGGAGGGGAACATTCTCCTGTTGCTCCAGTCGATCTTAGTCAGGCAATCATTGGGCCAGGTATGGCAATCTTTAGTAAATATTCTGCCGTTCTAGAAGCTGACGGTAAACCGATGTCAGTCAAAACGGCTTTACAGCTTATTAATCGCTTCTTCGCGGAAGATGACTTTGATCATGATACTCAGTTTTGTCTGAACTGGTTTGATGGTCATGGATGGGACCATGGCAAATTTGGTGAAGCAGATGTTCTTGCTCGCGCCAAAGGTACAAGTGTCGAAGGACTTAGAGAAGGTGGAGTTGTCGATAGTAGCGCTGGGAGGTTGAGACTCCTTAGATTCAATGACCTTCCTGAGAATTGGAATCCAGAAACCGACACACGCATTTCTGTCTGGGAACTTCTTCATCACATGATTCGGCGTTTAAACTCTGAAGGTGAGTCAGGTGCTGGTGAAATCCTTTCAAAAACAAGTAGGTATTCTGAAAACATTCGTACATTAGCTTACCGCCTTTACACTCTATGTGAACGCAAGGGATGGGCACAGGACGCAGGTCAATACAATTCACTTGTTCTTGCTTGGGATGCAATTGAGAATTCAGCAAGAACGTCAGGATATGGTGGCTCCCAGTTCTCCCTCTTCGGAGAAGATCATACGGAGCAATTGACTATAAAAGAACCTAAGAAGAAAACGAGGAAGAAAACATGACTCTCAAACCATGGCGCGAATTAATAACCCCTCACAAAGATGTTTTGGATGGAACTTTTAAGCAAAGTGAGTTTGCTGCAGATCTAATAGAAGTTCAGAATGGCACTGCACCTGAAGAATACAAAAATGCAGAAAAGTTTTTTCAGAGGACATATATTACTGAAGGTATGCGGCTTCTGCTTGATTCTGTTGCAAAACGGATGTCTGGTAAGGGGGGGGATCCGGTAATTCAACTTCAAACTGCGTTTGGTGGTGGAAAAACACATACTCTCTTGGCTGTTTATCATTTGGCCAAACGTGAAGTCAGTGCTGAAAAGCTTACTGGGATACCACCCATACTAGATAGAGCTGGCGTTTCCAATCTCCCCTCAGCGAGGGTCGCAATTATTGATGGAAATAACATTTCTCCGAGCAAGGCACGCCAACATGGCTCAATTTCTATAAATACTCTTTGGGGTGAAATTGCATGGCAACTGCTTGGTGAACCTGGTTATCAAATCGTTGCCGCTTCAGATAAGGATGGTACTTCTCCTGGCAAAGAGTCGCTTATTGAGATTTTCAGGAAAGCTGCACCTTGTGTGATACTTCTTGATGAACTCGTTGCTTTTGTAAGGCAACTGGAGATTGGGAGATCTTTCCTTGCAGGTACATTTGAAAGTAATATGAGCTTTGTTCAAGCGCTAACCGAGGCAATGAAATCAGTTCCGAATGCATTACTGCTTGCATCACTTCCAGAAAGCGAGATTGAAGTCGCTGGACCGATGGGTAAGTTAGCATTAGAGTCGCTTGAAAAATATTTTGCTCGAGTAGAATCAGTCTGGAAACCAGTAGCTACTGAGGAAGCTTTTGAAATTGTTAAACGACGTCTTTTTGAGACTCCAAATAATCCTGCAGAAGTAGGAAAGGTTTGCAGATCTTTCTTCGACTTTTATATTGAAAACAATGGGAGATTTCCAGATGAAACACTGAGTAGTCGTTATCATGAACGCCTGCTGCAGTCATATCCAATTCACCCTGAAGTTTTTGATAGGTTATATTTTGATTGGTCTACGCTAGAAAAGTTTCAAAGAACTCGAGGGGTTCTTCAATATTTGGCGATAGTCATTCATAAGTTGTGGAACTCAGATAATCGTGACCCATTAATTATGCCTGGATCTCTGCCGCTTGATGATGTGAATGTAAGAACTAAAAGTATTCATTACCTGCCCCAGGGGTGGGAGCCTGTGATTGAGAGCGAGATAGATGGGCCTAGATCCATTGCCGCTGAGATTGACAGTAAAGAACCTCGTATAGGTTCGCTTCAAGCGGCGCGAAGAGTTGCCCGCACTGTTTTTATGGGTAGTGCACCTTCAGCCAGTGTACAAGGAGCAAGAGGCCTGGCGATCGACCACATTCTTCTTGGATCGGTTTTACCCGGACAAGTCCCAGCAGTTTATGAAGATGCTTTAAAGCGATTGCGTGATTGTTTACAATACATGTTTAGCGACAATAATAGGTTTTGGTTTGATACAAGGCCAAACCTTCGTCGAGAAATGGAGAGCAGAAAAAATCGACTGGATGGACGTGAACACGTTATTCCATGTCTTCGCGATTTTGCTTCTTTAGAGCTGAAAGGGGTTCATTCTTTTTCTGGCGTGCATGTGTTTACTCCATCGGCTGATATTCCAGATGATAATGGGTCGGGAATACGATTAGTTGTCTTAGAGCCTGAAAGTCCATCTGCATACTCAAAAGGGAATGTTGTCGCGGTTTTTGAACATGCAGTTAAGATTCTCGAAAAAAGGGGAGAGCAACCTCGAATTCGTCAAAACCGTATCATCTTTTTAGCTGCGGACTATGACTCACTCGCACGATTACGAGAGAACGCTAAAACATTTTTAGCATGGAAATCGATTGTAGATGATATTGCAGAGGATAAACTAAATCTCGATATGCATAATATCAAACAAGCTCAGCAAAGCTTCGGACAAGCAAAAAAAGTATTGAGTCAAAACATCAAGGATTCTTATAAATGGCTTTTGAATCCGTATCAAGAACCTATTGCGGGTTTACCTACTTTGAAATGGGAAGTTACAGCTGTAAGTTCAGGAGGGGCTAGTTATATTTCTGTAATTGAAAATAAACTAAGGGAAGAAGAGTGGGTGATCTATGAATGGTCTCCCATACATTTGAGCAATATTCTAAAACAGTGGTATTTCAAAGATGGAAAAAGTGAAGTCGGTACTCGTAAATTATGGAATGATTTTGCGAGCTATTTGTATCTACCTAGACTTGCCTCAGAAGCTGTTTTAAAAAACACTATCTCCCAAGGTGTGATGGTAGATGAATTTTATGGTTATTCCCAAGGGAAAACAAATGATATTTATTCAGGACTCATAATCAGCTCACATGGGCAAGTAATAATTGATGATACTTCACTTATCGTTGAGAAAGAAAAAGCATTGTTTCAACGGAATTTAGACAGGATAGAAGCAGACAAGACGAATAGCCATGGTTTTGAAAGTGTAGAATCTACGAGACATATAGGTGCAACTCCCATTAATCTAGGAGTTGTTTCTTCAGGTGAAATAAGTAAGCTAGCACTGCCAACTTATTTATTTGCGACTAAGGAGCTTAATGTTCGATCGCCAAAAATCGAGTTTAATGAGGTGATGGAGAAAGTATTTATTCTGTTAAGCTCTCGTTCAACAACGTCAGTTGGGATATCAATAGAAATCACAGCTGCTGATGAGTCTGGCTTCGAGACTGAATTTATACAAGAACTTTCAAAGGCGATAAGCGATTTAAAGTTTAAACAGGCCGACTTTTCAAGAATATAAAACATAGCTTGCGGAGCAAGCATTAGAACGAATTGGGATACGATATGAGTAATGGTGCTGTAAATTTAAAGAAGATAATTAAAAAGCTTGAGTCAAGATCTCTGCCAGCATCTCTCAAGCTAACAGCAAATAGCTCTAATCTTCTTTTGATTGAAAAATGTACTAATGATTCCAAAGAAAAAACAGAGTTTATCTTGACCATAAGAATTGAAAATTTTGGTGGGCATGAGACCTGGTGGCCAATCGAGTACCTTGGGCAGAATGGTGAAAGTGCTAAGTCAGAATCTCAAATAAATGGCCGAACCCTTGTAAATTTAAATAAACAAAATGATTTAATTATACTAGCTGAGACATGGGCCAAAGCACTCGAGGCTCAGTTAGTTACCCAAACGGTGGGGAATGTACTGTTGTGATCTAGAAGCTCATTCTGATTAATTGTAGCTGATTTAACCTTGTAGCTAAGTTCAGAACTAAAAATTTCTTGGGTTCTTTGAGTGAATGGCCTTAATCCAAGTTGGCTGGTGCTGTCAAAATTATTGTGTAAATTACAGATCTGGCTCCGGCAAGGCACTCTTCCAAGCGATTGGGTAACGTCTCCAGTATATTTCCATTCTTAAACAGATCACGGCCAGCAGGTTGTAGCAGCTTCTTTCTCCCGCTA
>DATLXC010000081.1:0-71268 GCA_035575985.1 Bacteriovoracaceae bacterium | reverse complement strand
AAACAGATTCCCATTGAAGACAAAAAACTGGGAGATGATCACAGAAGTGAAGTTAAATCCCTTGCGGGCCAAAGAAAAAGAGGATAAGAAAGAAGTAGCTTAGATTCAAACTGAGTGGTCAACTATCCTGAAATTTTCCGAAAGTCGTCCACTAAGGGGCACCAAAAAAAGCCTTAGTAAAATTTAAACCATTTTACTGAGGCTTTTTTTATTTAAATCAAGATATTATCCAGTTCGAGAATTCATGCAAATTTACTACCCTTCGCAGTCGTATCGAACTGGAGCTCTGTAATGATTCAATCAATACCTATTTTAACTACCGAACGCCTATTGCTTCAAGCTGTTACGACTCAAGATGCACCAGCTTACAAAAAGCATTTCCTCGACTATGAAGTCATTCAGTATTTATCAACAAATGTGCCGTGGCCTTATCTCGATGATGGGGTTGAATTTTTTTTGAATAATTTGGTTCTTCCACGCCAAGGAAAAGATCGTTGGTGTTTTGGAATATTTCTGAAAACGAATCCCGAAGAACTAATTGGCTGTGTGGATTTATGGCGAGAACCTGTCCCTGAAAATCGTGGATTCTGGTTAGGTAAGAAATACTGGGGACAGGGTTATATGACTGAGGCGGTAAAACCAGTGACTAATTACGCTTTTACTGAACTTGGATTTCATAAACTTTATTTTACCAATGCTATGGGCAACTTAGCCTCGAGACGTGTTAAAGAAAAGTCCGGAGCGACCTATATTGAAACGAGACCTGCAAAGTTCGTCGGCATGCAATTTACCCAGACTGAGCTTTGGGAATTAACTAAAGAAAATTGGGAGACTCACTGTGGAAAATAGACCCGAGTTTATAAAAAACTATAAAGAGTTGATGGACGAAGACAACGCTACTTATCCAGGAAGCACTGAACTTCTCAGTCAAGGATCACCAGTGGGAAAGAAGTTAGGACTTAAAAAGATTGGAGTTCATATCGAAACGCTTCATCCCGGAAGAAGAACTTCATGGCCTCATGCCGAAAGTGAAGAGGAAGAGTTTGCTTATGTGATCGAGGGAAACCCTCAGGCTTGGATTGATGGAGAGGTTTACGATTTATCTCCAGGTGATTTTGTGGCCTTCCCTTCTGGAACTGGCATCGCCCATACTTTTATAAATAACACTGATCAAGTTGTTCTCTTGTTAGTGGGTGGTGAAGCTACAAAAAAAGAGAATAAATTTTTTTATCCACTTCACTCTGAAAGAAATGAAGAAATGAAGAAGAAGGGAGCCTTTTGGGATAATCATCCTTGGAGGAAGCTAGGGGCTCATGACGGCCTGCCAGATAAGCAGAGGTAAATCTCGCTAAAAATATCACTATTTCAAAATAGAAAATCTTTATAAAACAATTCGTGGAATGTTTAGCCTTAAAAGTTATCTATGATATTTGAGCCAGAAAACACCCTTCGAATGAAGGGAGGGTTTCTGGAGAGGGAGTGTCTTTTGCGGGGCACATTTTTAATCCCTCACCAGTTTTTTAATCATATCAAGAACTGAGAAAAGTTCAACCGTCGGTTTTAGTTCGATAACCTCCACTAACCTGTGGAGCTTTAAATAAGAAATCAATAGTTTAAGATGCCATTTCAAGGATTGCAGTTCGAAACTCGTCTACTAAGGGGCACCATGTTTCTAAGAAAAAAAGCCGCTCTTTGGGTGGCTTTTTTTTTTATCATCTGAGGCTCGCGGAATTCTATTGAGGCGCTCCGCGAGCTCATGACTGTGAATGACTTCATCTGGATGAAGTGAGAGTCGTTTACTTGTTATTTCTTTTTGGTTTTGATGGTTTTTGGGGCTTGGCCGGTTCTTTATCTAAGGCTTCTTCTCGCTGTTCGCTGTCGGTGCAATTTTTCATGCAAGTTTGATATTCTTTTAAGGGTTCTACATTGTAGCATTCTAAAGAGCAGACCCTCTTGTATGAGGCTTGTCCTGTTAAAGTGAAAATGAGCATTCCGGCAGCAAAGATGTATTTCATATATGTACCTCAGTTTTTTCAGGAAAATAGTTAATCGCGAACTATTTAGCAATGAGCAGTGTGTGAGACTTCTTGCAGCATCGGGTGATGGATATTGGTGAATCTAGGATAGGGCTTAAAATCATTTCTTTTTTTTGCAGTAAGAATCAATAAAAGAGTTCATTTGAGGACAGAAGCTCTGTTTATGAACAGGAAGGGTTAAATTCTTTCCAAAGACTAAAACTGAAATTCTGCCCTGACTGGAAAATGGTCAGACAAATCAGATATAAAGTCTTCCCAGACATATTGGCGCCATGGTGTTTTAGATTTCGCTATTATCACTTTTTGTGAAGCTGAAATTGGCGTTCTATGCTCATCAGAAAACATGATGTGCTCAACCAATTCTGCGGGGTCGGATGACTTACCCAGCTTGTTGACCGTAGGATCATAGCTATAGCTGTGTCCAGTATGTGGGAGGCCACTTGCCTTGAGTATCTTGAGCATCAAGGCATAATTGTTTTTAACGCTGGAATCAGAAATCCATCCTTCATCCAAATTAAGGACATCATTCAACACTTCAAGGGCATCAAAGTTGTCTTCTTTTTCATCAAGCTCTTTCCTATGGACGTTAAAGTCTCCGGTCATAATGACGGGTTCATCTTTATTGATATTTTTACTGTCAATGAATTGCTTGAACTTGCGGAGCTGAGCCCTTCGTACGTTCTTGTCCTTCTGGGTATAACCTGCCTGCATGTGTGTGGCGAAAATGTGATAAAATTTGGACCCTTTCAATATTTTTGCGTACCCAATTCCCTTATTGGAAAGGCAATCTTCGAAGTCCTTGAAACAAAGATCTCCAAATAAATATTCGTCTTCTTCAATGATTGGCCACCTGGAAACGATGAGCACTCCGCCGTCCTGCTTAAAGCCCTTGTCCTTACCAACTACCTTTGTTCTGTAGGGGTATTCATTTGAAATCCTACTGATAAGCAGATCCCTGACATCGTCATCAAAGGCTTCGCTGAAATTAACCACGTCATTTCCTGAAATGACCTCAGGTAAAAATTCCGCACGGATGAACTGGCCATTCTTGAATAAGGCTATTGGGCGCATGTATATATTGTAGTTCAAGATTGAAAGTTTGTTTTCTTCTTCGCCGATGTTTCCTTGCGGAAGTTCTTTGAAACTATAAATAATATTGTCATTAGTTCCGTCTGAAACCGCTCTGTAAGAAACACGAATGGGTTTGCCATTAATGGTTACACCAATATGCTTTGAATCCCTAGTGTCATTCCAGACCACTTTTTGGTTTCCTGTAGTTAGAGATTGCCACAGATGACTGTTGACGGTTCTTCCTTGCAAGAGCTGAAGAAGATTGATCTTTTCGCCGTCATTTAAATCTGAAGATACCCGGGTTGTGAATAAGAATGTCTTACCTCTTTTAATTCCGATGTCCCGATTAAATCCAAGTATTGACCTGGTCTGATCAGGTTCGATATCAAAAGCCAGCTGGTCCCAATGATTCCTTGAAAGGGAATAACCGCTTTGTGTTGTTTCAAAATGAAGCTTGATGCTTGTCTTGTTCTCTACAATGACAAATGTCTTACACCAGGCCGAACAGGCAAGAAGTGAAGTGGTGACCAGGATTACGACTTTTAGTGAAAACAAAATTTAACTCATTTTTATGTGTTTATACCCTCAGAATTGTATCACCGGGATGAAGCGTAATAATGGAATGGGGCGATTATTACAGGTAGCTAAAGTTTAGACAGTCTCGTAAAATTAGCGACATGGCTCGACATCCAAGTGTTAATGAATAGAAGCAGCTCGTGCAAAGTAGCACCGCTACTTTACCTCTCAAATCAATGAAGTACCTTCGTGAACATGGAAAAGGTCCCTTTTTCTAAAAATGAAGCTGAAAGACTTCAGGAACTTTTAGAATATCAAATAATAGATACCCCCCCAGATCCTCGCTTTGATGTGTTGGCCCAAATAGCAGCCTATATTTGTGAAACACCAATTTCATTTGTGAGCTTAATTGATTGCAAAAGACAATGGTTCAAGGCGAGAGTGGGGATGAAAGAAGAAGAACTTCCCAGAGAACTGTCCTTTTGTAACTATACGATAAACCAGATGGAGGCTTTCGTTATAAACGATGCTGAAAATGATCTAAGATTTGCTGATAATCCTTATGTCACGGGTCCTCCTTATCTTAAGTTTTATGCTGGAGTTCCATTAATTTCGTCCCGAGGCTTTGCTCTCGGAACTCTAGCTGTAATTGATTTCTTGCCCAGGTATATATCACCAGACAAAATAAGAATGTTGCAGATGATTTCTCGACAAGTTGTTTCCTTGATTGAGCTGAGGAAGGCTCTGGGGGATAATAATGAAAAGTTTTTCAAGATTCAGGGATTATCAAAGTCTGTTTTACAACAAAAAATTAAACTTCATCATCTTGAACAAATGGAACTCATGTCCGGTATGGCAGCTGGAATGTGTCATGAAATAAATAATCCCTTGTCTGTGATTATGCTTGTAGCAGAATCCATGAAAAAATATTTTCTGCATCAGCGTCCACAACAGACAAGCGAAATACAAAAAATGGATAAGCTGATTAGAAGCGGCATAAGAATTGAACACATAGTAAAGGGTCTTAAATTATTCGCCACCCACAGGGATTTACCTTTTAAGGAACATCTCCTTCTTTCTGAAATTATTTCCGAAACATTAATGATGTGTGATGAGCGTTTAAAACAAAACGGCGTGAAGCTTATCAAGGAAATACCTGGTCATATACAGTTTAAAGGTGACCGCGCTCAAATTATTCAAGTCTTATCAAATTTGATTTCAAATTCTGTTGATGCGATAAAGGATTGCAAGGAGAAGTGGATTGAAATTCATGTTGAAAGTTCTGCTATAGAATCTTTTTTCAGGTTACGAATTATTGATAGTGGATTTGGTATTAATGATGAAGTAGTAAAAAAGATGATGCGACCTTTTTTCTCCACAAAAGATATAGGGAAAGGGGCTGGCCTGGGTCTCAGCATCTGCAGGGGTATAATCAAGGATCATGGCGGCGACTTATTTTATGAAGTCTCAAATAATCACACTTCATTTGTGCTGGAGCTGCCTTTATTTGAACCCAATCTTCATTAAGTTAAATAAAGGCGGCTTTTGCACTATAGAAAGCTGTTTCCAGACAAGGATTTGCCCAGTTATCTGAGTGGGCAAAGAAAATAGCATTATCAATTGTTTTATGTGCTTTCTCTACCAAACCTGATGCAATGAACCCCTGGCGGGCCAGTGGAAGGGCATGGCCATAGCGGCTCATGCGCATACCTATTACATCTTCATTAGTGAGACCCAGTTTATCAAACCATGGCCCCAGATTATTCAGAATTCTCTGCCGGTGTTTCTCATAGGTAAAACTACTAAAGAGAAACTGCTGGGCCCCCTCATAGGGTTGGGGAATGTAAAGCGTGAGTGCACTTTGATCGGCCCGGTCATGATTGGCCCAATCAGCGAAAATGATATCGCAGAAGCCACGTTCTTCAATTTCTGTTCTTTCTGAAACTGGGATCTTTCCCTTCAGGGCGAATAAATCATAGCCCATAGAGGGAACCTTTTTGCTTAAGAGTACATTGACTAGCAGATAGGCCCGGTACTTCATTGCATGCATGGCCGCGTGTTGTTCCTTTGCCAGGTCCTCAATGAGGAACTTAGTGACAAGCTTAGGTGCTGCCATGACAACTTTTTTCGCTCGCACGGTAATGAGACGCTTCTGATCTTCAAAGTATGTGACTTCCACATCGCTACCGGTGTTTTTTACGTTCACAGCGAAAGAGTTATTTAGCATGCTGACTTTGGAGCTTTTAAGTTTGTTATAGATGGCTTCGGCCACCACCGCATTGCCGCCTGGAAGAGCTTGCACCCCATTTAAGTCACTTGCAATGAAGCCTACAACTTGTGCAGCAGACAGGTCGTCCATACTGCCGCAGAATGAAGACCAGCAGTATTGATGAAAAAATTCCATAATATGAGGATGTACTTCGCCCAGGTTCATGGCGATCCATTGCTTGAAGTTCAGCAGGTCCATCTGGTTGAGTTTTTCGCGATTGCCGGTTTCGGGATAAATGGGTAGTTCGGGATAATCGTTTTCATAGATGTCCGCAAACTTATTAAAGACTTTCTTGAAATCCTCACCCTGGTTCCAGAACCCACCCTGCATTTTACCGTTAATAAACACTGAAAATTCATCGATGGGCTCACGTCTGAATGCCGTGTTTAAACCCAGGTCATTAAGGAACAAATCCAGCGGATCATTTTTTTCAGGTATATTTATATAAGCGGCCCCTAATGACATGCTCAGATTCTCGTAACGTTCTGCCCGGCTGTTGCCACCCATTTGGGGATGGCCTTCAATCAGGAGAGTTTTTTCATTCCTGTGGTTGTAGGCGGAACAAAGTCCGGCCATGCCGCCACCGATGACAATGACATCGTAAGTTTTTGTAGGAGGAGGAATCATGCCATTTTTTTTCAGGAACCCTTCTTTGTCCCAGAAAATTTCATGTCCTGCTGTATCGTGATCCCCGGTAAACTCGTGTGAGCCTTTAAACTCTTTTAAGGTCTCAATGGGGCCCTTTGAGAAGACATCGTTAGAGATAAAGTCTCTCGCCATGACACTTTGTTTTGGAAAGAGTCCCATGCCTGCCGCACTGAAGAGCATCGAAGTTTTAAGAAATGAACGGCGATCAAACGACATGGAATTACCTCGTGGTAGGTGTATCAAACAAAGGTTTTGGTGAGCAAACTAAAAAGATAGGTTTCTCTAAGATTTTTTTACTGCGGTAGAACCATGCACAATCCACTTCATCCAGATGAAGTCACTCCAGCGCCGACGAAGCATTGCACAATCCACTTCATCCAGATGAAGTCGCTCTAGCGCCGTTGCACTTCCGCCGGCGGAAGTAAAAAATCCTAAGGCAACTTTCCAAAAAACTCAGTCGCTTCAATCAATTTGGATTTAATTCCAGGCTCAGTGGCCGAATGGCCGGCGTCTGGAATGATATGCAGCTGGGACTCAGGCCAAAGTTGGTTCAGCTCGTAAGCCGAAACTGCCGGGCAAACGACATCATAGCGACCCTGGATAATCCATGTGGGGATGTGGCGGAACTTATCGACTTGTTTAAGTATCCAATCATCTTCTGAGAAGAAACCCTTGTTTACGAAATAGTGGCACTCGATTCTTGCAAAGGCGTCTGCGAATTCATCTCCAGCAAAACGTTCGACAAAGTTAGGGTCCAGAAGGAGCTTTGAAGTTGTACCTTCCCAAATGGACCAGGCCTTTGCCGCTTCAGTTCGAACTTCTTTCTTGTCTGAGTTGAGTCTTTTATAGAATGCTTGAATCAAATCTCCACGCTCTTCCTGTGGGATCGGCTTCAGGTATTTTGCCCAGGCGTCCGGGAAAATGTTGCTCGCTCCTTCCTGGTAAAACCATTGGATTTCTTTTTTCCTCAGGAGGAAAATACCTCGAAGGATTAATTCCTTGGTTACCTGAGGGTGAGTGGCGGCGTAGGCCAGGGCGAGGGTTGAACCCCATGAACCTCCAAACACACTCCATTTGCTGATTTCAAGCTTGGTCCTTAGTTTTTCCATGTCGCTGACCAGATCCCATGTCGTATTTTCTCTTAGTTCAGAAAATGGTTTTGATTTCCCGCAACCACGTTGGTCAAAAAGGATAATTCTCCATACCTTGGGATCAAAGAAACGTCGCATGGAAGGATCAACACCTCCTCCAGGGCCGCCATGAACGAAAACGATTGGTTTGCCTTGAGGGTTTCCTACTTGTTCATAATAAATGTCATGCAAATCTGAGACTTTCAGGTAAGCGGTATCATAGGGTTCGATTTCAGGATAAAATTCACGCATCAGGATTCCTTTGGGAGCAGACTTTGACCAATTGAATATTCATTTAGTTTGGCCGATAGGCAATCTTTTAATTAAATCCAGTCTGAAAGATAGGGATGTGGGCGTAGAATTTTTGCAGCTATTATTACAGAGGAGGAGCTCATGGCCTTAACTGATAAAACCGGACAACGCATTCCCTCTATTACATTCAAGGTACGCGAAGACTATAAATGGGTTACAAAAACCACTGACGATTTCTTTAAGGGAAAAAGAGTTGTTCTCTTTGCCCTGCCTGGTGCTTTTACTCCAACCTGTTCCTCAGTACATCTCCCACAATATAATGAACTCTACGATTCATTCAGGGCCAATGGTATTGATGATGTCATTTGTCTTGCTGTTAACGACAGCTTTGTTCTGAATGAATGGAAGAAAGCAGAGAAGGCATACAGGATCACCATGCTTCCTGACGGTAATGGAGAATTTACAAAAGAAATGGGTCTCCTGGTTAATAAAGATGATCTCTGCTTTGGTTACAGGAGCTGGAGATACGCCATGGTGGTTAACGATGGAGTCATTGAGAAAATGTTCCTGGGAAGGGGATCCCTATGGTGAATCAAGTGCAGAAAATGTCTTAAAATACTTAAACCCCGGGATTAAGTTACCCGACTCCATTGCCATTTTTACGAAGCGAGGCTGTGCTTATTGTGCCCGGGTGAAAGAATTGCTATCGCAGTACAAGATGCCTTATGAGGAGGTTATTCTGACTGAGCACTTTTCCATTAAAACAGTGAAGGCAATCTCGGATAGCACCAAGCTCCCCCAGGTCTTTATAAACGGGCGGAAAGTAGGTGGTGCAGAAGAGCTGGAAAAATATCTTAACGTAGAAGGCCCATCAGACTTATTTGCCCGCAGGGTTGCGTGAACGCTTATCATATAAGTAGGTAAGCTCGTTCCGTTGGTTGCCAGCGACAAAATATGCTGTAGCAACCTTTTGACTTTTGTCCGAAAGAGTAGGATCAACACCATGGTCAAGCAAGGATACTGAAGTTGCAAAACAGTTTCCCATTGCTGCATAATGAAGGGTCGAGCCGCCGTCTCTGCCTAAAACTTTTGGATCTACTCCCTTCTCGATCATCAAATCCACACTCCTGGTCATGCACTGTTTGGATGCTGCATGTATTGGCTGATAACCGAGCTTTGAATAGTCGAAAACAGAAGATGGGCCCTCTTGAAGAATATGTAGAACTAAACTCTCATTCTTACTTTCAATGGCCAGCAATAATAGATCCATTCCATTAAGAGGGCTGCTACTAATCTTTACTATGCCATTTCGAGCAGCAATTTTACTGGTCAAATATTTATACATTTTCAGGTCACCTCGTTGAGCGGCTACCATAAAAGCATTATAGCCGTATTGGTTTGGCTTCGATAGATCTGCACCTTTACTTGAGATAATGTTATCTAAACCCTTATAGTCTTTTTCGTAAACAGCAGTCAGCAGTGGGCTTTCTGCAAAGACATATGGTTTGGCATCTCCAATATTCCATCCATATGCTCCCAGGATACTAAAGCAAACAGCCAGAATAGGTATGTCTCTTTGAGCTTTCCAGTCGAGCCTTGGAAAGAAAACTTTTTCATCTTTCCATCTATTCAGTGATTTCTGAAACAATAAATAAACACCGAGAAACAGAAGAGGAAAAAATATCCATGAAGTAGTAAATAGGTACTCAAGAACTTTGGAGAGAGGTTTGCCAAATTCAGGAAAATTAAACTTCTTGTCAAGAATGTCATACAAATGAAAGGCCAGGAACAAACAAGTTAGCCTGATTGTACAGACTTTCAAAAAGGTATATTTGATTAATTTTAGGTTTTTGTTTCGGAAATACAAAATCCTTTCCTCATTTATTCTTCTATCCACAGTAATAAAGCCATAAGTAAAGAGAACGGGAATTCCTATCGTAAGAAATTGAAAAATTCTTTCTTCAGGGATGACAAAGAGTGTGCAAACTAAAAGCGGAATTGCGCTAAGTAAATGAATGATCCCTACACTCATTAAGAATTCTTTTTTAGATAAGGGGAGTGATAACATGTATTTCCAGGAAAATCCTGATCCATTTAATGACCATGAAGCTTTGCTAAAGAAACTTAAGGATAGCACCCAAGGAATGATAAGGAGAAGTTCAAAGGGAAATTCTTCTTCCTTTAATTTAAGTTTAATTATTATTCCCAGGAGGACACTAAACATGACCTTCCAGAAAGCCTTATGGTTCCATTCATAAAAATATTTAAGAGCTATTTTAATATTTGGATTCATGCTACTCGTCCTGATTGGAAAAGGTTCATAATCTCACCAGGTCCATACATGTTGGCCCGCTTGTCTTTAACAAACATCACACGATCTACAATTCCTGTTAGATCCTCTGCAATGTTGGTTGCAATTACAATTGATGTTCCATAGTCAGTTTTGAGCTTTTGAAGTTCAGTAAACAGAACAATCCTCGCTTCCGGATCCAGTACCGCTGTGACTTCATCAATGATGAGGAGTTTAGGCCTTGTCGCCAGGCCTGCTACAATTTGAACTTTCTTCTGCTGTCCGGTTGAAAGAGAGCTAATCAAAGTGTCTGACTTGAGCTTGAAGATTGGCATCAGTCTTTTAGCATCTTCTTTTGAATAGTTTGGATATAAGTCAGAAACAAACTTCAGGAAATCACCAACGCTTAAATTTCCCCTGAGAGCTACGTCCTGGGATAAAAAGATGATTTGGTTTTTATTTTTTCTATCAATGTCATTGGAACTTTCTCCAAGAACTTTAACTTCACCTTGAGTTGCAACCTTAAAGCCCAAAATAATATCAAGCAGAGTGGTCTTGCCTGCACCGTTGTGGCCAAGTATTCCTAAAAACTCATTAGGCCCCATTTCTAGGTTAATGTTTTCAAGGATTGTGCCTGAATAGGGGATTTCGTACGATAGGTTCTTGATACTTATGATTTTTTCCATCACACCTTATCGGTAATCTTCCCGGAAAAATGATGAAAACAAGCTAAGACCATGATTTGACTGACTACTTCCTGCGAATTGAATAAATAAGAATTTGCTTCACAGGAGCATTCTCATAATCTCCAACCGCATGGACCGCTACGTTTTGAATAGCATCCACTACATCCATACCACTTGTTACGAATCCAAAAACAGCATATCCAAACTTCAAGGGATTACCTGGCTGATGATCAAGCCTTGTATTATCTACTGTGTTAATGAAAAACTGAGCAGTCGCTGTATCTATCTCATTATCCCGTGCCATCCCGATCGTTCCTCTGAGGTTATTCAGTCCATTCGTTGCTTCATTTTTAATTGGTGCATTGGTAGGCTTCTCAGTCATATCGGGAAGTACTCCACCACCCTGGATAACGAAATTTTTGACGGCCCTATGAAAAAGTGTGCCATCAAAGAAATGAAAATCCACATAGGAAAGAAAGTTCTTAACTGTGATTGGCGCTTTATCTTCATTCAGCTCAACTTCAATGGTCCCCTTGGAGGTTTCCATAATGACAGTGACTTCTGACATAGCATTGAAGCTAAAGAGGATAAGACATAATAAAGTTTTCATTTTCTAAAAACCGGATACATATTGTACTTAACATCCCAAGAAGCATGCTTGCGATAGAAAAAATCATGTCTTTGTGCCGGATCTTTCGAGAATGCATCATCCTTTAAGCGTTGTTTGAATTCAGCAGCAACATTCTTATCCTTGAGCATCTCTTTTGCTACATCCTCAAGAACATATTTCTCCATATATTCCTTTGGCTCAAATGCTGGGTTGAAGAATCCCCAGCTGACAAATGAATCTTTTGCCACAGGCTCAAAAAATTGCATGATGAGAAACGCACGTTTTTGTTCAATTGGTACGAAGATCGCACCAGGTGCTATTTTTACTTCTTCATTGGCCCAACTTCCAGTAACGACTAATTGCTGATGTCCTTCAAAGGAAGTTTTGGCAAATTCTTTGGTGGTAGAGCGAAAGACTTCTAATCTATCATTCCCCGATGGCTTCCAGCTCTGATAACGGATACCGTGAATATCAAGCTTCTCCTTCACCCATTTGGCATGAGTGCCAGGAATAATATAGCCTTCTTTTGGCGCCATCACCTTGGAGTCGGCATATAACACTTCATAGAAAGGGACTTTCCAATTTTCAGGTTGATCCGGGAAATACTTGATGACGTCTTCACCCGTAATATCTGACTTCTGGATTTTGTATTTGTAGCCAGGGAAATCAATGAGTCTGGATTTGTCATTGTGCTTATACGAAAGATTAACTTCCTTGCCTGCCAATACGTTATTTCTGGTTTCCTCGGCAGCCTTGACCCAATCCTTACCATGTTGCCCAACCATTTCGAGTGTACTAAGTACCGTTGAGTAATGAACTTTTACCCTTGTGGCGTAATCTTTCCATGAATGTGATTCAACCAGCATGCCGATCCTGTTCTGCGCATACCAGTATCCCTGGGAATAGCGGGGATTTGAGACATAACGACCAAACCCGGTTGACGGTTTATCCTCTTCCTCAAATGAAGGATAAAAAGGAAGGGCCTTATGGCCTCTGGCCTTTAATTTTTCCATTAAGCCATTTTCAAGCAAACGACCGGCCTTATGCAGTGAAGTTGAACCATGAAATTCATTTGGAATGATAATGATCCCAACTTCAGGTTCAAATTGGGCCCCATTAGTTACATGCAAGTCGAGACTTACTATAGGATCAACCTTCAGCCATAACTTTAGCATGGCCTGCATTTCTGGTGAATCGGCCTTCATGAAATCGCGGTTCATGTTTAAATTGTGGGCGGTTGTACGCCATCCCATTTCTTCAGGGCCAACCTGGTTAGGCCTGTTCCATTTTCCAAAGCGTTCATGCCCATCGACGTTAACGATTGGAATGAAGATCAATGTGACACCTTGTAACGGATTTGAAGTGATTTTCTTTTCAAGAATATCCTTCATTAACCAAAACACTGCATCTTTTCCATCTATTTCGCCTGCGTGAATTCCTGCCTGTGCCCAGACGACCGGGTTCTTCGGATTGCGGTCGCCAACCATAATGTAAAGCAGGTTTCGGCCTTCAGGTGTTTTGCCATAGCTTTTGCAAGCGACATCCTTAGGGAACTTTTTCTGGAAAGCTTTACAAAGAAGTTCCGTTTCAATGGCCCTGCCCGTACTTTTCCAGCCACTTTTTTCAGCAATAGTTCGAAGATCACTGGTTTGAGCAAAGGCATTAGTGAGAACAAAAAGAAGAATAATAAATTTCATTAGATTAATACTTTTATTAAGAGATAAATATTTGCAATGAGACCAATGGCAAAAGTCAAAAATCTTGGCACCAAGAGTCCAATTCCATATGAAATATAATGAATCAGTCGGGCCACGACAAATATGATGGCCGCATACCCGGTTGTTTCATCAAACTTATTTGTGGCACCCAATAGCAGGATGGCCACAACAAAAGCAGGGAAGTAATCCTTCAGGTTATTATAGGCCCGATCACATCGCTGGGCCCACATAGCGAGCTCACCTTTAGGAGATTCATGACGGTTACTGGCCAGCCACTTTATTCCAAAGGATCCAAACTTGCCGGCGCTGACAGGCACCCATGCGAGTGTAAAAAAAATAGTGAGAAAGGCCAGGGCTTGGTATTCAACGGGCACAGGTCCTACTTTGTTAGAATTGAAATTTCGAGCATCGGCATAATGTTAGTGACCTTATCCGAAATGTCTTCTTTTGCATTATCGATAGTCTCATCAGTCATGCTCATGCTGTGGTAGTGAAGTCCAGCTCCCATGCCCCATAATCTTGATAGACGGAATCGATAGCCAGCTCCCACTCCCAGGCCAGAGCCCCGGATATCACCTTCTGTGCCGAGCTTCGTACGAGTTCCGGTAACATAAGGATTCCATTCACCGGATAAGTACCAATTTTGTGATTCACCTATAAACCATATGATCTTGGGACCCATTTCCATCAGGGAGTAGTTATCCTCTTCACCGCCACCCATAGTAACTGTGGAGGTCCATGAATTGATGTTCCATCCAAAAAAAACAGTCTTCCTGTTATTAACTGATGCACCAAGGAATACTTTATGGAAAGTTCGTGTCTTGGTGTACTCGTTGTCCGAGGCTTCAGTTTCAGAATCATAATTAAGGCCATAGTTAAACAGGAATGACGCTTGGGAGGTAAGTGGAAATAGAATTAGTAACAGGAAAATTATACGCATCGCGGTCCTTAGGTATGAAAACTTCCTTAGGATTTTCTTATAAGTTTGAATGGAGGTCAATTGATTAGGCCAGGAAGCTCTTGATCTCTTCTGAACTTCCAAGTTTAAGCACTTCGCGGGCCAGTTTTTGTGCCTTGGAGAAGCTGGAATTTGAAATTTTCTTACGGGTTCGCAAGATACCGGACGGGGCCATGCTGAAATGAGTAAGACCCATCCCAAGAAGCACTTCTGTCAGCAGCTCATTTGACGCCATTTCCCCGCACATGCCAACTTCAATACCCGCCTTATGGCCTTCATGAATAACCTGATTGATTAGTCTGAGTACTGCCGGATGAAACGGATCATAAAGATCATGCACATTTTCATTCATGCGATCGACGGCACAAACGTATTGAATGAGATCGTTAGTCCCGATGCTGAAAAAATCAACATGCTTTGCCAATATATCAGCAATAACTGCTGCTGAAGGAATTTCAATCATGATGCCTGTCTTGATAGTCTCTGACACATGAAGACCACGGGCCTTGACTTCAGATCTTGCCTCTTCCAGGTAGCGCTTACATTCTTTTACTTCATGGAGACTGGAAATCATGGGATACATGATATGCAAATTTCCATATATCGAAGCACGAAGCAATGCCCTTAATTGAGTCTTAAAAAGTTCAGGATTACGCAGGCAATAGCGAACGGCACGAAATCCTAAGAAAGGATTATCTTCCTTTGGAATCTTCAAATAAGAAACATTTTTATCCCCACCTACGTCCAGGGTGCGAATGACAGTTGGCTTACCGGCCATTCTCTCCAGGACTTTTCGGTAAATCTCGAATTGCTCATCCTCACTGGGAGAAGTAGTCCGGTCCATATAGATAAACTCAGTCCTGAAAAGACCCACACCCTGGGCATCATTTCTTAGGACTGTATCGAGATCCATGGCGGAGGCAATATTGGCCTCAAGGAACACTTCATGGCCATCCTGGGTCTTGCTGGGATGACCCACAAGTCCCATTAGTTCCTGCTTGGCCTTTATGGCACGTTCACGCTTGGCCTCAAAGATTCTGATGGTGTCAGCATTTGGATTTGGATAAACTTCTCCTGCTTCTCCATCAACAATAAGATATTCACTATCGTGGATACTTGAAGTTGCATCCCTTAAACCAACCACTGCCGGCAACTCAAGTGTACGTGCCATAATTGCTGTATGAGAGGTCTTGCCGCCAACTTCAGTAATAATTCCCAGGACACATTTCAGGTCAATGCTCGCCATCTGAGAAGGGGTAATATCGTGGGCCACAAGGATCACAGACATAGTCAAAAGACTAAGATCCGGAACCTGGATACCGAGGAGGTTTCTTAAAATCCTCTCAGTGACATCCTTTATATCAAGAGCACGCTCACGCATGTATTCCTGGTCCATGGCCTCAAACATGGCAATGAAACCCTTTGCGACATCGTCGACTGCCTTAGTGGCCTTGACTTTATCTGTGGTAATTTTCTCAGTAATGGCATCCGTCAGTTCAGGATCTTCAAGAATCATCAGGTGGGCTTCAAAGATCTGTGCCTTGTCAGAGCCTAAAGTAGAGAGGACCTTTTCGTGGAGTTTTCGAATCTCATCTGCTGACTTATTCAGGGCATTTTGAAAACGGACTTTTTCTCTTTCAACATCTGATACATGGCCAGTCTCAATATTGATGGACTGGGGTCTCATGACCAGGGCACGGCCAATAGCAATCCCTTGAGAGGCATTTTTTCCTACCAACATGCTATGGCCTTAGATTTGGAATTTATTCTCTATGAGAAGACCCAGCTTGCTAAGTGCTGCTTCTTCGTCTTCACCTTTAGTTGTAACAACTATCTCTGAATCCTTTGAAAGCCCCATGCTCATTAAACCCATGATGGACTTACCATTCTTTGTCATGCCATTAGCTTTCACTTCCACGGCAGACTTAAATTCATTTGCTGTTTTTACAAAGGCCCCTGCAGGCCTTGCATGCATTCCTTCTTCATTTAAAATCTTGAAAGTTTTTTCCATAAATTACTTCCTGATGCTGATGTTAGATTTGTTTACAACAAGACCTTTCAGGTCTGCGCTGTTTGTAATGACAACCGGAGTGATGGCGGACTTGGCGCGGGCCTTGACCATATCTAGTGCAAACTCGATCATGATTTGCCCTTCCTTGACCCTGTCACCATCTTTCACATGGGCCTTAAAGCCTTCACCATTCATTTTAACAGTATCAATTCCGACATGGACCAGCACTTCAGCGCCATTGTCTGCTGCGATTGCCACTGCATGATTTGTCTTGAATATAGTTGCGACGACTCCGTCGCAAGGTGCATAGACTCTGCCTTCAGTAGGGTCAATAGCGTAACCGAGGCCCATCATTCCCTGGGAGAACATTTCGTCTGGAACCTGAGAGAGTTCCAGAATTGTTCCCTTAATGGGAACAGAGAGCACTGAACTCGCTCCTGACGTGGTGGTATTTGCCATGATCTTCTTAATCTCTTCTTTCAGGAGATCTGATTCAGTTCCAAAGACAACCTGATAATTTCCGCCCCCTGCATGCACACTTCCAGATGCACCAAGAGACTTAAGTTTTTGGGTATTTACTTTTTCAGTATCAACAACGGTTAAACGCAGGCGTGTAATACAGGCATCGAGATGCTTGAGATTTTCTTTTCCACCTAAAGCTGCAAGGACTGATGCGGCTTTATCATTGAATGTTCCGGTGCCCGCCGCACTCTCACCATCCGCGGTAAGATCCTGATCTTCACGTCCTGGTGTTTTTAAGTTGAGCCAGCCAATCGTAAAGTAGAATGAGAAGAAGTATCCCAGGGCCGTTAAAGGTCCAAGTACGAAGAAGAGGTAGGCCATATTCTTCTGGTTAAAGACTCCAAGGACGAGATCGATAAGAGAAGCTGAGAAAGTATAACCCAGGTGAATGTCGAGTAAAGAACTGGCATAGCCCGAGATGAAAGTAAGGACAACGTGAAACACAAACAGGATTGGTGCCACAAAAATAAAGGCAAATTCAATTGGTTCAGAGATACCAGTTACAATAGCCGTCAAGGCAGCAGCAAACATGACTCCGCCAATGGCCCTTTTATTTTCTGGTCTAGCCCTCTTGTAGATAGCAAAAGCAGCAGCAGGTAAGCCAAAGATCATCATGGCAAATTCAGAGGCCATGAAAGCACCTGCAGAAGGGTCCCCTCCAAAGTAACGTGCAGCTTCGCCCTTAAGAACCTCACCAGTTGATGTAACAAATTCACCAAACTGGAAAAGGAAAGGAGGATAAAATACGTGATGCAGTCCAACCGGGATTAAAAGTCTTTTTACGGCCGCATAAAAAGCAGGACCGAATTCAGAACCCATAACTGCCAGACCAAAATCATTAATACCTTGCTGGATTGGTGGCCAGACAACACTCAGGACCAGACCAAGAACTACGGCCGCAGCGGCAGTAATGATAGGGACCAGTCTTTTGCCGGAAAAGAAACCAAGGAATTGTGGAAGCCTGGTCTGATGGAAGCGTTTATAAACATAGGAACTCAATAGACCTATGAGAATACCACCAAATACACCAGTATTAATGGCAAGTTCAAGGCTCCGCAGAGTGGTGACACTCTTTAATACGTTAACCAGGACATAATATCCGGCAACTGCTGCAAGACCCGAAACCGCAGCACCACCGCTAAATCCAATAGCAACTCCCACAGCAAACAAAGTTGGAAGTTGTTCAAATATTGCAATTCCACCTGTGAAACAAATTTCCCCAACCATGGGAAGAACTGGAACATCTTTCATACTCTGGAGCATTCGCCCAAAAGCAACCAGAAGTCCTGCGGCCGGCAGAACGGACACCGGAACCATAAGGGATTGACCCAATTTTTGTAGAAGGGAGAAAGCGTTGGACTTAAATGTGTTCACAATAGACCTTTGATATTAAGAGCATTCACCAAATCGGCCCAGCAGTTCCGGATAGAACCTCTTGACCTCGTTACAGCTCGAACGATCAAATTCCTTACCAAATTTTTTAAGGCTTAGCCTCAAAAAAATCTCAAAAACTTCTTCAAAATAAACTTCAGGGGATAGTGAGGAAAGCTTAGCGTGCCTTGCCTTAAGTACCTGAAGCCACTCATGTAAAACTTGGAGTTTTTGCGTATTTGAGGGAGTTAAAACGGACAGGAAGCGATCTGCGTTATGAGCAAAGATGGCCCCTATGACATGGACGTCCTGATAATCTACGTCTTCACAGGTCTTTCCTTGCGAATCAATTTCCGTTGCAAAAAAACTATTAAGAGCACGCCAGTTTATGACTTTAGGGGTGCCGTTTAAGAAGGCTTCCTGACTCACATCCCTTGAAAACTCCATACATTTAACACGTTTAACCCCCCTGTCTGCCTCATCCAAAGTATAGAAGGCCACAAGGTCTGCAAAGCCTTCATTAAAGGCCAGCACAACATCATAAATTCCAACTTTGCGTGCCGTACTGGTCTCATTAACAATATTGCTTGCCGCATGATTTCCAAAACAAAGGTCTATCCCAAGAGCCCCGGCAGGAAAAATCATCCCGAAAACCGAATTGAAAATATGATGTCCATACTCGTGGGCGGCCACCATTGGAATTTCCCAATAGTTCGAGTATCCGGCCATCTTTGCTTCAAGGCTATGTGGAAGGAAAGTAATCGTCTTTAGCTCTGGTTGATAATAGGCATTATCAGTTAAGTACAAAGTTTGTCGGATTGTTCCGGTCACAATAGTCTGTCGGATTACCGGGGAGATTTTTAAGACGATAGGATCAAGATGCGCTCCTGTAGCCTTAATATAATTCTCATTGGCCTGATTGATGAAATATGAGGCATTAAGGGCCGCACTTTCAACTGTTTCACGTCTGTATTCAAGAGTGTCCGGACACAGATCAACTGCCCTTGGCCTGGAATGGACCAGGAATTGAAAGTTTTTATTATCAAAGATGTATTCCGAATCCTCATTGTAGTGGGAGGCTTCGATGACCTTCAGGTCAGAGTTTCTGACAAGGTTCTCATTGAGGTAGCCTTCAAAATTCCTTGAGCTGATTTCTGTTTGCCCTTCAAGAAAGAGATTAAGTCCAAGATCATTTACATCCCATTTAGTCTTATTCTTACAAGTGGGGACCTGTTTATAAAGGAATAGGGGAGTGGCGGATAAACTGGTCGTAAAAATCTGAGGGACTGGCGTCTCAGGAATGCTTTTTGTGGGTTTTCCGCAGCTAAACAATAGCAGGCAGGAAAGTGCTGCAGTTATATTCATTTTCATAAGTGTGGGTCTTATACAGTTCCGGTTAGCTTATGACAGTCCAAAAGGTAATAAATACAAGTTTTTTTTGACTCATAAGTCATTGATTTGCGATAAGAATCAAGGCTAACTTAACGGTTTCCTGACAAACAAATTACAAAAGGTTGTCTAGAATTTTAAAAAACAGTTTGAGGAGATCCCATGAGGTTCTTATTTATTTTTACATTTTTGATTATTCGGGTAGTTCATGCTCAGGACCAAGGTGCAACTATTGCCCAGATACAAAAAACCGTAAATGAAACTCTCTCCTCTAAGTGACATGAGAAAATCCAGCTTAAAGGTTATGCGCAAGTTCGCTACAACCGTATTTTTGAGACAAACCAGGACTTGACCTGTGCTATTTGTGATAGATCCATTGGGAAAAACCAGGGATTTTTCATGCGTCGGGCCCGCTTGGTTTTTTTCGGTGAAGTTCATAAGCGTATCTATATTTACATTCAGCCTGATATCGCTTCTGATGCTGCGACAGCTTCTTCCACAGGAACTGCATCTACCCAGCAAAATTATTTTAACATTCGTGATGCCTTTTTTGATTATGCGCTTACAGAGGATAAGGGAATCAGACTCAGGACAGGGATTTCAAAGGTTCCTTATGGTTTTGATAATCTTCAATCCAGCTCAATTCGTCCGGCCTTGGACCGAACCGATGCCATAAATTCAGCTGCTCCCAATGAAAGGGATATTGGTGTGGTGTTGCTATATAGCAGTCCAGAGGCGCGACAAAATTTTGCTGACCTTACAAAGAACAACCTCAAGGGAACTGGTGATTACGGTACATTTGCCTTTGGTGCTTTTAATGGCCAGACATTAAACCGGCCTGAGAAAAATAATGACCTCCATCGGGTTCTCAGGATGACTTACCCTTTTAAACTTAAAAATGGTCAATTTATTGAGACATCACTTCAGGCCTACGAAAACAAGTTTAATGCTTCTGATAATAATGACTATTACGATGCCAGGCAGGCAGCTACATTCATTTTCTACCCTCAGCCACTTGGCCTTCAGTTAGAGTATAACGAGTGCCAAGGCCCGGAATATGATCCTGTTCAGAAAAAAATCCGAAGCCGACACCTCAAAGGTGGTTATGCACAGTTAAACTATCAGCATTATGTTAGTGATCATCGCTTTCTTCCTTACATCCGATACCAGGAATATGACGGTGGAAAAAAGCTGGAAACAGGTGCTCCAATGAATAAGGTCAGGGAGTGGGAAGCAGGGACTGAGTGGCAGCCTATCCCAAACTTTGAACTTACGGTCGCATACGCAATTTCAGATCGTACTACCCAATCAAGTCTAACTAATCGAAGTCATGAAAAAGGGCAGTTACTAAGGTTCCAGGCCCAGTTTAATTATTAAGCAAAAAAGCCATTGTGTCCGATAGGTATAGTATGAAAAACTTCATATTACTTATCAGTCTTCTGTCAGCTTCAGCATGGTCTGATGAGGGAATGGATTATAAGGCCACACTTGATGAAGAACCTGTTTCTGAACAAGTTCCGGAAGAAGATGAACAAAGAGAACCCTCAAGTGAAGAGGAGTTAGATGAATTGGATGTTAAGATTCATATGAATGGAAATGCAGGTTCAGTTAATTAATCCGTCTCCGGGTGAACACCCTGGCAACTGGCCACATATACTGATTCTTCTCTTTCTATTTCCAGGTATCTCGGCAGTCTTATAAAATCACCCAACAATACTTGTCGTTTTGAATCATAGGCAGCAATTGCCAGATGAAATTCTCCCTGGAGTGAATGACCGCCATTGAATGCGCTTGGGCTTAATTGAACTTGCTGGGCCTTTTCCCTATAGGAAATGGCAGCACCTATAGTTAAATCAATTGGCTTATCTTCGCCTTTCACAGACATTGAAGTAATTCTCTTGTCATGACTGAAGGCCGGACACTTAAAGGCCCTCATTCTTTCTGAAGCATAAGCAGCTGCATAAAATATCTTAACCGCAGCGTGAGCAGAAGCGGCCGTACTTGAGCTTCTGCCATGTTGAGCTGGTACAAATGGCGTAATTAAAGAACCCAGATCCTGACTCTTGGATCCCTTGACCTGGATGACCCTGACGAGCCACGAGTCTATACGTTTTTCCTTCATCAAGTATTCCAGGTCTTCTTCTTTTAATTTAGGCATACTGACCAGAAACGTAACACTTTGAGTGACTTTCTCTTCTTTTTTCTTGGCACCTATCCACCAGACAACTTCATTGACTTGAGATAGGTCCATTTCAATTCCGCTAACTTTTACAGCGAATGAATCTTTGGTGATTTGCGCTTTACGGTCACAAGAAATCACGAGGAGTAATGCAAAAAAAGTTGCTTTCATGCTATGATCATATCAAATTTTTAAGGAGTCCCCATGAAATACATTCTTATGCTATCAATTTTTGCTGCTTGTGCTGGTGGTCCAACTCAATTGTCTCAAAAGGCAAAAGATCTTGAAGTTGTGACACATAAGCCCGTTAATTGCGCCACTGTAGGAAAAGTGGTGGGAAATGATAAAACAGGTAGCAAGGACGTTGCGTTGAATGATGCTCTTAATCAAGCCTCTTCACTAGGAGCAACGAGCTTACATGTTAATCAAGAAGTACCAAATGGACGCAATATGGCCGTCTACGCTACTGCCTACAAATGTGATTAAATCTTTCAATATTGGCCAGGAAATTGTCAAAAGCATGAAGGGAAGGAAAGAAGCTAATTCTTTTCCGTATTAGCTCATTTGCAAAATCCGATTGGATGTTTCCACCAACCCAGATTTCTGTTTTAACCATAAGACTTCCCTGTAGGTCCTGCAGGTATTGACCCAGATCATATCCGGCCATCAATTCATGCCTGGTTGTTCCCAGCAGGATGGCCTTGCACCTCAAGGCATTTGCTGCCTCCGCAAGAGATTCCGCCGGCAAATTAGGTCCCATGAAAATAAACCTAAAACCATAATGGACACACAAAAGTGCGGAAGCAAGAATTCCAATTTCATGCAGTTCTCCTTTGGGAGCCCCAAGTATGATGAGATCTTCTCCCTGCAATACTTTCTGATAATGGCCACCTATCATCTGGCCCACATAGAATGAAGTTAGAGCGCTAAGTGTATGCTCCTGCGCCACTCCCAATTCGCCCCTTTCAACTTTCAGTCCAATCTCGTGGAAAAGAGGGATTATTATATTAAGACACAACTCCCTGGGAGTAAGCATGTTTCTTGCCTTATCCAGTTCATGTGAAATTATATCAACCTTATAAGCAGCAAGTGCAATGTAGAGATTATTTAAAATTTTGGTGTAATCAAGCTTCTCATGATGGGGAGTAACTATTTGCTTCTCGACATAGGGCTCATGCATGAGTGTGGAAAAGACAACTTTAAGTTCATCAAGCTCAAGGTGCGCAATTTTCCCGATACTTTGCCCGACTTCGGTTAACCGAAAAAGCAGGGCAAGTTTCTCAATGTCTTTTTCAGAATAGAGACGGTGTCCATTCTCTCCACGGTCAGGCAATACAGCATTGTAACGCTTTTCCCAAGCTCGAATGGTTGCTGAAGCTACGCCTGAAAGTTGGGAAGCAACCTGGATATTGAAATATTGCATCTGAGTGATTTTAGCACACTATAGTCTGGAAAAGAAGTGTGGCTAATGCCATGATTTACCCAATAAAAAGGATTCAAATATGACTAAAACATACCCCGTTAAAAAGAATATTGAAGCCGATGCACAAATCAAGGGACTCAAAGAGTATCAGGCCATGTATGACTTATCGATCAAGGATCCTGAAGGTTTCTGGCTGAAAGCGGCAAATAGTCTTTCCTGGTTCACTGCTCCGGAAAGAGCAGGACAAGGTAATCTTAAAGATGTGAATCATTCCTGGTTTATGGGAGGCAAGCTTAATGCATCATACAACTGTATTGATCGACACCTTGAAAAAAGAGGAAATAAAACGGCACTGATCTGGGCCAAGGATGCCCCCGGAGAATACGAAAATATTACTTATAAGGATCTACACGGACATGTTTGTCGTATGACCAACCTGTTGGAGTCATTAGGTGCGAAAAAAGGTGATCGCATTTGCATTTACCTTCCCATGATTCCTGAACTTGTTTACTCGGTACTTGCCTGTTCAAGAATTGGTGCCATTCATTCAGTGGTCTTTGGTGGCTTCAGTGCTGAAGCACTTAAAGGTCGTGTGCTGGATGCCGAAAGTAGAATTGTCATAACTGCCAATGAAGGACTTCGAGGAGGGAAGAGTGTTCCACTCAAGGCGATTACGGATGAGGCCTTAGATGATGTTAAATGCGTAGAAAAAGTAATAGTGGTTCACCGGACAAAGACCAAAGTTCCAATGGTCAAAAATAGGGACCTTCATTACGAGGAAGAGGTAAAAAAATTCCGACCAATTGCTCCTTGTGCGTCTATGGATGCCGAGGATCCCTTGTTTGTTCTCTACACTTCCGGTTCCACAGGAAAGCCCAAGGGTGTTGTGCACACGACTGGTGGATACTTAACCTATGCGTCTTTCACCCATCAATGTGTATTTGACCTGAAAGAAAATGATATTTATTTTTGTACGGCAGACGTCGGATGGGTCACTGGACATTCATATATAATATATGGCCCTCTTGCAAATGGTGCGACTTCTGTTCTTTTTGAGTCAATACCTACTTATCCGGACGCCACTCGCTACTGGCAAATAGTCCAGGATTTAAAGGCCACAATCTTTTATACGTCACCAACCGCACTTCGTACTCTTGCCCAATTTGGTGATGAATTGGTTAAAAAATATGACAGGTCTTCCCTGCGCCTCTTAGGCACAGTCGGGGAACCAATTAATCCTGAAATCTGGGTTTGGTATCATGATGGTGTTGGCGAAGGTCGCTGTGATATTGTTGATACCTGGTGGCAGACTGAGACCGGAGGCATACTCATCACGCCTATCCCGGGAGTAACTCCTACTAAACCAGGCTCTGCAACTTTGCCTTTCTTTGGCGTTCAACCAATTATTCTTGTCCCAGAAACAGGTGAAGAAATAACTGGAAATGATGTAGAGGGAGCACTCTGCATCAAGACCTCCTGGCCTGGTCAGGCCAAGACAATCTACAAGGATCATGCACGTTTTGTTGAAACCTATTTCACTCAATATCCCGGTTATTATTTCACTGGAGACGGTTGTCGCAGGGACAGTGATGGTTATTACTGGATTACAGGCAGGATTGATGATGTCTTAAATGTTTCCGGACACCGCCTGGGTACAGCAGAAATAGAAGGTGCACTGATGGAGCATCCAGAAGTGGCAGAAGCCGCAGTAGTGGGCGTACCCCACGACATTAAAGGGGTGGGGATTTATGCCTATGTCATTCTTTATCAACAACACGCCAAGAATCAAGGACTCATGGAAAGCATTAAGGACGTAGTAAGAAATAAGATCGGTCGTTTTGCTTCTCCTGAGACTATTCACATCACTAAAGGATTGCCAAAGACGCGTTCTGGAAAAGTGATGCGCAGGATTCTGCGTAAGATAGCGGCAGGAGAGTACGATGGACTCGGAGACATTTCCACTCTTGCAGATCCATCAGTTGTAGAAAGTATTGTTAAAGAGCACAAGTCCATGTCAAAACCAGTTAAGTAGAGCTTTGCACAGATACCCATGACTCCTGCTTATTGCATTTTTAAAATGCATTAAGCAGGAGGACATTATGCCTAAGAAAAAAACCATAAAGAAAAATCGATGTTGGAATGGATATGAACCAGTGCCAGGAAAAAAGCCATTTTCCAAGGGCTCGTGTCGTAAAAAGAAGCCTGAATGAAACTCAAGGGCTCATGCCATTGCAAAAAGATAAAATTGTATAAAGCGAGCAAGACAGGAGAAAGGTCTTTTTGTTCGGTTTGCGGATCCTGCCTCTGGCTTTGGGATTCCAACTGGCCTGAACTTATTCACCCTTTCGCTTCGGCCATTGATACGCCTTTACCAATTCCACCTGAAAACACCCACTTAATGTTAGAATTTAAGGCCCCGTGGGTAGTTCCTCAAAAAAGTAAAAAAGATAAAACGTTTAGAAGGTATCCAAAAGAATCCATTGCCGAGTGGCATGAGCGACAAAAGCTATAAAAAATTCATAAATTGAAGTAGATTTCTCCCCTAATGGTATAAGTCTTACACTCCAAAGGCGGGTTCATGAAAAATTTCGTTCTCATTTCAAGTCTCCTTATTTCAAGTACAAGTATGGCAGGAGTCATGACTTTCCATTCAAAGACACTTGAAAAGGCTCGTACAAGTGGACACATTTCAGTTGAGACTTTGATAGTTAAATTGAAAAATGGATCGGACTTCCTTTCTCGTCATTCATATTTAGGCGAGTTCAAGCCTTTTTTTGATTCTAAAGACGGAACATGGGGATATTTAAAACTCAATATGTTGCCTGATGCTGAAAGTGCTTCTCTAATTCTCGCTGACCTTAAAGGTGATAAAGATCTTCTCCATGCTTATTTCGCACCTATTGGTAAGAATGCAGTAATGGATGAAACCACTGCTCCAGTTGAAATAAGTAATGAACCAACACCGAACTTTGAATCCAAGCAACTTCACCTTGAAGCTCCTCCTTTAGGAGTAGGCGCCCGTGCTGCATGGGCCATTCCGGGTGGTACTGGAAAAAACGTAAAAGTAATCGATATTGAAACGTGTTTTGAAGATCATCATGAGGACTTTCATACTCCTTTCTACGTAGGAAATAATCCTGATTGCGATGATACAAACCACGGAACTGCTGTTTGGGGTGAGATCGCAGCTAAGAATGATGGTAAGGGTGTTACGGGAATCGCTTATGATTCTGATTTTGGTATTTATGGATTTATTGAAGGAAATTGGGATGAGGTTAATGACCAGTATATCTCGAGTATAAATGCTGCTATTCAGGGTGCGATGGATAATATGGATGCTGGTGATGTACTTGTGATTGAGCAGCAGATGGTAGGGCCAGATTTGAAAAAATATTCTGCTGTTGAGTACTGGCCGCATATTTATGAACAGTTAAAGGCCGCGACTGATAAGGGTATTATTTGTGTTCAGGCCGCTGCGAATGGAAATTCTGATATGGATGATGCTGCTTATGGCGGGGCGTTTGATTTAAGTAAACGAGATTCTGGTTGTATTATGGTTGGTGCTGTTGGGCAGGGAGATTTCGAGCGATTGAGTTTTTCTAACTATGGATCAAGAGTAGATGCCGCTGGCTTTGGCCGTGGTGTTGTCACTACTGGTTATGGGGATCTGTTTAGTGATGGGAAAGAGAAGACGTATACTGCGAGGTTTTCCGGGACGTCGAGTGCTACTCCTATTGTTTCGGGAGTGATTGCTGTTGTGAGTTCTATTGCTAAGGAGCAGGGTAGATTGATTAGTCCGGTGCAGATGAGAGCAGCGCTGAGGAAGACTGGAACTGTGCAGGGAAGAGCTACGATTGGGAAGAGAGTTGGATCTTTTCCAGTGATTCAGCAGATGTTGAAAGAACTTGAATTGAATTAATTTAAATATCCGGGACAATCCTTTGAATTGTCCCGGACTAACTTATTTACCTAACTGATAAGTCCCTTTAAACATCGCATGATCCGAATAATCAGTATCCTTGAAGAAACTCTCATAATCCTTCGGCGTAACCCCTAAATCACCCGAAGAATAAAAGATATGATCAATCCTCGAATCCCAATAACTATCCCCGAACAAATTAAACCCATCACAAATATTGGTTGTCTGGCAAAATCTCCTCGTATCAATATCCCCAAACTCTTCCATAAACCTGGCATAGTTCGCAGCTTGCGGTTTCGTATTTAAATCCCCACCTATAAACATCGGGAGATTTTTCTCATGGGTGTTATTAATAAATTGAATCATCGTCTCCGTCTGATCATTCCTGACTTTTTCCGCAAAGGGCGCTCGTGGACCATTATTGGCCTGCATATGAGTATTATATATATCCACTTCGCCAACAGTTCCCGGTAATTTTATCCTGGTGAACAGCACTCCTTTCCTCGCCAGGCAATCAAAGCTGTCACAAGAACCAAAGGTCGTAATCGTCGCTCTCGTAATAGGATATTTACTTAAAATCTCCAGACCTGAATTCCATTTTATTCTGTTTCCCGGACCTCTCGCTTTATAAGGATATATATCCTTTAAATGCTTATGCACATATCTGGTCATAACGCTAAATGCCTCCTGCACTAGAATCACATCCGGTCCCTGGCCTTGGTTTTCCATGGCCCTGATCTCATGCACTATCGCTTTGTAGCGTGCCGTGTGATTTATCTGAATGGGAAAAGGGAGGCCTTTGATATTATAGCTGGCGATTCGCAAATCATGTGAAGAGGCATAGGCCCCAAGGTGTATGCATAACATTAATAGCAGGGTGAAAATCCTTTTCATATAATCCTTCCTGGATTATTTAAAGGATAGGCCCCTACCTAATTTCTGTCCTGACCACTGATGTTAAAGCGGATCAATTTAGACTGTTATGAACTGGATTGTATCGTGAAGTTCGCCTGGATTGGTATCACTGACCCTTCCACCAAAAGAAGTCAGTATTTTCTGCTGAAGAACAGAAATGCTCTCAATTAGACCAGAGGCCATATTGCCCTTGGAGAAATGTTTAATCATGACTGAAACGAGTTCATCTAGGTCTTGTTGGCTGATTTTAGCTTTCAGGGTTTCATCCACTCTGACTTCAAGTTGTCTTTCAAGAGTGGCCACCATAATCATAGCCGTAACTTTATGGGTAACCTTGGTTGTGCCGAGTGAGTGAAAGAACTCAACAGCTTTTTCGTCGCACTCTCTTTGAATTTCCCATGAACTTAAGGCAAGTCTTTTTGCCCATTGAAAATGACCAACCCAGATCATAACCAGGATTATTAAAAACATACTCACAGGCCATAATAGGGCCGTGTGAAATTCAAAGTAATAACTGAATATAAGCGAAATCAAAAAACCTGAGATAAGGCCAAAGCGTAATGAAGCTGCGGGATATGGATCGGCCGCATTGGCCACAACCAACAGGAGTTCACAGCCAGTTTCTTCTTCAAACTTCTTAAGCCTTGATTCAACTAGCTTAATATCTTCCTGTATCAATATTGCTTTCATAATTACCAGCTCCCCGAAGATCCGCCGCCAGAGAAACCGCCACCGCCGCCTCCCCATCCGCCGCCGCCACCACCGAAACCTCCACCACCAAAGCCACCCCTGCGTCCGCTTCCGGCAGCAGCTGCAAAAAGTAGATTATTAAATCCGGCAGTACCGAGTACCAATCCAATTATAAAGAGAATAATTACACCGAGACCAATGCCTGGAAGCATGAGGAAACCAGCTCCGGCCATGCCTAATCCGCTGAACATTCCTCTGGCCATACGACGCTTGCGAAGCAAGATTTGCCCGAAAATTAAGATACCGATCAGGATAGGGAACATTTTATTTATGGGACCTGAAACTCTTTGAGGAGCTCTGCGGACGACAGCTGATTCTCCTGTAGGCTGGATGTTAAACCTACGTGCGATATCCTGCATGACCACTCTCAAGCCTTCGTGAAAACGGCCTTGTTTAAAGGAAGGGGCCAGGACTTTATTGATATATTGATTGGATTCAAAGTCGGTTATTTCACCTTCAATACCTTCTCCTACTTCAATCCGCATTTTTCTTTCGGCCTTGGAAATGACGATGAGGAGTCCATTGCCTTCTTTTTTAGTTCCTAACTTCCATTGTTCTGCAACTCTGATGGAAAAATCTTCTATGGCATGATCCTGGAGATCAGGCACTGTGAGTATCGTGATCTGTGGACCTTTATTGGTATAAATTTCGTAAGCAAGTTTTGAGAGATCTTCTTTCTCTGCTTCTGTCAAAAAGCCTGCCTGATCCATAACTGGAGAAGTGAGTGCAGGAATAGAGAGTTCTGCTCCCCACACATTGACCCAGCCGAATAGTAAGAGACTAAGAAATAAATGCATTAAAACTTAACCTCTGGGTTCTTCTGCTCTGTCTCTGTAGCAGTGAACTGAGGTTTTTTATCGAATTTATGAATAAGTGAATTGGTAAGGCTGGTTGGGAAAACTGTAACCAGGTTATTGAACTCTTTTACAGTATCGATATAACGACGACGGGCGATGGCGATTCTGTTTTCTGTTCCTTCAAGCTGGGCCTGAAGACCCTGGAAATTCGAGTTGGCCTTTAAGTCTGGATATTTTTCAGACACAACCATAAGTCTGCCCAATGCTTGTGAAAGTTGTCCCTGGGCCTGTTGGAATTGCTGAAGTTTTTCAGGAGTCAGGTCTTTTGGATCAACTGTAATGGCCGTGGCTTTGGCACGTGCTGAGATAACTCCTTCAAGAGTTTCTTTTTCATGGCCCGCGTAGCCCTTAACAGTTTCAACCAGGTTTGGAATTAAGTCTGAACGTCTTTTATATTGGTTCTGCACTTCTGCCCAGCCAGCTTCAACTTCGTTGTTGGCCTGAGGGATAGATTGAAGTCCACAAGAAGCAAGGAAGAGAGAGAAAAAGATAACAAGCAAAGTAGATTTCATGAACACTCCTGAAATAGAAAAAACCCAAAGTAGGGGGACAGCGAAGCTGTCTACATACTTTGGGTTCAATTCTGTTTAAATCAAGTGCTTATGGCAATTAATTATTTGCTGATTGTCGCAACAAGTTTAGTTAGACGCGAAGTCTTACGAGCTGCAGTTTGCTTTCTCATCGCTGGAGATTTAGCAAGCTTTGCAAGTAATGACTGAGTCTTAACTAGAAGTGTCTTGGCCATAGAGGCATCGCCCTTGGCAACTGCTTCACGAAGAGCTTTTACAGCTGTACGTGTCTTGGCAGTTTTAGTCTTATTCGTCATACGACGGACTTTTTCTTGTTTCGCTCTTTTAACTGATGATTTGTGATTTGCCACAGTGGTTCTCCTAATTCATATTCTTTCAAAAATATTGCGATGTTATAAACTGTCCGGGCCTACATGGCAATAGTGAAATAGGTACTGCATACCTTTTGGCAAACCAATACCTATGCGGTACTTTTTTTTCAATATTTTCACTCTTTATAATGAACAAGGACTTTTTCCCATGAAAAACATTCAAGCAATTGGAATTGTTGGGGCTGGACAGATGGGGCGGGGGATTGCCCAGGTTGCCGCCCAGACTGGATTTGAAGTTATCATCTTTGATCCCTTCAAAAATTCTTTGGATTTTGGTCATCAATTTATTAAGACGCAGTTAGATAAAGGCACAGATAAAGGCAAATGGAGCGCTGAAGACGCAAAAAATGCGTACGCTAAAATAAAACCAACCATGGAAATGGGAGACCTGAAAGATTGTGAACTTGTGATCGAAGCGGCTACGGAAAAAAAAGAACTTAAGTTTGATATATTCAAGAAGCTTGATGAAGTCATCAATTCTGAAAGTATTCTCGCCTCCAATACCTCATCTATATCTATAACAGAAATAGCTGCCGTTACAAAACGTTCTCATTTAGTGGCCGGTATGCATTTTATGAATCCTGTTCCAGTGATGAAATTGGTGGAAGGTATTCGTGGACTGGAAACAAGTGATGAAACCTTCAATACTGTTTCAGCAGTTGCGGAAAAAATGGGAAAGACCTTTATCAGGGCCCAGGATTTTCCCGGATTTGCAGTAAATCGTATCCTTATGCCGATGATCAATGAAGCCATCTATGCCCTTTATGAAGGTGTGGCCTCTGCCAAAGACCTTGATACTGCGATGAAGCTAGGAACAAATCAACCAATGGGACCGCTTGAACTGGCCGATTTTATCGGTCTCGATACATGCCTGGCCATCATGAATGTGCTACATGACGGACTTTCAGATACTAAATACCGTCCTTGTCCGTTGCTTAAGCAGTATGTAGCTGCCGGAAGATTTGGTCGCAAGAATGGAAAAGGGTTTTTTATCTATGATAAGTAATTATGAAACACTTGCCTTTAGTGCATATGAGGATTTGGGTCAGCTGGTTATAAATCGCCCAACTAAAATGAACGCTCTCAACATTCAGGTGTTGCGTGAATTAAAGGCAGCACTTTCTGAATGTTCAAAGCTTCCTTTAAGGGGTCTGATAGTAACCGGGGAAGGTGAGAAGGCATTCATCGCCGGTGCTGATATTGCCGAGATGAAACCAATGACTACAGGTGAAGCCAGGGCCTTTTCGGAATTAGGCCATCAGGTAACCCGGGCCTTTGAAGCACTACCATATCCTACTATCGCTTGCGTAAATGGATTTGCACTTGGTGGAGGGTTTGAAATGGCCCTTGCTTGTGACTTTATTTTTGCTGCGAAAAATGCTGTTTTTGGACTGCCAGAAGTGAAACTTGGTCTCATTCCGGGTTTTGGTGGGACACAAAGACTGGCCAGGATTGTAGGAGAGAGAAGGGCCAGGGAGATCATGTTTTCCGGCCGGAATATTCTTGCAGATGAGGCAAAGACACTTGGGATAGCCCTGGAAGTTTATACTGATAAATCGCAGTTGATTGAAGAAACAAAAAACTGGTTTAAGTCGGTTAAGGGCAACTCAGGGTTTGCCATTGCCCGCGCTAAGGAAACACTACGCACCGGTGTTGAACTAAGCCTTGCAGAAGGGCTGAATGTTGAGGCATATGCCTTTGGAAATATTTTCCAGACTGAGGATATGATCGAGGGCACATCTGCCTTCATCGAAAAACGAAAAGCTAATTTCAAATAAAGGAATATATTTATGTTGCTCGCAGAAAATTATAAAGAAGTGCGTGATATGGTTAAGAAGTTTTCTGATTCAGAGGTAGGTCCTCTGGCCATGAAGATTGATCATGAAGGCCATATCCCCAAGGAACTCATCCAGAAATTGGCAGACAATGGATTTCTTGGTTCGTATGTTCCTGAAGAATACGGTGGAGCAGGCATGGATTATATGTCTTACTCCCTTATCGTTGAAGAAATCTCAAGGAATTGTGCCTCAACCGGTGTCCTGATTTCTGCCCATACTTCACTCGGTATATGGCCAATCCTGAATTTCGGAACAGAAGCCCAGAAGAAAAAATATCTGCCTAAAATGGCAACAGGTGAATGGATAGGTTGCTTTTGTCTTTCTGAGCCAAACGCAGGTTCAGATGCTGGTTCCCTTACAACTTTTGCAGAAGACAAGGGTGATCACTGGGAAATTAATGGAATGAAGAATTGGATTACTAATGGCAGGGAAGCAGGTGTTTGTATTGTTTTTGCCAAGACTAAAAAAACTCCTGACTATAAGGGAATTTCGGCTTTCATTGTAGAAACCACGACTCCTGGTTTTTCAATTATCAAGATCGAAGATAAATTAGGAATCAAGGGCTCATCAACTGCCCAGCTCGCCTTTGATAAGGTAAAAGTGCCTAAAGATGCCCTTCTAGGTGAAACCGAGAAAGGTTTTCGGGTTGCCATGGCCACTCTTGATGGTGGAAGAATTGGTATCGCTTCTCAGGCCTTGGGTATCGCTCAGGGAGCTTTTGATTACGCAATTCGTTATACGAAGCAGCGTGTTCAATTCGGTGCTCCTCTGTCTGACTTGCAGGGCGTTCAATTTATGTTGGCCGACATGAGCACTAAGATTGGTGCTTCGCGCTTACTTATTTATCATGCATCAGCACTAAAAGACGCTAAGCAGCCATACTCAAAAGAGTCAGCTCAGGCCAAATTATTTGCTTCTGAGTCGGCCATGTGGATCACAACCAAGGCCATTCAGCTTTGCGGTGGGAATGGTTATACCAAGGAATACCCAGTGGAGCGCTTTTTCAGGGACGCAAAAATCACTGAAATTTATGAAGGTACATCAGAGGTCCAGCGCATGGTGATAGCAAGCAGTGAGTTGAAAGCAATTCATTAATTTTTGCTCGTCAAGCCAAGACCATTTTGCTAGAGTATCCCATTAAATTTGTTTTAAATGCGAAGTCGCCTACTCAGTTATTTTTCGAGGAGAAAAACGATGGCTAAAAAGAAGCCGGTTGCTAAGATGCCAGTTAAGAAAGCTGCGGCTAAGAATGCCCCAGTTAAAAAACTAACAGCGAAAGCTCCTCCAAAAAAAGACAAAACAATGGCTAAAAAAGCACCGGCCAAGAAGGCCACACCAAAGCCTGCTAAAAAAGTAGTAGCTAAAAAAGCTGCTCCAGCTCCAAAGGCAAAGAAAGTCGTTACAAAAGCTCCTGCTAAAACTGCATCCAAGCCAGCTGCAAAAGCTCAGCCGAAGTCTTTAAAAGACCAAATGCTGAAAGCTGCTGGCAAACTTGTAGGGAAAATTACAAAACCAGTTAAGGAAGCGCCTAAGGCTAAAGAGCCGAAGGAAAAGAAAGTTATCGTAGCTAAAGGCCCGTCTAAGGCCCAGCTCGAAGCTGAGAAGAACAAGCAGCTCAAGGAACTTGAGAAGAAAAAGAAAGAAGATGAAAAGCTTCGCCTGAAAAAAGAAAAAGAAGATGCCAAGCTTGCGAAGTCAAAAGCCAAGGGCAAGGCCAAGATGAAATCTGATGATGACGATGAAGATGATGACGAAGATGATCTTGGGGATGAAGGTGACGAAGTCTTTGGTGATGAAGAAGAAGAAACTGTCGAAGCTAGCAAGCCTAAGGTCGAAGAGGACGAGGACTTCGATGAATTTGAAGAAGAATATAAAAAGACCAAAGCTGCTAAGAAAACAGGCAAGAAAGCTTATGATACCGATGTCGTCATTGACGCTTTCGAAACTAAGCCTTCCAAGAAATATAGCAATGCAGTCCTGGCCGACATAGAAGGAAAGATTGCTGATGAGATCGCTGAACTCAGGGAGCACTTCAACTGGAAGGACATAACTGAAGCTATTGGCACTATGGATTTCTTTATTGATCCTAAGAATGATGAATGCATTGAGAAGGGTTGTGACAACATCCGTACTACCCAGAGCTATTGCAGACTTCACTATCTTCGTAACTGGAAAGTGGTTCAGAAGAAGCGTGATATCCTTAAAGAAGGTAAGCTTCAGGAATATATTGAAGAGCTTATTTCAAAATATCCAACCAAGTATATCGAAGCCCTTTTATCTGACCTGTCAGATGACAAGGAATTCTACCGTGTCCTCAATGAGCTCAATATCACTTCGGAATTTGATTTTGAAGAAGATGAATTTGAAAATGCCGTGGATGATGATGATGGTGATGATGACCTGGCGATTGAAACTATTTCAAGTTCATTGCGCTACGAAGACGAGTGAAATATCTAATATCTAGTTATAAAAAAAGGCTCCTTTTTGGAGCCTTTTTTTTATTCAGCGTCTGAATCAAATTCTATGTCTTCAAAGTCATCACCCAGGAGTCGGTTGGCCTCAATGGTCAGGTTGATATTTTCACGGGTAAGTTTATAAAAATAATTCTGGTTGTTATGAGTCACTTCCTGCCAGTTTGGCTCAAACTCATTCCAGTCTTCACTGGATAGGACTTCATCAAAAAAGAGGCCCGCCAGCTCAATATAGTCCGATTGGGTTTCCTTGATCTTGTCTACACTTGCCATCTGTTCAGGGCCACAGCTTAAGAACAGGGCGATAGGGGCAACGGATGGATCCTTATCACCCAGGTAAGAGACTATCAAAAGCATCTCTTCAGCAAATATTTGACCATAAACATCAAAATATCTGTCATGATCCTTGCACTCTTTAAGATAAGTTTGGTTTAAGAGGCGAGAAAGGCTTTCTAACCATTCTGTTGGAAGGCTTAAGCCCTTCCTTGATGTTTTTTGTCTTCCCAGCATTGAAACCCTGCCTCGTATGAGAATTTAAGTAGTAATTTATCTAGCCCTTCATTAAAATATTTAGAGTAGAAAGACAATGAAAAGGACTGTTTATGGCCGTGTATATTCTTGGTGGTGCACGCACTGCACTTGGAAGTTTTATGGGAACACTTTCCCAGGTTCCAGCTCCAAAGCTGGGAGCTGCTGCTATTGAAGGTGCCATTCTGAAGTCTGGGATTGATAAGTCCAAAGTCGATGAAGTGTTTATGGGAAATGTTGTAACTGCTGGTGTAGGACAGGCACCTGCCCGCCAGGCCATGTTGGCAGCTGGTCTTCCGGAAAATATCCCTGCCACAACGATTGGTAAGGTCTGCGGATCAGGTTTGCAATCAATTATCCTGGGAGCAAGATCAATTCTTACCGGCGATAATCAGGTAGTGGTTGCTGGTGGAATGGAAAACATGTCGCTTGCTCCTCATCTCCTGATGAATACAAGAAGTGGTTATAAGTTCGGGCCTGCCGAAGTCAAGGATTCCATGCAATGGGATGGTCTTTGGGATGTGTACACAAATCGCGCCATGGGAAACTGTGCTGAAGAGTGTACTAAGAAATATAAAATGACCCGTGAAGAACAGGATGCTTTTGCCATGGAGTCTTTCAAGCGTGCGCAAGCAGCAACGAAAGAAGGCCATTTTAAAAATGAGATAGTAGCGGTTAAGGTACCTGCTAAGGGCGGGACTCTGGATGTTACTGAAGATGAAGGACCTTTTAAGGCCAACTTTGAAAAGATGCCGGGACTCAAGCCAGCCTTTGAAAAAGAAGGGACTATAACTGCGGCCAATGCTTCAACTATCAATGATGGTGCGGCTGCTGTCGTCCTGGCAGGGGATTCTTATGCTTCACAAGCTGAGTATAAGATCCTGGGATATGCATCTAATGCTCATAACCCTACATGGTTTACGACTGCGCCGGTTGAGGCCATTCATAAGGCATTAAAAAAAGCAAATCTCAGCATTGATCAGATAGATTTTTTTGAGATTAACGAAGCGTTTGCAGCTGTCACCATGGCGGCCATGAAGGAATGTAAAATACCTCATGAAAAAACCAATATTTTTGGTGGTGCAGTTGCCCTTGGTCATCCTATTGGTGCATCTGGTGCGCGAATTGTCGTAACATTGATGAATGTCATGAAATTTAAAAAGGCCAAGTATGGCTGTGCTGCCATTTGCATTGGTGGTGGTGAAGCCCTGGCAATAATTCTGGAAAGGCTTAAGTAATGGTTGCACCAGTCGTCGCCCAGCAAGCTAAATCCGGAATGAGGCAACTCAAGCCCGGTGAAATTCTATTCAATGATGGAGAAGTGGCGGATTCACTTTACATTATCCAGAAAGGGCAGATTCGTCTCTTTAAGCCTAAGGGAAAGGGATTTGTTGAAATTGGAATTCTTCGTGCAGGCGAAGTGATTGGCGAGATGGCCTACTTTGATGAAGATGGCTCGGGCAAAAAGCGTTCATGCTCGGCATCTGCATTGACACCTGTTGAGATTATTGAAATTTCGTTTATCGCTTTCGGCAAGACGATGTTGACTCTCAATCCCTGGTTTAAAACAATTATTAATACTCTTGTCACACGCCTCCGAAGGGCAAATACACGCACTAAGGAACTGGAAGACAATCAAACGTCTCTTTCCTATGGTGGTGGTGTTAAGCATGCTACTTACGAATTCATGAAACCAATTGAGGTCATGCGGATCCTTGGAACTTTGTTCCTGGTTTTCAAAGCACATGGAGAAGTGAAGGATCAGGCATTGATGGTGAGCCGACGATCACTCACTCTGTATACAAACGATATGTACCAGATTATGGAAGTTAAGCTTGAAAGTATTATGACCTTGCTGGTTGAATTGGGCTGGATGGAGCTTCAGGATGATGAAAACCTGAATCCGAACGTTCTCTTGCTCAAGAATATGGAAGGCCTGAGACAGGTTTTCATTTTTTATAATACTGAACGTCACCTTTCTGATGAGAAGAAACTCCGGGTTTCAGAAAAATGTGAAATGGTGATTGCTAAGGTGATTGAGAAAGGAGCCGGGCTCATTTGTGATATTCCAAATCTGAGAATAATCGATGATGTTCCTCCCAAATTCACAAAATATTACCTGCTTTCTCTGATTCTTGAAGAATTCAAGGCCAAGAACATATCTGTCAGTTATGAAAGTCTGAGTGATGCCAAGAACCTGGGTTTATTTGGTGAACCAACGATGATCGATGGGAAGACCTTTATTGAAGTGGACTTCCCGAAGATACTGAAGATGTATCCAGTCATCCGGTTCATGAATGCCATACGGAAATCGAATATTGAAAAGGGTGCTGCTACCTAGAGAGGAGCAGCAATGAAATTCGCCTCTACACTATCACCAGAGCGATAGAAATTACCCGATCCATTCAGCTCCAGCATAAAGCCAGACTTATTGACTGCAGGCAATTGGTCGCCGGCAGCAGGAAAAGGCATCTTGATGTTCTGGTTCATGCGGTTTCCAACATAACTCCATCCATCAACAGCACTCTTTGGAATCGTCTTTCCGTTTATTCTCAGGTTGATTGAATCCGGCTTTGGCTCCTGATTAAGGACCACATAGCCAAAGTATTCAGTACGAGTGCTGGACTTGATCTGGATACAGTTAGGAGGGGATACGACAGGAGTGTTAAGCCTGATAAAATGCTTCCCTGAGACTTCTCCGCCAGGAAGAACTGGTTCACCAGGAACTGGCTCACGAATATTGAGTGCAGTGGATCCGGTATGCTCGTAGTAAGTCCAGTCAGTACTTGGAATTACCTGGGAAACTCCGCTGTTAATCTTAAAGACACTGATGTCGCCAAAATCATTTCTCACATTGGAGCTATTGGCGAAAGTGATTGGCCAGTAACGATAAGAGTGGTTGATCTTTACCATCTGTATAGATGTATTCACAGGAGCGAAAATATTGGCAACACCATTACAAAGGTCGTAGCTGTCTTTGGCCGGAGAATCAGAGGCACCTGAATAGTCGTAAATGTTATTTGCCATCTTCCCGTAAGAATCTCTTGATGAGAACCAGCCTGGTTGACAGGCACTCATGGCACTCATTGAGATAAGGCGAAGTTGTGTAAGGTTTAGCAGGGTGTTCTTGATGTACTTATAGCTATCGAGTCTCTGGTTATAAACAGCACTATCAAACATAACTCCGCTTTCCCATTCAGCTTTCTTTTCAACGTCGGTATCACGTCCATTTGAGAAGATTACTACAATGAGGTTAGCGTTCTGGCGGAAAAGACCTGAATTGTTTTGTACGTTAGCATTAACGAATTCAACACCACGCCTAAGTCCAGCTTCCAGTACACCCTCGGCCGGTTTTGTATGGAAGAAGTTCAATTCGTTGGCCGAGATGATCTTTTTCCCCGAAGCCTCTGCACTTAACATGTCATCAGAATTGGTCAGCACCTGATAATCATTAAAAGGAGTGGTATCTGTGGCAAGGAGGCCGGTTCCAATAAAGCGGTAATCGAAATCCTTGGAAACTGTGTTCATCATATTTCTAATACCTGACTTGATGTCGTCAGCAAGGTAGTAGGTGCTTTTTGAATTATCCACCATAAAGAGGATGTCGACCTTGGGTCTTATTACTGAAGGTACTGCGCAATAACTCTGTTCAAATTGCTTAACAGGCTCGGCCTTGCTGGTATTAGTAGAGGGTGTGGACCCAAATTCTTCCTTACCGCACCCTATGAGGGAGAGTAGGGCCACAGAGCAAATAACCGACCATTTAATTTTCATAAGTACACCTTGGGTTTTCTCAATCTTACCAATCGGAGGAAAGGCAGCTAAACTTTAATTCTGTAGGGGAAATTATTGCCATTATCGGCATTCATTATGTCCTTAGGTTATGATTATACTAATAATCATTTCAATAGGTTGAGGATATTATGGCAGATAATTGGTATTATGTTCAAAAAGGTAATCGTCAGGGTCCCGTAGCGGTCGAGGTAATCGAAGCAATGGTGACAAAACTCGAGCTCAAGCCAGATGACTATGTCTGGAAAAAAGGCTTCGAAAACTGGAAAAAAATAAAAGATTGTTCAGAATTAAAGGCACCAGAGCCTGTAGTTGCAGTAGCACCATCATTTCCGGATGTGCCTGAAGAAGAAGATAAAGAAAGTGACGTTTCCTTGCTTAAATTAAATCCAGAAGACAGGGCCGTCTTTATTCGCATCGGTAACGATCGAGGTGTAGCATCATCTGATTATGGACCGTACAGTATAAAGCAATTAAAGCAGCTCTATAAAGAAAACAGGATAAATGGAAAGACTTATGTCTTTACCAAAGGAATGCAGGACTTCAAGGTGCTCGGAGATTTTCCGGAATACGAACAAATATTCGAGGAATTGCCACCTGTGATTCATGAAATAGATAGAAGAAGCAAACAGCGCAAACCTTTTGTCGCGAGACTCTTCATTCAAAATAATAAGAATGTTTTTGAAGGAATCTGCCGTGATGTTTCGGTAGGTGGAATGCAAGTCCTTATGGACGAGTACAAGGGTAAGGCAGGGGATACAATTTCAATCAATGTACATCCGGAAAATACTGAATACCATTTTACTGCCTCAGGGGTAGTAGTCAGGATACTTGAAGGTAATTCAGGCTTCTCATTCAGGTTTGACAAATTAAGTGACGAAGCAAGAAGCTGTATTGAAAAATACGTAGTACAGAATTAAATGTGACACGGGCAATAACGTCGATCCTTACTTCAGATGTTGTTCTTCCTTCCTGTGACGGAGAGTCGTCTCTTTTTGTGAGGCACTTCTCACGTGGCAAACCCAGATTGCATTTCCTGCTTGTACATGGTGCCCTTGAGCATTCAGGCAGGCATATGGATCTGGTGAACTTTTGGCTTAAGAGTTATACCGACGTCGCTGTTACTATCTTTGATGGTCTTGGCCACGGCAGAAGTGGCGGAGTTCGCTGTTATCTTTCCAAGTTCAAATTATATGTAGATGATATGCTTAAAGTAGGGGAGTTTATTCAGACAAAAAACCTCCCGGGAACACGTACATTTATATGTGCCCACAGCCTTGGCGGATTAATAGCCCTCACACGCATCCTTGATTCAGCTTATGGCTGGCCATTCCCGACAGATGGATTGATCTTTTCGAGTCCTTGTATCCGTCCCCGGGTTGTATTGAGCGGAACATCTGAGGCATTCTTATCTAAACTTGATAGGATCGCTCCTAAATTGCACCTGCCTTTAGTTTATAAGGGTGCTGACCTGACCCGGGACCCAGATCGTGCAAATGATTTTGATACTGATCCCCTTATACCGAAGTTTATGACTGTCAGGATGGCCAAGGAAATTATCGAGGCCAGCAGCCGGGTCAGAGGCCTCTCTTATTATCTTAAAATACCCAGCTTGTTCCTGGTTGCCGGAAGTGACCGGATCGTTGATCCTGAGAGTACGACCCTTTTCGCACAAGGAATTGATAAACGATTGGCCAGTGTCATACAATATCCACAACACTATCATGAGCTGTGGAATGAGATTGACCGTCAGGACATCTTTGTTACGATGAAAAAGTGGGTTGAGAATCAGCTTAAGGAGAAGGCATGAAGTTCATTTTTTTGGGGGTAATTGCCTTACTCGTTGGATGTGCTGCCCATAAGAATTACAACCAGACGACTACCGGAAGAGTTGTATATACCGGTGGAATTTATCAGAAAGAAGTCTGGGACGATTACATGCAAATGCAGCGGATGAGCTGGTATCACGGCATGACTCTCTATTACGACGTTATCTTCTGGAAAGCAGACGCATCATCTCCGTTCTCAAAATGGTTTTCGGCCGCTGAGAAAGAATACTTCACCAAATGCGAAAGCTTCATCGTAACTGCCGGCTACAGTGCCGATCCAACCAAGATCTCTCATGTTAACTTTCGTGAACAGATGAAGCTTAATGGCTACGATGATGTGGTCATCAATTCTTTTGGTAGTTATATCAAAAGCCACCCTTCATCTATTGAATGGCGATTCCAGAACTATAAGGTTATTGGCTTTTGCAAACGCTCACCTACCAGGCTTGGAACTTCTAACCTTGCTATTAACTTTTCTGGTTTCAAGCAGTTAGAAGTGGACCTCTAGTATTTTCCTCAACTTACAATCTTAGCTTATTTAATTTAAGAATTCCCGCCAAAGTCCGATAGGTACTAGAGGCATTATGAGCGAAAAAAAGTTTGAAAGATTCGGAAAATATTTGATCCTTGACCATCTGGTTGACGGAGGAATGGCAAAAATTTGTCGTGCCCGTTATCTAGGTGAACAAGCAAACAAGATGGTTGCCGTTAAAATGGTTCAGCCTCAGTTTTCAAATGATGAAGCTTTCGTTCGTATGTTCCAGGATGAATTGAATATTACATTCGGTATGCTTCATCCTAACATCATGCAGGTTTATGACTATGGTAAGACCAATGGTCAGCTCTATACAGCAATGGAATATATCCATGGTGCAAACCTCAAGCAGTATCTTGACCGCCTGAAAGAGCAGAAGAAAGCTTTTCCGGTTGAAACTTCTTGTTACATTATCTCCCAGGTTTGCCTGGGTCTTCACTATGCACACTCATTTACAGATAAGCTGACTGGCAAGCCTTACAATATTGTCCACAGGGATATTTCTCCTCACAACATCATGCTTACTTATGATGGTGCGGTGAAGGTGATTGACTTTGGTATTGCCAAGGCCAACACAAACTCTGAGTCAACACAGGCAGGAACAATCAAAGGTAAGCTCTCTTATCTTGCTCCTGAATATCTGGATGGCCTTGAGCTTGACTGTCGTTACGATGAATTCGCAGTGGGTATTACCTTGTGGGAACTTCTTTGTTCACGCAAGCTTTTCCAGGCAAGCAATGACCTCGCTGTGCTTAAGCAGATTCAACAGTGTAAGATCATCCCACCATCTGAAATCAATCCTACAGTTCCGAAGGAACTGGATGCTATTGTGATGAAAGCACTTTCAAAAGACCGCTCTCATCGTTATGAAAACCTGGACCAGATGAACCGTGCATTGGTACGTTTTCTTTATTCGACTTATCCTGATTTTAACGCCTCAGATTTAAGGGCCTTTGCTGACGATTTGTTCAAGAAGGAACTGGCCTCAGACCAGATCAAGTTCGTTGAATACGGCAGTATTGATATTATGTCTTATATCGAAGACATGAAGAAGAACGAGAGCACAGGCAAGGTTACCAAGAAGGAAGTTGCCGCTGCTAAGGAAATACCTGACGCTAAGCCTGGGATGCCAGAGACTCGCGGAAAAGTTCGCGAAATTGATCTTCAGATGGATATGGCTCCAATGAAAATTGAAGTTGAGTCCCGAAACAAGACATCCACTAAGAAGCTTAACCGGATGATCACCGGCAAAACCAGTACAAATGCTCAGGCAGGGCTTTCCCTGGATACTATTGCTAAAAACATGCCCAAAGGGGCTGGCAAGACTGGTGGGACTTCTCTTCATAAGAAAGATAAAACGACTAGTAAAGTAGCGTCACGTGGAAGTAAGGAAGAGCCGAGTGAGAAACCGTCAAATGGTCTGATCGTCCTCCTCCTCATTGCTGCATCTGTTGCAGGAGTTGTTTATTTCCAGGCCGGCGCCATCAAGGGTATGCTGGGTATGGAACGTGAACGCGGTCCGGCCGGAAGCTCTCCACTAAGTAAAGGTCAGAAGCCGGCCATTGATACCCATGCTGCGGCTGAAGAAGTTGACAGTGACACTGAGGGGAAAGTCATTCTCAGCGGTATTGATATGTCGATGGAACTTTTCGTGAATGGACAGCGACATGAGTTCACTGGAAAGCCACTTAAGGTTGAGCTGGATAAGGAAACAACGATCTCTGTTAAGAAATCCGGATATGCTACGTTTATGTCCAAAGTGATACTTACGAAGACCAGTAATTCTACCCTGGTTAGTATCCCTAAGCTTGAAAGAGCAAGATTGGGATTATTAACAACTTCACAAAACTACACTGCTGGTTCAAGACTTATTTATGAAGAGGGTGGAGAAACCATTGAAAAGGAACTTCCTTTCAATGATATGCGAATCCCGGAAGGCAGTTATCATGCCCGTGTTGTGAATCCAATTCTTGGAACAGAGAAGAAAGTGGAATTCACCATAGAAGAAAACAAAAAACATTTCCTGGAATAAACTAGCCTTGTTCTTCGTAGCGCTTTGATTGCTTGAATCGATTAACTTTGCGCATATTCAGTAATTTTAAAATTTCGGCAGCAGTTTCTTCCAGCGCCTTGCCGGTAACATTAAAGACCGGCCAGCGTTTATTTTCAGCAAAAATCTTATTGGCCCATTCAATTTCCTCAGATACCTTGGCGATATCGGCATAGTCCCCTTCATCCTTGGCAAGTCCAAGTCTTGAAAGCCGATTCTTGCGAATCTGGAAAAGGGTGTCTGGGTCAATGGTCAGGCCGAATATTTTTCTCTGATCAACCTGGAAGAGTTTTTCCGGCAGGGTTACACCCATGACTATCGGAACGTTTACGACTTTTATGCCTTCAAGGGACAGGTACATTGAAAGAGGAGTTTTTGAAGTTCTGGAGATACCGACAAGGATGACGTCAGCTTCATCCAGGGAGCTCATGTTCTTTCCATCATCATGATTAAGAGTGAATTCAATTGCAGCTACTCGCTTGAAGTATTGATCGTTAACAGCGTGCAGGAGGCCTGGCTGATAATTTGGTTCGGCTTCGAAGAAATTTGAGAACGTTGTAAGTAAGGGCCCCATGACATCTACGGATCTTACGTGATCACGTTTTGAGAGTTCTGCAATGTAAGCACGTAGTTCAACTGATACGATGGTATATACAACGATATCGTGATGGATGGCAGCTTCTTGAAAGATGGCATCGATTTGTTCTTTTGTTCGAATATTCTTATAACGGGTGAAGAAAATTTCTTTTTCCTGGAACTGAGTCATGGCCGCACGGGTAATTGCGGAAGCCGTTTCACCTGTACCATCAGAAATAACGACTACTTTAAGTTTGTCATTTGTTTGCATCATACAAACATTCTAACTTAATTACTGGACCTGCTCAACCTCCGCCGCCGGAGGTCGAGGTGCGTCAATGAAGAAAATCATGCACTTTAGTGCGAATTAAATCTTTTTGGAGAAGCGGATGAAAACAGTGCTTAGTTTTATCGCGGTTAAACCAAGTTCGTTGGGACTTTGCCAACTGTCTTGTTGAAACTACTATTCGTTCTTCGCAATCTTTCAAAGAGCTAAAATTACCATTAATAAATTCGATTATCTCCTTATAGCCTATGGATTGAAGTGGTTTTTCATTTCCGGAAAAACCTGACTCGATTAGCCCCTTAACTTCTTCCAGCAATCCATTCTGAAGCATCTGCTTAGTGCGACTTTGGATAATTTGTAAGTGTTCAAGCTTCGGAACATCAAGGTAGAGATTTAACAAATCCCAACCATGAACATTTGAGCTGCTTAGTTTTTCATTGGATTTTTCTTTTTCTATCCTGACCCCGGATAAGAGGGTGCCATTCGTCCACCAATGCTCAACTGCCCGCCTAACTCGATAGTGATCATTTTCATGGTAACGATGAAAGCTACCAGGATCATTTTGTTTCAGGATTTCCAGGAAAGGTGCAATACCTTCAGCTTCATATAATGTTTCTGAGCGTATGGTAATTTCCGGCGGCGTTGAAGGTGAATCATACATTCCTTTGAGAAGGGCCTGCAGATAAAAACCTGAACCACCTACGAGAAAAACAATTTTCTTCTGACGTAAGAGTTCATTCACAACTGGTAATGCCATCTTCGCATATTCCGAAGCATTCATTGGTGTGGAAATGGAACTTACATCGAGCATGTGATGAGGAATGGACTGTCTTTCTTTAAGAGAAGGCTTGGCAGTGCCAATGGTAATTTCCTTATAGAGCAGAAGAGAGTCAAAATTGACTATCTCCCCACCAAATCTGGCCGCGAGTTCTATACTTGTCTGGGTTTTGCCTGAAGCAGTAGGTCCTGAGATGACAACAACTTTCACCGGAGGCGTTCTTTCAAAAGATGACCAAGATCAATGACAACTTTTTCCTTCAGCAATTCATCAATTGGGAATGAGCTTATCATTTCTTCCCATGTTGAACTGGACCATTCAGCAATCTGGATTTCAAATTCTGAAAAATCATGGCCTTTTAGCAATATATCGATGACGGGCCTTAAGGGAAATCCATTCATCCAATCAGGTATACCACGAAGGACTAAAGTGTCAGGTCCCATATCTTCAAGTTCAATTCCGGCCAGGATGAGCCTGTCCTTTATTTCCTTATTAACGCCCTTGGATGGATAAGGCTCACTTACAAGAAGTGGAATAACTGGAAAGCTCATTTCGAGCCTGGAATAAATATACCTTGAAAGAAGGCGTCTAGCTGAATAGGCGAAAGTCTTTCCCGCATTCTCTTTCAGGAAATATCCACCATCAATCCAGTTAAGTCCCTTGCTTCTTTCTGCATTCAAACCATGGGGAGAGAAAAGTCCTTCCATGTTATAATCATGACGTTCCTGTGAAAGGGTAGGCATAGAGGTCAAGTCAAAACCCTGGGGCTCGATGGTCCGCGGAGGAGTATAAGTTTCCCGCCTGGCAGAACCCAGTTCTTTTATGGAAGAAGTCAGAAGCCCTATGAGCTTTGATGACTCAAGACACTTGATGACAGTCTTGCTTGGGTGAACGTTAACATCAATGCAATCACCCGGCATATTCAGGAATGCCATATAGTGAAACTCATCTGTTCCGAATGAAAGTTGAAGAGCATTGCAAATAACACGATGGAATTGCTTATCAATAACAAAGCGGTCATTAATAAAGATGTACTGCCATTTAACCGGGGCCTTGAAGTTACCCGGTATAAGATAAAGCTCCAGCTCATTATTTTCATAAAATTTCTGGATATATGAAACCTGGTCTTTTGTCTTAGGCAGAATGTCCAGGATGCGATGCCTGAGATCAGGAGCTCCTGAATAAATTTCTTTTTCTTCGTCATCGTACTGCACGACAAATTCAATTCCCGGTTTTGTCAGGATAAAAGCGAAGATGATTTTCTTGATGAATTGTTTTTCAGAATTTTGGGACTGGATGAATTTTAAGCGGGCCGGAGTATTATAAAAAAGATCCTGGATAACAAGTTCAGTCCCATGAGTATTCGACTTTCTTTTTCCATGAAATGTTGTCTGGCCTCCTTCAATTCTTATCTCAGCACTTTCACCAGACCCCACCACGGAACTAATACACTGAAGGCGGGAAATTGAAGAAATACTGGCAAGTGCCTCACCACGGAAACCAAAAGACCTCAGTCGATATAGATCTTCAAATCGGGAAATCTTCGAGGTGGCATGTCGGGAGAAAGCGAGAGGCAGGTCATCAAAGTGCATTCCGTGACCATTGTCTTTTAAGGAAATCAGATCGAGACCATTATTTTTAAGTGTGAGTTCGAGCCTGGTTGCACCGGCATCCACTGCATTCTCAAGAATTTCCTTCAGGAGATTACCCGGACGTTCAATAACTTCGCCGGCCTTGATCTGGTCAATAAGATGTTCAGGGAGGAGATCTATTTTAGGAGGAGCGGAAAGCATTTAGGCCTTGAAGAAGTTGACCTGGTTTCGTCCGCCTTCCTTGGACTTGTATACCGCAGAGTCTGCCCGCTTGAAAAGGTCAGTTGGTGTATTAACGCCTTGACGGTAATCTGCAATACCAATTGAAGCGGTTACTGGAAGACGTTTACCGTCATAGATAAACTCATGCTTGGCGATAAGCGCCCGCAATCGTTCAGCGATTTCAAAACCCTGCTTGAGATTTGTGTTAGGGAGAAGAATACAGAATTCTTCACCACCGTAACGGGCGAAAATGTCGCCCTGACGGATGCCGTTATCACGTATAAGGCGGGCCTTTTCTTTTAGTACATAGTCACCAGCGTCATGACCGTAGTTGTCATTAAGCTTCTTGAAATGATCAAGGTCAAAAATAATCAGAGTAAGCGGCTTACCTGTAACCTTAGACTTCTTTACTTCCAGATCAAGGGAGTTATTGAAGTATGTCTTATTATAACAACGTGTAAGGCCGTCAGTGCTGGCCTCCTCATGGAGCTTGTCGTAAGTCAGGCGTTCAGGATCACCCTTAGGGAGATACTTCATGGCCACAGCACCAATCTTAATAACGTCAGCTCGCTTTAAGTTAACAGGCTTATCTAGTTTCTGGTTATTTAGGTAGGTACCATTAGCTGAACCTAAGTCTGTAACAAGGGCTTCTTCTTCATTAACTGTAATTGTGAAATGACGACGGGAGATCCCTGAAAAATCCAGGGGGATAGTGCAATCGGGATTACGTCCCACAACAGTTTCGCCTGGATTCAGGTTAAAAATAGATCCATTCAACTCCCCACCAACAACTAACAAACAGGCCGACTTTTGCTTAGCTTCATCATCAGCTGCAGCAAGGGCCTTTCTTATGTCAGTGATAACGATGGTGGCGTTGTTATCATCGCTCATGTCTACTCCGAAAAAATCAGCTAAAAGTATTATTTATTCTAGGCCCATGGGCCTTCCAGTGCAAGGCTCACATCAATTATCCATTAAATCTTGCCACTTTTTAACCAAGCATAGGCATATTTCTTTCCGGCTTCCACTCCCGGCTGATTAAATGGATCAACCTTAAGAAGCTGTCCAACTAATACAGTCAGACATTCAGAAAACAATATTAGTTGTCCGAGATATTCTTCTTGAAGGCTCGGGATCTTCATATGCACGACATGGCGTTGATTTTCTTTCAGGGCTTCAAGGGTTCCCTCGAATTCAGCTTTCATCAGTTGACCCAAGGTAAAAGGGGCCAGAGTCTTGAAGCTCTCACCTGGCAGATCAGTCTTTAGTGGGTAGTCCTTGTGGAATTTTTCCACTTCTATCAAGAACATGATTTTATCTTTTGGACCTTCCATGAAAAGTTGCATTTGCGAATGCTGATCTGTTGCACCGTAAGCAGGAATAGGAGTTAACCCCTTTCCATCCTTACCCAGACTTTCGGCCCAGAGCTGGACAAACCATGCCGAGAATTCTTTTAAGAGCGATGAATAAGGCATCATAACTGTTTGATGAATTCCCTTATCGTGGAGATCCTTAATCCAGAAGGCCAGTTCATAAAAACTTCTTCCTACCTGAGGATCAGAGAGATGTTTCTGGATATCTTCTGCACCATCCAGGATATCCGCGGCCGTTATTCCTGCAAAGAGCGCAGGTAAAAAACCTACCGGGGTGAGAACTGAAAAACGTCCGCCAATGTTGGACGGGACACTCAATGTCTTTACTCCCCATTCATTAGAAAGCTTGCGCAAATCACCTTTTTCAGGATCTGTGCAGAATACGAAATAATCTTTGTATTGGTCTTTTTTGATGCCCGAAGCTTCCAGCTCATTCATGAGAATACTCATGGCCGCTACAGTTTCTGCAGTGGTGCCAGACTTGGAAACAATATATATAAGGGCTTCCTTGATGTTTACAGATTCAAGTGAACGATGAAGTTCGTCCGGGTCGATATTGTTAATAAAAACAAACTTTACCCCACTTTTTTTACCAAGTGCCTTGAGCAGCATGTCCGGACCTAAGGCCGAGCCGCCAATCCCTACGTGAATGAAGTATTTCTTATGCTTGAAAGCTTCATAGATAACCTTAGTTTCTTCAAGCAATCCCTTATTCTGGGGAAGGCGAAAAAAACCAATCGTTTCAGAATTTAATGTTTCCTGAAAGGTCTTTGCCTCCTGGGCGAAAACCTGGTCAGAAGGAAGAAAAGTGTGATTTGAGCGTATTTTCCAGTTAAGCATGGGTTTCGTACTCTTTTTTAAGGTGGCGGGCAATGACCACACGTTGGATTTGATTTGTGCCTTCGACGATCTGGAGCACCTTCGCGTCTCGCATGAATCTTTCAACAGGATATTCAGAAGTGTAACCAACTCCACCTAAGACTTGAACTGCATCGGTGGTTACTTTCATGGCCGTATCAGATGCCTTGAGCTTGGCCATTGAACATAACTTCGAGTTGGGAGCACCATTATCTATCGAGTTGGCAGCAGCATGAACAAGAAGTCGGGAAGACTCCGTTTCCGTCGACATATCGGATAACATGAACTGAAGTCCTTGAAAATCGAAAATGGCCTGCTTGAACTGATGACGCGTGAGCGCGTATTTGATTGATTCATCGAGTGCACGCTGAGCACAGCCAACTGAGATGGCACCAATGGCCATGCGCCCGCGGTCAAGTCCGCCCATTGCGACATTGAAGCCCTTGCCTTCAGTGAGCAACATGTTTTCTTCAGGAACAAAACAGTTCTCAAAAACAAGTTCACGGGTAGGAGATGTTTTCCATCCCATTTTCTTTTCCGCTTTTCCATAGGAGAAACCTTTGTCCCCATCACGCAGGATAAAAGCAGAAACGCCCTTAGCACCCTCTGCTCCGGTTCTTGCCATCACTATATAAGTCTTAGCAATCCCGCCGGATGTAATCCACATCTTGGTGCCATTGAGATTGTATCCACCATCAACTTTCTTAGCAGTGGTCTTTAGCCCGCCAGCATCAGAGCCAGCGTGTGATTCGGAAAGGGCAAAGGCCCCAATCTCCTGACCACTGGTAAGAGCTGGCAGATATTTTTCTTTCTGGGCCTTGTTTCCATATTCTTTAAGTATGGTCTGGACCATAGAAGAAACAGAAACGGTTACAGCATAGGGGACTGACACTTTTGCGATTTCTTCCAATACATAAGCGTAATCAAGGCAGGTGAGCCCTGCACCTCCGAACTCTTCCGGGATAGTTACTCCGGTCACACCATATTCTCCAAGGCCTCGGAAAATTTCCATGCGGAACTTTCCTTCAGCGTCGTCGTGCTCCATGTGTGGCTCGATGGAGTCCATACAAAATTTACGAAGATTAAGGCATAAGTCTTTTTGAAAATCATTCATTCTTAATGCCTTAAAGCTTCTGAGAGGAGGTTCTTCGCTATGATCATAATCATGACTTCATTTGTACCGGCACCAATTTCATTAAGCTTATTATCTCTCATCATGCGCTCAACCGGAAATTCCCGTGAATAGCCATAACCACCGTGCAGCTGAATGGCATCAAGGGCAATTTTGGTCGCCATCTTAGGCAATTGCAGTTTCACCGCAGATGCCAGGTTGTTGGACTTGTTACCATGATCGTATTCATAGCAAACGGTATACAAGAGACGCCTCATGGCCTCGGTTTCTGCATACATCTCTGCAATCATTTTCTGGATTAACTGAAAATTGGCCAGGGTCTTTCCGAATTGCTTTCTTTCACCGGAGTATTTAATACATTGATCGAGACATGCCTGAGCAATGCCCAGTGAAATTCCGGATATCGTTATACGTTCCATTTCCAGGTTTTTCATCATGTGAATAACTGAATCACCTTCTTCACCCACACGGTTGGCCACAGGAACTTTGCACTTCTGGAAAGAAAGCTCTCCGGTCGGTGAAGAGCGCATACCCATTTTGTGAATCTCTTTTGATACACTAAAACCAGGAGTCCCTTTTTCCACAATGAAAGTAGTCAGATCTTTTTTGCCAGGTCCGGTTCTTGTGTAGAGGTAAACCACATCAGCAAATTGGGCATTCGTGATCCACATTTTATTACCGGTGATAGAATAAGTATCCCCATCCCGTGTGGCCTTAGTCTGCATCCCTACGGCATCGGATCCATACTCAGGCTCGGACATCCCCATACAGCCAACATGTTCTCCGCTGATGAGCTTAGGGAGGTATTTGGTTTTTTGCTGGGCAGACCCATTATTGTTGAGGTTGTTTACGCAAAGGATTGTGTGTGCCAGGTAAGAGAGAGTTGACCCGGCACAGGCCTTACCGAATTCTTCCATGACAATAGTTGCCGCAACTGCCCCCATCCCGGAACCACCGTAATCAGGATCAGCAGTAATACCCAGAAGTCCAAGTTCACCCATGTGCTTGAAGGCCTTAAGGTTGAAAGTTTCCTCGTTGTCATGCTTTTCAGCAAAAGGGGCCAGCTCATTCTTAGCGAAATCCCGACAAACTTTTTGAATCTCTTTTTCTTCTGGAGTGAAAAACCACATATTTCGTCCTTTGATGAGAGGGAAAGTGTAGCGGAAAAATCAAGCTTTAGGAAAGACTGCGCGTCCCATTATTTTGATACACCTTTATAGCATTCTTAAGCTAAAATAGTTCCTACATGCCTCTCTAAAATTTCGGAGTGTTTTTGAACTATCTGGAAAATTCAGCGTCAGGAAATGACCCGGTTAGACCTGGGGAGCAATGGTTTTGCTATTGGAAAACATCTGCTTCACTATGGGAGAACCGTATTCTCCAAAGTCCGGCCCATGAAATATTGTTCATTCCAATCTATTGGGGATTTCATGCAGAGGGCCCAGAATCCTGGGACTTCGGTCGCCTGCACCCAGAACGGGATTTATTACGACTCACTCAACTCATGACGCAGCACGGACGAAAGTTTTGTTGGTTACTCCCGCTTTCACCCGGACCTTTCTTTCCCAATGGAGGGGTTCCTGCCATGGTGGCCCGTACCCTAAGCATCAGCAGTGACGGAGTTCATCTTGCGATACTGGATCAGGAAGAAAAGCTCAACAAGATGTACTCATACTTTGAACCCAAGGTTTTTCAAAGCTTTGTTGAATTCTTAAGTGCCTTTGGTAATTTCCTGGCCTCCAATAAAATCAAATCACCATTATGGGGTACGAATTTTAACTATCAGGAAGGGGAGAGGAATATTTCTTATCTCGCCGATAGTTCCATTGCCTTTGAACAAAGCTTCTCCCGTTATCTCAAGCAGAATTTCAAGGAAGGTGTGGACCTTGGTGGGCCAAAGGAAGAAGCTAATCTTAAAAGTAAATTTACCCTTCAGGTGCAGGATCTTTTCAAGTCAACTGCAGAAACCGCCCTGGCCCCTTTCTGGATTGGTCTTCAGCAAGTAACTGTCCTGGGTGGTGCTCCTGGTGAAACAATTGAACGGGCCTTACAGGATGGAAAATCCCAACTTAATTTTGTGAATGATATCCTGGACCACTATACTCACGACCGCTGGATCTCAAGTGCACTGCTTAAGAAAAGCGAGAAGGGTGAACTTCTGCCTAAGGTCTTAAGCGAACATTTTGGAACTCAGGAAGTTGAACGGCGTTACCTTTATAAAATTCATGGTGCTGAGCTATCTCAGGAATGGAAGTCTTTCGGCCTGGTGGATATTTTTGAAGACGGTGGAGCATCCTTTAAGAAGACCGGTCTCATTTCTTTCCTGGATGAAAACTTCCGCTGGATGTATTCAATCCAAAAAGAGCTTAATTTTACCAATGAGTGGATTGTAGAGAATCAACACAAGGTTAAGTTCTTTCATGGTGCAAACCTCGACCGTACTGGCTTCAGTCAGATGATGAAGCTCTTCATGATGGGTCAGAAAGTAGTACTCGACCTCACGGGTCTTCCTCCTGAACTCGATAGGCGACTGCAAATCTTCATGCTGGAAAATAGCCTTAAGGTACAGACTGTGAACTTTGTCACTACCATCAATTTATCTGAACTTGGTGATGGTCGCTTTATTACCTATGAAGGTTCACGCCTCCAGACGGAAGAAACAACACGAAAATTCTGGTCTCACTTATTCCGTTACTTCAACCTGAATCATGTTGATATAAATCTTGGAACTGATGTTTTCAGCTTATGGAGGATAAGGGCAACCTCTCCGACTGAGCTTAATTACCTGGATGTCAGGAGAGTGAATTTTTACAACCCAACCAGCTACAAAAAACAAGTGACTATCCATACCAAAGGCGGCTTCGCCTTTCTTAAGATGATTGATCCATCAAAGGCGACGGCCAAATCAGTCAGTCACGGAGTTGAAGTTGAACTCTTGCCACACGGGCGTATTGCCCTGGACTTTGGCCATTATGAGGAGACCTGATGAGCCTTAACCTGGTCTACCATTTTCAATCATCACAAAATCAGGAAGAGGCATTCAGGCCGGCAAGTTACCGGCTGATATATTTTTTCAGTAATCAGGGATTTCTTGATCGCCCGACACTTAGGGAGCTATCTAAAAGCGTGCCTGAAGCCGATCACGATTTACTGACTTTCCTGAGCCTGGATGACCTCAAGACATTTGCTCTCCGGGTTTGTCAGGAACAGAAAGAGGATGAAGTACGTCTGATTTCGGTACAGGATTATAATATTGGTCTGGATGGAGCGAAAGACTTACCTACATTCAGGACAATCTTTGAAAAATTTGGTGAAGTCATTGTAAATGAAGAGGCCCCTCGTAAAAAAGGGTTTCTGGGGAAATTTTTTAGTTAATGCTTTGATGCGCTGACTTTGCTCTTAGAAGGTTCTTTTCCATTTTCTCTTTTCTCAGAAAAATCCTTACCATGAACTCTTTCATCCCCATTTATCTGAGGCTCATCCATTCCTGCCAGGCATTTAGGATCTGCAATTTTATCCAGATACTCTTCAAGGGTAGGTGCCAGATAATATTTCTGAACCTGGGACTTTATTTCTTCGGCTTCCTGGGTAGGGTTACTTAATTTCACTTCTAACGTCCATCGTCCGGATTGTCCTGTTTCACTATAATCAGTATGGGTGAAGATCGCCCATCTGGTCATGTTAGAACTGTGAAGGAGTTCCATGGATTTCATCTTGCCTTTCTTTATCACTGGCATTTTATTTGAATTTTTCGAAGGCTCTCCTGACCAGACACAGGATTCTTTTTCCACCAAATATTGTGGAGGGCAGGGTGAGAAGCCATTCTTCGCATATTTTTGCCTGAAATCCTGGGCCCGGAGATCGAGATCCTTTAGACGCTGAGATCCTGAACCTTCAACACCGATTATCATTCTTTCTTCTGACCTGATGGTCTTTAGATAATCGCTCATGTCCTTGATAACCTCTGCCATATGGAGGTCAACTTTCTTTCTATTGGCCTCGTAGTTTTGGGCTTCGATAACCATCACTGAATTACAATAATCAGATCCTGGCTTAACAGCATCATCAGCTTGGGCAGCAGATATCAGAATAACCGCTATTAAAATTGTTTTTTTCATTTTTATCCTTATCGGTCACTCTTTAAAAACACTTTAGTCGGATAATGAACGCTTACAAAATGACCAAATAAACGCGATGATATTTAAAATTTAAAAACCTCAAAAGGAGACTTTATGTCTAAATGGACTGCACAAGTATTCGTTAAATGGAACAAAGATGCCCCTGATTTTAAGAACTGGAACTGGAAAAAAGAGTGGAAAGAGGTCACTTGGGCCGCATCTACAATGGGCGAGTGGGACATGGTTCTTTGGGTAAACGTTCAGACTCCGGAAGATCTGGAGAAGTTCGTCCATAATAAGCTTTGGGACAAGAAGTGGGTGGCAACGACTCATTCAACCTGGGCCAAGGAAATCTGGAAAGCTAAGGTCGCTTAATAATTACCAAAGGGCCGGGGAAACCCGGCCTTCTGGCCGTGTAAACTTCTCCCGTCAGGTCCTTTGTCCTTGCCTAAGCCCCCTGCATCTTCTAATTATACCCTCATGAAACCTTCCTTTTATGACTTAACTTTCGATGAGTTAAAGGCACTTCTCACTGAGAAGGGGCTATCTCCATTTGGGGCAACTCAGATCTATGACTGGGTTTATAAAAAATGGGAATTTGATCCAGCTAATTGGTCAAACGTTTCGAAAGCTACCAAGGAATTCTTTCTTCAAAACTACGACATGAATCTTTTAAAGATTGTATGGAATGGTCTTTCAAAAGACGGCACTCGAAAGTTTTTGGTTAAGATGGCCGACGGACAGACAGTAGAAGCTGTTGCCATTCCTGCCCGCGAACGCCTGACACTCTGTCTGTCTTCACAGATTGGATGCGCAGTCGGATGCACATTCTGTTACACAGCTACGCAAGGTCTTAAGCGACACCTTAAAGTTGGTGAAGTAGTAGGACAGTACGTGGCCGTTCAAAAGTGGCTTATTGATAACGTGGGTCCCGAGAAAAAGCTTACGAACATTGTTTATATGGGCCAGGGCGAACCCCTGCATAATTATGAAAACATGAAGAAGGCCACTCAGGTCTTCATGCATGAGCGTGGAATGGGTCTGGGTCAGCGTCGTATTACTCTCTCAACTTCAGGACTGGTTCCTGCCATTGAAAAACTGGCCGTGGATTTCCCTACTGTGAACATAGCTATTTCCCTGCATTCTGCCCGCAATGAAGTAAGAACAGAACTCATGCCTATCAATAAGGTTTATGATCTGGAAAAGCTCTTTAAGGCAATCAAGCAGATTCCACTTAAGGCCCACCGTCGTATTACCTATGAATATCTACTGGCCGCAGGCATTAACGACACAATGGAAGATGTAGAGGCCCTGGCCGATCTCCTGAACCATAAGGAATCTAAGATCAACCTGATTCCTTTCAATGAATTTCCTGGCTCAAAATATAAGCGCCCTACCGAAGAAAAGATCATGTGGTTTTTGGATCAGATGATTAAGCGTGGATTCACTTGCACGATAAGAACGACGAAGGGGAGTGATATTCTCGCTGCCTGTGGACAATTAAAAAGTGAGTACGAAAAAGTAAATCTTTGGGACAAAGATTCCGGTCCGGTAATTATTCCGAATATTCCCAGTAACGTACTCCAGAATCAGAGTCTGCGTTAGACGACTCGTCATCTTTGGCCTGTGAATCTTGTGAGTGCTTCTTATTCTTTTTGATTTTTGCACCGGCAACTGAGCGTTGGGCATCTTGCTCTTCGACACCTTTCTCAACTTTAAAGTTACTGGCTTCACCAATGGACTCCTGGGCTACAGGATGCTTCGCGTAAGTAAAACTCACACAAGTCAAAATTCCCAAGAGAAATAAGTTCTTAAACATAATTACCTTTCCTTGTCGTACTGCCATTTAGGCTCACTATCTCTTCGGAATAAAGAGGAAAAAACTAAAATCCTTTGATTACGGCGAGTTATGACTAGGTAAAGATTATTGAGATCAGGTTAAGTAAGAAGTTTTTAAATGACATTTATGCCATATATAAGGAGAGTTTAAGTCAGGAATTAGAGGAAATTATACCTAAGGTCATTAGAATGATGAAGACTATATTTGCACTGATCCTTTGCTTGTTTGCGGCCCACGGAGAGGCCTCCATCAAGACCTACCTTAATCATAATCAAGGCAGTCGTTACACTGACCCTTATCGCAAGATAACTCGTCCCGGGGATAACCTGGAACAAGTGATTCTGGATGAGATTGGCTTGGCGAATAAAAGTATTTATCTAGCTGTTCAGGAAATGAGGCTGCCACTTGTGGCACAGGCCTTGATCCAAAAAAAGAATCAAGGTGTAGATGTGCGTGTCGTCCTTGAACACGACTACAACTATAACATCATGACCCAGCGTGATGTTCCTGAAAGTGATGAGCACGACACCAGCAAGGTCGATGAGCTTACTGCTTTCGTGGACGTAAACAAAAACGGCAAGATTGAAATCCAGGAACTTGAAACTCGTGATGCAATGTATATGCTTCAGAAGGCCGGAATTCCTATTCTTGATGACACTTCCGATGCATCTAAAGGTTCTGCTCTTATGCACCATAAATTTATGGTGGTTGATGAGAAAAGTACCATCATAAGTACAGCTAACTTCACCATGAGTTGTATTCATGGAGACTTGCTTTCTCCCTCATCAAGAGGAAATGCAAACTCAGTTGTTCAGATTAATTCAGTGGCCCTGTCAAAACTCTTTAATGAAGAGTTCAAGCAACTTTGGGGTAATGGCAAGCGAGGGAATTTCGGCCATAACAAAACTTATCGTGGTCCTCAGACTGTGACTGTTAGTGGTGCCAAAATTACTGTTCAATTTTCTCCCACTTCAAGACGCTATCTTTGGGAAGAATCGGTAAATGGTTTGATCGCTCAACATTTGGGAGAGGCCAGGCAATCAGTTAAGTCGGCCCTCTTTGTTTTTTCAGAACAACGCATTGCGAATGTTCTGGAGATAGTAAGTAATTTAGGCGTCGGTGTCGGTGTTTTAATTGAGCCGAAGTTTGCTTACAGGTATTATTCAGAACTTCTGGATATGCTGGGACTGGAAATGCTCAATGCTAAATGTGCTTATGAGCCAGATAACCGGCCATGGGCAAATCCTATCAAGGAAGCTGGAATGGCCAGACTTGCTATAGGAGATGTTCTTCACCATAAATTCGCTGTGGTGGATGGCAAAACTGTGATCGTTGGATCTCAGAATTGGTCTGATGCTGCTAATCACTTGAATGATGAAACACTCATTGTTATCCAGAATCAAGCTATCTCTGACGTTTATACGCAGGAATACGAACGCCTCAAGAAGAGCAGTTTCCTCGGCACTCCATCTCGGACCCTTGCCGAAATCCAGGAAATTGAAGAGTCCTGCGAAGCCTTTCGCCAGCAAAGATAAACGACTTCCTTTCCCTTTTGTTTCTTTGTAGCTTATAATTTAAGCTCTTGAAACTTATGGAAGGAGCTGACCTTTGAACCGCGAAAGATCAAAAGGGATTGTCGGGATATTTATTCTCGTCACTGTACTTTTCTTTATTTTTATCATGTTTGCATTCTTTACAGTTTCCCAACTCAAGGAGTCCAGCTCCATTGGTGAAGGTCTTATAGATGCATCTAAGACTTCGCCTATAGCAGTCATTACGATTGAAGGCGAGATCAAGGATTCAAAGAAAGTTGTTGATATGCTTCTTGCTGCAGAAGAAGAGAAAGAAGTTAAGGTCATCATTCTCCGAATTGATTCTCCCGGTGGAGCAGTAGCTCCGACTCAGGAAATCTATGAGGAAGTCAGAAGGATTGATGCCATCAAACCCATCTATTCAAGCTTTGGTTCAATCGCTGCAAGCGGAGGATACTATATTGGTGCCGCTACCAGAAAGATCTACGCGAATGCAGGAACACTTACCGGTTCAATTGGTGTGATCATGCAGATGGCAGACCTCTCAGAACTTTTCAAGTGGGCCAAGTTCAGACAAGAAACAATCAAGGCAGGCAGATATAAAGATGTGGGGAATCCAGGTCGTGCGATGACTGATGAAGAGAGACAATTCTTAACTGACCTCCTTGCAGGAACCCATCAACAGTTCATGGATGATATCAAGGCCGTCAGAAAAGATCGCTTGAAAAAAGACATTCTTGAATTGGCCCAGGGCCAGATTTTTCATGGTAAGGAAGCCAAGGATTTAGGTTTGGTAGATGAAGTTGGCAGCTTGTGGCAAGCTGGTCGGGCAATTTTCAAGGAACATAAGTTCAAGGGCAAGTTCGCCTTGCGTTTCATGAAACCGCCTAAGAAGAAATTCTCAATTTCAGACCTTATGGATGAGACTGAGGATACTTTGAGTACCATAAAAGACCGGGTGCAAACCAACACAGCTCCTGCCTATCTGTATAAACCGTAGGAGCTCTTAGTGGATTATGCTTTCCTCTTAGACTGGGGTAAAGACCATGCCTTGACCGTAGTGGCATTGGTGATCACACTGGTCCTGATTTATCATTATGTGATTGAGAAAGATAAGGGTGTTAAGCTTTCCAAGAAGTATCGTAATTCCATCTTTGAGGCCCAGTCCCGGATTTTCCTCAATGCTACCCAGTATCTCATTGAAGGTAACAAGGATCTCGCCATCAAGGAGTTCCTGAATGCCGTCGATATTAATCGTGAAACTATCGATACATACTTCGCCCTTGGTGGTCTTTTTCGCTCCAATGGAGAAATCGAAAAGGCCATATCGATTCACAGGTCCCTCATCGCCAGGGAAAGCATTTCTGAAAGTACCCGTCTCCAGGCCTTGAAAGAACTTGCCCATGATTTTGATAAGGGTGGATTCATCGACAAGGCAGTAGAGACATACAAGGATGTACTAAAGATCAATCGCGACCAACAGGATGTGATTAAATCGCTTTGCAGGATATTCGAGGATATTGAAGATTGGGACCAGGCCTATAGTTATCGTATTATGCTTTCCAAGGTTGGGCATGAAAACCAATCAGAAACTATTTCGCACATCCTGGTTCAGAAAGCTAAGACCTTATTTGACCAGGGCCATTACAAGGCCTGTGCTGAAGAACTCGAAGATGCTTTCAGGTTTGCTCCTTCTGTTTCAGCAAAAATCCTGAGGCTTCGCCTTTTTCTCGTTCTTGGAAAGATGGAAGATGCCAATGGTCTCTTGCTTGAACTTCTGAAAGAACATCCGATGTATGCCACCTTTATCTTCGGTTCACTTGAATCATTTAATCATAAGCTCCCGCAGAAAGATGAGTATTTGGAGCGCTTAAAGCAGCTCAAGGGATACTTCCTGGCACTTGATGACCTGGATCTCATGACTGCTCCTTCTGTTGTGCTTTCAAAAATTCGCTTGCTGAAAGACTTAAATAAAGCAGGGGACGCTTTTGACTTGCTTGATGGATGGATGAAAAATCATGGGCACAGTGATGTACTGAAAGTTGAATATATTAAAATTCTGATAGAAGTAGGCAAGGTAGAGGATGCTCTCCAGCATACCAAGGGGCTCCTGAATAACCTGCATAGCTCGCTTACCAGGCATTATTGTTCTCAATGCGGATACAACTCTGATGACATTTTCTGGCGCTGCCCTCAGTGCCATAATTGGGAAACTATTCAGTTCAGGTGGAAAGTATGAAGATACTTTGGTTGCTACTCTTTCCAGTTCTCGTTTTCGCTGACACTGCACCCACAGATGAGAAAATTGTGGGGATCTATTACTACAATCCGATGTTTGGGCATGTTCATCAGTCCTCGGTGCGAACTTCTGCCAGTCTTACTACTATCCAATGTTCACATCCGGTGAAAGTTGTTGAATCGTCAAAAGTATCTGCGGGCCCTGAATGGGCCTATGTGCATGTGGCCGACTACAAAGGCTTTATCCTGAAGGAATTTCTGTCCGAAAAGCGGCCTGAATGTTTCCAGGGAAAATACTCAAAGTTCTTCGATGCCATGAATCTGGACCTCGCTGAACTTTATTATTGGGGACGTCTTTATGATCAATATATCCAGGGTGAAACTCGTATTCAGTAGCTTGCTACTGATACTAAGTCCGTACTCTTTTGGAGAAAAGCTTCAGGAAGAAAAAGAGCTGGAAGCTGTTAATTTCTCAAATATCAAGAATGTTCTCGAGAAGGATGGCCTTTCACAATCTGCCAAGATGAAGAAGAAAGAAGTCCAGGTCATGAAACACAGGAAAACAGAAGTGGAGAAGGGCCTGTACGTTTATCCTGACCAGGATGAACTCTGGGGATTTATCTCTGAGTATTGGCTTATCAAGAATGCACAGGTTTTAGGTTGGGATTTTGAGAAGCCGGATTACGGCATTGAAACTGCCTATCGCAGCACACTGGAAAAACTCGGGTTCGTCCAGAAGAAGTTCAAGATACTCCTGTTGAATACTCCCTCTACAGTCAGGGTTACTTTGCCTGGTGCTGACGGTGAAATCATCCATCTATTATCTGTACCCTTTATAAGGTCTCTGGATCTTTCGAAACTGGAAATCTCCCTACTTTTGCTGGAGGACTACTTCCGCCTCGAGGGCGGCTATTTCAAAAAAGCCGTCGAGACCGATAAAATGAAAAAGCTCGCAGGAACCAATTTTCACGGTTCAAAACCTGACCTCTCCCTGGTTGAGGAACTCCTGAAAAATTATGGCAAACAGATAAACGAGAAGGGCTTCACATTCCAGCAACAGTTTGAAGTGACTAAAAAGATGGATGCCCATTTGAAGTCTAGTCCGGAACTATGGAATGCCTATTTCCGCCTACTGGGGAAAATTGATCGGTTCCTCAAGGTTAATGTCCAGTACAAGGATTACATAAAGCTCTACCCTTCGCCTGAGATGCAGATAAAGTGGCTCTCTCCGGAAGAGAAAGTTCTTTGATATGTCTGAAGGCTTACTGCTAAAAAATATTCAGTATTATGGCTCTTATCAATTGATCTACGTCATTACGACTGTTGTACTCACATCGATAGGTGCCTTCTTCCACTTTCTGCTGGATCACGAAATCAGTATCGTTGAGGCCTGGGTACACAATAATCACTGGGAAATTCTCATTGTCTCCAAGCTGCTTTCCCTTTTCCTGATCAATCGCTGGTTTACTATGCGACTTTATCAATTGAAATCCATTCGTGAACTGGTGAAGGAACTTGTGCACTGGCCGGACCTCAAGGTAATAGTCATATCCATTTTCATGGTAATCAGTTATTTGTCCCTGGCCAAGATCACTATGTCCCTCCATAACGTCGGCTATTGGTATTACCATGTCGCTTCATACGTGGGACTTTTCCTTTTTTTTGGCATCGAGTTCATCGTAATTGCCTACCTGGACGACGTCCTTAATGAGAAGGTCCAGCCTTCGAGAATCTGGATGGCGATTTTTTATACGGCCCTTTTCACTGCGGCCTATCGTTTTAGCATTCCAGATTATTATGGCCTCATGCCTTATGTGATTTTTTGTTTTTCATCGCTTATTTATTTGAGTGGTAAATCTTTCAGAAGCTGGAGTAATGTACTCTGTTTCCTCTTTTTATTTGTCGCCCCTATGGGATCCCTCTGTGGGCTTGACCCGGTTTGGGGTGAGGATTTTTCTCCCTTCCATGTTGAGAAGAAATTAAACGTAGCTTTGCTAGCTGTAGTTTGGGTGATATCGTTTTGCTACTATAAATACAGGGAACTATTCTTTAATTCTGCCCGTAAGCTCTTACGATAAAGGTGTAACACATGCATGGTATGAACATTTGGCAAATTCTTTGGGATTCTGGCTTCGTCGTTAAATTTGTACTGGTTCTTTTAGTTGTGGCATCAGTGCTTTCATGGACAATCATCCTGCAAAAATGGAAAGAGTTAAAACTCGTGACCGAGGCTAATGAAAAATTCCAGCAGTTCTTTAAATCCAGTAACTCAATTTCTGACATTAACCGCGAGGCCAATGAGCATCTGGCTTCTTCAACAAGTCTCATGTTCCGCAAGGGATACGAAGAGCTCAATCGCGTAGGCGAGAAATTAAGCTCGTCAAACAAAGGCAGCATCAGCGGCTATTTTTCAGAGCATGGGTTCCAGGCCCTGGAGCGTGCACTCAAGGTTGGCTATAATATGTCCAATGAGAAAATGGATTTAAGGGTTGCAACCCTGGCTTCGATTGGCTCCATCACACCCTTCATCGGTCTTTTTGGAACAGTCTGGGGTATCATCGATGCCTTCTCGGGTCTCGCAGCAGGCGGAGGCAGTATTGAAGCTGTTGCTCCTGGTATTGCAGAAGCCCTTGTTGCTACAGCTGTGGGCCTGGCGGCCGCCATACCGGCCGTTTGGTTCTTCAACATTTTCAACAATCAAATCACGCGCATTAATTCCCAGATGGAGACTTTCTCCCAGGACTTTTTGAACCTGATCGAGCGCTCGATTTTGATTAAGAAGGATTAATCATGGGTATGAAAATGGGAAGCGGGAAGAAAGGCCCAATAGCTGATATCAACGTAACACCGATGGTAGACGTTATGTTGGTTCTCCTCGTGATCTTCATGGTCACTGCTCCCATGCTTTTCAGCGGGATTGATCTCAAGTTACCAAAGACCCAGAAAGTAAACAACGTAGGCCTCCGGCCTGAACTTGTTATTCTCTCTGTTACAGGCACTGATCAGTACTATCTTGGAAAGGAAGGAGTGACTTCAAAAGATCTGATCCCTTCAATTCTCAAGCTCTTTAAAGAAAGAAAGACTGATATTATTTATCTACGTGCTGATTACAGCCTTAAATATGAAAAGGTTGCCAAGCTCATTGCGAACCTGAAGAAGGCCGGTGTGAGCAATATTGCCCTGGTCACGGAAGTGGAGAAAGCCAAATAAATGAAGGGTTTTGAAATCGACCAGAATTTCAACCGCAATTTTATGATTTCTTTGGGAATCCACGGCGCCCTTATTCTTGCTGCCTACCTCGGCGGGCAGATCGTCCTTAATGTATTCAAGAATAATGATGTTGAGATAATCCGGGCATCGGTTCGTGTAGATGTAGTCGGGATGCCAAAGTTTACCATTCAGGAACTCAGGGATTTGCAGCAAAATGCAGCAGCTGTTGAGCCTGAAGTGGTGAAAGGTGAAGTGGAGCCGGAAAAACCTAAAGTCGAAGAAGCACCGGATGTCATCAAGAAGGGTGATATCGTCATCCAGGAAAAAGGTAGTGAAAAAAAGCGCAGCTCATTCCTGAATATCCTTTCGGATTACTCTTCCAAGAAGGTCGACAAGAAAGAGCGTGCTAAAGGCAAGAAGGAAGGAATCGGCAAGAAGAATCTTGAGTCGTTAATGGTTGAAGGAAATCGTCTTTCTAAGGGCTCTGCCCTGGTTGGAGATTTTACTGATGAGGCCAGCTCTGAATTTGCCTCTTACGTTCAGAGCTTGCCTGAGCTTATACGCCAGTTCTGGAAATTACCTACCTATCTTCTTGATAAGGACTTACGCTGCAGGATCAAAGTTTATCTTTCAGGTGCTGGTCAGCTAATAAAACTTGAAGTCTATGAGTCTTCAGGACAAGCTGAGTTTGATTCACGCGCCGAAAAGGCAATAAGGGATGCGGCACCCTTTCCCAAACCTAGTGATGCCGTTGGGGCAAGGTTAAACAGTTCCGGGATAATCCTGGGCTTCCCGTTATAGGAGCTTCCATGAAAGTCATTGTTGTCTTAATTTTTATGCTTATGAACCTGAATGCCTTTTCCCAGGACGCAGTGATAGCAGTGGGAAATGCAGAACAAGATAAGGATAAGTTAGTCATAGATGATCCTGAAATGCGTTCCTTGAGCGGAGACCAGAAAACCCTGGCCACTGAGCTGACAGATATTCTTAAGAATGATTTTGTCTTTTATAAGCATAAATTCAATACCGTTGATTATTCAGAGAAGGGGCAGAACAGCTTTTCTTCTCCCCAGATAGAGAAATGGAAAGCCGCTGGAATTTCGTTTTTCATATCCGCTAACATTGGGCCGTCCGGAAAGGGGATTGAGGCCAAGTATAAGGTCTGGAGTGTGCTCACTAATAAGGAAGTTCTCTCACAGAGTTTTAAACTCCAGCAGGATAGCCTTCGGGCCAACGCCCATAAGGTTGCTGATAGTATCTATCGTTCAATTACGGGCAAGCCCTCAGTTTTTAATTCAAAGATAGTCTTTATCTCCAGTCGAAATACTTCAGGCAAGGACACAACTAAAGAACTTTTCGTCATGGATTTTGACGGACGCAGAGTCGAAAAACTGACAAATTTCAAGTCAGTGGTCCTTTCACCTTCAGTCTCTCCTGATAATACACGGATTATGTTTTCATTGATTGCCACGCACAAAGAAGTAACCCGTGAAAAGGTAAGAAACATCAAGAACATCGATCTCAAGATGTTTGACATGCGCACAGGGAAGTTTTCCACGATTTCCAATAAGCCGGGTATTAACTCGGGTGCCATTTTTGGTGCTTCAGGCGAAAAGATCTATCTCACTCTTTCTTATACCGGAAATGCGGATATATATGAGATGGGACTTAATGGTGGAGGTATGCGTAAGATTACTTCTCATTATGCTGATGACGTGGATCCTTCAATTACCCAGGATGGAAGTCTCATGAGCTTCCTTTCAAACCGTCCGGGACGGGCCCATATCTATACTATGGATCCTTCGGGATCAGAGAAGGATGTTAAACGCATCTCTTTTGTGGGCCAGTTCAATGCTACCCCTCGCTTCTCACCTGATGGCAAAGAGCTCGTCTTTAGCTCATGGGTGGATAACAGCTTTGACCTGTATAGAATAAGTGCAGACGGAAATAACCTGGTTCGACTGACTAAAGACTTCGGTTCAAACGAGGAACCGGCCTTCTCTCCGGAGGGCGAATTCATTGTTTTTACATCAAAAAGGGTGCTTTCTCGCACCAAGGCCGTCCAAGATATATACATCATGAACAGAGATGGGGAGGTCTTAGGCCAACTAACCCAAAACTTCGGTCATTGCTTCTCTCCTCAATGGACTAACTTGCCGAAATAACATGAAAAAGTGAAGAATAGTTGAGCACCGCACCATTTTAGTCTTGTAAAAAGTTCATACAAATTGTAATATCTCCTTACTAGCGCACTGTGTAAATTTTAATCAACATGGTTTTAAAGTGTAAAGGGGAACCCAATGAAAACTGCTTCAATCCAAAACGAACTAGCTACTCTTTCGACAGTTCTTTTGACCAACCTTGATGAAGTGATCTTCTTCACAAAGCTTACTGGTTTCATCCAGGACGTAATGGTTGAGCACAAGGTTCTTGGTTTTGAAGTTCTTGCTGACGGCTCTACTCGCTTAGTAGCTGAAAACGGCAAGGCCCTGAACAACGTAAAAGTTTTAAACAAAGGCCAAGGCCTTTCTGGATATGTCGCTCGTATGAAGCGCGCTTATTATTCAAACGCTGTTAAGCGTGATCCTTTGGCCTCTACAAGCATCCGCGAAGATGTTGTTGAAGCTGAGCTTTGCCTTCCAATCATGATCGATGGTTCAGTAATCGGTACAATCAACGTTCAGTCAGTAAAGAAAGACCGTAACTTTGGTGAAGCTGACCTGGTAACTGTAAACGAAATCCTTGGTCAACTTCAGGCAGCACTTCGTAATATGCACCTTTATATGGTTGCCCGTAACCTTAACCGCGAACTCTTAGGCCGTATCGAAGCTAAAGAGAAGGAAATGTTAAACCGCGTAGAAATCAATGTTTCAAAGCAGACTGTAGACAACACTCATATGATTGGTCTCTCTAAGAACTTCCTTGAAATCGTACAGATGTCTAAGAAAGTTTCTTCACAGGATTTCCCAATCCTTCTGGAAGGCGCTCATGGAACTGGTAAGAAGATTCTTGCTAAGAAGATCCACGCTTGGTCAGGCAGAAAAGGAAGCTGCATCATCGCTTCTTGTTCGGCCCTGAATGAAGCTCAACTTGATCGCGAACTTTTCAGCTCAAAAGGTCTTCTGGTTCAGGCCAACGGCGGAACTTTGATCATTGACGATATAACTGCAACAACTCTTAATATCCAGGCGAAGCTTCTTCGCACTCTGGTTGCCGGTGAAATGATCACTGTCGACACTGAAGAGAAGATAGCCCTTAACGTACGCCTGATCGCTACTTCAAAAGTATCTCTTAAAGAGAAGGTTGAGGCCGGTACATTTAAAGAAGAGCTTTTCTACCGTCTGAACACAATCGCTTTCCGCATACCAAGTCTTCGTGACCGTCAGGACGATATCAAGGTTATGGCAGAGTTTTTCCTTAACCTTAACAAGACTGATTCAAAGGTCCTGACTTCTGGAGCAATCGAGAAGTTGACTGGATACTTCTGGCCAGGAAATGCTCATGAACTTAAAAACATCATGGAGCGCACATATATCCTGACTGATGGCCAATACATCGAAGCTTCTCACCTTCCAGAGTTTGCTCAGGAAGTTAAAGTAGAGGTAGCTCCGGTAGTTCTTAAGTTCTCTGAATCAACATTGTTTGACCTTGAGAAGAAGCATATTATTGACACTCTTGATCATTTGAGTGGAAATAAGACTCGCGCTGCCAAAGCCCTTGGAATTACGGTGAAGACACTTTATAACAAACTTCACAGCTACGGGATGATCGAAGCACGCGAAGTTCAACAGTAAGAGTTGAAGGATTGACGCAGAAAAAGTAAACTAAACACCGATTAGGAGCAAATTATGTCTAAGAATCTTGATATCACTGATAAGAACCCGACACCGGAAGTAATGACCATTAAGAACTTTCGCACCAATGGTGACATCGAAAACTTCTACCGTTACATCCACGACAACGGTCTTCGCCGGGAAGCCTTCATGCTCATGGAATACGCCATCAGCAAGGTCGCAAAAGTCCGCAAAGGCAAGCGCGCTAAACTTCAATAATAAAATCTAAAATAGGCCCCACTGATGGGGCCTATCTTTTTTCCGAGCTAATAAAACATGGAAGTCCCTTCAAAAAGCAAAATCGTCTTTGATCCTCTTTACGGCTTCATCAACTTAACAACACTGGAATGGGAAATAATCCACACTCCTTTCTATCAACGCTTGCGTTGGATAAAGCAGCTGGGATTCACCTTTTATACTTTTCCAGGTGCTGAGCACTCACGTTATGGACACTCCATCGGTGTGATGTTCAATGCTCATAAGATCCTCCAGCGTCTGGGCAAGGCCGTCTCTGAACACGAACTTCTGGACGATAAGTTTTCATCATCAGAAAAATCATTTCACCAAAGTATCCGGCTTGCGGCCCTGCTGCATGACCTGGGAACGTTTATGTTCTCCCATACTACTGAGATGTCTTATATTCGCTTTGGCGAGACAACTAATGAGAAGCAAGGCAAAGGTCATCCTGATGATCATGAGCACCTTGGTTCTTATATTATCAAGAATACTGATTATCCCCGTGGAATTACCTATATCCTGAAACAGCATAAACAAGATCCACAGAAGATCTCTAACCTCGTTAAAGGGGTGGATCCTTCGATTCTCGCCTGTCAGATTTTGCATTCTGAGGTTGATTGCGATCGCATGGATTACCTTTTGAGGGATGCTCACTATTCGGGCATTAAATACGGGACCTATGACCGTGACTATCTCCTGCATCACTTCAGGGTCGCCAATGTAAATGGTCATGATATTGTGGCCATTAATCACAACGCCCTTCATGCTGTGGAAGATTTCTTGATGGCCAGGTTCGCCTGGTACTCGCAGGTGATTCGTTCCGCTCGAGGGGCACGCTTTGATGCCATTGCTGAAGAGATTTGTTTTTATATGCTGGAGAAGGGGAAGATTTACTCTTACTCCCAACTGATGGATATGATCGCCAATGATCCTGACAAGTTCTACACCTTCAATGATCAGTACTTCATGCAACAGGTTCACCTCTGCTATACCTCCGGCAAATTCGACAAGAATCCCCGAATCAAGGACCTGGCCTACTGTCTGCTCTTCGCCAAGGCACCAAAGACCATACGTTGCGAAGAATTCAAACAAAGGATCCTGAGCCAGGACGAAGACCATGTTTACGAGCGTATCGTGAAGAAGGCCGAGGCCAAGATCGAGGAAATCAAGGAACTCATCAGAAAAAAAGGCACTGATAAGGATTGGATCCTTGAAGACCTGCCTAAGAAAAATATTATCTTCGTAAAGTCCCGCAAGAAGCTGATCAAGTCCAAAACCAGTGAAAACCTATTACTTGAGCGTGATCCGGTTAAGATTCTAATGGAAGATGGGGATGTTAAGCTGCTGGGTGATGTGGAAAATTCCATCATCAGTGACTTGCAGACGAAATTTAACTTCGTGCCGAATGTCTATTGTTCGGATTCTGCTTTTGAATTGTTAAAGGTGGAAGGCATTATTACTTGATCTTTCGTTTCGAAGATATCAAAGACAACGACCGCTCAGTCCCCGGTTGTCAAAAATTTAATCAATCATTGAATGTCTTTCAATAGCATAGCTTGAAAATCTATTTTCCTTTAGTATGATACAAACCCTATAAAGAGTTGTGCTTGAAAGATTTGAAAGTTTCGTTCCACTTGATTCAAATGGCTATTATAGTTTGTTTTTGTATCCGGAGTGCGCAGAATAATTCGATTGGGTAATGTACGTTCGCTGGTGGATGTTCATTATTGAATTTATTTTATTCGTTCAAAGATTTATTGTTTCCTCTCAACTTTCCAAGTAAACATTCATTCCTTTATATCAAATCGACCGACTTCCTGAGACGATGCTTCAATAGGCTGGACGGAGCGAAGGCCGTTGGCATCGACAAAGTGACAAAGGAGGAATACGCAGGAAAACTTATTGAGAACCTAGAAGATCTGATGAATAGGATAAGAACTGGCGCCTACAGGCCGAAGCCGAGTCGAATAGTGGAAATACCGAAATCGGACGGAACCACTAGACCCTTGGCCATCTCCTGCATCGAAGACAAAATCGTTCAACTCGCCGTTCGAAACATTCTTGAGAGAATTTACGAACCTATTTTCTTAAACTGCTCGCATGGTTTCCGAGGTGGGAAAGGTTGTCAGACGGCACTTGTCGATCTGAATCACAACCTGATCTCTCCAGAATGCGGGGCAGTTGTGGAAATAGATCTGAGGAAATTCTTCAATACAATCCCCCATGTCCACCTGCTCAGGTTATTGAGGATTAAGATTAAGGACGAAAGACTCCTTAGGCTGGTCATCAAGCTGCTGAAAGCACCCACAATCGGCCCTGATGGAAAAGTATGTGAGAATGAAGTCGGAAGTCCGCAAGGATCAATCCTGTCGCCACTCCTCGCAAATATCTTCCTTCACTACGTGGTGGACATATGGTTTGTTTGGATGAGGGACAAGTCTCCTCACTGGAAAGGTAGGATGGTGAGATATGCCGACGATGTAGTCTTCACATTCGGGAGCATCGGTACGGGCAATCAGTTCCTGAGGCTTCTTAGGGGAAGATTGGCCTCTTTTGGCATCAGTATCAATGAGAGCAAGACTCGTGTCCTTGCGAATGGAAAGCTGCCTGCACATATTGCGAGTGGGAAAGGGAAAAAGCTTGAAACCTTCACCTTCCTAGGATTCCAACATGTGTGGTGTAAATCAGTGAGCAGTAAAACGGGTAAGACCTTTTGGCGGGTCAAGCTCTTCACATGTCCGAACCGTTTTAAGAAAAAGCTGGCAGAGATCAGTCTCTATATTAAAAAGAACAGACATCAAAGAGGACTTGTCCCGAAGGTCGTCCAGATAGCGAATGGATACCTGGGATACTTTGCCATCAATGATAATTTGAAACGTATAGCACAGTTCTTACATCGGGTGAGATGGATACTACACAAGTTCCTGAATCGTCGATCCCAACGGTTAAGCTTTGATAAAGATAAGCTTGAGCGTCTTCTAAAGTTCCATAGGTATCCTCGTCCGATCATTCGCCACAAGTTGTTCTTTAATCGAAAATTTGCGTAATCGCTGGTATCAGTGAGGAAGCCGTATGCCTTAATTGGGCACGTACGGTTTTAAGGGGGGAGGATGCTGAGAGGCATCCTTCTACCCGCAAAATAGATCGGCGTAAATTATTTTCAGATTACAAATGCTCAAGCCTGTTTGCCTATTGTGTAAATATCCTTGGATATAGTGAATCAAGTGCCCAGCGTAGAATTGCTGCCGCTAGGTTACTTGCGCATATTCCTGAGATTGAGCAGAAGATTGAGGATGGGACTTTGACACTATCGAATATCGGACAGGCGACGCAATTTTTTAAAGAAAACAAAGTGGAGAAGTTGGAAGATAAAAAGGTAATTCTGCGCAAGATTGAGGACTTGACTAAGAAGGCCTGTGAGAAAACCTTGCTTGGGATATCTGGCAAAACGTTACCTGCAAAAGAATCAAGTAAGAGAATTTCGCATGATCACGTAAAGGTATCGATCATCCTTTCAGATGAGACGCAGGCAGAGGTTGATAAACTTAAGGCGCTTCTGGGTAAAAACTTATCCATGGATGAGCTTATAAGGTTTATGGCCAAGACTGCAATTGTCAAAGTTGAGAAAGATAAGTTTAAGCAAGTCGAAAAGCCTAAATCACCACCGCCAGTGGAGGTAAGTGTGGCAAGGGCCCCGGTTGCTGCGGTTAAAAGAGAAGTCTACAAAAGGGATAAGTGTTGTACGAAATGTCGGAGTCAATTTCATCTCAACTATGATCATCGGGACGCATTTGCAATGGGAGGGAAGGCGGATGTTCAGAATATCCGGTTGCTTTGCTTTAATTGTAGCACGCCACAACAGGCGTTTAACATATGGGGTGCAAGTCCCCTAAACCCAATTGTCCATTCAGGGTTTTAGTAGGAGATGGAATTTATGAAGTGATTTATAGGTTTAAGTTTTCTTCCTGCAAACTAACCG
>DATLXC010000080.1:0-3148 GCA_035575985.1 Bacteriovoracaceae bacterium | reverse complement strand
TAAAGTTGGCTTTTATGACTGGGATCTAATACATAACAAAATGTATTACAGCGAACAGATGACAAAAGATTGGGGAATAGACTCTAATAGAACTCTTGAGAATGCAGTAGCTTTTATTCATCCTGATGACAGAAATAGATTCTCAAAGGAGATTCAGGAAGCAATTAGCGACAAAGGAATTTATTCTTCACAATACCGAGTTCTTCGTCCAGACGGAAGAATTACATGGGTTGAGGTACTTGGAGAGATTTCTTATGATGAATCCAAGAAACCCATCCGTTTTTTTGGTACTTCATTGAACATAACTGATCGAAAAGAAACTGAGCTACGTCTTAAGTACGAGCAGAGAAAATTCAAAGAAATATTTCATGAATCAGGCTCGGCTCTGGCCATCTTCCGAGGTCCAGATTTGATCTTTGATATGTTAAATTCAAAATTCCAGGATCTCCTCCCAAGTAGAGAACTTTGGGGAAAACCCTATGCAGAAGCATTACCAGAAATGGTAAACAATCCATTTGCCGAAAATCTTGGAAAGGTATTGCAAACGGGTGAACCCTATGTGTCTCATGGGGAAATCGCGCCTTTATATAACGTAGTCACGGGTCAAATAGAAGATCGATATTTTGATACAACATTCGCTCGCATAGCCGATGAGGTTGACAAGCCTTCATTGGTTATCTGTTCGGCTTCTGATGTTACTGATCGAATTTTGTTACAACAGAAAATTGAAAGTAATTTGCTAGAGTTGGAACTAGAAAGAGAACTTCGAGAACGATTTGTTTCAACTCTATCCCATGACCTTCGTACACCGTTAACTTCCGCCAAGATGACAAGTCAGCTTCTATTAAGGAAGGACGAAGCAACAGATTCAATGAAAATACTATTAATGAGAATAGTTAGAAGTATGGACCGGGCCGACTTAATGATACAAAATTTACTGGATGCGAACCGGTTGAAGGCGGGAGAGGGAATCCCGATTAAAATTCGAGAATATGAACTTGAACATCTTATTTCAACGGTAATGGAAGATTTGAATGAATTCCATGGGTCAAGATTTCATGTGAAAAATTGCGCAGAAAAATTGATAGTTTATTGGGACTCAGTAGCCATTCAGCGAGTTATTGAAAACCTTGCAAGTAATGCAATTAAGTATGGGAAGGTTGATGCTCCTATCAAAATTGAATTTAGAAATGAAAACGATTGGATTATAATTGAGGTTCACAATCAAGGTGATGTTATTTCTTTTGAAGATCAAAAAGCTCTTTTTGATCCGTTCCATCGATCTGAATCTGCAAAAGCAAGTGTCCAAAAGGGGTGGGGAATTGGGCTTGGTTTGGTAAGAGGAATTGTAAATGCCCATGGAGGTACAGTTCTTGTTCATAGTGAAATTGAACTTGGGACCACATTTACAGTTCGGCTTCCGTTGGATTCGAGGGATGCCACGTGAACAACAAAGTTCCGTCGAGCTCAAAATTGTGATTAGAAATCCCTATCCATTAACGTCTTACGGCCTTCGGCCTTAGCCTTTTCAACAGCACGATCAGTAAGTCGTCGGACTTCACGAGAAAGAGCTTCCATGACATTAGCCGAAGTGCTCAAATCATATTTATCTTTGACATACTGCTTAAGCTTTGAAGCCACGATCAGAACCTCTGTCTCAATAGGATTATTTTTTGCGCTCAAACTTGAAGCCGGTGCTGGAGAACTTACCATTCGTCTTACTGGTTGATCACTTGCTGTTTCCGATTTCGCTGGAGAGCGGCTCTCTTCGGCCCAAGCATTTTTATGATTCATAATCGGCACGTGTTCATCCCAACAGTCCACCGAACAAAAAGCATACTTTCCACCGCAAACGCTGCAGACTTGATAGACCTGATTAAAACCAATGTCTTTCTTACAGCTCCCACACTTACGCCAATATGTTTCCATGAATCTTCCTCTTATGTTTTGAAAAAATTAGTACCGTTTTTGATTATTCTTTAAAGGTAGCAATCTGAACAATTCTTTCAAACAGTGAATTGACATTAAGCAGTCAAGTTCCTAGAATTACAATAAGAAGCTACCAAAATTTATCACTTAACTACCAAAAAGTGGTATATAATGACTCTACTTTGGTAGTTAACAGGAGCCTATCGCTTGTTAGAAAAACTCTTTGGAAATAAAAGCGCATATTGGGTAATGCTATTTCTTTATCACTATGGGGAAGTATATCCAACGATGATTGCGGATGCTTTAGAAATCTCGATGAATCCTATCAAGGGTCAACTCAAGAAATTGAATGATGCTGGGATACTACTTCGAAAAAAAACAGGTAACGTCAATTTGTATTTCTTCAATGAAAAATCAGCCTTCGTTAAACCGCTGAAAGAGTTGATTGCAGTTGAATATGCTAATATTAGTTCAAACGATAAAAATAAAATTTTCAAACGGAGAGCGCGGGCCCGTCGAGAAGGAAAGCCAATCATCTTATGATCGATTTTAAAATTTGCACTGAGAAAGAACTTTGGCAATATGTTGCCTCTCATCTTGAGTCTAAAGGTCTCAATGTAGTTTTGGTTGGTGGTGCGGTTGTTTCGATTTACTCTGAAGGAGCTTACCGCTCTGGCGATCTTGACTTCATCATCACCTCTTTATTCAAAGAGAAAGTTCCACATTATATGAGTGAAATTGGATTCGAACGAGGCATCAAAGGTGACCTCGGTAGGCTCTACCGACATCCTGATTGTAAGCATCTAGTAGTCGAATTTCCATCAGGCCCCATTTCTATAGGTGAAGATTATCAGATCAAGCCCGACGAACATGAATACAATGGACAGCGGATTAAGATTCTTTCCCCAACTGATTGTATTGTGGATCGTCTTGCCTCCTATATTTATGGCGAGAGAGGAGCTCACGGAGAACGTAAGACTCTTGAGCAGGCAGTTCTTGTAGCGAAAGCACAGCCTCTGAGCTTCCCCAAGTTTAGTGGACACTTTTCTCTGAGCGGTGTAACCCTAAAGAAGGAGAACACTGTATGGGAAAGAAGAATTACACTCAGGAATTTAAAGAAGAAGCAGTTGAGTTGAGTAATCGTAAAGGCGTTGCGAAAGCTGCTAATGATTTAGGAATTAATCCTGCGAATATTCACCGATGGAAATCAGAAAAAGTG
>DATLXC010000079.1:0-33807 GCA_035575985.1 Bacteriovoracaceae bacterium | reverse complement strand
GGGATCTTCGATAACGGCAAAATAATCAATCAAACTATTTGATTCCATGATGAATTACTCCATTTTGTTAACGGAGCAGTATTTCATTTCAAGAAGTTATGGCCAAGCTGCATGGCCGCAATTTTAATGCGATTGCCCTGGTAACTCCGGCGCGGGCGAAGCTATGCACAATCACTTCATCCAGATGAAGTCCTCAGCGCAAGCAGGAGCTATGCACTATACACTTCTTTAAGCATAGAGTTGCCAATAAAAGCTTAATTAATGTGAGCGGCGCTTGCATTCAAATTGCCATGTAAGTTGCCAACGCTTTATCTCCTAACCGAACTAGGATCTTGCCGCCAACTGCACTTGCCAAATCCCTGCTTGCTGTCGCTGTAGAAATGTCTTTGTGAAGATTCAAATATTCTTTACGAGTGAATCCACTTTTCCCAAATGTTTCAAGGGCAAGCCTAACCCTATCAACCCCTGTAATTTTCGAAGGCCTGTAAACATTCTTAAATTCTTTCACTGCAATTAAAATGAGTTCCAGGGAGAACTCTATGAACGCAGTAGAGTTTCCTGCTTTGTCACAAGCTTCCAGGACTTTGTAATATTTCTTTTGCTCTTTATGAATCAATGACTCAACCGAAACAAACTCGAAGATTTCAGAATGCTTCATCAAAAGAACTTGCTGCCAAAGCCTGCCCATCCTTCCATTACCGTCTTCGAAAGGATGTATGAATTCAAGTTCATAATGAAAAATACAGGCCTTGATCAAAAGTGGGATTGCATCCTTGCTTTTCATGAAGGCAAATAAATCCTTCATGTGCCCTGAAACAACCTTGGCCTGTGGTGCAACGTGACCTACCTTGTTGCCTTTAATGATGCCAACATTTGTTGACCTATATCTTCCTGAACTCTCCACCAGATCTTGCATTAAAAGTGAGTGGGACTTCAGCAGGTCCTTTTCACTAAACGGGTTCAGGGTATTAATATCATCGTAAAGCTTGAGGGCATTTTGAACTTCCTGAATATGCTTCTTAGGGCCTATGACTCTTTTCTTTTCCAACAAGGCAGTTATCTGTTCTTCGGTTAAAGTATTCCCTTCGATGGCAAGACTGTGATGAACAGTCTTGATCTTGTTTTCTTTTCTTAATTTTATTGAAGGTTTTACCAGGGTCGATGTTTTGAGTTCGCCCAAAATGTCCTGGATTTCAATTGATAAAGCCAAAATCACAGGTGTTATAATAAAAGGGGGTTGGTACATGTTATGATAGTATCACATGATACTATCACTGGCTAATATGCAGCCTAAACCCCTGATTTTCCATAGTTCGGAAGCACCCGCGCAGAAGGATCACTGACGTTACAATTGTTCCATTCTTTGTTCGGCATCCAGAAGTCTTTAATCGTATTTGAATGACCCTTAAAATGCTTCTCAAAAATGTCACGATACAAAAGAGACTCTTTGGTGAATGGAGTTCCATGCGGATACTTCTCTTTCGCCTGTGCCACTTCTTTATCTGTATACTTACCTTCGGCAAATTCCTTCAAGTAATCAACCATTGAGTGTCCAACAGCATCTGAGAATGCTGCCTTCTCACGCCAAAGTATTTCATCCGGTATGATCTTAGTTCCTTCAAACGCTTTCCTGAGAAGCCACTTACCTACACCGGTCGTATTCATCTTAAGCTCTGGATTTATTTCCATCACAGTCTGAACGAAGTCCAGGTCACCAAATGGAACCCGCGCCTCAATAGAGTTAGCAGAGATACAACGATCCGCTCTCAGTACGTCATACATATGTAGCTCATCAAGACGCTTCTTAGCTTCCTTCTGGAATGCTTCAGCTGACGGAGCAAAGTCAGTATATTTGTAACCAAAAATTTCATCTGAGATTTCGCCAGTAAGAACAACTTTGATCTTGGTCTTCTCATGAATGTACTTACAAACGAGGTACATTCCGATAGAGGCACGAACAGTTGTGATATCCCATGTCTCCAGGTGCCAGATAAGCTTATCCAGAACACCTATAGTATCGGCCTTGTTGAAATAAACTTCATGGTGATTACACTTCAGGTGATCGGCCACAATTTTTGCGTACCCAATATCAATCGGATTATGATCAAGTCCAACAGCAAAAGTAGTGATCGGCTTCTTAAGGATATTCTGGGCAATGCCGCAAACAAGGCTTGAATCAAGTCCGCCTGAAAGCAAAAAACCTACCGGCACGTCAGCAACAAGTCGCTTACGAACACCTTCAATAAGTTTTTCCCTGATGTCTTTTAAATGCTTATCAAGATCTTTTGGAGCATAATGAACTACCGTAGAAAGATCGCGGTACTGAATGAACTTTTCGCCATCATAAAAATGTCCAGGAGGAAAAGCTTCAACTGTTGCACAGAAAGGGGCCAGAACTTTTATCTCGGAAGCAAACATGATCTTCTTATCTGCAGTGTATCCGTAATAAAGCGGACGAATTCCAACAGGATCCCTTCCGGCCACCAGTTTCTTTTTTTTGTTATCCCAGATCACCACAGCAAATTCTGCATCAAGATGCTGGCAAAGGCTTTCAATTCCTAAATCACGGAACATTGGAATAAGCACTTCACAGTCTGAATGAGACTTGAACTTATAAGTGGGCTCGTAATCACGCTTTAAGGTTTCATAGTTATAGATCTCGCCATTACAAATAGCGATGTTGCCGTTTTCATCGTCCACGAAAGGCTGGTGACCTTTCAATGTCGGATCCATGATCGCCAGGCGGTGAAAGCACATAGTAGCTTCGCCATTATTGACTGGCAGGATTTCAGTATCATCCGGTCCGCGGTGGACCAGTTTCTTGAAAGTAGTTTCGAAATTTGGAAGAGTCTTGGTATCCCCAGAGTAAGCCAGCAATCCACACATTTTTCTAAATCCTGAAGCATGGGAATTATTTCCCGAAATGCTCAGATATCTTATCTTAAAAAACTAGTCATCTGTAGTGGGAATTTTAGCCTGATATCTGGAAACGCTTTAGTTCATCCTGAGCAAGAACCTTGGCCTTTTCACGTGCCTTCAGGAGGATATAGGGACGAAAAGCTGGTAATTCAACCTGGATGGGGGTTCCGACGTACTCCTTGCTCCAGACATTTATGATTTTGATGGTTACATAATAAGAATGATTGTCGGCCTTATAGCCATATTCTTCGAGGGCAACATACTGGCCCTTGGGTGAAGTCCCCAAAGTATCGATGACCTGATGATGTGAAGAAGCCGAAACTACCCCGCACATGAGGAACATAAAGCTGATGATAAATGTAAACATAGAAACTCCTTAACTAGCTTTTATAGAGCAAGTGGCGGGCCACTCAGATCTATTATAAACAACTAGTTAGGAGCGGTTAATGTGTCAGTTCTCTGAGCTTTGTAGACTTATTAGGCGCTTTGAACCTGAAATCAGGCATAGCTGATCCCAGGGCCCGAAGCAGGGGCAATGGGGGTTTTGCCATCATTATCCGGCCCACATCAAACATTCCAAGTTTACCGTCCATGAACTTTTCTACGGTTGCGGCCGGTAATTTGAATAAATAATCCAGTAACTGTAACCGGTGAGCATGCTCGGGGGTGTGATAAATTAATTTGGCGAGAAGACGGGAAATGCGTTTGGATTGGTCTTTCTCATTGCGGTAGCGCTGGATGACCTCTTTAAGCTCACCTAACCTGAAACTCGTTCCAACCATTATATCCACCAGTCTGACTGCTTCTGTGAATTGTTCCCCGGTAATAGGATTGAGTAGTCCTGCGAGGCTGATAACTTTGCCATTGTTCCATGGTCTGATTCTACCGGATGGGATGGTGATGGATTCTGTTTCAATGTGTAGCACTTCCTTGACTCTCCACTTCTTTCGGATTTCCCTGAGGAGTTCTTCTTCTCGGGTAGGAACATCAAATGCAGGGTCTTTAGAATATCGAACATCTTTCACCAACAATGTATGATTGTTAATAGATATGTATTGTAAATGACGAAGGACATCCAGCTGGCGAACAGAGGCGTCCATGCTGACTGGAACATCCAGGTCATGCTTCTCAAATAATTCAACAACGACGCCAAAGGTTTGGCGATAGCATTTGGTTTTCTGACGAGGATCGGGTCGGGTATCAATGATAAATGAAGCCTCATCCAGCAGGTCGTCCATGGTTACGTCTGGGCCTAATCTTTCTGCAGCATGGGATTTGCGGGTCAGGAGTTCAAACTGTCCTGGGAGGATAGTTGAATAAGCACTCTTCATGATCCGGTCAATTCCCTTTGAGACAATCCTATGGCAATCCCAGCTGTAAGAAATAAAAGGCTTTATCCATTTCAGGCTTTCCTTACTTAACTCATTTTCCCGGAACGACCAGGAATTTGACTCCATCAGCGAACCAGTCGAATAGAGCTTGAACTCCACGTTTGGATGCTGCTGCGACAGTCGATATGCGAGCAAGTTTCCCCACAATCCTGTGCCCAAGATGATGACTGGCCTGTTTTCCATTTATAACCCCTGATTCCCCAATCGGACGATCGATTTTGCTTAATATAAAGTGCATCATCGATTTGCGGTGTTAATAAAACCTTACAACTACGTTGATTTATCCTTAAGAATGTTGATAGGTTGAGTCCTCTAAAACATCCGGAGTACTAAAAATGCATACTTTCGAATCACATATCCGTAACGTAGCCGATTTTCCGAAACCTGGAGTTATGTTCAAGGACATTAGTCCACTGCTTAACGAACGTTTCAGTGAAGTCATCGAGGCCATGTCTAAGGGTATTGATTGGAAAAATGTTGATTCTGTGGTCGGGATTGAATCACGTGGTTTTATCCTCGGGGCGGCCATGGCCCAGATGCATGGTAAGGGATTCATTCCAATGCGGAAAAAAGGAAAGCTCCCTCCCCCAGTGATCGCTGAAACATATACCCTTGAATATGGCACAGATACCCTGGAAATGTTAAAGAGCGATGCTCCTGCACGTGTAGTTCTTGTAGATGATGTTCTTGCCACAGGTGGTACTTTGAGAGCGGGAATGAATTTGTGTGAGAAAAATAAGTTGCACGTAGTGAACATGTCGATTTTGATTAATCTGACTTTCTTGAATAAGTTTAAGCAGGAAGGGTTGCCGCTAATTTCGGTACTGGATTATTAATTGGCGAAACACTTGCCATTAGGACCCCATGAACATACACCACCCATTGGTTTTTCTGTAATTTTTCCTCCAACGATAGTCTTGCCTTCAAGGATAGCCTGGCAGGCCAATGAACTGTGATCCATACAACAGGCTTCCATATGTTTCACCAGATCTGAACCTGTACTACTTTCCTCATGGGTGATTCCAGCAATGTGGAGAAATTCATGAAAAATACTTGTGATCCTGTGTTTAGGCTTCATTCCACCAGGACCAGTATGCGCAGCTATATTCAAAGCTATGCCGGGAATTTCATCCACGTTCATTAAGTCTTCACGTTCACTTGCATGCCTGACGGCTTTGCCGGTATTTACATCTATTGTGCCATCTTTTCTGAATGTGATTTTATCTGGTCTTAGCTTAGTCATGATTGTAAAGGATTGATCAGGTGGATCAGGTTGTTTAGCATCCTTCGCTCTGATATGTTTGTCGAAAGGGGGCTTTCTCACATTGGTGTCATCTATTCCGCATTTAATGGTTTGTTTTCTTTCAAAGATCCATCCAAATTGGCCGGTCATTTGGCTCATGAATTTAGCTTGGGGAGAACCTTTGGGAGCATCATGTGCTAACTTCATCATACATTGGGCACCCAGTTTCATTGCCTCACCAAAATCATCTTTTACTTTTTGGGTACCTTCTGTTGGATTTTCAGCATCTCCATATAATCCACAATCCACAACGTTGAGTTTAAAATTATCTCCGTTTCCTTGTGTATACCGAACAAGTGCTTCATAACCATTAGTCAGAACACCCACAGGTAATGAGTCTTTTGCAGGACCATGATCACAGTCACCGGCCGTCATATAATTTCCAGATTCAATGGAACTTTCTTTCCATGCCTCACCTGTCCAAAAATATCTTTTGATGGTATCAACACCTTTATCCAGAGAATAAACGCTCTTAGTGGATAACCTTTGATCATTATCATAATAAATATTTGTTGTGCCCTTAAGATCACTTTGCTCGATTCGAACAATCTTTCCATCAATTGAGAAATCATCAACAGAAGACTCATGAACCTGATTTACATAAATGGATTTTGAGCCATCACGAAATGTCATGACGATGGTTTTCTTTCCATTAATATCCACAACCAAATCGCGAGTCATGCCCAATTGTTTTAGATAACCTTCTTTCGAGAAAGGATTCGGCATTTCCATGGCATTGGCAAGCAATGGCAAAGTAAGGAGCAACATGGTGTAAATAGGCATATTCATAACTATATTATCGGCATTTATAATAGCAACCTGAAAGCAATAACTTGACCTGTGTAATCAGGTAAAATTTCCCACCTCTTTCAATGATTTTGAAATCGTTTAGACTCATAACATGTGGATCATTCTGGTGTTTTTGTCCTATTCTGCCCTGGCCTTAGAGCCTTTTGAACGTTTAAAGAACGTGAAAATTCTTAAAACGCTTCCTGGAAATATCGTTTTGCTTGATCGAGGGATCGAGGACGGTATCATTCGTAATGATCACATCAAACTTAGCAACGAAGCTGAAGGTTATGCATCAAGGGCCGTGTGTGTCCGGGCAGCAGCTGCAACTTCTTACTGGAAGCTCTACCGGGTTCCTCATACTGAAGCTTTTTCAAAAGACTATGTTTATACGATCGTCGGATATGCAGACCAGGAAATTCCCACTCAGATTGCGGGAATCCGTGACACTAATGTGGAAATCATCGAAGAAGAGAAGAAAAAAGAAGCAGGATCAGATCCATTCCTGGTCACTAAGGATTTGCCTGAGCACCTGACAGAAAGAGACTTAATCGAGGCCACAGGACCGGATCAGCGCAAACTATTTATTGAGCAAGCTCTCGATAAAGACCGGCTTAAGCGTGACCTCACAGATTATCGTTTTTCAGTCTATGCTTCACCCTATACTCGCCAATCTATTAATGAAGGTGAGAGTCTTCGTTATGGTCTTCGTGGTGGAAATATTGCCTCAAAATACCGATTACATACCCAGTTTGAGCGCCAGCAAACAAGACTAAAAGATCCTCTTACTCAAGAGTCAGTTGCAACCCGAAGTACGACAGCACAGACCCAGTTCATCATTAAGGAACTCAAGCCTGATATGTCCACACTTTCAATAATCAATTATCAGTCAACGAGCTTCAGCCAGCTTGGTACTCCGAATGCCCATTGGCAAATAGGTCCCTTGGGTTTTACCTGGCACTTTTATGAATCTAAGACCTGGGAATACATGGACCTGAGTTATGTTCCGCTATATGACATTCGACAGACAGACATAATTGAAAGAAATGGAAGAGTTGGTGAAGTTAAGGAAAATGGACTTCGTCATGGTTTCCGTTTTGCCATGAAGAGCAGGATCAATGAACGTGTGGCCTTTGAGAATCACTTGTGGGTGAGGCCTTATCAGAATCTCTCTACCTGGCAAATTGAGGGTGATAACCTTAACCTCGTCAATGACCTGAAGTTGATCTTCAATTTGTCAGGCAATCTCTATTTTGATTACAACTTCGTCTATCAGAAAGATAAGCTCTGGAAGACGCTCAATAACCTGCCAGAGGTTAACGCCATTAATTCCCTGAACGTTCGTTATGATTTTGATATTTAACCAGATAACTTAAATACTCCACATTTCCATTCTTGCCCTCAATGGGAGATTGAATCGTCTTCAGGACTTTCCATCCATTATTTCTCGCGTACTGATTCACATCATCCAGCACTTTTTGTCTTGAAGCAGGATCCTTCACAACACCATCCTTGGGTAGTAACTCCCGTCCAATTTCAAATTGAGGTTTAATCAAGACGATGAGTTCACCATCCGCCTTCAGAAGTGCTGAAACCTGAGCCAGGACTTTAGTAATGGAAATAAAGGAGAGGTCCATCACGGCGAGATCAGCAAGCTCAGGCAAGTTTGAAAGTTCACGAATGTTGGTGTTCTCCATGTTAATAACCCTGGGATCAAGGGCCAGCTTAGGTGCGAGTTGAGAGTGTCCCACGTCAATAGCATAAACTCTGGCCGCTCCACCCAGTAACAGCACTTCAGTAAAGCCACCGGTACTTGCCCCCACATCGAGGCAGATGAGTCCCTTGGGATCAACTTTGAATTCCTGGAGCGCCTTCTCTAACTTAAAGGCCCCACGACCTACAAACAATGTTGATGAAATTTCTATTTTTGCATCGTGATCAATCATCTCAGCAGCTTTCTTAAGGATGTTACCATTCACCGTAACGTCCCCCTTCTCTATCAAGCTCTTGGCCTGAGAACGGCTTGTCACGAGACCAAGGTCGGCCATGACTTTATCAGCACGCTCTTTCATATTGAAGCTTCGCCCTTAAAGCAGCATGTGACTTCACCTGAGAAGAGAACATTTTGACCTATCTCAATAGTGTGCTTTCCACCCAATGTCGTAAGTTGAATAGATCCATTCCATCCAAACCAATGTGCTAAGGCAAGGCCCGTGGCCGTAAGACCAGTTCCACATGAAAACGTCTCATCTTCCACTCCTCGCTCATAAGTCCGAACGTAGGCCAGTTGGTTCCCGGTTCCCAAAACTTCGACGAAACTCACATTTGTGCCACCGGAAAACATCGGATTAAATCGATAAGGGGCAGCCACTTTCTTGATATCCAATTCCTTGATGTTTCTCCCAAGGAAAACAAGATGAGGGACACCTGTATTGACGAAAAAACTTTTTTGAAATTCCTTGAAGCCAGAAAGGTCATGCAGGTTTTGATCCTTGATCTCAGACATCCTTATGGCAAAGCCATTACCTTGACGGATAACAAGGTAATTATTGTTCATAGTCTTTATGCGATAAGTATTCTTTTTAACCTCACCCACATCATCAAGATAAGTGGCCACACAGCGAAGCCCGTTACCACACATCTCGGCTTCACCACCATCAGCATTGAATATTCTCATTTCACCATCAAACCCATCCACTTCAGTAACTGTCAGTACTCCATCGGCCCCAACCCCAAAATGGCGATTACATAGCTTTTGCACAAGTTCAGGTGACACAGGTACCTGCGGATGATCTAAAATGACAAAGTCATTTCCATTACCAGAGTATTTTGCGAAAGGTAGCATTGTTTTATTCATTTTTGGCCCATTTGGGGTCAAGATTAGCATCAGCTGGAATTATGGGTCAATGCGTCCTAAGTCAGAATACCTTCTGAGACCTTGGCAAGATTAGTCGTATACAGTAAATTAAGGTTTCTTTTCTAGGGACTATAGCTCAATTGGTTAGAGCTCCCGGCTCATAACCGGGTGGTTACAAGTTCAAGTCTTGTTAGTCCCACCATCTTTCTTTAAGCTGTCTTTTTCTTGGCTTTCTTATAAACATTCCAAAGTCTATCTAGGTCCTCACACAGCAACTGAGTTAAGAAAGTTGTGTAAGGCATTCCTTGCAACTTGGCCAATGTCTGTGCTCTTTCTAAGTGATCGCTATCCAGTCGCATATTCACTTGCTGGGACTTTACTAAGGGAATATTTTTTTTCTTTTCAGCAGTAGATGTGATTTCTTCAATCTCTTTTGAACTCAATTTTTCGAGGATGCTTTTTTTATTTTTCACTTTTTGCTCCCTTTTTTTCTATAGGCATTCACCACACCTAATATTTCCATTTTTTTGCCTTCAAATAACCAAATGATCCTGTATATTTTCTCTAATTTCCCAAGCTCAATATCTGCTATAAAATACTCAACTCCATTTGTGATTGAATCCACTGGAAAAACATGTCCATCTAAAGCAGTAACAAGCTGAAGAATAATTTCATCATTCATGTAGGAACTATGCTTTTCAAGATAATGCCTACCGATCAAAACTTCAGAGATTGAATGATTATTTACAGTAACCTTAAATTTATAGCGAACTGGTTTCAATTTCGCCTCCAATTGCTATACAGAATAGCATAAAAACTAAATAATTCCAACACATTGAACCATGGCGAGTATAGCAGAGATATTAATCACTTAGGAGGGCATAGATTAACCTGGCACCTATTTGCCATGGACGCCTCCAATGAGGCTATTCTAAAATAAAAAAGTACCACAAATCAAACGCCCACCAACATTAAAGATGGCCCCTCCCGGTTCACATGTCGTTAAACGACATTTGAAGGTGTCTTCCAATGGAATCAAATATTATGTAAAGGCTCACATCCGCAAAAACCGTGGAAAAAAAATAGTTCTTCTTCCGGAAAATCTTCTCTATCTTTATTGGCATGGGGATCATGACTATCCAGCGCTCGGAACTGTAAAAGGATTTGAAGAGTTCCCTGAATTTGATCAAGCCATTCAGTTCTGGCTAAATTTCTGGAAAGAGCTAGGATTACCTTTTCCTAAAGATCTTGATCCCTTCTTGATTAAGGTTCTAATCGCTAAAGAATCAAGTTTTAGAACTCATATCAAAACCAAAATCGCCGGAAGCTCTGCCACTGGGCTTATGCAGATCCTCCAATCAACACTATATCGCCTTGAAGGTATTCCAAAAAATAAGTATGTAGAAGTTAAAGATAATTTCTTAGAATTAAAACTCACTGATCTTGCCGACCCTGTTATTAATATCGCAACGGGGATCAGATGGCTTTCGCATTAATATTATCTTTTACTGGCCGAAAAAAAATCCAAACCAGATGATATTTTTTCTATTGTTAAATACTATCACTCTTGGGATAAGGATGGGGAGGCATATGCCAATAACATTTTCAAAATGTATGGTGAATCTAGTCGTAGCAACGATCCTTATCGTAAGTAGGAATTCTTTTTCACAAGTCTCTACTGCAACCGATAAAGTTATCATCGATACTTTCACGAAAATAGAAATGCCCAATAAGCTAGAAGGCAAGTGCTATCAAAAAGACTACCCACATCCATGCTTCCCAAAAACAACACTCACATTGACTTACAAAAATGAAAGTCGTTCATTTCCATCTTACATAGCTCCATGGCAAGGTTTTTTCTATATTCACTTTGTAAAGATGAATACTGAGTCTTATGCTGTAGATTTGGACGACGATGGCTTCAAAGAAATTGCTATCTATCCAGAGGTTGCAGGAAATGCAGCCAAGACGAAGGCCTATATTTATTCAGTGAAAGGATTCCAGCTCTTTCCATATGGAACTGCCGACCATTACTGGGAATCAGGTAAGCATGTGGTAAACTTTAAAAAAGCCAATTCGAAGCTAGATTAAACACTGATAAGAATCGCCAGCTCTCTGATTGTTTTTGCATGCCATTCACCCTTACTAGTTCGTGTGGGAAGCTTCCAAAGATTAAAAATGTTGGCAATCGCCTGATAGCTTAGTCCTCGTTGCTTCATTTCCTGAATCTTCTTATTTAAGGTTAAATTATCCTCTCTACGGTCGTCTACGATTCCAATCCCGGCTTCGCATGCCACTTTCCTTCACCCGTTCGAGTTTCAACCTTCCAAATGTTAAATAATTTAGCAATGGCTTGGTAACTAAATCCACGTTCTCTTATTTGCTTAATCTTCTCAATAATCCACTTATTCTCATTTTTAGGAATTTTTTTGATTTCTATTCCCATCTAAAACAGAAAAGCAGGCATACGTGAATGCTGTAGTTAAAGAGAGTGCAAACCACAATGTTGCAACTTCCGAGGCAGCGGTTTCTGCATTAGTGGACAAAGGTTATAATATTGTTAGCTCTGAAAATTCTGCACAAATTGTTGTAACACTTCAAGATGTTTGCTCAAAGCTTCGTGGAGGTGAATATTCAGGCTACAAGTGCGTTGAAAGACAAAGCCAGGTAAATATGACTAACATTTCTACAGGAGTAGAATCTCGATTCTCTGCCAATACAAGCAATATTCTTTTCATTAAAGGCAGTCCGCTTAAAGCATTTAGGAAAGCTTTAAACTCATTACCGGGTTGTAATTAATCACAATTATTTCTAAGCGGCTTGAGAGGTCAAAAATCTCCAGCCGCTTTTAGTCGAACATCATCTACATTTGTTACCAGTACAATCCAAGCGTTCGCTTGCGCTTATCTTAAAGTAAAAACTTGAAAATAACTTGAATAGGAGAATGAGAATATTCATCTGATACTAGCGATCGAATTAAAGCATTTCACGAAGGAAAGCTATGATCAGAATATTTTTAGCTCTTATTTTCTTAGTGCCCTCAGTCTTTGCCCAGGTTCCACCCGAGGCTTTTACCTTTGAAACCAATATAGGTATTTACGAAGCAGACAATGCCCAGATTACCAAGATCAGAACGGCCGAAGAGCTTATCAAGAAAGTCATTGCTTCTGAAGATTTCCAAAATGCTGTTCTTGATCACACCTATAATAATCAGAAGACTTTTGTAGATAACATGGGGCTTAGCAATTTTCAAATCTATAAGAAAATGCTGGCAGGGGCCGAACAGCTGAACCGCAATGCAAATAACACAATGGACATGGGTATCGTAGTGTATTACGAGGACACAAGCACTGTTGCATGGACGGTATATTCTTCTCCGAACATAAACATAAATTCTAAGTTTCTCAATAACTTCACCCCCCCGGATTTAACGGGCACTATCATGCATGAATGGTTGCACAAGCTGGGCTTTGAACATGAATTCTATTATACCCCCACCAGGGAATTCTCTGTTCCATACGGGGTCGGCTCGATCATGAAAAGGCTTGCCTATAAGGCGGCCAATTGAACACTTGATCGGGGGCCAAACCTTGAAGCTCCCTCAAATTTAACTCTCACCACAACCTCAACTAATGTGAACCTTACCTGGAGCAGTGCAAGTGGTGCCACATCTTATAAGATCTACCGGCGCCTTGAAGGCGCAACTTCTACCTTGCTTCAGGGAACGACGACGGGACTTGCCTTCACCCAGGAAAAGCCCTTAACCAACGCTGTTTATTATGTGAGATCAGTAGATCAGTACGGCAGTACTATGAAGTCCAGTGAAGTTAGCTTTCGGACGACCCGTGCTGCACCAGTTGCTTCGCTTACTGCGACGTTGACCCGGGTGAATTTAAAATGGACCAGTGTAAGCGGAGCCGTCTCTTACAAGGTGTACCGTAAGCTGGAGGGATCAGCTTTGGAAGGACAACTAGTCTGAGCTTCTCTCAGGCCAAGCCATCCAGGAGGGCCGTTTATTACGTGAGATCGGTTGATCAAAACGGGAATACGATGAAATCAAATGAAGTGACCTTCAATCCATAAAAATAGCCATTCAGACGCTGCCAAGAGTGGAAGAGCAATTAGTGAGAGGAGAAAAAATTAGCCCGGGTTGCATTGCGCCTTCGGCGCCGAAGGCGCTTAGCGAATTCTTATAACCTATTACAATCACAACAGATATTTTAACATCTAGAACACTATCAATTACTTTCTTCAAAAATTAGAACATGTCCCATAGAATTTCATCATGAAACGAATAATCAAATACATCTTCCTCATAACATTACTGACTACAAATGTCTTCGCCCTTGAGATGTGTAAAAAAACAAAATGTCGAAGTGGGACAACTATTCAAATACCCCTTAATGAAACCAGTTATCATCCTTATGAGATTCCAGTTTCACCTCTTGTAGATTCTGATAACAGGGGAATCATTGTCATTCCTGGTGATAACTTTCATGTAAAAGTCATAGAAAAAAAGGGTGCAATCACGGGCCTTAAATATTCAGAAAAAAAATCGGATATAGAAGTCATGTTCCATAAGTTGAACTTAGACAAAAAGGTAACTACCCTGCTTGAAATAAAAAATAACATGAAAAAGTCCATCGTCTATCAGGCATTTGTTAATTCCCCTGCTACTAAATGGCTGCATTTCCACGCTTCGTCGTGCCCGATAGGGGCAGGAAAAAAAGTGTTTGAGAATTGGCCATTTCCTAGTGGGCAAATACTCATGATAAATGTGAGGTTTGCCAAAACAGATGAAACTACTTGCATGAAATACTAGTAGGCTCTGGTCTCAAATCCCCTTCCCCCTGGTCTCAAGTTTTATCCATTTATACCGATAAGCAAATATGCTTGATATCTATGCATATATTGATCCAGCTGCCTTCCTACGGGACAAGCTTATAATTTCGCCAATGTCTGGATTGCACCCAATAAGCTTTCAATTCTTATGAGTACAACAAACCTTGGAGGAAATGATGCCTCTAAAGCTACGAATGACATCATTGGATATTTCATCGATCGCTATTTACGTAATGCCAAATAAACTACTCCTTACCTGACTTTTTGTCTCCGCACAATAAACATAATTTTCATAAAGCCTGCTCCTTTTTCAGATCAACTCGTCTAGAATTCATTGATCACTTCTAAGGAATGCCAATGCAAGCCTTCTCTGCTGACCAAAAGCTCGAGCGCACGCTAGGTCCTGTCATGCTATGGGGACTGGGTGTAGGTTATGTTATCTCTGGCATGTACTTCGGATGGAACCTTGGACTACCTAAAGGCGGAACTTTAGGCCTTGGCATCTCTACTCTTTTTATCACTCTCATGTATGTCTTATTTACTTTCAGTTACTGCGAGCTGGCCTGTGCCATTCCCCGTGCTGGTGGAGCTTTTGATTATGCTAACCGCGCTTTAGGTGTGAACTGGGGATTCCTTGCAGGCTTTACACAGTTCATTGAGTTTGTTTTTGCGCCCCCTGCTATTGCTTATGCCATCGGAGCCTACTTTCATGAATTTTTTCCGAGCATCCCTATCTTGCCGATAGCCATGGCAGCTTTTCTGGTTTTCACATCGCTTAATATTTTTGGAGTGAAGGCTGCTGCCAGCTTTGAGCTTTTCATCACTATCTTTGCCGTCTTAGAGCTTCTCATCTTTGCTGGGATTGCCCTGCCTCATTTTCAGATTGATAACATTACACGCAACGCTCTTCCACATGGAGTCTCAGGCATTTTCGCATCAATCCCTTTCGCTATCTGGTTCTTTCTTGGAATAGAAGGTGTGGCCAACGTTTCTGAGGAAACAATTAATCCACAAGTTAACGTCTACCGTGGCTTTGGATCTGCGATCATTACTTTGGTTATCTTATGCTTCCTGACTTTCTTTTCTTCGATTGGAGTCGCGGGATGGGAAGCTGTCGTTTATCCGAATGTAGGATCACTTGAAACTTCAGACGGTCCTTTACCTTTGGCCCTTTCTCACATCGTGGGTAAAGACAGCCTCTTGTATCATCTGCTTATCACTATCGGGCTTTTTGGACTTATTGCTTCTTTCCACGGAATAATCCTTGCTGCAGGCCGGATTACCTTTGAATTTGGTCGTGTTGGTTACTTCCCTAGGATGCTTGGTAAAACCCATAACAAGTTCAGGACTCCCATGTGGGCCTTGATTTGCAACATGCTCATCGGAATTTTAGCACTTCTCACAGGAAAGACTGGAGAGATCATTACCATTGCATGCTTCGGCGCCTTGGGCCTTTATATTTTCGCCCTGGTCACATTTTTTCGCCTACGTATAACTAGACCGGACATGGAGCGACCATTCAAAGCGCCGTTTTATCCATTGGCACAAGGAACAGCATTATTGATAGCAGTCATAGCTTTAATGGCCATGACTATTTTCAACCCTTGGCTGGCCTTGATTTATTTTGGGATGATGGCAATTGGATTCATACTTTTCAAATTAACTGTCAATGAAGATAAAAAAACACGAGTCCTGGATTAAAAGGTGAAGAAATGAAATTGAGTAAAGAACAAATAATTGCAGAAGTAAAAACTTCGCCTAACCCTAAGGTTAAAGTCGCTATCACTGATATCGATGGTGTGCTTCGGGGGAAATATATCCACAAGGATAAATTTCTAAGCGCAGTAGAAGGTGGATTTGGTTTTTGTAATGTTATTTTTGGCTGGGACATTAATGACCTGGCCTACGACAATTGTAAGTATACCGGCTGGCATTCGGGCTATCCTGATGCTGTGGCTTCACTGGACTTGCAAACATATCGCAAGGTTCCCTGGGATAATGACGTACCTTTCTTTCTTGGAGACTTCAATCTCGACATTTGTCCCCGCAATCTTCTTAAGAAGGTAAAGGACGAATCCTTAAAGCTTGGTTTCAAACCATTCTTCGGTCAAGAATTTGAATGGTTCAACTTCAAGGAAAACACAGAAGATTTAAATGCGCGGGATTTCCACCAACCTAAGCATCTTACTCCTGGAATGTTTGGATACTCATTCCTTCGCATGTCCAAGAACTCAGCCTTCTTTAACGACATCTATGATCTTTTGAATAAGTTCCGTGTACCAATTGAAGGTCTGCACACTGAAACTGGGCCCGGAGTTATTGAAGCCGCGATTCTATATGGTGATGTCCTGGAATCAGCTGATCGCGCCGTCCTTTTTAAATCTGCAGTAAGAGAAATTGGCCACCGTCATGGAATCATGCCGACATTCATGGCAAAGGTTTCTGAAAAGCTCCCTGGTTGCTCAGGGCATATCCACCAGAGTCTCTGGGACGAAAAGAGCAACCTGTTCTCTGATGAGAAGGCCAAGCACGGGATGAGCCCTTTAATGGAATCATACATCGCGGGCCTTCTTCATTGTATGCCTCATGTGCTTCCCCTTTATGCTCCAACTATCAATTCGTTTAAACGACTTGTGGAAGGCGCCTGGGCTCCGACTACGCAGACTTGGGGAATTGATAACCGCACAACTTGTGTTCGTGCACTTCCGATCTCAGCCAAGTCAACCCGGATTGAATTAAGAGTGGTGGGCTCTGATGCCAATCCATATCTCGCTCATGCTGCTGCATTAGCCTCCGGACTTTATGGAATTAAGAATAATATGAAGCTTACAGTGCCTATGACCGAAGGAAATGGTTACAAGGATGTTCGAAACGGAGTCTTAGCATCGAATTTATGGGATTCAACCCAGCTCATGAAAAAATCTACAATTGCCAATGAGCTTTTCGGTGAAAACTTTGTCAGGCATTTCTGTGATTCACGCGAATGGGAATGGAAACAGCATTTGAAAGCAGTTACCGATTGGGAATATAAACGTTACTTTGAAATTGTTTAAGGAGAAAATATGAAGCCAGATTTTACCGCACGATATAACTATAATTTCCCGACTTCTGTTCGTTTTGGAAAGGGAGTGATTGATGAACTGGGCAAGCACCTTGCTGACAAGGGACTTAAAAGACCATTAATTGTAACTGATCCTGGGCTGGTTAAACTTGAGGTTTTCCAAAAAGTCCTTGGAAGTTTAAAGGCTGCCGGACTTACTCCTGAAGTATTCTCTGGCATTGACAAGAATCCAGTTAAATCAAATGTACTTAAGGGTGCGGATTTTTATGTTTCCCACAAATCAGATTCAATCGTGGGTTTCGGTGGCGGAGCCAGCATGGACGTCGCACGTGCAATTGCCTTGAGAATCAATCACACCAGAGATCTTTTTGACTATGATGATGCAACTGGCGGCGATAGGTTCGTAACTGAAGAGGTTCCCTATTTTGTTACTGTTCCTACTACTTCAGGTACAGGTTCCGAAGTTGGACGCTCAACAGTGATTTCAGATGATGTGACCCACGAAAAGAAAATCCTCTTCTCACCCAAGCTTCTGGCCAGCAAAGTTTTTGCTGATCCTGAACTCACAATGGGACTTCCTCCCTTTATAACCGCTGCTACTGGTGTTGATGCCCTTACTCATAATGTTGAGGCTTATCTGGCCAAGGGCTTCTCCCCTCTTTGCGATGGTATTGCCCTTGAAGGCATCCGTCTCATTTCACAAAGTCTTGAGAAAGCAACTAACAATCCTGATATTGAATCCCGATCAAAAATGATGATGGCCTCCCTCATGGGTGCTACTGCATTCCAAAAAGGATTAGGCGTTGTTCACAGTCTGGCCCATCCACTTTCAACTGTAGTGGATATGCACCACGGCCTTGCCAATGCAATCATGATCCCTTTTGGTATGGAGTTTAATGCTGAAGTTGCCGAAGAACGAATGAGGACCATGTGTGAAGTAGTTGGCCTCAAAGAGCGCTCACCTCGTAGCTTCATTACCTGGCTACAGGAGCTTAATGCCAAAATCGGCATTCCAAAGAACCTTTCTTCACAAAAAGTAACCAAAGAACACCTCGTACGTCTTTCAGAGCTAGCAGAGAAGGATCCTTGCCACCCTTCTAACCCAAGACCTGTGACACGTGCGGACTTCCTGAAAATTTATGAAAAGGCATTAAACGCATGATCTACATCGGAGTTTCTTCCTGCTTCATGTACCCGGATCCTGCTCGCATGGTGTTTGGCCATAAGACACTCGCCTATTTTGAGCAGGACATGGCCCGCTATCTTTCACAGAAAGGTGTGATGCCAATCCTGATACCTGATTTGCCGGATGAAACACTCATGCCCTACATTTCAGAAATGGATGGCTTCGTTTTTCAGGGTGGAGTTGATATAGCTCCTAAGACATACAAGGAAGAGCCTATCGAAAATGGTCGTTGGTTGGGGGATGCTCATCGTGACCAGTACGAGTTGAAGATCATGGATTATGCCTTCAAGAACAAAAAGCCCATCCTGGCCATCTGTCGTGGTTTCCAGCTCGCTAATGTTTATTTCGGGGGCACACTTTATCAGGACCTGAAAACTGTTATAAACACAACAGTCGAACACAGAAACGCTGAGCTCTATGATAAAATTCATCACTCCGTCACCTGTACCGACCAAAGCTTATTGAAGGATATTTATAAGCAAGACAATCTGATGGTGAATTCAGTTCACCATCAGGGAGTAAAAACCCTGGGCAGGGATTTAGTGGTTGATGCCCATTCACCAGATGATAATTTAGTAGAAGCCTTTCACTATAAGAATCTCACGGAAAACTATGTTGTAGGAGTGCAGTGGCATCCAGAGTTTTCCCATACACTGGGTAAGAAACTCTGTGATCCTGCCCCACTATACCAACACTTTCTCAATTCAATCAAAAAACCGAGGTAATCCATGCGTATAACAAATCCAGCTACCAATGAACTCATAAAAGAAATCACTGAAGACAATGCCCAGGCCGTTGGAGCTAAATATAATCGTGCAAAGAGTGCGCAAACTTCATGGTCACAAGTTCCTCTGGAAAAGCGAATTGCAAGTATTCAACGTTTCCACGATCTACTGGATCAAAACAAGGACAACCTGGCGCGCACTCTGACTTCAGAAGTCGGTAAACCTTTGCAGGAATCATACAATGAAATCAATGGTGCTCGCGGCAGGATTAAATTCTTTATCGACAACGCTCACCAGTGGCTTGCTCCAAAAGAAATGAATAATGACGGCAATACAGTTGATCACCTGGCCTTCGATCCCCTGGGTGTAGTTTGTAATATATCTGCCTGGAACTATCCGTTCCTGGTAGGTGTTAACGTTTTCGTCCCTGCTTTGATCGCTGGAAACTCAGTTCTCTATAAACCTTCAGAGTTTTCAAGCCTAACTGGTATAAATATTGAAACCCTTCTGCATGAAGCTGGCATTCCCAGGGATGCATTCATCGCAGTACTAGGGGCAGCTAAGACTGGCGACGCTCTTCTAGATCTTCCATGCGACGGCTACTTCTTCACTGGCTCTTTCAAGACCGGAAAATACATCGCCGAGAAAGTCGCTCCTAAATTGGTACCAGTTGGTCTTGAACTAGGCGGCAAAGACCCGTTATATGTTACTGATCAAATAGTAGACTTAAACAAAGTTGCAGGCGCAGTTGCTGAAGGCTGCTTCTATAACAATGGTCAAAGCTGTTGCGCAGTTGAAAGAGTTTACGTACATGAGAAAGTCTATGACTCTTTCATCGAGAAATTTGTAGCTGAAACCCGCAAACTGAAAGTCGGTGATCCATTATCAAAAGAAAGTAACCAGGGGGCGCTGACACGTGAATCGCATTTGTCGTTTCTTGATTCACAGGTCCAGGATGCCGTCAAAAAAGGTGCTAAGCTCCTCACAGGAGGCAAACGCCTTGATAAGAATAACTTCTATGAACCCACAGTACTCGTGAACGTGAATCATCAGATGAATGTCATGAGTGAAGAAACTTTCGGTCCCGTAATAGGAATTATGAAAGTCAAAGACGACACCGAGGCAGTGAAGCTGATGAATGATACTGAGTATGGCCTCACGGCTTCTGTTTATTGTGAAGACACAGAACGCGCCAAAAAAATCCTGTCCCAAGTAGATGCTGGAACTTCTTACATTAATTGCTGTGACCGGGTTTCACCATATTTACCATGGGCTGGCCGTAAGCACTCAGGTCTTGGGGCTACATTGTCGTATTTGGGAATTTTAGCTTTTGCCAAGCCTCGGGGCTGGCATATTCGTAAAGGCTAATTCAGGCTGCTCTGGAGCCCATTTTCCGTATTCATTTCCGCTGAGGATACCAAAGGATTCTTTGGGATTCTTATTTTAAATTTTGTGCCATTTTCCTTATCGCTTGTTACAGCAACGGATCCCCTATGAGCATCTACTACATCTTTTACTACTGTGAGGCCAATCCCCCATCCAATTTTAGTTTCTGAAGTCCTGGCCCTTTTAAATTTCACAAATAAAGAGTCCAGCTCTTTATCTACAATTGGATTGCCTTCATTGATTACATCCAATGTTGCAGTATCTGCATCGTGCACCAGCATGAACTTAATTTTTGTCCGGGGCGTACTGTATTTAATTGCATTCGAAGCTAGGTTTTCGATTAATCTACGGAATCCATTTTCATTCCAATTTCCAATGCAGCTTCCATCTGTTGTAACCATGAACCGGTCTTGATACACCAAATTTAATTCGTATGTAGTTTCTCGGAGCAACCAATCCAGGTCAAATTCACCGAATGCAAGGGGCAGGTTTCCTCCTGCCTTGGTCCTGCTGGAATCAAGTAATTCAGTAATCATCTTATCAATACGTTTAAGGCCAACAGAGATATGTTTCGCCTTGTCTGCAGAGTTCACAATATTCTCAGGATAATTCATGATAATTCCTGCATTCACAAGGGCGGCAGTTAAAGGGTTTCGTAAATCATGTGCCAGCGTTTGGGTTAAATGTTCCTGCAGGTCTTTAAGGGTATTGCTAAATTCTGTAGCAGCATCGTTAACCGCCTGTTCAACTGAACAAACAATTAGTTCGCGTTCTGTGGGAGTAAGCATAAATTCTTCTTCCAAAACATCGCATACAACCTGCCTGAGAATATGATACTCCATGATCATCTGGTCCATGGTGTAGTTGAAGGCAACTGCACGTTCTCTCCCATGTTTTTTCCCAACACGAGTATTGTTAGCTTCATCGGCGATTTTTCTGGCCGCAGTCCTGTCAATATTGTGAGCAAGGGTATCAGCTAAATATTCTAGATATTCCGGAAGGGCATCTCGCAGGGCCAGGCTTTCCTGGTGATGAGCAGACCTGACTTCCAGCAAGGCACGGTTCTCCCAAATACCCATAATTTTAATAATATTGTGTCTTAGTCTGTCGGATGTTTTGTTAGTCATTTCGCAACTGTATCTTTTAAGAAATGTTATAACAAGTCGAGCCATGCTTTGACCTGAGATACTAAGTTAAAATTCACCTACTTAAATGGGGGATCTTCATGAAAATTTTTATTTATCTTACTTTATTCTCAGCATTCTCATCCTTTGCATTTGCGGAGGACAAAGTACAAGCTGATCCGAAGAAAGCGGAAATGATGAAAAAGCACATGGAGTACTCAACTCCCGGCGAAGAACATAAGATCCTGGCCGACTTGGCCGGTAACTGGAACTACACTTCAAGATGGTGGGAAAGCCCGGAAAGTAAACCTGAGGAATCCAAAGGTAGCTCTAAAATGAAGATGATTTTGTCAGGTCGGTTTCTTCAGCAAGATTTCAAAGGCAAGGCCATGGGGCAACCTTTTGAAGGTATGGGAATTATCGGCTATGACAAATTGAAAAAAGAATTTAACAGTATCTGGCTCGACTCAATGGGTACTGGAATAATGAAGGCAGCAGGATCATATGATCAAGGCACGAAGACGCTTTCAGAGAAAGGCCAGTTTACTTGTCCCATGAATGAAAGTGGAACTGCAGAATATCGTGCTGAATGGAAGATGAATGATAAGAACAACACAACCTATACCATGTACAGTAAAGGCATGACAGGTGAAGGTCCGGAATTCAAGACCATGGAAATTATCTATAAGCGTAAGTAATGAGATAGGTCCTCTCGAAAGAGAGGACCTATAAATCTTAAATAGTAGCTTTCTGTTCTACTTTAGGAAATTTAACTACAATCTGATCCCCTTCGGTTTTAAAATCTACTTTATCGCTATCGACTCCCTCCGGTACAGGAAAGCTCCGTTGGAATGATTGGTAGAATTCGCTTCGAGTACCTCCGCCACTAGGGTCCTCTTCTGCCTGGATGTCACTTTTTTCACCAGAAATATTAACTTGTCCGTTAATCACATCAATTTTCACACTATCCTTATCCAGCCCTTCAAGATCAAGCCTGTAGTAAACGAATTTGTCATCTTCGTCCTGCTTAATTTCGTTGATAGACCCGCCGAATTTATCCGCAAACCAGTTATCAAAACCAGCACCTTCGTTGAATTTTTTATCCATCTCTGCCCTGAGCTTTTCCATTTGTTCAAACGGAGATGTGCGATCGCTAAAGAAATTATCATTGAATAAGTTGCTATAGAGGTTATCAAATTTCTTCTGGGTAACAGTTATAGGGTCTTTTGCTTCCTGGTGTTCTTTATAGAAATGAGTTCCTGCACCACCCAGTCCCAGGCCAATTGCAAACGTTAATGGTATGATTAGTTTTTTATTCATAATGCCTCCTCTTTTTTTGAGGATGGCGTGCCTGAAATGAAAATCAAGGCTCTTTAAGGTAAATTTAAGTTTAATTGTTTAAGTTTAAAACAGGTAAGCGTAACTTAGAGTAACTTCTTGTAAACTTGTTGTTGCTGGCTGTTCCCGGCCAAATAGCTCTTTTTTACCACTAGTCTTGTAGGCCACTCCTGAAACGCCTAAAGAATGACCGCCACCCTTTCCGAGTACCAGGAAAAAACCATACAAAGGCTTAAACTCTTCAGAGAAAGTCTTATCCCCGGAAATATAATCAATAAGTTCAATATTATTATAGTACATATTCCTTCGTGATTTTACGTTCAATCCCATTGTTAACCAGCCGTATGAAAATTCAAATGCCGAATATAACTCCTCACCATCTTCCATACCTACCAAGTCAGTATGGATCATCTTAGAAACAGCAGCCTCAAAGCGGACACCTCTTCCTCTTCCGCCACGAAGGTAGCTTATACCTGCACCGAATTGCTTGCGGCCAAAGGTCTCATCCCCGCTGTCATTAGAGACAGTTCCATCTATATCTGTAACTTGAGTGTCAAAGGTCATGTTTTCTTTTATGTTTATGAAATATCCACCCCAGTACAACCCGGGCATCACCATATAAGTAAGACCGGCACCAAGACCCAGGATAGAACTTTCTGAATTGGCGCTGAATTGAAGGCTTTGATTATCACTATAATCAATAATGAAATCTTCTTTGTAGCTAAAAGACGGCGCAAAAACCTTGAAGCCCACCGAAAGACGTTGGGTCATTCTTAAACCAAGGTTGATCATGTTATTAACAATAGAGACATCATTACTATGTTCATCTGTAGTGACATCTTTAAGGGCTAGAGTCCTGGTGCCTTTATCCTGGGAAAGATAAAGTTCCGGTGAGAATTTTCCATGACCGGTAAAATACATTCCTGTTTTATTAATTTTAATGTCATCTTCCCAGGGAACTATTTCATTATCACTTCTCTGTTCATTAATTTCTGATTCAGATGTTTTAGAAGTACTAAAAAGTGCAATCTGGCTGAAGGCCCGGGTAGTAGCTGATGCAGGATTTTGAGAAAGAGTAGTGCGGTCAAAGGAAGCCGTGACGATTTGTGCAAGCAAAGATTGGGGCAGTAAAAAGAGTAAAAGCAACAATCGGATCATGCTTCATTTTAACAGTCCTGAAAAAGGAGTAAATGCCGGCAAAGAGGTGTCCATTGAATGGACGGGTATATAAAAGAAGTACAATCTAATCAACCTAAGTGTTTGCATTTACTGGAATTTTATCTGGTGAATATTGGCCTTCGTAGTGCTTTAAATAAGAAAACATTTGGAGTTGATATGAAAGCTTTAGCCTTGATTTTAATTCTGCCTTTCCTGTTTGTATCCTGCGGAAAGGGAATAACTACAAAGACAGTTTCTAAAACAGAGCAATTGAATACTGAAGCCTTGAAGGCTGCCGGTATATTCCTCGTCTCAGTTAAATCAACTCAAGGTGTTGTTACAGCAGGAGTACGTTGTGAACAAACAACTCAAACGAACCTTCAAAAAGTGAATTCACTAACTGCTTTTAAGGATTCAATTGGAATAGGGAATGCTCAAACTCAACAGTACTTTATTTCGGGTAATGCTATTCCAACTTATAAGATGGAACAAATTCTTTTAGAGGCAATAACCTATTTGAAGACGACCGATCCAGCTGCAACGACCTGTCTTAAACCAATAATTTCAGCAACAACTGTCTAAATAAAAACGGCCACCTTTTAAAGGGTAGCCGTTTTGTTAAAGCAACTTTTTCTAGAAACGCTTATTATCGCGTGGCTCGAAAGCCTTGGCTTCTGAAACGTTCATATTACGTCCATTGAAGTCAGTACCATTTAACGCTTCAATAGCGCTGGCAGCTTCATGGGCGTTCGACATTTCAATAAATCCAAATCCCTTACTACGATCAGTGTCCCGATCCATTATGACTTTAGCGGAGCTTACAGTTCCGTATTGTGCGAATTTTGTAGCGAGGTCCTGGTTACTAATAGAGTAACCTAAGTTACCAACATAAATTTTCTGACTCATATGAGCCTCCGATGAAAAGATGTCACAAAGGTGTGACAAAAGTGATTTTGTTTTTTTAATACTTGCAAAGATAATGACTTGGAAATAATTGATCGATGTTGAAGTAGATCTGAGACTAGTTTGAAACAGAATAAACCAATCCTACTTTGTATCGTTACTTAACACAACTATTATTTACAGTGGCAACATCTGCTATAGCTGCCAGTTAATTTCCTTAATGTCCTTTGATGCAAGATAAGCGTTCGTCCTGGAAAATGGTTTGGAACCAAAAAATCCCCTATAGGAAGATAGTGGTGATGGATGAGAAGAAGTAAGCATCAAGTGTTTTTCCGGACTCACTACCCTTGCTTTTTTTTGAGCAGGAGAACCCCAAAGTATAAAAACAAGATTCTTTTTCTCCTCATTCAGGATCTCAATGATTCTATCCGTAAAAATTTCCCAACCCTTCCCATGATGACTTGCTGGCTTTCCATTTTCTACCGTGAGTACATTATTCAAGAGAAGGACACCTTGCATGGCCCATGCTTCAAGGTTTCCATGTTCAGGTGGATCAATAATGAGATCACTCTTAAGTTCCTTGAAAATATTCTGGAGCGAGGGAGGTATCTTCACTCCCCTTTGCACAGAGAATGCAAGTCCATGTGCCTGACCAGGACCATGATAAGGATCCTGACCAAGAATTACGACTTTAACATTTTTCAGAGGTGTCAGTTTAAGGGCATTGAAAATGTCACTTTCAGGAGGATAAATAATTTTTTTCTTTTTTCTCTCTGAATCGAGGAACTTCATGAGTTCTTTGTAATAAGGCTTTTGCCTTTCATCTTCCAATTCAGTTTCCCAGGTCTTTGCCATACTAATAGAATTCGCTTTTGTAAGTGTTTATAGAGGGAAGGTTAAAATGTTTACCAAGTTTCTGTTAGTACATTCATATGGGCCTTTCCACTTCCCTCATTTCTCTCAAGGAAATGGAATTTGGTGCCTTTTTTTACCTTGTAAGTCTGGCCTTTAATCTTGGTCGTAGAAGCTAACGGTGATAACGTAAGCTCTTCTATGAGCTTCTGGGCATGCTTGGAAGGCTCCCCCCAGGCAGTGTTAAAGAGGTTCAGTTCACCTGTCCCGCTTGTGTACCAATTCTTAATTTCAATCCTCTGAAAATCAGCATAAATAGCATCAAAAAGTGTGACTGCTTTAGGGTCATAACCGGCCTTAAGCATTCGGGCAACAGTTCTACCGCCACCTGAATGGGCGGAAACATGGAGGGGTAAATCTTTGAGGTGTGACCTGGAGGCTTCATGAATCCCATCAAAAAATGCCTTAAAGGATTTCCCATCAGTCAGCTCTTTGTCGTAATCAACGCATTTTCCTGTACTCTCAGGAAAAACCACCACTTCTCCCCTGGAACAAATCAAAGGAGCTAAATTAAAGGCTTTAACCATGCTTTTGAGGTTTTTATCGTACTCAGGATAGATATAAAGCTTATGGCCATGAAAATGGACCCGCAGTGATGTTGCATTCTCTGGAACTAAAATCAGCACTTCCCTGGAATATCCAGAAACCTTGCCGGTACATTCAGAATATTGGCAAGAACCAGTGGTTTTGCTCGAGCACTTGAAACTTTGCAGACTTAGCGCTGTTCTGACCAGGGAGGTACCGGATACAGTGCCCGAAAGACCAAGTAAAAATGTCATAAAAAGCGTGATTTTTAACATACTTCTCTCTTAAAGGCTTTTCGGCATAAGCCTTTTAACCTATAAACATTTAATTATGACTAATACTACCTGTTGTTCCTGCCATAAGCCTAAGGCTAACTTTGAATGTGCTATTTGCTCAAGCCAGATTTGCAAATCGTGCACTCAATTTCTCCCTGAAGATACGTTCTCTTTTTTAAAGAAGATTCCTGTTGAACTAAGCCATAGTGTTTATTGTCCAAGATGCTTTGATGATAATGTTGCCTCCCCTCTTGCGACTTATAATGAGACCATGGAGAAAGCGAAGGAAGTTATTGTCTTCTTAAAAAATGAAGGCAAGAAAACACGTTTGTTAGCTCGCAAAGAAGAACCTTATATTGTCCTTGATTGCCTCGATAAAGAAGAAACACTTTTACGACTTGCGTTCTATGCAGCACAGGAAAATTTCAACTCAATCATCGACGTCGACATTACTCACGAAAAAGTTATCAATGGTTCTCACAAGCATTTTGTGTGGAAAGGCACAGCAATGCCGTGTCAATTAGACGATAAGATGCTGAATGCACAATACTACGACTAGACTAATTTACTCAGCTTTAACACTCCCCCTAAGTGTTCCTTTAGATTAATTAAGTACCATGGCTTACAAGGTCACTGGTTATATAGATCTCAATTTGAATCAGTTTGCACTGATATCAATCAAACATGGAGGTCTTATGAAAAAGTTATTATGTGTGGTTTCTGCATTGGCCCTGGCCCTTCCTCTTTACGCTCAAAGCGGATCAGGTACAGGTTCAGGTTCAACTGACACAAGCACTATGGGTTCAGGCTCACCAGGCGCTGGTGCTGGTACAGGCATGGGTTCAGGTTCACCTGGCGCAGGTTCTGATACAGAAATGGAAGAAGATACAAGCACTATGGGTGGTTCAGGCTCACGCTCTGGATCAGGCTCAGGCTCAACTACTTCTCCAAGCACTGACGATATGGAAGCTGAAGAAGAAAGAGGCTCTGGCTCTCCTTCAGGATCAACTCCATCAGGAACTGGTACTAGTCCTTCAGGCACTGGTACAAGTCCATCTGGTTCCGGAACAGGGACTGGCGCTGGTCCAGCAACTGGTACAGGTTCAGGAACTGGAACTACTTCTCCGTAATCAAAAATCAGGAGCAGGGGTTATCCCCTGCTCCTTTTTAAATTTATCTTGAACGGTTTTCTCTACGTTGAGCTTTCTCTTCCCGCCTGTCTTTATTTTGATTCTTTCTATCCTTCATTTTTTCAGCACGTCTTTCATGCCTTTTCTTCCAGCGCTCCTTCATCTCACCTTTATTCAGAAACCCGGGATGATGCTTAAAGCGAACGGCCATCTTTCTGCGCATAAACTTCTTTTGGCGCTTTGAGAATTTAAAGCCTTCATTTGCCTTCACGATTTCAGGAACGAAGGTCTGCACCAGTGGTGATGAAACCTCCACTTCTCCTTCAATAACATCCAGGTCTGCACCTTCATCGTCAAGACTGACTTCGAACTCTGTTCCACGAACGGCAAAGGCAACATTGGTAATCGATGAGGTTACTTGTTGTTCAACTTCCTGGCCTTCCTGCTTGGTGACCATGACCCGAATGAGTCCCTTAATCAGGTCAACTATGGATGTGGCCTTAACCACTGGCTGGCTTTCATCAATTTCTGATTTTGTAATCTTCATCTGGGATTGTTTGTTCATGCTGAGCTGGGAAGCTGGATGAAGCAGGAGCACAACATAAGCATTTGAACTGAAGACTTCATCTCCCTCTTTAAGTTCCATGTCTGTTGATATTGTGATTTTTTCTTGTCCCCGCATCAGGTATGCGTCCTGGGCCCCGACGATCTTTTCAACCTTTCCTGCTGAAGCACAGGCGAAGCTTAAGCACAACGACAACATTATTGACCATAAAAGCATGTGATATCCTTGAAATGTTTTTTTAATCATGACTTGATTCAAGCCTAAATACAATCAGGGAAGAGGTTAAAGTAACCTGGGTAAGACTTATTAACTGCTTCTGAAGGGCCAATCAGCCCACCCATGTGATGCCGCAAGAACAAGGTCCCGGCCATAACCATGCGATGGTCGTCAGGAAGGGTAAGGTTGATTTCATGGGATAGTTTTGAAGTATGACCTTCTATATATAAGCTCCCGCCTCTCACACCGGTCTGACGATTAAAAACTTCCAGCAACTTTCTTATTTCACTTAACCTGTCACTTTCTTTAAAGACGAGGTTTCCTATTCCGGTTAATTCATGAGTTCCCTTAATATGGGAGAGAAAGAAGGCCAGAGCAGGCACAAGGTCCAGACAATCACTTGCATCCATTACAACTGCTTTATGATTCCTGATAGGTGTTACCTGTATCCCATCCTTCCGACTTTCCAATGCTTCAAAACTTTTTAGAAGATCATGGAACTTAGAATCAGATTGATATTTATCAGGATAGAGTCCAGGAAAAAAGACTGGATGATTAAGGGCCGCAAAGGCCAGGGGATAGCTGGCACTACTCCAATCAAGAGGTATATGGAATGAATTCCAGGATACGGGTATCTTAATAAGCTCCTGGGTCATGTCCCAGTAAGATTGTGAAGAAGTCATATTAACAGGGGCAACTTCTATTCCCTGATTCGCAAAGGCCATGCATATTCCGGATGCAAACTGAGTGGTGCGTGAACAATCAATCTCTATTTTAGCGGGTAAGGAAAGAGGCCCCTGTAGTGATAGTTTGGCATCATTTAATTCAGCATGCCCACCGTGAGCTTTTACGAATTCAATGAATTCTTGCCATGGACGCTCTTTTAATCGGGAACCAAGTACCAGGTTGTAGGGCTGCTTTCCTAACAGGAGCATAGAGGCAAGGAACCTCGCAGTTGTTCCGCCCTCACCTACTTCTACAGTCTTCCCGGAACTTTCACATGCAGGAAAAGAATTCAAGATAGTAAGCGATCGTCCTTGCGACGTCAGTTGCAGTCCAATGCTTTTCAGAGCGTCTGCCAGTAAAGTTACATCTGAAGAATCCGGAAGATCGTGTATTGTAAAAGCCCCGGGATTCAGGGCCGCAAGAATGAGTACGCGATTGGCGTAGGATTTTGAACCTGGCACATGAACAGTCGAAAAAATGGCTGCTGGATTAACTCTTAAAGTCTTCATGGTCCTGGATCTTAGCCTTTAAATCTTTGAGATTAATCTCTTCGATATAGCAAGCCCCGATCGACTTTACCAGAATCAAACGAATCTTTGCGTCTATTTTTTTCTTGTCTTGCTCTAGATATGAAAAGAAATCCTTCAAGTCAAAATTGGGGAAAAGGCTCAGGTCAAACTTCTCCATGGGAATGGCCATACTCCTGACCATGTTTTCCCAATGAGTGAGAGCACTCTCTTGCTTCATGACCTTAAAGAGATACTTAAGTCCCATGGCGATTGCTTGTCCATGAGGTATCTTTAGAGTTGATTCAAAGGCATGTCCAAACGTATGCCCGAGGTTCAGGAAAATCCTCCCGGCCTCATCAAGAAAATCATTTTCAACTACCAGCATTTTGAACTTGGCACATTCTACTGCAATATCTTCGACGGGAGCTTTTTTGATAATCAGGTCATGGATGTCCTTGGAAAGAAACCCATACTTTAGCATCTCGCCTTTTCCTGAAAGCCATTCTTTATCAGTAAGGGTCGTCAAAAAATCTCCACAAATAAGAACCTTCTCAGGCGCATGAAAGGCACCCACGAGATTCTTGCCTTGAGGCATGTTTACGGCAACTTTACCACCGATCGATCCATCAATCATTCCAAGCAACGTAGTGGGAACACTGACCCAGCTCACACCTCTTAAAATAGTAGAAGCAATGAACCCTGTTAAATCGGTAGTAGCACCACCCCCAAAGGCATGGATAACTGACTTTCGCTGGATTCCCTGAGTCAGCAAGAACTCCACCGCCCGTCCATAAGAGTCGAGATTCTTTTCTTCTTCTGGATTCTTTAACCAGAATACCTGTGAAGAGAATTGTATCCACTGTGGCAGGTGATTTTTTATTCGTTGGTCCGCTACTGCAAAGAATTGCCCATCTCTGTAGTTGTCGAGTTCCTTGAATAGTTCTAGCTTCTTGAGGTAAGTTATTGGTGATTTCATGATGACAGTATTATCGCCTAATCTTGGGGAAAATGTAGTGAGCTTAAATTGGTTTTTTAAATTAAAAGAAATAGATTCAGTGAGTAAAATGAAAATTAACCACTTGAAGGCAATTGCTGAGCAAGATGACCGACTTTCAAAGTTAAATACTCGCTTAGAAGAGACTAATTTGCAGACGGTTAAGATCAAACAAGAAATGTTCACACTGCAGCAAAATATGTATGAAATTGAACAAAATCTCAAATTATATCAAAAACAACGACAAAACCTGATGGGCATAGGTGAATCAGGTGAGAAATATAATGCTCAAATAGATGAAGCTGAAAGCCAGGGGCTCATGGTTTTGGAAGCTATTGAGAAGCATGACCAGGAACTAAAGGACTTGCGCCAGTTTGAAGCAGGGGTAACAAAGACCATTGCTGAAATAACCAAGGAAGCCCTGGAGATAAAAACCAAAGAAAAAGAAGAGATCAAAAATCTTGATATGAGACTTTGTCTTTTAGAGGAAGAGTTGCCGTCAAATTTCAGGGAGCTTCTAAGAAATGTCACTGCCAAAAATCTTGCCCATGGTGCTTTTACCAGAACCGACAATGGAAGCTGTTACTTCTGCCGATATAAAATTTCCCGCCTGGACGAGTCCGAAATAGATGTACAACACCAGTTAAAGCAGTGCCCTCAGTGCGAGCGGATATTCTTGCCTTACGGCTCCTGAATCGCTATAACCCGAACACCGAGATCAGGGGACTGTCGCCGCCGCAAGGGGGAGGAAAGTCCGGACACCATAGAGCATCGTAGCGGGTAATGCCCGTCCGTCGTGAGGCGAGGACAAGTGCAACAGAAAGTATGTACAGGCCGGTCGAAAGATCAGTGCTGTAGTGAAACCAGGTAAACTCTACGAGGTGCAAGCCCATGTAGGTGAGCGTTGAAGCTGCTCGCTGAGCTCACGGGTAGGGTGCTTGAGCCCTGAGGTAACTCAGGGCCTAGAAGAATGATAGTTTAATACAGAATCCGGCTTATTCCTGATCTCGGTTTTTCTCAGGATAATCTCTGGTAACCTTTTGTCACCACGATGTAAAAATCGTCCACCATATATTTATTTTCTCAAATTTAAAGTAATAAGCACTTCCAGCTTTTTTTAAAGGAGAAACAAATGAAAACTATAATCCTTGCTCTTCTGACTCTCACAATCGCTTTTGAAGCTTCTGCCCAGAGACGTCCTCAAGGAGGTGGTCGTGTGATCTCCACTCCAAGACATTCTGCCGGACGCCCTGTAGGTCCAAGATACAACCCTCCCGGACGCATAGTTGTCAGGCCACATGTTGCAGTCAGACCTCATATCACAATTAGACCCCGTATTGTAGTCGGGCCTCGCTACAATCCTAATCCATATTCACGCAGGGTCATTCGAACTGTAATCAGACCACCAGTTATATGGGTGACTCCGTTCGGTCATTCTTGTTACTATAACCAACTGTCTCTGAATGGCCGCCCTGTTCATAACTTTTCTTATGAACATGAATGTCAACAGGCCCTTCAGGATATTCGTATCCATGGTGACTTCTGTGATCGTGAAGACCTCTATGATCAATCAGGCATTCTGGAGCCCAGTTTACTTTTGATCATGAATGTCGTGAAGCTTTAGCTTGGTACTACTAGATCTTTTGATAATTCCTGGCGGCCATGCAAATGGCCGCTTTTTATTCTTCCAATGCTTTTATCAAGTCCTGACCCAGGTTTTCACTGTTAGCTGGATACCCCTGTGGAGTATGAACACTTACTTCATAACCGGCTTGCTTCAATTGCACTTCAAGATTTTTTGCATGAAGACCTCCAACAATAATTACCGGATGGTTATTAATATGAAGCCCGGCCGTATCGGAAAGAACTGAGTTCCTCTTCTTTATTAATTCATTGAAGACTTCTAACTGTTTTAAAGCTGCTTGTTTAGTATAGGCTATTGGATCGATGATTTTCCTTTTTTCTATTTCCTCAAGAGCCTTCAGGTAACCTTGGTACTTCTTCGGACTGCTTTCCACTGTATCCTTGAGTCTCATATGAAAACCAAGAAAGCCCTTGGCTTCACTTATGGCAAGCTGATTCTGCCTCGCCAATTCTTCACTATCACCGCAAATTGATGTTACCTGATCCGGGAATTGCATTTTTAACTTCAAGGGAAGAAAAGTCAGGATCTCACTGTAATAAAGTTGTTCACGATGGGGCAGGAGGTTTTTTGCATTCCAGCCATTATAGGTAGGTTCGAAATTCTTATCAATAATAGTTCCGGCATCACATCCTTCTGCAATGATGGTCACTTTTTCGGGATGATCATTTACCAGTTTATAGAGATAAATATAGATATCTCTCTGATTCAGATATTGAGGGAGCCCTGATGAATTCTTAAAATCAGTAGTTTGTACGGTCGGTGACAAGTGCCACTGCTTGATTATGGTTACTTTATTGTTAGGTATGAACTTATGTGAACATGAGATAAGAAGAAGCAACATCAAGGTTAGTTTGAACACGGGGATCCTTTTCTTCTGATTCTATCTGCCCTTTTCGAAAACCTCAACACCATCATGAGTCAGAACCATGGCCTTCTGTCCTTTTTCAAGTTTCACAGTGTGGCCACCCGTCAGATGTGTGAAAGCTGGCAGCAAGCAAAACTTTTCATCCACAATAAAGGAAGGTAGTCGCAGGCTATCCGGTCCAGAATGAAGCTGGAGCATTGGATGAACATGACCCGCAAACTGAAAAAGCTTGCTTCTTTTGCTTTGTTCATGGGCAAATATAAAAGGCCCAAGGGTAAAGTCTTGCTCCTCCACTATTCCCCAACTTGGAGGGAATTTGGTGTATACCCATCGCAATTTAAATTTCAGGTAGGGCCTTCACGGCCTGTATAAAAAAACTTATTCTTAATGAATGAGAGAATTCCTGACCCCAGAACAAAGAGTAGAACTTTTGCATGAGCTTAAGGTAGAGCGACATGCCAAG
>DATLXC010000078.1:0-13794 GCA_035575985.1 Bacteriovoracaceae bacterium | reverse complement strand
CGGCCTACTTACCAAAAGGAAAACATCTGACCTTCAAAAGCGAGAGGGGCTGTGTTGCGGGACAAGGGGAACTTAAAAAAGTCAGGTTTGATCCATTGTTCATCGTGAACCATACCTGTGCTATGTTCAGGGCAAATGTGAATCGGCTCATCCGAAAAACCTGGTGCACAACAAAAGATCCGCAGCGTCTGAAAGATCATCTGGATATCTTCATGTACTTCTATAATGAAATCATACTTCCAAGGTCTTTAACACCAATATAAGGGAGCAGTTTAGAGCAGTTTAGAGCAGTTTAGAGCAGTTTAAAATCTTTTCTAGTTTTATATCATTTTAAAATGTTAAAATAAGTTAACACTGATGAGGATATAAAATGGCCCATGGATTCCTGAGAGACGTTGGACTTTCTATTGTAAGCGCCGGGGCTTTAGGGGTCGGAGTATATAAGTTAAAGTTACCCCTGCTCCTGGGTTATCTGTTGGCGGGCATTGTCCTGGGCGACAAGCTTGGATTTGGCATCATTACAAACCCTGAAACAATTTCTACTCTCTCAGAGATTGGACTTATTCTTCTGATGTACATTCTGGGGATGGAAATCGACTTGAAGAAGTTGATGAAAGCGGGGAAAGCAGTCTTCATAAATGGTGTGACTCAATTCATCGGTTGTGCCCTGCTCGGTTTAATTTTCTTTAAGATGCTTGGTTTCAGCATGGGAAAAGGTGATTTCACTCTTCTCTATCTGGCCATTGCTGGTTCCTTATCTTCCACCTTGATCGTTGTAAAAATTCTATCTGATAGGGTTGAGCTCGATACACTCACCTCACGGATTACCCTGGGCATTCTGGTCTTGCAGGATGTTTGGGCCATTGCCTTCCTTGCCACTCAACCAAACCTCGCAAACTTCCAAGTCTCAGTTCTTTTATTTTCATTTGGCAAGGCAGGAATCCTGATACTTGTTTCCGCCTTACTGGCCAAATACTTACTTCCCCCTTTGTTTGAGAGAATTGGAAAACAAGTTGAACTGACTCTCGTTGTGGCCATGGGTTGGTGTTTTACTATTGCAGGGATTGCAGGATACCTTGGTCTTTCCCTTGAAATGGGTGCACTTGTTGCTGGTGTATCTATAGCTTCTTTTCCCTATCATGTGCAGATCGCAGTAAAGATCTCAAGCTTGCGTGATTTTTTTGTCACTTTGTTCTTTGTTGCCCTGGGACTTCAGATACCCATGCCAAACCAGGAAATTCTCCTCCTCACTGGGGCCATTGTTTTATTCACACTGACTAGTCGTGTGCTGATTGTTTTCCCTGTGCTTTATTTTCTTAAATATGGGAATCGCGGAAGCCTTGTACCGGGACTTAACTTAAGTCAGGTTTCTGAATTTTCACTGGTCATCCTGGCCTTGGGTGTAGGTCATGGACACATCCCCCAGTATATTCTTTCTTCTTTTATCATTGCTTTAGTCATCACGGCCCTTCTTTCGTCTCTTATCATGCCACGCACTCACACTATCTACCGGATGCTAAATCCATTGCTTGAAAAGATACATTTCAAGGATAAAATTGATTTACAACAAGAAAACACAGCGGATCAGCATGAGAAAAGTCCCAAGATAATTCTCCTTGGATTCTATCGTGAGGCAAGTTCATTCCTTAAGGAAATTGAAGACCGGCACACAGCTTCGGCACTGGAAGAAATCATGGTAGTTGACTTTAATCCCGAAACCATAAATAAGCTTAAACAAAAAAAGGTAAAGGTTCATTATGGTGATATCAGCCATGAAGATACTCTCCATCACCTCGACTTGCACAATGCCCATGTCATCATCTCGACCATCCCGAACTCAATGCTCAAAGGAACTTCAAACTTAAAACTTCTCAAGGCCATGAAGGTTTTAGTTCCCACTGCAAAGTACATTGTCACTGCAGAAACCATGGAAGAGGCCAAGGAGCTTTACCGGGAAGGTGCCGAATTTGTGTCAATCCCAAGAATAGTTACTGCGGAATATTTGACTGATGTTTTGGAAAGAATAGAGGCCGGTAACGGGTCTACCATCAAGGAAGCTGCAAGTGCCTCCCTGATAAAAAGAGAAGAAATCATAGGTTAGCAGCTCCACTTAAGAATTCTGGCCTTAATGTCGAAAAAGAATGCCAGATAGGAGTAATCCATGAAATGGCATTTTTTTGTAGCTTCTTTTCTCATCCTTGGTTTTCTCATAATCCAATTCCAGGCACCACAGGCCAACAAAAAGGTCGAAGTTAATGATCAGTCCAATATGAGAGACCTGGCCAGCAGTGGAGGAATCTAAAGAGCAGGTTCATGAAGTTTTATCCACTCAATCAATTCTAACAATTCTGTTACCTCAAATGGTTTCTTCAAAAAATGCCTCAGGTGCAGTGGGGCACACATCTGCTTAACACAGGAATCTGCACTCAACACAATCACGGGAATACAGGCAAAATGCGGTATTTGAATTTGCCTAGACCTGAACTCCATCCCTGTCATCACAGGCATCAGGAAATCCAGTAAAATCAAATTGGGAAGAGAATGGGTGATGAGGTGATCCATACCCTCTTTCCCATTTGTAGCGAACTCAACATGATAACCTTCAAGTGTGAGGATCTCACCTAATGCCCCGGAGATTTTATCGCTGTCCTCAATGATTAAGATCGTCTTGTCCGCATTCATTGGCCTTCCTAGCTCAGGTTGAATTACCCATTATACCATCCATGCCAATCTGGGTCAATTTGACCCTCTGAATGATTGGAATAACAGGAGGAGTTAAGCTTTATTTAAAATATTATTCAGGCTAAGCTCTACCACAATTATGACTAAGGAGTTCAATATGAAGTCTATCTGGCTTACCTGCCTTCTGATGATTTTCGCAGTTTCCTGCGCTCACAAAAAGAAAGAAGAAAAACCAAGCTACTCTCCCCTGATTACTTTTCAGGAAGGGCCCTCTAGATTTGAAAGTAAAATATCACTTCCAAAAGATTTCAAGGATAAGGTTCCCCTGGTTATCGTCGTCCATGAATGGTGGGGCCGGACTCCTTATATACTGAACAGGGCAAAGATGCTCAATCAGGCGGGATATGCGGCAATGGCCGTTGATCTCTTCGGCGATAACAAGACCAGTGACAATCCTAGTGATGCCCAGAATCTTGCAACACCATTTTACCAGAACCCTGAAATGGGTATCAGTCGCCTCAAGAAATATATAGAGATGGCATCAAAAGATCCCCATGTTAATCCACATCTGATCTATGTCATTGGTTACTGTTTTGGAGGGACACAGGCCTTGAATCTCGCCCGTAGTGGTGCAGATGTAAAAGGTGTGGTTAGTTTTCATGGTGGGCTTGCTTCGAAATTTCCCACAATGGTCAACCTCAAGCCCAAAATTCTTGTCATGACCGGTACTGCTGACCCTATGGTTCCTGCAAAGGATGTAAAGGCCTTTGAGAAGGAAATGCAATCAGTAAATGCGGATTTCAAGATTATCAATTATGAAGGTGCAAAGCATGCCTTTACCAATCCAAAGGCGACCGAGATCGGCAAAAAATATAATATCCCTATAGCCTACGATAAGGCAGCTGACGAAGATTCATGGCTGGAGCTTCTGAAATTCTTAAGGTAGATCAACCGAAGCGAACTGCCCGCATAGACATGGAACCAAGTTGAATTTCCTCATAGGGAAATGAGACTTGGTCTTTTTCATCAGAAGTACCCAATACATAAAGTAATGGTAAATAATGGTCAATGGATGGATGGGCCATACGCCAGCGTTCACGATGTTCAGGGTTTTCTGCAAAAAGTGTGACCATGTCTTTTTTCAGGATAGCTGCCTTAATCAATAAATCAAATTCTTGGGCCCAAGGATAAGGTGGTGCGGCCGGATCAAAATTCATCAAGCGCAGATTATGCACAATATTCCCACTTCCCATAATGAGAATTCCCTCATCCCTAAGGGATTTGAGTTTCTCTCCCAGTTCAAAATGTTGCCTGAGTGATAATTGCGTATCAAGACTAAGTTGCAACACAGGTACATCTGCTTCGGGATACATGAATTTAAGCACGGCCCATGTTCCATGATCAAGGCCCCAGCTTGCATCACTGACTACTGCATGCCCATGCAAAAGGGACAACACCCTATCAGTAACTTCAAGAGATCCCCGGGCCGGATACTTCACCTGATAAAGCTCATCCGGGAATCCACCAAAATCATAAATGATCTTAGGATCTTCAAGTCCCAGGACCTTAGTCCCACCGGTAAGCCAATGGGCAGAGATCATGAGGATAGCGCGGGGTTTAGGAATATCTTTAACTGACTGCTTAAGAAAAGCAGTGAAATTATTATTACTGATGGCATTCATGGGAGAACCATGACCAATAAAAATAACGGGCATTCTTTTTTTCAAATCCTACTCTTCCAAGGCAAGTTCTAGATGCAGAGGCTTATGATCACTGCCTTTTGACTCAGGTACAACTTCAGCTGTGATGACACGCAGTCCACGGGTAAATGCGTGGTCCAGGTAATTATCTGAAAATTTCATTCGTTTGTCGCCATTTTTGAATTCCACGGCTTTTAATCCCATCGTCTTTACAGAAGCAAATAAATGCCTCAAACGAAATTCTGACCATGTGTTGAAATCCCCTGCATAAAGGACAGGACCAATGTGCTTACTGATTTCATCAGTTGCACTATTTATGTGACGCTTAAAGGCCCACGGGGTTGTTATGTTAATGGCATGAACTGAAATCACAAGTAATTCTTCTTTCAAACCGGCCACTGGATATTTGGCAAAGATCATTGATTTTGGTGTGGAGACCACAGGTTCAAGATCCAGGGAATGTTTGACTACAACTTCTAAAGGGTCAACCAGCGAACCAATCATTGTTCCTGATTCTGAACTGTCGCGTTTTCTGATAAAGGTAACGCCCATATCGAATCGATAATCTTTAAGTGCTGCAAGTGTGTTTTTAAATAAATCATTTGTATATGCCTCCTGGATTAATACCAGGTCGCGGCCTTTGCTATATTGGAGGAATTCAGGTTTCCAGTCTGGCAATTCAGCTTTTTTAATATTCCAGACGAGGGTCTTAATTGAAAGGGGATTTAATTCTTTTAGTGAGCCCGTACCAGAAATCGTATGGGCGTCAGATTCAAGAACCCGCTTGATGTAATATCCGTCGGACCCACTCTGTGAGTACGAACTCGGGGTATAGGCAAGTGTCGATGCCAGGGCGACAGCAAACAGGAATTTCATGAATCCTCCGGTCCCCTGATCATGCCATAAACAGGGTTAACCGGTGGTCATTTTGAAATTATTTCAGGTCTGACTAGAATATTTCCAGCAGCACTTTTTCCGTGAGCTTTGAAGGACTAGGACTGGTTCCATTGCCGTCTGAGGCCTCAAGGCCCATGTCCGTAAGCTCTTTAAGCCATTGGTTAAGCACCTCGGGGAGTTGCTTCTTCGTGATCTTTGCAAGCTTCAGGTCAATGGCCCAGGTACTCACAATGCCGCCTGCTTCGGTGCGGATGCGGGAATGCTGGAGGAGGTAGGTGATCTCATGCTCCCCGGCTTTCTTAGTCCAAAGATATTCATCCTTGGTATTCATAGAAGTAGGTGCAAAGAAGATATCATCCTTAGGAAAGTTAAGTTCATTTGACATGGTCTCAACGCTCTTAAGCTTGAGCTTATGCCAAAGACCATTCATCTGAAGCACGTCTTGTTTCAGGATTTCCTTTTCCATGCGCGGAATCGATTCAACATAAAGTCGTGAGTAGAAATCATGGTTAAGATCTGAGAGAAGCCGGGCCTCATCAGGACTTAGGCTTAATAGTTCCTCATCTTCAAAAGTCCCGCCTGCAATAAGCCCTGAAACAGATCCCGAAGACTTAAAGATTTTCTTCCTGTATGTAAGAACCGTCTTCCCTTCAGTCTCTGTGAAGTAAATCTTGATAGGCTTTTCAAGTTCACGGAGTCCATAGCCTTCAGATGTGAGAACATCAAAATAATAATACTTTGCTTGCCTGTTTCTAGCCTCATCAGGAATTGAGGCGAAAATTTTCTTATAACCTTCTTCTGTTAACTGAATTCTCAAGTTGGTTATATATTCATCATCTATTTCTGCATTCAGGAAACGCTTCTCGGTAAGCCCTCCACGGATAAATTCGGCCAGGGCCTTCTCTTCACTTTCTTCAAATAAGAGTTTCTTAGTGAGCTTGGTTGAGAGACTGGCAAGCTTGGCATCGTCTGTCTCATGTAAGGGACCAGAAATTTTCTCGATGTAGCTTCTATAGTTATTAACGAAGATAAAATCCTTGAGGCTGCCTTCAATATCATCGTAATGCTCGATCACCTGGGCCAAAGTCTTAAAAGCACCGTTATGCATATAAGGCGCAGTCACCGAGGCATTTCTGAGCCCTGGCACCTTAAAGGCATATAGGTTTTCCGGAGTGGAATCCCATTCATAGCGACCGAAGTCATCTCCGTTGATCTTACCCGGGCCAATCTGCGGAATACCAACGTTATGAAAAGAGAAGTCACTTAAGTGCTCCCCTTTATGACATTCACCACACTTGCCTTTCCCAAAAAAGACATCCATCCCGATTTTTTGAATTTCAGTCAGGGCCCCTCGCTCACCTTTGAGGAAGCTATCGTAAGCAGTATCACCTGCTGAGAAGGCCTGAGTTTCAAAGTGAGCAATGGCATGGGCCACATGGGCCAGGTTAAGTTCCTCGCCTGGGAAAACTTCTTTTAACTTAGAGACATATTCAGGAATGTTCATGATCCTTGCAAAGATCGCGGCCCATGCGGCCTTGTCATCTGCAGCGTCTGCAATTTCATTGCTCCCCTTGGCCCCCCTCATTTCCTCATGATTAACCATGGGAAAGAGTGCCTGGGCAGCGAGAGCACTTCCAAGGACTGAAACGAATTCCGTTGGCAATGGTGTTGGTGTTGTAAACTTACCTGTCACGCTATCAAGATGAACGCGACCATCCCAAAACATTGATGGAACATTATGCAGGTTTAAAAGAGCAGTGCTATTTCGCGCCAGCAATTTACCTGTCTTCTGTTGCCTTCCACCCGGACTTATTTCTATTCCTTGAGAGCCTTCACCCAGACCTAAAGGAAGTCCGTCATGGGTCATGGCCATTGGATGATGGCATTCAGCACAGCTGATATTTTTATTACCGGAAATTCTTTTCTCGAAGAAAAATTCGCGTCCTAAGCGAAAGAGCTTCATGTTCACAGGAGCAGGTTCGGCCAGAGGCTTCAGGTTAAAACTCTTGATATAACCTTCAAGCCGCTCATCTAATTCTGTGCGTGCTTTTAGGTTTTGGGTGAAAGTAATGAGGGATAGAGTAGCAAAAAGAAGGATTAAATTTTTCATCTGTTCGGTATAGCAAACAAAAATAAGGCTTAGCAAATAAAATCTAATTACGCAAAGCAAGGAGGGCGTTAATTTACGCCCTCCTTGACTATATTTTTAGTGCTTTTGTTCTGCTTCGACCACTTTCCCTTGTACGGATCCCGAATTGATTGGAATACGCTTGGTAGTTCTTTGAGCTTCATGAAGTTTTTGTAAGGTGACTAAGAGTACACCATCTTTGTAAGTAGCGTTCACCTGATCAGCATCAACTTCAGCTGCCAGAGGAATAGCGCGATAAAAGCTTCCATAGCTGATTTCTTTATGGATCAAGCCTTTATCTTCTTTCTGAACTTCATTTTTCTTCTCACCTTCAAGAATGAGACTATTTTCACGTAAGGTTACATTTATATCTTTATCACTCATTCCTGGGACTTCAGCAGTTACCAGATAGGCATTACCCTGATCCTTAATATCGATCTTAGGTATAAACTGGACACCGGTATTGGTTGTAGTGAGATCACCCCCGAACCGGTCAAAGATATCCATCATCTCATCCTGAAAAACAGACCAAGGGTTTAGGGCGCGATCATTTCGTTTAGTTAAGTTGAACATAACTACCTCCTTGTTTAAGCTATAGGATGATCCTTCCTGCATCCCTATTCAAGTCCAGCTGGCCTAAAAAACTCTAAAAGATTATAGTCATGCCCATCAATCATGTTTTAGAGGTGAAATATGTCTAAAGAGTTCAGGCCTTTCATTGCGGCCAGTGAGAAGATCAAGGAATTTACCTTAGGTCCCATTCTCATGGGAGTTTTGTTAGGAATTCTTTTTGGAGCATCATCACTTTATTTAGCACTTAAAGTTGGTATGACTGTTTCTGCATCAATTCCCGTCGCTGTTCTTTCCATTACTTTATTTAAAGGCCTGTCTAAACTTTTTGGGTTTCGAAAAGCGACGATTCTTGAAAACAATATGGTCCAGACCACAGGTTCGGCCGGAGAATCCATCGCCTTCGGTGTGGCAGTTACCATGCCCGCCTTGCTCATCCTGGGTTATGACCTGGACCTATCACGAATCATGACAGTTTCAATTCTAGGTGGCCTTCTCGGTGTGCTTATGATGATCCCTCTACGTCAGGCATTAATAGTGAAGGAACATGGAAAGCTAATCTATCCTGAAGGAACGGCCTGTGCGGAAGTCCTGATTGTAGGTGAGAAAGGCGGGGATTCAGGCAAAATCGTTTTTGGTGGTTTTTTTCTGGGACTTTTTTACAAGTTTTTCAACGTAGGGATGCGCCTATGGAAAGATGTCCCGGAAAAAGTTTTTACTTTTTTTAAAGGCTCCTCTATTTCTGCAGAAGTTTCACCTGAGCTTCTTGGTGTAGGTTATATTATTGGTATTAAGACTGCCGCCATTATGATGGCCGGTGGAGTTCTTTCAAGTTTTGTCCTCATTCCTATGATTGCCCTTTTTGGTGGCAATCTCACGGAGCCCTTATTCCCAGCTAAAATACTTATCCAGAATATGGAAATCCATGACATCTGGAGAAACTACGTCCTTTATATTGGTGCCGGTGCCGTAGCTGCAGGTGGTATTATTTCCTTGTTCCAGAGTTTGCCTACAATCATTCATGGAGCTAAGTCCGGTTTACAATCTGTCATGGGAAAGAAAGGCGAACCTGAAGTCAAAGATCGCACCCAGGATGACTTGCCCTTTTCTTTTGTGGTCATTGGAACTCTTGCCATGGTCCTGGGCCTTTGGTTTGCTCCTGCCCTGCATATCAATTTATTCTCAGCACTCCTGATAGTTGTCTTTGGATTTCTTTTCGTGACTGTAAGCTCAAGACTTACAGGTGAAATTGGATCATCCTCAAATCCGATTTCGGGTATGACAGTGGCCACCCTGCTCCTGACCTGTCTTATCTTCCTCTTAGTGGGATGGATCGGACCTGAATACCGCGTGGGTGCCTTAAGTATTGCCGCCGTTGTCTGTATTGCGGCCTCAAACGGCGGTACTACTTCCCAGGATCTTAAAACAGGTTACATCGTTGGTGCTACTCCCAAGTACCAGCAGATTGGCCTCCTCATTGGTGCCTTTACAAGTGCTATCGTTATTGGCTATTCCCTTATCCTGCTCAATGATGCTTCAACTGTTTATACTAAAAAAGTTCCTGCCTATACCATTTCAGACATGAGCACGCTTACTGAAAAACAAAAAGTTAAGGGCCCGGAAGCCGTTCATGATTCAGCTGAGTATCATGTTCTTCAGGTTACTGAGCAATCAGACCCACAAATACTAAATGCATTGAGTCCTGGTAAATACCTGGTAGCAGGCAATGGCCAGGTGACCTACCTGGTGGATCCAGGAATTAACGGCACAGTTAATAAGCGCGATGATGGAACCAGTGTCACAAAATATGAAGCTCCCAAGGCCCGGCTTATGTCCCTCATCATTGACGGGATTCTTACCCAGAAACTTCCGTGGGGACTTGTCCTTCTGGGTGTTGCACTGGCCTTGGTGCTTGAGCTCTGCGGGATCTCTGCATTGCCCTTTGCAGTGGGTGTTTATCTGCCTATTTCGGCCTCTGCACCAATTTTTGTGGGAGGACTCGTCAGATACCTGGTTGAACGTAAGAAGGCCCCTGAATCGGAGCTGGAAGCTGAGACGGGATCTGGTGTGCTCTTTTCATCTGGACTAATTGCAGGTGGCGCTATTGCAGGAATACTTCTTGCCCTGACGCAAATTATGCCCGGTGTTTCAGAGAAACTGGATTTCTCCAAAATGATGGGAACTCTCGGGACTTCAGATCTTTTTGGATTCCTGATTTTCCTTGGCGCTGCCCTTATACTCTTCTTTGTAGGACGTAAGAAAACGAGCTCATGAATGTTGTGAGTTAAGATCCCTTATCAGGGATTCAACCAGCTTTTTAATCTGATTTCTTAGTTCGCAGGAAGGCGGAGATCCAAACAAGCGTTTAAATTACACGATTGAATTATTTTTGCGTGAAACTGCGACTATATAACCAGATAGAATCTGTAACAAACCGATGCCAAGAAAAATAAGGTCATAGACTAATTGTTCAGAGGGCCCTGCCCTCTGAATGACGTGATGGATTTGTAATAGCTGGTGATCAATCAGTCCTTCTATGAAATTAAATAATCCCCAACCTAAGAGCATTGAACCTAAAAGAGTCGTTGTCGATCGTGGAACTGAACGATCCGCCTTAACTAGCCACAGCCGAAGAATTCCAATAAAAGTTATGATCCAGGTGAAAAGATGAAACAATCCATCCCAGAACATATTGATTTCCAGGTTCACCAAAGTATCCGGAAACAATTTATTTGAGAGCATATTATGGGCCTGGAGTATCTGGTGAAAAACAATTCCGTCAATAAATCCACCCATACCTACACCTAATAGGATACCAGCAATGATGAGAGGTTTATTTGTCATAATTCCTGCTTTGTATGAGAAAAATAACCAGGACAACAACCATAAATGGCAATGAAATTGCGGCCAGATTAAAAAGAAAATCTTTATCTAAAATTCCTGACCTTACAACTTCACCCCTGGATGTATGGCACAAAGGACAGGCATAAGTTACTTGAGGAAAAAGATAAAAGTAAATCAACTTCTTCATTCTTGATAATAAGCAAGTGGAGTGCCATCCTATTTTAATGAAAGAAGAAGAAACAAGGGATGGTTTCGTTCAGGTTAGAGGTGCAAGAGAAAATAATCTTAAAGATATTGATGTCGATATTCCCCGTGACTCACTTGTAGTTTTTACAGGAGTCTCCGGGTCTGGAAAATCTTCCCTCGCCTTTGGTACCCTTTATGCTGAGGCACAAAGACGTTACCTTGAATCAGTTTCTCCTTACGCCCGTAGACTTTTTAATCAAATGTCAGTGCCCGATGTGGATGAAGTTGAAGGACTCCCCCCGGCCGTTGCCCTTCAGCAACAAAGAGGCTCCCCTTCTACAAGATCTTCTGTGGGAAGTGTCACGACTCTCTCAAATCTCCTTCGCATGTTGTATTCCAGAGCAGGTCATTATCCCCCTAAGCAAGGAATCATCTACGCTGAGGGTTTTTCTTCCAATACACCTGAGGGGGCCTGTCCGCATTGTCATGGACTCGGCAGGGTTTATGATGTAACAGAAAAGTCTATGGTCCCTGATGATACTCTTACCATCAGGGACAGGGCCGTGGCAGCCTGGCCTCCCGCATGGCATGGGCAAAACCTAAAAGATATGCTTGTGACACTCGGATTTGATATTGATACTCCCTGGAAAAAACTTTCCAAAAAAGTCAGAGACTGGATTCTTTTCACAGATGAGCAACCGTCAGTTCCTGTTTATGCGGGTTTTGATTCAAAGGAAGTAAAGCTCGCCTTGAAGAGCAAGATGGAGCCGAGTTATCACGGAAACTTTTCAAGTGCCAAACGATATGTACTTGAGACATTTGCTAATACGCAATCTGCTCTTATGAAGAAACGCGTTTCAAAATTTATGGTGAGTGCTCTATGTCCGCAATGCGAGGGTAAGAAATTAAGGAAAGAGGCCTTGGCGGTTACTTTTGAAAAATATGACATCGCAGAGATATCAGGCCTGCCTCTTAAGCAACTTGTAACTATTTTTCGCCCTTATGCGGATGGTAGTGCAACAAATTTGTCAAAAATGTCCCTGAAGCATCCTGAACAAGCGTTGGCAGCAAGGCGCATTGCCGAAGATCTTATTGCAAGAGTGGATGTCATGTTGGATTTAGGACTGGGTTATCTTTCACTTGAAAGAAGCACCCCTACTCTTTCGCCAGGTGAACTGCAGCGCTTAAGGCTGGCGACTCAAGTAAGGTCTAATCTGTTTGGTGTAGTCTACGTTCTGGATGAACCATCAGCGGGTCTCCATCCTTCTGATACTGAAGCCTTGCTTCGTGCATTTGAAAGATTAAAGGCCGCAGGAAATTCATTGTTTGTGGTTGAACATGAAATTGATGTTATTCATGCGGCAGACTGGATAGTGGATGTTGGCCCTTCGGCCGGTGAGCAAGGAGGAGAAATACTTTACAGTGGTCCTCCTGAAGGGCTAATGAAAATTAAGTCTTCCCTCACCCGTGAATATATTTTTGGAAACAGGACATTGCCTGTGCATAAGCTACGGCCCCCAAGTGGCAAGCTTATTATAAATGGAATCACACGTAATAATCTTGAGAATCTGGATGTTGAAATTCCGCTTGGCGTATTCACTAGTGTCACTGGTATTTCAGGATCAGGAAAATCGACCTTAATCAGTCAGGCCGTGGTGGAACTTATCTCAGCAAATCTTGGACAAAAATCAGGTTCTGATGAGGATGAAGCTCTCGAACTTGAACAGGAGGAAGTAAAAACTCTGGGTGGCACGATTGTAGAAGGAATGGGGCATATAAAACGCCTGGTCCAAGTTGATCAAAAAGCAATCGGCAGGACTCCACGCTCAAATCTCGCAACTTATACAGGACTCTTTGATCATGTGAGAAAACTTTTTGCAGGTACAAAGCTCGCGCGGTCAAGACGTTATGATCCTGGACAGTTTTCATTCAATGTAACTAAAGGCAGATGTGAAAATTGTCAGGGCGAAGGTTTTGTCATGGTTGAGCTTCTCTTCCTTCCAAGTGTCTATACTCCCTGTCCGGTATGCGAAGGCGCACGTTTTAATTCCAAGACTCTTGAAGTTAAGTATAAAGATAAGAATATTGCAGAGGTTTTAAAGTTAACCGTCGATGCTGCCTGGGAATTTTTTGCAGATGTGCCAACGATTCTTCGCTCGCTTGAAGTTCTAAGGGATGTGGGCCTGGGATATTTGCGTCTCGGTCAACCTGCGACAGAACTTTCAGGAGGCGAGGCCCAACGAATCAAGCTGGCCACTGAGCTCCAGAGAATTACACGAGGAGAGACCATCTACATACTGGATGAGCCCACCACCGGACTGCATCCTGCCGACGTGGAAAAGCTCATGGCGCAATTGAATAAACTAGTGGAGGCAGGCAACACAGTTCTCGTAGTTGAACATGATATGAGGGTTGTTTCAGGTAGTGACTGGGTAATTGACATGGGGCCCGGGGCCGGCGATGAAGGGGGAAAAGTTGTGGCCATAGGTACGCCTGCTGAAATCATTAAATTAAAGAGAGGCTTAACCGCCAGTTATCTTTCCAATTTTGTCCACGGCCAGTTGACGCAAGATTCAATACAAAGGCGTAACCGTAAACCATTCCAAGAATGTCATTGAGATAGCCTTTAAAACACATTAGAATTCGTCATGTGCGCTGGGCGAAGCTGCTGCTTACCGGTAGGAATTCAAAATACATCATTGAGTTGATCCTGAACAGTCCTACCAGGGTAACCCGAAAGGGGCCCTGTACTGAGTCTTGGGCGATCTAGGTAACGAAAATCGTTAA
>DATLXC010000077.1:0-1733 GCA_035575985.1 Bacteriovoracaceae bacterium | reverse complement strand
ACATTTCCCGCACTGAGTTCTTCTTTTTTTCCATCGGTCAGTGTGACTTCTATGACCTTTGCGGATTTAAAGACACCTTTCCCCGAGAAGACTTCGATTTTATTTTTTTTCATCAGGAAAGCAATGCCTTTGGACATGTTCGCAGCGATGTCATTGGCCCGCTTAACGGCAACAGTTGCATCAAGACTTTTTAGATCAACGTTGATTCCCAGTCCCTTAAGGTCTTTTATTTCATGGACAGAGTGTGCAGATTTCAAAAGTGCTTTGGTTGGAATACACCCCCGGTTCAGACAGACTCCGCCGAGTTTATCAGCTTCAATGATGGCAACTTTTTTCCCAAGTTGAGAGGCGCGTATTGCGGCCACATATCCGCCTGGGCCTGCTCCTAGTACAATCACATCAAAGGATTTAGACATGAGGAGATTCCTTTTGTTCATAAAGATCTTGAATGTCCCGAAATCTTGTACTTAATGCCCTGCAATTGTCAATGAAGTGAATAGGTTTTCAGCTAGACGGGGGCCAGTCAAAAAAGCTATAAAGACACTATATGTCAAGAAGCCAATCAGCTCTTATCTTATCTTCGTTAGAAGTTTCATCCATACTTAAGTTATTTCCTAAGGGGCTCGTGGCCGTGGATCTCGAAACCACAGGTCTGTCTCCTTTGGTTGATAAAATTATTGAAATTGCGGCCGTCAAAGTGACTCCCGAAGGCCAGATAAGTGCCTTTCATCAGCTCATAAACCCACTCATAGATATCCCCGAATTTACCATCCAATTTCATGGCCTGACTAATGAACACTTGAAACTTTCACCTACTATCCGCAAGCCGTTAAAGGAGTTCTGGGAATTTTCAGGTCGATTTCCCATGATAGCTCACAATTCAACTTTTGATCTGGGGTATCTCATCAAATCCTCACATGACTTTCAGATTGAGTTTCCTCCTCTGGATATTTACGACAGCTGTCGGTTTCTCCGGGCCATATTTAAAAACAAAGATCTCACTGCTCCTAAGAATTTCAAACTTTCTACATTAAGTGAATTCTACGGCATTGAGCTTCACCATCATGTCGCCATGGAAGACACCCTTGCCTGTCTGAAGATCATGGCCCACGCAGCTGCTATCGATGTGGATCACAAAATCCCCATGGAGAAAAGTTTTGTTTTCAGGCTTTCCCATTTCAACAGAAATGATTGCTTCAATTACTCCACCCGACTGGAGGGACTTAAGCTCCTGGTGCAGTCCAAGAAGCTGGTCGTTCTTGATTACCGTGGGGGCTCGGCCATTGGAAAGGTCAGGCCCGTGAGACCCATTGGACTCATGCCCCTTCCGAAAGGACCGGTGTTGTTTGCAGAATGTTTACTCACCGGAATGAATAAATCATTCCTCTTAAAAAAAATAAAAACCTACGCCGAGCTTGATGCCTGCTACTGGCGGCCACAGATGAGTCCACAATGAATAACTTCATCAACAGAGAAAATTATCCTCAGAGGATTACCCAGGCAGTGATCTTCCTGGCCCACCTCATTTTGCTCAAGTGGATTCTCTACACACTCTCGGAAGGTGGAGTTCTCCCCTTTTATACTGTGCTCTTTCATTTTCTAGGGATCTCGGTTTACGGGGCCCTATTGATCAGAACCTGTGCTTACATCTATAAGCGCCAGTACGAGAAGGAACTGAAAAACCATGCAGGTGAGAATGGACTGGACTCTTAGCTTCAAAGAGGCTTTCAGAA
>DATLXC010000076.1:0-8303 GCA_035575985.1 Bacteriovoracaceae bacterium | reverse complement strand
CCAGGGAACGGCTAAGTCCTTTCAAAATTTCCTAAATGTAACTGTTGGCGTAGTAATCCCATCCTCCCTCTTTAGAATGAATTGTATCATCTTATTACAACATTATATTGTATAGCTTTATACACAATTGCTTTACAATGGCATTTCACGAGTTGAGCCACAGAGTGTTTCTTGCGCTTTTTGATTTCACGACAGTTCATTTGAGTTCATGGCATTTCACGAGTTCAGCACCCACACTATCCTAAAGAAGAGAGACAGTAAAAATTCAGAGTAATATTTCGTAGGATCCAACAAATTTTCATTAAAAGAGACTGTTAGGTCATCGATGTTTTAAAGGGGCGGGAGGGCCTTGGGTAGGGTAGTAGCTTTGGTATAGGTCTAATCTGTCTTATCCTTTAAATAAAGACACTCTTCGGTTCTTGTAAAAAAGGCCTGCGCCAGCAAGCCTTTTTCTTTTTAAAAAATTACTGTTGAGATTTCTGACTTCTCATACTGTCAGATCCTGATTCGCCAGCACTGGTGCCAGGAATATTACTGCCAGGTCTTCTGGGAGAACCATATGTTCCTTTTGATTCTTTGTGGATCTCCTTGATCTGAACCTTTAGGACTCATTGACAATTTCACGATCAGAGGGGTCGCGTGACTTCCAATCATAGAAACCAGAGGTGGAAACATCAAAGAGCTCGCAGCAAGTTTGCACCGAATGTCCTTCTTCATTCAGAAGAATGATTCCCCGATATTTCACTTCAGGTTCTCCTGACAAAAAAAAGCCGTGGCATCCCGAAGGATGGCAGTGATCTTCTTTTCTTTTTCTAATTCTTTTTTGAGCCGCTTGAGTTCTTCCTTGGCCTCTAGGAGCTCCTTATAGGCCGTATCTGAGCTTTTCTTCTTGTCATGCCTGGGTCCAAAGCCAGGGTCTGAACGCTCTTTATTCCGAGCTTCTCGGCGGCTTCAGGGATTGAACCAAGTTCCTCCGCAAGAATGATGGCCTGCTTCTTGAACTCGGGGGTGTAGGACTGGCGGCCAATGGCCTTTTGGATTCGTTTACTCATCATGCGCTCCTCATTGAGGTCTTGCGCTTAATACACTGTCCGTTTTATTAAGGGAAGATCAATGGCTAATTGCTTCTCCCTAAAGCTGGAAACATCCATGGCAATATCTATTTGGTCTACCTCCAAGTTCTTTTTTCTTAAAAGATAGATGAAATAGATAATTGCCGTAAAAGGGGCAATGCCAAAGTAGAGTTGAACCTTTTCTCCAGTTAAGAGGATGACCAGAAAGACTAAGGCCGTGAAAGGTAAATAGATATTATCCCAGAACTTTTTCCATCTCCAATGTTTCTCGAATTCATTCACGTGGGTTGAAAGGATTCTTTCAGTGTGTTGGAATTCAAGCTTAGATTCTTCATTCCATTGCGCGATCAGTTTTTCAAAATGTAGGCTTTTATTATTCATGGGAAGCTCCCTTGTCCATATAACTGATTATTTTCTCCTTCAGACGATTGATTTTAGTGGAAACGTTGGCCAGGCTTAGGCCTAAGGTTTCTGCGATCGTCTTCTGTTCTTCCCCCAAGAGGTAGAGGTAGAGGTAGAGGTAGAGGTAGAGGTAGATAAGCTCACGATCAATGAGCGTGAAGTTTGAGGCGAAGTCCAACATAATCCTTAAATCCATTCTCTCATCCAAAGATTCCATGGACGGAGCGATCAATTCGATATCATCCAGCCCAACAAGTTTTACGCCCTTCGTGCCTTCATAGGATTTGAGGCACGTGTTTAAGGTGATCCGGTAGGCCCACGTGTTAATTGAGGCCTGGCCACGATAGGTAGGGATGGCCTGGTAAATGTTGGCCAGGGCCTCTTGGTAAAGCTCTTCGGTGACTTCTCTTGAAGGAGAATGGCAGAAGCATAGCCTTCTTAGCACATGCCCGTAGGTGTTTTGGATTTCGTCAAAATTGCTCGCACATCGTTAGTTCCATTCTATGGGGAAATCTCACAGATAATTTAATTAACTTAGATTATGTTTAATAATTTTAGCTTCTTACGGTGAATTAGAACCGTTAGTTGCAAGCTGTTTAGTAGTGTGGTACACTACTATTGAGGTTGTCATGGCAAAGTTTAAGTACATCGAATGGCTGGTGAGTTTTCTTGAATCTTTCGATATCTTTTTATTTGATTGGGACAAGGGTAATTTGACGAAGAGTGAAGATAAGCATGGGGTGAAGCCTGAACAGGTTGAGTCATGCTTCTTGGATGATAAAATAATGCCTTTAGGCGTCCAGCATGAGCCTGAAGTCCCAGAAGAAAGATATGGGGTTTTAGCAAAGGATTTTAACGGCACGGTCTTATTTGTGTGCTTTACAATCAGAGATGGAAAAATCAGGCCAGTAAGTGGCAGGCCTGCAAATAAAAGAGAAAGGACATTGTATGAAGAATAAGGTTATTAAATCCAGGCCTGAGTACGATGATGTTGAATTTGATGTGAAGAAATCAAAGGAAGCTCAGAGTAGAATTCGACGAAAAATGCCTACCAGTATTTCTCTACCTCCTGAAACTGTGGAAGAGCTTAAGAAGCTTGCCGACAAGAAGGGGATTCCCTATCAGGTTCTCATGAGAAGTTTTATTCTTGAAGGCCTTGAGAAGATGAAGAAGGCTTCGTAGTATAGGGGTTCTGTTCTTTAATTCATGGTTCCGGTTTTACTGGTCACTGTCTTTTCATCTATATGTAGAAATGTGAGAGGGTCTGGTTCAGATCCATTCGATAAATGTACAAAGAACATAACTTCCTTGGAAGCAGGCACCAGGATAAATTGCTCTTTAACACGGCATTTTTTATTGGCCGAGATATTGTAGACGCATAATTGTTACTATTTAGCTAAATTCAACCTGTCACGACTCCTTGCGTAGACAGCGGGATGTACATCGCCCGCAACCCACAAAGTTCAGACCTTCATCATTTAATTCGAGAAAATTACAGGCAAGTTTTTTTCAATAAAGAAATTCAGGGAACACATTTTCCTTTTCATCTTGAGAGGGAGTTCAAAAAATATCTTAAGTGCGGCAACCTTGCCTTCGGTATGGCAAGATTTCACTGCTCATTATGTCAGAAAGATAAGCTGGTTGCTTTTAGCTGCAAAGGGAGAACTCTTTGCCCGAGTTGTACTGGTAGGCGGATGTCGGATACGGCCAAGCATTTACTAGAAGAAGTTATACCAGCAGTACCGGTAAGACAGTGGGTCTTAAGCATGCCCTATGCTTACCGATTTCTTCTGGCCCGAAATCCTGACTTTTTAAGAAAGGCCTTAGCGGTTTATCACCGCTCAATTAATCGACATTATGAAAGCAAAGCAAGAATACATCATCTCAAAAATCCAAAAACAGGTGCAATCACAGTCGTTCAGCGTTTTGGAGGAGCACTTAATCTCAATGTGCACTTCCATACGATATACATCGATGGAGTGTTTTTTGAGAATGATAATGGCGAGGAAGCCTTCTTTAAAATTGCTCCTTCACATGAAGAAGTCGTTCAACTCAATAGGAAATTGAAAAGAGGTTAACAAGATTAATTGAAAAATTTGAAGTTGAAAGCGACTATAACGATCAATCCGACTTTCAGGCCCTGAGTGTGCAAAACAGAGACGAAAAATTTCAGCTTCCACTCAAGATTGGTAAAGTCTGGGACCCACCTTTTAGAGAATTTTCAGGGACGCGTTGCTCCTATGATGATGGATTTAGTCTGCATGCAAATTTTAAAATCCTGGCCCATCAAAGGGCAGAATTGGAGAGGCTTTGCAGGTACATTTTGCGCGGCCCTATCGCAAAAGAGAGAATTAGCTATGAACCAAACGGAAACGTAAAGTTACAGCTCAAAACTCCTTATTCCGACGGAACAACTCATTTGCAATTTACTCCAGACCAATTCATTAAGCGGATTATTGCCCTCATTCCGCCGCCGAGGCAAAACCTCATCCGCTATATTGGAGTTTTTGGGGCCCGTCACAAGAAGAGGTCCGAAATAACGAGTTTAGCAAGGCCAAAGAAAGTGAAGACTAAAAAGAAAGTCTATCGCACACCATGGAGTGAATTGTTAAAATACGTTTTTAAGTATGAAATTAGTAACTGTGATCATTGTGGGACCCAGCTTACGTTGGTGGCAACGATCACTTCGCAAAAAGTCTGTCACAAAATATTAAATCATCTTGGACTGCCGGTAGATGAAGTAGTTGTCAGGGCCCCGAGAGCACCTCCTGAAGAGGACTATTTTGATCAGGCCGTGGGTGATTTTTAATCAATAGAGATATATTGCGGGGCAGAGGTGTGCCTAATTTCAGTCTTAAGTAAGCGAATTCAGTAAATTCAAGCAAGTTTTGTTAAAGAAAACCATTAAACATCCATAAAAGATGGCCCTCTAGGGCCGACATTGTATTTCAAAGGGGGGGGAGACCCAGAATACATGGTTGATGTAGCGCTAATTTCGCCTATACTTGTTCAGCCGATGTAGGCCAAAAGTTTCGGATTCGTCATTGGAGGAACCACTAAGGACAATCAGGTCTTTCCCTGAAGTTTCAAGACCCCGAATCCCTCGTCCAGAAAGCCTTAAGCTCAGATCTCCCACAATCTCAGGTTCTGACATAGCATTATCAAGGATCAAAACGATGGCCTCGCCTTTCTTAGTGATTGGCGACCTTAGACCGATATAGAGCTTACTTCCCACATACGCCATGCCCTCGACATTCATGCCACCTTTATCCGGTGAAGCAGTGCTTACCTCGTTCATGTCCAGTTCTTCTCCAAAGGAAGATTCCAAATGCTCCAGCACCGCTGCCCGAAGTGACCAGGACTCAACGACGGTAATTTTCTTGTCCAGCTTCATCAGGAAAAGCTGTTCTCGCTCAGGCCTTCTTTTCCCCTTTTTCGTTAGACTATGAGAAGTGATGGCAAAAAAAGTGTCATCGCTCACGGTGGCCATGGCTTCCATATCATCCCATGCAGCACCTTTGACACTAGTCTTGGTAAGCTCACCGTTTTCAAGTATCCAAAGCGATTTTGGTTCTTCATCCCCAGCGATTACAATTTGCAATCCGACTTTAGTTGCTCCTGATGCCTCAGGAATAAAATCTGAACTGGCGATGACAGATGAAGATACAAGAAGTGCAATAAGGAGAAGCTTCATATTAATCCTTTTCTTTAATTAGAAGAAATCTGAAACATGTGAGCAAGTCAAAACTGTGTTAATATCTGAATTAAAAAGAGAGTTTTCATCCGAGTCAGTGGCCACAGCGTTTTTGAAGTGTGTTGATACATGGATTGAAGACTTCCGTACCGATCTGCAAAAAATGGATATACCCCTGCTCATCATTCACGGGGATTCTGATAAGATTCTTCCTATCGATGCAACTTCAAATGTGCTCAAGGAAATTGTGGGCCAGTTAGTAGTTATCAAGGGTGGATCCCATGGCATTCCATGGACGCATCATGAAGAAGTGAATGATGCTATCCTCGATTTCCTTGGGCAGTACGAATCGACTTCTGTGGAAAAAAGAGTGGAATCTAATTTCCAGCAGAGTCAGATTCAATAACGTCAGGCCGGAATGAAGGTGACATTTCTCTTCCAGTTCCTGTGCATTGGAAGGCATTCTACGAATTCTTGTATTTTGTTACCTATTAAAACATCCTTCGCCTTGAAGGAGCACTTCTCAATCAAGGGGGCACATTCTTGTGGGCCAGCTATGCTCTTATGGTGCTTGAAGGCTTCATTTAGAAATAAGATAACATCCGCATCTCGTGAAAGCGCACTGATACTTTTCTTGCCGCCGGGAACATAGACGGCATCGAACATGACAGAACCGGATGTAAGGAAGGTCTTTCCTATGGAGACGGTTCCTGTACTGGCCTTTAAGTCTCCCGCTCTGGTGGAAACTAATGTTGCCTTGGCACCCATGGGCCTGATCAGAGTTTCAAGCTGCTTGAACTCTTTGTAATTGAATCCCTCTTCTACCAGGACCGCAATGTTTCGGCCCTTTAGGTCTACACCAGGAAAACTGTCCTGGCTCAGTTGCTTCGATGGCTTTACAGGTGGAGACTTCTTTTTTGGTCGTGCAACTTTTACACCTACTTTAGCGGCAATTGCCAAAGCCAGGTCAACATCAACATTCATAAAATTGTGAATGATCCGCTCACGCACATGGGGGGTTGCCACTTTTCCGAGTTCAAAGACGCCGGCCAGGATCAAATGCTCTTTTTCAACTTCAGAAAGTGACTGGAAAAAAAGTGTAGCTTGGGAAAAATGGTCATTGAAGGATTCACTACGCACCCTTGTTTTAAAACCTTCCACCTGCTCTGGGAAATTTGCATAGCCTCCCTTCTTTTCAGGGACAGGGGCCGGAGAATTGCCCCCAAGAGAGTTAGGAGAATAATTTGCACGGCCCTGAAAAATGCGACTACGCATGATTCCGTCTTGTTGGTGATTAGTTACAGGAGCTATGGGACGATTGATCGGCAGTTCAGTGAAATTGGGAGTACCGAAGCGATTCAGTTGAGTATCCAGGTAAGAAAAAAGTCTCGCCTGGAGAAGCGGATCATTGGTCACGTCGATTCCAGGAACTAGATTACCTAAATGGAAGGCAACTTGTTCTGTTTCGGCAAAAAAATTCTCAGGATTGCGGTTCAATGTAAGCTTACCGATACGCTTCACCGGAATTATTTCTTCCGGAACAAGCTTTGTAGCATCAAGGATATCGAAGTCAAATTTTTCGGCATCTTTTTCTGAGAAGATCTGCACCCCTAACTCCCATTCAGGATAATTACCTTCCTCGATCATTTCCCATAAACCACGGCGATGAAAATCAGCATCTTTACCCATAAGCTTTTGGGCCTCATCCCAGACTAATGAGAATACGCCGGACTTCGGAATCCAATGGAACTTAACAAAATTAGACTTCCCTTGTTCGTTCACGAAGCGAAATGTATGAACTCCAAATCCCTGCATTGTTGAATAGCTCCGGGGTATCGCCCTATCAGACAAAAGCCAAAGAAGCATGTGAGTGGTTTCCGGAGTCAGTCCCGCAAAGTCCCAAAAAGTATCGTGGGCCGAGGAAGCCTGAGGAATTTCATGATGAGGTTCTGGCTTCACTGCGTGGACCAGGTCGGGAAATTTTATGCCGTCCTGGATGAAAAAAACTGGAATGTTATTCCCAACAAGATCGAAGTTTCCTTCCTCCGTGTAGAACTTCACTGCAAATCCCCTTACATCCCTCGCAGTATCTGCGGATCCCCTTGAACCAACAACGGTAGAGAAGCGAACGAATACCGGCGTCTTGCGTGAAGTATCACAGAGAAAACCCGCTTTGGTCCATTTTTGCATGTCTTCGTAGGCCTCAAAAACCCCATGAGCTCCTGCTCCCCTGGCATGAACTACCCGTTCAGGCATGCGTTCATGATCAAAATGCATAATCTTCTCACGAAGATGAAAGTCCTCCATGAGTGATGGGCCACGGGGGCCGGCCTTCAAAGAATCATCCGTATGACTTATCTTGAGTCCATGGTCTGTAGTAAGGTCCGCTCCTACAGGGTCCATAAAGAATTCTTCAATAGCTTTGATCTTCTTATTTTCCACCATCTTGCCTGATGGTTTATTCTTTGCACTAGAGGCAGAAGTTTTTTTGTCGTTTTTATCTTTCACGATGGCCATTGATCATCTCCTTTAAGGAATGAGAAGTTTCATGATATCAAACTCTTAAATTAATAAAGATGCAAATGATTAGACATTGCGGACCGTGTGCAAATTTAACAGTTAAGATTGTCTAGAGGTAGCCGAAATTTAATGAACAATTAGAAGCCCCGAAAATGATGAATTTTTAGGCAGTGTTTAGATTATGATTATAGTCCTGAATACCAATCGTAGCCTTTTTCGGCCCAATAATCAGGTGGACGCTCATCTGAGAAGAAAATACGTCCGACTCTTTTTAAGCTTTTGATCCCATACTTTATGGGGATGAGTAACCTTAGGGGTGCCCCATTTTTAACACTAATTGGAGCTTCATTCATCTCGTAGGTTAAAAGAGTCTGATCATGCAGCATGGATTCCATATCAATGGAGACGTAGTACTTCTTGTCCGGGGTCTCAAAGCCTACATATGCGTAATAAGTCCCATCACTCTTCTTTCCTATACCCATCGCAATTTAAATTTCAGGTAGGGCCTTCACGGCCTGTATAAAAAAACTTATTCTTAATGAATGAGAGAATTCCTGACCCCAGAACAAAGAGTAGAACTTTTGCATGAGCTTAAGGTAGAGCGACATGCCAAG
>DATLXC010000075.1:0-7392 GCA_035575985.1 Bacteriovoracaceae bacterium | reverse complement strand
GATGATGCAAGTATTGGAGCGTTTTATATTTTACTAAGGGCCTGACTTTAAACGTGGCCAACGCCTTCCATAAAACTAAAGTGGAGAAAAGTAAGCAATTAGTAAACTGCCCGACACCAATAAGGTAGGGCAGTTCTTACCCAGTGAACTTTCGAGGGTCAATGACCCTCGATGTAATTCCATAATCTGACGGCTAATAAAAAGACCTAAGCCCAAACCTGATATATTATTTGAAGAAATGGCCCTTTCAAATCTTTCAAAAATTCTTTCCTGATCCACCAGGGCTAAACTAAGACCATAGTCACTGATCTGGTTGAATTTTGTGGTGGGGTGGCGCTAAAGTCGAAGAACCACTTGTCTTGGGATTAGAGTATCCAATTCAGTGGCGCGAGTCGAGAGTGGATTTGGCGGAGCTGGCAAAACTACGTTGGATTGAAGGATGGACACGACCCCAATTGGCCGAGCATTATAAGAAGACTTTCTACGCAATTGCTAAATACTGCGTAACCATCAAGAAGAAAAAATTTAAGCTGGAAGGGCTCAGCATAGATGATCGGAAGCACCTTATGCAGCGAGCGCTTGAATCAAAGCAGAGATTGTCGAAAGCTCAGGATTAAATTCCTTCTTTGAGTCTATTTGTTGACTGTCGTAAGATGGGCCCAGGGTTAAGCGTCGGGTCTCAATCGGTCTTTGGGTAGCTTAGGAAGTTTTATGATGAATGTTGTCCCTTCTCCCGTCTCGCTCTGAACCTCTATTGAACCCATGTGTTTTTCGACCATGCTCTTGACTACATTTAAGCCTATACCCCATCCAATTTTTCTTTCAGCGGAAGTTAGCCTTGTAAATTTCTGAAAGAGGGCCAATTGCTGCTCTTTGGGTATGGGATTCCCTTGATTGTGAAGTTTTAAGAACGCAGTAGTTTCATCTTGAGAAACGATAATAGAAATTGGTGTACCTTCCTCTCCATACTTGATTGCATTCGAGGCGAGATTCTCTACAATACGACGTAGACAATTCTCATTCCATGAGCCGATACATTTGCCAGAAGATTGCACTAGGAAACGGTCATTAGCAGAAATGTTAAGCTCATAAGAAATGTCTCTTACCAGCCAATCAAGATCACATTCTTTGAATTCAAGTTTCTTTTCATTAGCATTGATTCTACTTTCATTAAGTAATTGTTGAATCATTTCATCGATCCGGTCAGCTCCCTTGATGATGCGAGAAAGCTTGTCCAGATGGCCTCGTTCAGTCAGTTGTTTTGCCAACATTTGAGCACTTGTTTTCAATGTAGTGAGTGGATTTCTCAAGTCATGGGCCAGAATGTGAGTTACATTGTCCTGAAAGTCTCTCGAGGTATCACTAAACTGGGTGGCAGCATCGTTTACTGCCTGTTCAATAGAACAAACTATAACTTCGCGCTCGACAGGTGTTAAGATCTCCTCTTTTTCCATAATAGCGCAAATAACTTGCCTCAAAATATGATATTCCAAAATCATCTGGTCCATTGTGTATTCAGAAGCTGTAGCTCTTTCCCTTCCATGCTTTTTACCAATTCGGGTGGAATCACTGAGGTCAGATAGTTTCCGGGCATCAGTTCTATCAATGGTAATGGAGAGAGCTTCGACTAACTGTGAAAGATAAATCGGTAAAGAATTTCTAAGGGCCAGTGTTTCCTGAAGATTCGCAGCCTTAACTTCTTTTAATGTGCGCTCAACCCAAACATCCATGATTTCAGGGCTAAGTCTTTCCAGTCTCTGTGAAGTTTTTGATACTTGTTTCATTTATCCAGCCTTTCACATAAAAATATTACGTAACACTAAACTTTAACCTAAGAACCAGTGGCGAGGTTAGGAATCCCGCCGGGAATCAATTGGTAAGATTACGGTAAATGTAGTTCCTCGGTTGGCCTCGCTTTCGACCTTCACGCTGCCGCCATGAGCTTCGGCCACACCCAGAACCAATGTAAGGCCAATTCCCCAGCCCTTCTTGTTACCACTTTGCGCATTTTCAGTTCTTCGGAATTGCTTAAAAAGAGACTGTTGATCTTCAGCTTTAATTGCATCTCCTTCATTGTGAACGATCAAATGGACTCCTTTCTCAGTTTTTTCGATTGAGACGAGAATAGGCGTGTTGGCAAACCCGTACTTAATGGCATTGTTACAAAGGTTCTCAAGGATTCTTCTTAAGCTTTTAGCGTCCCAGAAGCCTTCAATTGGTTCCGTTTTTTTAAAGATAAACTTGTCACCGTGAATGGTCATCAGAACATCGAGAGTATCCTTTACCAGATTTGTTAAATCAGTGAGCTCAAACTTCAACTGTAACTTTTCACCACTTCGGATAAGATTGGCATCCAGTAAATCGGTAATCATCTGTCCTGCACGGTTCACATTGGTAGAAATGCGGGTTGCTAAAATGCGGCATGCTTCGGGGTCCTCAGCTTTCCGAATGATCAGCTGTGAGGCCATGAGGACTGCTGAAAGTGGAGTTCTTAAGTCATGAGTGAGTAAGGACACGAATGATTCACGGAGGGCGCGTTCATTTTCTAAATAGAATATTTTTTCATTCGAACGAGTGATGGTCGCTGTACTTTCTTCTGCTTCTTCCACACGGAGCCGCCGCTCTTTTATTGTTTTGTAATACCGGTCAAGGGCGACACTTATCAGATCCGCTAAGGCACTGATGAACTCGAGGTCCAGCTCTTTAAGTTTGCTGGAACCTTCGAATTGAATGGCACCTAAAGGAGGCAGACTATCAATGAGCAAAGGCAGGGCGATGTAGTTATCGATTTTTTTTGATTTCGAACTCAATTTCTGACTTTTGATAACCCGATCACTTGAGGATGCAGTAGCAGTTTGAAGGTCTTCAGATTCTGAAATGGAGGAGCCCATCATGTATGAATAGGAGTTTCTAGCTTGCACCGTAGCCGATTTGATTTGCTCGTCTGTTGCCTCTTTCGAGTGCCAAACAACGGTCTTCGGCTTTTTTGTCAAATGCTCAACCAGCACGACGGTGTGCAAAGGAAAAGATTCAGAGGTGAGGTCAAGGATCTTAGGAAAAGTGATGTCTATGCTATTAAAGGTTGAGAGAAGCTTACTGATCCCATAAAGGGTCTTTAGAGGATCAGGGGCCATTTGCTGTTGATCTTTGCCACTATCTCTCATTTCTTTCTTTTCACCTTTTTAGCGACTTTTTTCTTTTTTTTTGGAGAGGTCACATTGCGCGAAGATGGAAAAATGCTTATTCCACCATGCTCAATTTTCATTTTATGCCGGCCGTTCAAGTGAGCGGTATTCCTGAGCTTATAAATTTCCAAATAACGGTCTCTGGTTAGATCTTCGTTATTGTTGATGGCAGAGAGAAGGATCACACCATCTACGACAGTTTCCTCAACCCCAAAGCGGCTAATCCGAGTCTCTCCATAGGGAATATCAGTAGAAAAAAATCCAACGGCCTGGGCCATCTGGACTAAGGTTGCGAGTTGGTACATCTTTTCCCGGACAATTTGAGGGTCTCTTATTTTATGCACAAAAACTGATGATGAATCAATCGCTATGCGCTTGGCCCCAATGCGCCCAATAGCTTCTTTCATCATGAGAAGATGTTTTTCTACAAGGATCTCAGGTTGCGGAATAAAGATAATTTCAATATTACCTTTTTTGATCTGTTCCTCTATGTCCCATCCCATGCCTTTAGCATTGGAAATAATGCGCTCTCTGGTTTCTTCAAAAGAGAAAAAGACTCCCTTCTCATCAAACTCACTTGCTCCGCGGTAGATAAACTCAAGGAGTAAAAGAGTTTTGCCCGTTCCTGCTACCCCTGAAACTAGAAGACTAGACCCATAAGGCACGCCTTCTCCCAGGATGTCATCAATTTGGGAAATGCCTAGTTTCGCTCGGTAAGGGCCATTACCGGGCATCATCAGGTCCGAATGAGGTTCTCTTTGAATGGTTAACTTAGGAGTGTAAATTTCAATTCCGCGCTCATTGATGGCAAAGGAATTTTCGTCCCGGCTATGGTCAGTTCCACGCATCTTCATGACCTGGATGAAACGCTGGTACTCACCTGATTCTAAGCGGACTTTAAGGGTGATGATGCCGTCAATAATAGAGAAGAGCGGGTTAATTTCAATATCACCGGGACTGAACTCCCCCAGGAAGAATGTGGTGCATTCCCAGGCCATGAGATTTATGGCGATCTCATAGGAGAATTTACGCAGTTCTTCTTTTGATTGTGAAAGATCCTCGAAAACTTTAAAACTATCAATGACCACAAAGGCCGGTTGGATTTGTTTAATATGCTTCATGAGAAGCTCTGAGCCTTTTTCAAGTCCATCTGATCTGATGATCTCACCTAGATCGATGAACTGAATGCTGCCATCTTCGAGTTTTTTTGGATCAAAAAAACTGAACTGTTTGAGGTATTTTAGAGTCTTGGCAGTTGGCTCGGATAAAGTCTGAAAGAAGATGGCGCGTTTTTCAGGCGTCGCATTTTTAAAAATAATTTGTTGAGATAAAGTTGTCTTACCTGATCCTGGAGAGCCGGCAAATACTGTCAGTTCTCCCAGCGGAATACCACCGTGGAGGACTTTATCCAAGTTTCTTACACCTGTTAGAATTCTGTCAGTTATTTGTTTTTTCATTTTTTCTCCGGATCGATCCACGCAACTTTTAGAAGTTCCTTGTGGAGAGGTGCTGTAAGTATATCTGCGGTGATCCGACCTAGAACTCTCAATAGTTCCACCAGGAGATAACGAAAGGCTTCTAATCGTTCTTTGGAAGTGTACTGAGGGTCCTTATGGACTTCTTCAAAACTTAGGCTATTTGATTCAATCTTGGCCTTAGCAAACAAAGGGCATATTTGCGAACTCTGATGAAGGACTCGGTCGAGAATGACCATTAAAGTGACATGGCTCAGGGTCTGGAGTGCCCGTTTTTCTATTGCGTGAATGGCCTTATCAAACAGGATAGCTTGTTGATCAAGGGAAAGCCCTTTCATAGACTTTACTTCCCAAACTTCAACAACCTTACTTTGGATGTCGCTAGGATTAATTTTCAATTCCTACCTATTTAATTGGTATCTGAAAAACATTGTAACCACCTTTCAGATAGTTTTGGTGGACGAAAAGCAATAATACACTTTGATGGAGCAAGTGCAATGAATGGAGCAGTAAAAGAAGGGTCAAAAGAGTTCTTGAGACTCAATCAAGTGACTTCTCCATAATCCTGTGGGCTGAGACGCGTTAATCGCTCAAGCAAATATTTGCCAAAGGAAGAAGCGCGTCCTAACACTAATTCAGATCTGAAGCACTAACTGCCATCTTTTCAAAAAATCGTTGAGACCTCCGATTTAACATTTATCAATTTACCCAAACATGGCATGACCTTGCAGTAGAAGGTAGTTTAAGTTGCTTTGGGCCTGTTCTTTGAGGCTTTTTTTTTGGTTTTTCGCGGCAAGCAATGACTTTGGCCATTCAGAAATGATTTAAGGATCAGTTAAGCTGCAATGGCGTAGCTTAAAAAATGAGGAGGTATCAAGAATAACAGATTTTGAATCTGTCATGTCTACCATTCCATCAGGAAGCCACTTTCTTGCTCAGTAGATGGTTCTACTGATTATAAAAATTTTCGTCTACCAATTTGACAGTTTTATCTATCATCCCAAGTGCTTGCTGAGATAAGCATCGGATTTTGAATCCACTACGTCTACCATGCTTGGATGCATGGGCCGTGAATGCGATTGTGTGTAATAAGACTGTACCTATTGATTGAGACAGTGATTTCAAAGCTGAAGCTAAAAGACAGGGAATACCTTATCAGACGCTCATTGGAAGCCTGGTATATCTCTATGTGAAAGGTGATTTAATAGATAAGCATGAGGCATTGAATTTAAGATTTGGGTAAGTCTTAAATTATTCCTGCGCCTAGAGCAATAGCTAATATAAGCAATGAGATGGACACAAAGGTCTGAACACTTTTCATGGTGATTTTCTTCAAAAGTTTATTTCCTAAATATGCCCCGATGAATGCAGAAAAGGTGGTTAAGGCCAGGAGTGGCAAATTATTGATAATTGCGTCTGACGAAAAACTTTTTGAATAGACGCTTATTCTTGCGATATCAATCATGCTTGCTATGACTGTGCCAGTTCCCACGAATTGCTCTTTAGTAAGCCCGGACCGGGCCAGGAAGGCCGAACGAAGTGCTCCTTGATGTCCAGAGAGTCCTCCAAAGAAACCGCTAATGAACCCACCTAATGACAGATATCGCTTATCAATTTCGAGATCTCGTAGTTTTGGAACTAATTCAAAAAGGGTGAAAGCTGCAATAAGGAGACCCAAGATCATTTTTATTGGAAGAATTTTAAATTCGTAATCGATTACTTTATATGAATAAAGTGGCGGCAAATCAGAAACTTTTAAAAGTACCCAGGCTCCGATGACTGCCGCTATGATGGCGGGGATGCCAAAACGTAGAATGATACTTTTATCAGCGAAACGACCAACGAGTGATAATTTAAAAAGACCATTTAGGAAATGCACGATAGCTGTAAGGCTTATAGCAAGTTCTAATGGAAAGAAGATTGCAAAAACGGGTGTTAAGAGAGTGCCTAATCCAAAACCAGAGAAAAAAGTAAGAAGTGAGGCTAATGCCGCAACTGCGGGAATAATGACATAATCCATTCCCTAATACTAATGTATGTTTCAGAACTACTCAACTTGAAATAGACCTCTATTTGGAGGTGGTGTCCAAGACTTTCCCCATTTAGATGCTTGAGAACTTTTCCATGTAGAGATATCTGGGGCATTGGCTCAAAGTCGGTAATGAAACTCAAGATGATTGGAATTGAGACTGCATTACAGTTGAAGGATTATGGTAATGTTAGATTGATTCAGAAGCTCCTAACTAAGACGGGCCGTGAAGTCCAAGAGGAACTTAGATGAATCAGTTGTCGCTCGATGGAGACACTGGAAGATAAAAAGAATACGGGTAATTCTGGAAGCTTTGGAACCGACATCTATGATAAGAAAGACCTGAAGGAAGCTCCTCAGTATTACGGTGTCGGAGGCGCACGGTTCTCTACTGGCACTTCGGATACCTTGAAGCTGATAAAAACAGCCCATGATGTTCTGGACGAAATTTATAGGCCCGGCTTTGGTTATAAGAAGGATGGAGTATTGTTAATTCATATCGTACCAGCGTCTGAGAATCAGCTAAACCGCTTCTCTGAGCATATAGTCGATAATAAGAGCCTCGGAATTTTTTTGGATAGTTGACCAGCGGACCTGATCACTAAGACGCTTTCTTTATATCAAATTTTTTTTCTTCTTGTAAATAATTTAAAAAAACTTCTTCAATCTTTTTCCAGTTTCTTATTCCTTTTGTCCAGCGATT
>DATLXC010000074.1:0-22182 GCA_035575985.1 Bacteriovoracaceae bacterium | reverse complement strand
AATTCAGTAAATTCAAGCAAGTTTTGTTAAAGAAAACCATTAAACATCCATAAAAGATGGCCCTCTAGGGCCGACATTGTATTTCAAAGGGGGGGAGACCCAGAATACATGGTTGATGTAGCGCTAATTTCGCCTATACTTAACCTGCCCTTTGACCGAAGGTGAAAAAAGATGCGTTCTCTTCCATGTACACCAGGCAGTGTTAAGCTCCCCAGTGCCCATATTCTTATAATCAGCTTCCATTTGATTTATCTTGGGCAGGGCCAAGCCGTTCCAGTCTGAATTTGCATTGAAAGAAAAAATCACCAAAAGAAGGGTTAGGATCTTCAACGGATACTCCTGAGCTAGTAATATTTGGCTTTTAGCTTAACATAAATACTTAAACGTAAAACCGAGCGTTTTACTCTTCTTCTCATATTTTGTCCGTTAAAGTCGATAAGTCACATTGTATGATCAATGAATTTGAGCAAATTAATTCAATAAATATTTTCGGCCATTTAGCCTATGGCCTGATCCTTATGTCTTTTTTGGTAAGGCGGATGCTCTTGTTACGCTCTTTTGCGATAGTCGCAAGTTGCAGCTCAATTTTTTACAATTATAATGTCGCCCAAAACCCTATCTGGATTCCCATTCAATGGAATGTCCTTTTTATAACCGTAAACTGCTATCACATCATCATGGCCTTACTTGCCCGCAGGGAAATCAAGATCAATGACGTGGAAGAATTTGTTTATGGAAAAAATTTCCAGAGCATGACCCGGGTTGAATTCAAGCGTCTCTTAAATTGCGGATACACCCGCACCTATCATCCTGGACAGAAACTGGTTGAGCAGCATGATAACCTTGGTGCCATATTCCTGATTCTGGAAGGTGAAGTCCAGGTGTCTATGAATGGAAGTGTTGTTGCCAATCTTGGGAAAGGTGATTTCGTGGGTGAGATGAGTTTTCTTACTAATCAGCCCACCAAGGCAGACGTCTTGCTTTCAGAGGTATCAAGGATTCATTATTGGGATATGGAGGAGTTGAAATCATTCTTCAGCAAGAATCCATCAATCCTCGCTAAATTTCATTCGGCCATAGGCAATCAACTTATCACGAGGCTTGTTTCAAAAAGCCTGTCTGAAGTAAAACTGAAAAGAGCAGCTTAACTTACCAGCACAAGTTTCCCGATTGTTTTTCCAGACTCCAGGTCCTTATGGGCATCTGCCACTTTTTCTATTGGATAACTTGTCACCAGCGGAAGCTTGATTTTTCCTTCCTTATACCAGGATATCAGATCTTCCATGGCCTCACCCAGCAGATCCTTGCGGTCAAAAAGGAAGGATAGATTAAAAGTAATCAGGCTCTTATTTTCAGAAGTCATGGTCAGTGGATTAAAGCGAGGCGTCCTGAGGTAATCTTTCACGAGCTTAGGCCAGTTCACCTTGCCTCCCACCTTGGGAAACATTGAATGTGCTCCATAGGCCACAAGCTTGCCTGAAGGTGCCATATGATTATAACTTTCCTGAATCGTAGAAACTCCATTGGCATCAAAAGCAAGATCAACTCCATGCGGAGCATATTCCTTAACTTTTTTCCACAGAAAGCTATTGGTATCTTAACAGGTGTGAAAGTGTTATAGCTGAATGGATAAAATAATTTGTATTGGAAACAAAATAATGAACATCTGGAAGAAGTTTTTATTTAAATACTACTCGATCTTTTCTATAAACAGTATTAGCCCTGAGGATTACAATGCCCAAGGATTTTCACCCAAAGGGAGAATTCGCAGAATTGTTCTTTTCATTTTTGTTCTTTTTATTATTCTTGCGTCAATTTTTAATAAGTTTATTAAATAGCGCCACGTGCTAAAAAGTTTGGGATTTCAACAATAAAATAGGGACCCTTAGGGTTCCTATTTTATTTTCTACATCTCTGATCGAGCCTTTGGCTCAAATGTCTTTCAGCGAAGGTCAGGGGGCGCCATTTTTGCTTGAAAATGGTTTGGTTTTTACTTCATCTGGGTGAAGCGGGGATCGGTAAAGAAATTTTAACCCTTATTTTGCGCTTAATCACATAATATACTTATGAATATAAAATGTGGGGTATTACCCGCTGGAGCTTTTTTGAAAACAGGCCATACCTATATTTTAATACTAATTTCACTGGTTTCCTGTGCTTCAAAAAAATTAATCTACAATCCAAATGAACTGAAACCTCTCTCTGAGATGTCTAAAGTGACATCCATTAAGATAAATGGGTTTTCCATTGCGGTAGAGCCGTTTGTAGACCTAAGAGAAATCAGAGATAGCGCTGGGAGGGGCTATACCGGAATGTTCAACACTGAAACGCCTGCGTATCTTGAAGGCGGTATAGAGGCTTATGTTCAAAATAGACTTTTGCAAGGTTTTCAAAAAAGAGGCTTGAGGGTTGATCAGACCTCAGAATATCTCCTGCGAGGGAAGATAGTAGAGTTTTGGATTGATGAACAGACAACAGGGATGTCTCCGGAACAATCTGTTTGTTATGTGAAATTTGATATGGCACTTTTCAAAAAAGGAAATGCTGTTCCAGAGTGGTATGGAATCACCTGGGTGAAAGCAGCATCAAAAGCCACTTTTTTAGACACTACTAATGAAAATGGCCACACCATGGATTCATGCATGAATATTGTTCTTGAAAAATTCATTAGGGAAAAAAACTTCCAGCAAATTACTGGGATAAAGCTCAATGAATAACATTTTTCAAATCTTACTACTTATAGCTTTATCATCTTGTTCTTTTTCAAAAAAGAAAATGAAGAGTTATGAAGGGAGGGACTTAAATAATGCCACTATCTATCTTTTGGTAGATGGAGAGAAACAAATCGAGTCCAAGCATTATAGATTTTCATCTTCCCAGTTTACGGGAGCAATGATGGGTGGAGCCGCTGGAATAGCGGTTGGAGGAGGGAGTGCGATGTTGCTTGCAGGCGGTATCCTGGGAGGAATTGGCTTAGGGAGTTACTATATAGCCAAGTATAAAGATAAAAATGTTACTTCTGATGTGGAGAAATGTGCCTCGGGTGCAACTCTTGAAAACTACCTTGCCACCTCACTGAAAAACAGTCTTATGGGTGATGTGGATATCTTAAGTAAAAACGATGGGGTCAAGCCTGGCATAAGTATATTTGTGCGATATAAAGTTACTGCTTTGGATAATTCTGTTGCTAGTTCATTATTAACCTATTCAGGCAAAGTAGAAGTTAGGGACGAGAATCAAAAGGTCCTATATGAAAACCTTGTCCACAGTAACTCCACAATCAAAGACAAGTATTCCTTAAAGGATATGCGTCAAAATTGTTCCATAACAAACACTATAGCCAAGAAGTCATCAGAAAGTTTCACAGACATGTTCTGTGATCAACTTAATCTGAATTGCCGACTATATAGTATAAAACTTGAAGAAAGCGTATGGGCACCTAAGTAATTCCTTGGACGACATACCTTGGTCCCAAATGAGCTACAAGTAGGCTACGCTTAAGGATTTGTCTGTTGGAACCCTTGGACTTAAAGTCTGATGGAGTCCAAAAAAAATCGTTTTGCAGATCAAAAATAAAAGAAAACGCCTCTATTCACTCTAAGAATTCAATTTTGTTCAGGAAGATGTTGGTTGGTTTTATATCTCGGGGAGTTCGGGCATTGTGAATTAACCTATCGAATTTAATAATATATTTTGAAAAATGTGTCCGATTTTCCGACTTAAGTATTTAATAAAATGATTAACCGAACTGATGAAAAGCAGTTCGGGCAATTTAAGCGACTTCGTTGATTTCAACCTCTCCCTCAATACCAGCAGAGTTCAATTGATCCTGGAGGGCATACTTAGCAAATGTTCTCGAAGGCATTCCTAGGGCCTCAGCAAAATTTTTGGCCCGTTCAACGCTTACAAGTTTTCTGCCTTTCTCAATATTGCAAAGTTCTTGTTTGCTGATACCTAGCACTTCAGCTAGTGCAACTTGACTGTGCTCATGGGCGAGTCTGAATGAGCTAAGCATTTCCCCGAAAGAGATAGGCCCAGTGATTTTCCTGATAGCTTTTTTAGCTTTAACAGTATTTTTAGTAGTCATGATGATTAACCTCCAAAACCTCTACGTTAATAGAGTTTGTTTTATCGTCTAGGGTATAAATGACACGCCAACTTCGAGAGAGGTAAGAGGACCTTTGTCCTTTCCTATCGCCTGCAAGAGCATGGTCATTATAGCCTTTAACCTTTTGCATAGCCTTGTAGCCCTCTGTCTCAATTACTTCAACCCATAGATCAAACTGAATGAGGATATGCCTTGGGATTTTCTTTAAATCCTTCTGAGCATGCTTTGTGATCGTAACGGCTGAGTGCATTTTGACCTCTCTTTGGAGTATACCTTAAAGGTGTACTCCTTGTCAATGGCGCTTTTAGTGCCAGTCGGGTCCGACCAGTCCGACTTATTCAATGATATGAAGTGAAATTAAGTGAAAATATGTGAAGTGACGAGATAGCTCAAAGCCTTGTGTTCATTCTCAAATACGTAAAATGCTTGAAGTTTATTTTATCCCCGCTATGAATCGGGTAGTTCGGGCATTTCGACCTCAAGTATATATAATCATTCATGTTTAAGAAATGCTAACTTATAAAGATGAATCGACGTGAATACTTAGTTAGCATCACAGTGAATGAAATCCTGGTAACCAAAGTTATCATAGATACGCATTATGAAGCAAAGCACTCTGAAAGCATTAACGATGACATTATACTTAGTTTGGTTAAGACTCTCGATGGCCAAAGCTTTGAGCCGGATGACGAGAAGCCTCCTTATTCTTACTTCGTTACGGATGAAATTCTGCTCACAGATAAAGCATATAAGCTTATTTGGCTGCTAGAAGATCATGAGATCTATATTGGCGTGGTAAACGCTTACAGGAGATGATATGGGATTTCCCAGTAAAAATGAAATCGAAAGAGCACTTAAGAAATTGGAAAAGAGTGATGGAACATTGGCCCTTCGGCCTGATGCTTCACCTTTAGAAAAGTTCCGTTGGGATTTATGCCAAAAATTCATCAAATATAAAAAGACTCATGTGCATAATCAAAAGCAACTTGCTGAACTTCTTGAAGTTGATGAAGCAAAAGTTAGTAAGATCCTCCATCACCGTATTGACGAATTTTCTACAGATCGATTAATAGCACTATATTCAAAGCTTGATCCCGATCTTAAGCTTAAAGTTGGATGACTAACAGATGGAAAAGAGCGTCCAGCATGGGCCTGAAGTCCCAGAAGAAAGATATGGGATTTTAGCAAAGGATTTTAACGGCACGGTCTTATTTGTTTATTTTCAAAATTATTTAAATCGTTTTTTACTGCATCAGACATATTCAAATTCTCCTGTATCTGCTATACTTTAAATCATGTGCGCTAAAAAGGTCAAAGAGACAAATTTATTGTAACAAGCAAATTCTTTGGATAATCTAAAAAAAATAATTCAGCTTAGAGCCCTTTGGCCATTAAAACTTTATTGAGTTCTACCACCGCCCCGCTTCTTGCTTCTGTGCCAGCAACTCTCATGGTTTCTGTAATAGCTTATAAATGTTTAAGTTTTGAAGGGGCCAAGGATGTACTCCTTGGCCGTGACAATAATAATTATTCTTCTTCGGCCTGCTTAGTTTCTTCTTTTATTTTATCCATTATAGGCTGATCCTGATCACCTGCTGAACTTGTTGGGGTAAAGACCAGTTTCTGGGTGAGTTTCATGGGATTACCATCTTTCATTGCCAGGATTTGTCTACCGTATTCCATTCTGGCATCATCAACGCTTCTTTTTCCATTCACTATCTCATCAGCAAGATTGAGGGCAAGAATGTTGGCTTCTTCTTTGTCACAACGGGCAGACATTTCACCTTTCGTTTTCTCCAGGATGACGGAGCCGTCAAACTTCCAAAGCTCTGCCACTTTATCTGCTTCGGGAGCTTTGTAATCAATAAAGTGCTCCAGTACATCTTTATGTTCCATTGGGAATTTATGCGTAACAGGCTCTTTATAGAGAATCGAGCGTTTAAAAGGTTTTACCTCCGTCCAGACTACCATATCTGGTGTCATCCCATTGGGTGCGCCATATTTTTTGAACATGAAATCTGATGCATCTACAGCTTCTTTGCTCCAGCCGGAGACATGCTTCATCAAGTCTTCTTTTGAAATGGCCTTTGTAGGGCCAGCTACAGCAGGTAGTGATAGGGCCAATGTTAAAAGTGTTGCGGATAAAGTTAATTTCATTATTTTCTCCTTTATAATGATTTTCTAGCTTAAACACTCTTTCATCCCACTTCTCTTATGTAACGACACATCTGTTCCAAACATAACTGTTATGACCCGAGGTTTCTTAACTAAAATACTCGCGTTGTTACCTCAAGAGGTCGGGACAATGATGACAGGTCACATTTAACGCCTACGTCTTATACCTTTCGATGAGGAAATTTTATTCTGTTATTAATTTGTTTTTACCTTGGAGGGTTTAATCAAAAATTAGTGTTTAGAGTAAAGACTAGAAGTGTAAGAATATAGCAAGTATCTGCAACATACTAAGGACGACCTATGAAAGATTCTGTAACTAAAAAGAAAGCAATTGTGGTTTCATTTCTTTTTATAGGCATTAAATATTTTAAAAAAAAGATTGAAACATGAAACCCAAAGATGCGCCAAAAAAATCATTTGAAGAAAGACCCTTTCGAGTTTTACTCATCTCAGGCTCACAAAGGCGTCAGTACAACTGTCCAGGAGTTGATTCAAAATCCAGAATGCTGATGCTGAGAATGGCCGAAAAACTTCCTCGTGATTGGGAAATTGATTATGAAGATCTAGGTAATGTTTTTGGAAGAGCAAGAATTCAAAGCTGTAATGCATGTGTTTCCACCTCCATGGCACTTTGTGTGTGGCCTTGTAACTGCTATGAAAAGAAAAATTCCAAAGAGCCTGATCTCATGTGGGACCTTGATCTTTACTCAAGACTAGATCAAGCTGATGCCTGGGCAATCATAGGCCCGGTTAATTGGTATGGACCTACCAGCAATCTCAAAGCAATGTTCGATCGTCTTGTCTGTATGAATGGTGGTAATCCACGGGAAGAACTTATTGAGCACAAGAATCCAGAACTTGCAATGAAGCTAGAGCACCTTGATCTGTGGAAAGAACTTAGTGTGAATCACCTTGAGGGTAGAAGCGCTGCTTTTTTTTGTTATGGAGATGAGGGTGGAGATGAAATCGGAGTAGATGGAAAACCAAAGATTCTAAAACATAAGCAGTATTTCGAGCCTGAAAGAGAACCTTTTCATAACATGAGGGATACCTACGCTCCACTGGTGTGGCAATGTCGATACGGTGGAATCGAGGTGCCCGAGCACCTTTGGCAGTATCGAAGTAACGGCGCTGGAAAAAAATATAGTGAAAACCAGGCAGAAGATATGATTCGGGACGAGGAGTTCTTAGAATGCTTTGATCAGTGGACTAGAGATTTCGGTCACTTTGTAGAGACCAAGGGCAAAGTATCGCCAGGAAAATACCGAGCCTTTGGTTATCGGGCCCCACGCCATTTTATTAAAGATATAAAGCTTGGCTGGAGATCGGTGAAGATGAGGTTAGGGCTTGGCCCTAAAGATTCTTCTCCTCATATACAAGAGCTTAAAAATCTAAATCATGACAAGATAGTGAATACCCAGAAAAGTGATGGTGAAAGACTAAGACACTAAGGAAGTAAATCATGCAAAGCTTTGTTTCAAAACTCACTGACGTGAAGCTAAGGCTTCCTCCACTGTCTATTGAAACTCTACAGGTTAACATCACCAAACTTTGCAACCAGGCATGCCGCCACTGCCACGTTGACTCTTCTCCTAAACGACGAGAGATGATGAGTGATGAAAGTCTTGAGCAAGTTGTGAAAATCTTAAGCGAGAATAACGAGATCACTACTTTAGACATAACCGGTGGAGCACCTGAGCTGCATCCTCATTTTTCATGGTTGGTGAAAGAAGCAAGAAAACTCGGAAAGAAAACCATCATAAGGCACAATCTTACCGTCACCTTTGATCCTCATCCAATGACAAAAGAATCGATGTTATGGCTTCCGGAGTTTTTTCAAGAACAGCGCGTGGATATAGTTTCATCGCTTCCTTATTATCGTGAGTTTCTCACCGATCGACAACGAGGCAGTGGAGTATTCAGGAAGTCCATCCTGGGTCTGAAACTGTTAAACGAGCAGGGGTTTGGAAGGGACAAAGAGCTTATTTTGAACCTCATCTACAACCCTGTTGGAAATTATTTACCAGGATCACAGTTACAGCTTGAAAAAGAATACAAGCGAGAACTAAAAAAAACGTACGGTATAGACTTCAACCAACTTTTTGCACTTACCAATATGCCCATTCATCGTTTTAAAGACGATCTCGTGCGCACAGGACATTTTGAAGAGTACATGGAGAGACTTCAGGGTGCCTTTAACCCTGTTGCAGCTGAAGGTGTGATGTGCCGCTCGCTCATTTCTGTGGGTTGGGATGGAAATCTATATGATTGTGACTTCAACCAAATGCTTGATCTGAACATTACCCGCGAAGGCACGTTGATGACACTAGAGAACTTCAATTTACAAGAACTCAAGAATAGACAAATCATATTCAAGGACCATTGCTACGGTTGCACCGCTGGTAGCGGATCGAGCTGTGGTGGAAAAACCGTCCAATAGGAGGACAAGATGAATTACTATGAATCCGAAGATCTTAAAAAATTCCAGGACGTGGGCAAGTTTGCGCCGGAACTCATGAATAAATTCTTTGAGTATTACAACTCAGTAGTAGGTACTGATTCCGCGCTCAGTAAGAGGGAGAAGTCACTTATTGGTCTATCCCTGGCCCATGCTCTCAAATGCCCATATTGCATAGATGCTTATACCTCTTCATGTCTGCAGAATGGTGCCGATCCTGAACAGATGACTGAAGCCGTGCACATGGCAAGTGCCATGCAGGCAGGAGTCACCCTAATTCATGGTGTACAAATGCAGAACCAATTACTGAAGAATGGTGTGATCTCACAGTGAACTGACTTCATTTGTTTTACGCAGAGCTTAAGAGATAAGAGGTAAGTGTATGAATGAAAAAGCAATATTTGGGGCAGGCTGTTTTTGGAGTGTTGAGGAATCTTTTCGCGAAATGAAAGGCGTACTTTCGACACAAGCTGGATACGCCGGTGGTACATTAGAGAGTCCAAGCTATGAGGATGTCTGTTCTGGAACCAGTGGCCATATTGAGGTAGTGGAAGTTAGTTTCGATCCTGAAATTGTCAGCTATCAGGAACTTTTGGAAAAATTTTTCGCCATCCACGATCCAACTGGTGATCACAGATGGGATAATGTGGCCAAGAGGCAGTATCAATCCGTGATTTTCGTTTCTAGTCAGGAACAGAGTAAAGCCGCTCAGAGCAAAATAGAGAAGCTCCAAACTTTCTCTCGACCAGTATCCACTATCATTCTACCGTCCACCATTTTTTATCCCGCAGAAGAAAGGCATCAGCATTATACTCAAAAACGAAAACAGCTTTATGAAGGAAGAATATGAAACACATATTCTTAAGTTTAATTCTCTCTTACACTTTAACCGCTTTCGCGGGTACTGATTCAGAGGCCATCTTTGCCGGGGGCTGCTTTTGGTGCATGGAACCTCCCTTTGACAAGGCAAATGGGGTCATTTCAACAACTTCAGGTTACACCGGGGGTGAAAAGGTTAACCCCACATATGAGGAAGTCTCTTCCGGCAAGACCGGCCACTATGAAGTGATCAAAGTTATTTACGATCCAAAGATCATTTCATATCGCGATCTCCTCAATATTTTCTGGAAGAACATTGATCCGTTAGATGGCAATGGTCAGTTTTGTGATAAGGGCCAGCAGTATGAATCTGCAATTTTCTATCAGGACGATAATCAAAAAAAACTGGCAGAAGAAACCAAGGCTTCACTGGAGAAAGGTCAGAAGTTTCAAACAAAAATACTTAAAGCAAAAGCCTTTTATCCGGCCGAAGATTATCATCAGGATTATTATAAGGTGAACCCTATACGTTATAAGTATTATCGCTACCAGTGCGGCAGAGATAAGCGGCTGGAGGAAGTATGGAAAAAGTAATCCTGATGCTGGTGTTCTCTGAAACTCAAGCAGCTACCGTGATTGAGCTTTTTACATCTCAGGGATGCAGTAGTTGCCCTCCAGCTGAAAAATGGATTGGACAGTTGCGGAAGCATCCAGAGTTCATGAAAGGAATCATACCGATGGTCTGGCACGTGGACTACTGGGATCAACTAGGCTGGAAAGACACCCTGGCAAAACCGGAATTCACCGAGCGACAAAGAAAGTACGCCGCCAATTGGAAGAGTCAGCAGGTCTACACTCCAGGCGTAATCGTTGACGGACAAGAAAAAAGAAACTGGCGAGATCTTTCCTTGATTCCTGCCCACACGAAACAAGTATTTGAAATAAGACGTGAAGATAAGCGGCTAAATGTAGTCTATAGGCCTCTGGCCGGGCAAAGACTCTGGATGGCAATCGTGAGCGATGGCCCTTCGATTCCTATTCAAAAAGGTGAAAATGCGGGCAAAAATCTATTGCGGGATTTCGTGGTGACATCTCTGCAAGAGGGAAAAGAAAAACAGGGTAGCTTCAGCTGGGATATCTCCGGGGCCCACGGACATGCAGTGATCTGGCTTGAGGAAAGAGGAGATCCTAAGCCCAAGCAAGCTACAGCAATAAGGCTTTAGGCCATGGGAGAAAAAAAATGAATAAGTTATTTTCAATACTACTAACAGGAGTGATCATGATGGAGCCAACATTTTCAAAGGGGTTTAACCCTGAAACATTTAAAAAGCCTGCAGAGGGTGAGTTAAAGAAATTGCTCACTGAAGAGCAGTATAGTGTGACCCAGGAAGAAGGAACTGAAAGGCCTTTTAAGAATGTTTACAATAACAATAAAGATCAAGGACTGTACGTGGACATAGTTAGCGGAGAACCACTCTTCAGCTCCATAGATAAGTTTGATTCGGGAACTGGTTGGCCAAGCTTCACCAGACCGCTTGATAAAAACTCTATCACTACCAAAGTCGATAGTGGCCTGTTCTCTAAACGAACAGAAGTGCGCTCAAAGTTCGCCGACTCTCATTTGGGTCACGTTTTTGAAGATGGACCTAAGCCCACTGGATTACGCTATTGTATGAATTCTGCTTCACTCAAATTCATCCCGGTTGAGAAGTTGGAAGCAGAAGGATATGGGAAATACTTATCTCTATTCAAGCAATAAAAGACTTCTCAATGGGGAAAAAATATTTATGAAAAAGTTGTTTCTCATTGGGTTTGTTATCTGCCTCATCATCTTCGCGAAAACATCCGGGTACCTGGATTACTTAAATTTTGAGACGCTGAAGACTCATCAGATCCAATTACATAATTACTTTGAACAAGATCCCTGGAAGATGGGACTGTACTTTGTTCTTATCTATACAGTAGTCACAGCTTTGTCGATTCCTGGTGCAGCAGTTCTTACTCTTGCAGCAGGATCTATCTTTGGGTTGTTCTGGGGGTCAATAGTTGTGAGCTTTGCTAGTTCTATTGGTTCTACGCTGGCATTTCTTCTGGCCCGTTATCTTTTTCGGGATTTCATCCATGAACGATTTAAAAAGAAAATTGATTCAATCAATAAAGGCATTCAAGACAAGGGTGGGTGGTACCTCTTAACACTAAGGTTGATCCCTGCGGTTCCTTTTTTCATTGTAAACTTGGGTATGGGACTAACCCGAATGAATGTTCTGACGTTTTATCTGGTCAGTCAGCTTGGAATGCTTCCGGGAACAATTATTTACGTTAACGCAGGAACGCAACTTGGGAAACTAAAATCTCCTGATGAAATTTTTGATTTCAAGATCATTGGGAGCTTTTTCGCTCTAGCGGTTTTCCCCATTTTGTTAAAAGCGCTTATTAACCTTTTTAAGAGACATAAGCTTTACAAAAAATTTAAGAAGCCTGATTCATTTGATTATAATTTAGTTGTCATAGGTGGAGGCTCGGCAGGCCTTGTTGCTTCATACATAGGGGCAGCAATAAAATCGAAAGTAGCCTTGATTGAGAAAAATAAAATGGGTGGAGATTGCCTTAATACGGGCTGCGTACCCAGCAAGGCACTTATCAAAATGTCGAAATTAGCTTACTTGGGCGGAAAAGTGGATTTTTCATCCAGCATGTCACACGTGAAGGATTCAATACTAAAAATAGCTCCGCATGATTCTATTGAGCGATACAGAAAACTCGGAGTTGAATGCTTTATAGGTGAGGCAGAAGTCATATCACCGTGGGAAGTGAAAGTTAATGGTCAAAGATTAACAACCCGAAATATAATTCTTGCTACCGGAGCAATTCCTGTGGTGCCAGACATTCCCGGTCTTGAAGCCATTTCTTATAAGACCTCCGAAAACTTATGGAACCTGAAAGAACTCCCACCAAAACTACTGGTGTTGGGAGGAGGAAATATAGGGTGTGAGCTAGCGCAAGCCTTTTCTCGTCTTGGATCCCAGGTAACTATCGTTGAAAAAGGAGATCGTCTCCTTTCAAAAGAAGATTCTGATGTGTCAGAATTTATTTTAAAAAAATTCTTAGCTGAAGGAATACAAATATTGCTAAATTATGATACCAAATCCTTTAAAAAAGTTGATGAGTCCCAAGTTTTGATAGCGAGCTATGAAGGCCAGGAAAGAGAGATCTATTTTGAAGAATTACTCATTGCTGTAAGCAGGGCAGGGAGACTTGATACAAAAGGTTTAAAAGACCTTGGAATTGAAACAGCAAATAAAAAAACTTTTGATCACGACGATTTTCTAAGAACCAAATATCCTAACATTTATGTTTGTGGTGACTGTGCAGGACCTTATCAGTTCACCCATATGGCATCTCATCAGGCCTGGTATGCTACTGTGAATGCCTTAATGTCGCCCTTCAAGTCTTTCAAAGTGGATTATAGCGTAGTTCCCTGGAGCACCTTTACTGATCCAGAGATTGCTCATGTTGGTCTTTCAGAAGAAGAGGCAAAAAAGCAACAAGTAAAATACGAAGTTACTAAATTTGATTTCGCTGATCTTGATCGGGCCATTATTGAAAATGAAGCTCAGGGTTTTATCAAAGTTCTGACCATTCCTGGGAAAGATAAAATTCTTGGTGCAACCATCGTAGGCAGCAGGGCCGGAGATCTCCTCATAGAATACACTCTTGCCATGAAATACAATCTGGGATTAAATAAGCTCTTATCCACTATTCATCCTTACCCAACCTTTTCGGAAAGTGCCAAGTCCATCGCAGGGATCTGGAAAAGAAATCATCAACCTGAGAAATTATTAAAATATGCCAAGAAATTTCATACATGGAGAAGAAACTAATGAAAGGTAAACATGCAAAATGATCACTGTCCTCCTTTCTGCTTTCAATGAAAAAGAGAATCCTTTTTTTTGGACTACCTTAAATAACATTCATCAATTACAGCTCCAGGGGCATAAAATTGATCTTGTGGTGGGAATAAGCGACGGGGGAGATGGAACGCTGGCATTGCTTGAACAACAGGGAATTAGATTCGTAAATCTCTCTACATCAATGAGGTCACGAAGATACAATTTTGCCCTGGCCGCTGCCTTATGTGGTCCCGATGAGTGGATTCTTTTACATCACCCGAGAAGTCTCCTTGATCCAGAAGCTTTTATTAATTTGCAATCGGTTCCCACTCAGTATCATTGGGGTGCATTTACTCATCAATTTGACATTAATCATCCCTTTCTCTCCTTCACTTCGTGGTGGTCTAATCAGGTAAGAGGTCAAATCAAGGGAATCTATTATCTTGACCACTGTATCTTCATTAAACGAAAAACTTTGGAAAAAATTGGCGGAGTTCCTGAGGTAGATATATTTGAAGATACCCTTTTGAGTCTGTGTTTAAATGAATTTGGAAAGCCTTTAAGGCTCCCCAACAAAAGCACAACTTCTTCCATTCGATTTAAAAAAAATGGTTTTCTTAGACAATCTATCTTGAATCAGGTGATGAAATTTCGGTACTATTTAAATCATGATAAAGCTCTTATAAATAAGGCCTATGAAAAAGGGATTTCACTGAATACTGAATTTAAATAGACTCTATGAAAGAAACGGCGGATGCTTCAAGATTTGAAGTTCCGCCGTTTTGAAAATAGTCTAATTAAAGAGTGGACTGGATTTTCTCTGCATGTTTTAAGTGCATTGCTACGTGCTCTTTGGTTTTAGTCAGATGATCCTTTAACTGGGCATTCTTTGCGCCCGGTAATAATTTACCATCTATCATTGCCAGGACTTCTTTATGGCCTTTAACCATTGCATCGATATAAGACTTTTCAAACTCTTTTCCTTCTAATGGAATAAGCATCGCTAGTTCGGTGGCCCCTTTCACTCGTAAGTCATCAACTGCTTTCGTATCGGCAGGTGTTATTTTGATTTTTTCACCCAGTTTCATGGTAGCAGCAGCATTCTTGCCATGCTCTTGGTGAAGCATTTTGGCATATTCCATTACCGGTCCATCTATTTTCTTTTTTTGAGCTTCTGCTGATGCCAGAACTTCATTTTCATCAGTTGCCACGACAAATGCTAAAATTTCCGCATCACTGCCCATCGCTTTTGTGTCACTCCCCATACTTCGTACCGGTGATCCGGGAATGATAGGCTTGTCTGCGAAAGCTGATTTCTCTACTGTGTGCGGTTCAAATTGGAGTTTCTCTACATAGGCAGGTTTTTTGCCGAGTACATCGTCCACGACGTTCACACCAAATGACTTTCTAGCTTCTGCCACACTTTTCTTACCTTCAATAATGTCTCTCGCGAGGTTAAGTGTAAGGATATTGTGTCCTTCCAGATCGCAGCGCGCCGACATTTCTCCCGCTGTCTTATTAACAGTCATGCTAGCATCAAATGCAACTAGATCATCGATTTTGTCAGTTGGAACTTTGTATTGCAGGGTATGTTCGAGATAATCCATATGTGGTTTTGGGAAATCATGAGGAATTTCCATCTTAGTTACCATGATACGCTTATACGGACCTGCATTATGCCAAATGACAGTTTCAGAAGAGACTTCTAAAGGCTCCCCATACTTTGCCATCATTTCTTGTACAGCTAACTTAGGTCTCGCTGGCCAGTTTTCAACCATCTTATTCACATTCTCTTTGCTTGCATCATCTTTAGAAAAAACTTGAAAAGAGTAGCTCGCCATTATTGCGCAGGAAGTTACCGTTAATGCCATTTTACTAAATCTACTTTTCATAAAAATCTCCTTTGAGTTAAAGTCTGGATAAATGCTCACACTTTTGTTTTTAGAATAATTTTAAGATTCTACAAATTTTAATGAGCAGATGCTAAGGCCAGTATGGAAAATCCTAGAACTGTGAGCACTCCGCTAAAATCCGGGGAGTGATCAAATGCCTCAGGAATCATGGTCTCTGTGACCATTGCAAAAAGCAGCCCTGCGGTCACGGATTCAATAAGGTGCAGTTCAAGAAAAATGCTTCAAGTTTTTCCATACATTTCTCCCTCTCCTTACATTAGTTATCCGAGGCCTTGTTATTTAGAAAGTACGACTGCACAAATCTTTTGCGCCTCAATATGAGCTAAACATATGCCAAATCTTTTGATGATTTTGAGTTAACTACACGATCCACAATGTAGTCTTATGAGTATTGAATATGTTTAAGAGGTATTTAAAAAAAGGAGATCTATGAATAGGAAAAATTCAAAATGGGGTAGCAGTACAGCATTGGCAATGCTCATTTGTGCTTCATTTACATTTACAGGATGTGGCAGCGACAATGATAGCAATGGTTCGGGTTTCCGAGAAACAAATATACCTCAAGAAGAGCAGGATCCGGAAGTTGCTCGAGGCCAGGCAGTGAGTCGACTAGAAACTTTCGGAAACGAAGGCTTCTGGACAGACGCTGTGAAGTTGCCTCAAGGGATTGTAGCTGCAGGGTTAACTCCTGTGCAGGCACTTAAGGCCGGTTTATCAGTGAATACTGAAGCTTTGGATGCAGCTACCGCGCAAGCAGTGGTTGATGAAATAGCAGCTGATGGAACCAGTGGACCTATATTAAATGATCCGGCCACTACGATCAAACTCATTAATGCCAACGCTGTCATAGGTGTGGTGGTGAAAGATACAAACGGTGATGGAACACTTGATGTCGCCAATGGTGATAAAGTCGGAGTTAGTTGTGTGCTCTGCCACGCTGTAACAGATAAGTCAGCCTTCGATCTGCCAAATGGTGGTTCAATTGGTAAAGAGATTGATGGGCCGGCCGTGCATAATATTAATTTAGGTGCAATTTTTGCCATGGCAGCAAATACCAAAGCTCTCTATCCGATGGCCCAGCTAAAGGGTGCTGATGGCAAGTCCATCGGAAGAGCACCTTCTCATAGAGGTTTAACTAAAGATTCAACTGAAGCCGAGTTTGATGCCTATTTCGGCAACCCTAAGTTCTACCCGATAGGTATGTTTGATGACACTGTAGATGGTATTGGGAATCCGATGCAAAACTCTGCTTTATTCCAGCAAGATCTCGCTGCGCCATTTGGATCAGCAGGAGAACTTGAAAGATTTGATCAATTTGCTAATACGGTCTATACAGTTCTGTTTGATATGACCAACCTTCTGACTCCTGGCGGACGTGCGTTCTTGAGGGCAGCAGCTGGCGATGGCGGCGATAAACTGGCAGCAGATTATGAAGCAGTTTTAGCGGAAACCGGCGTTACAGGTTATCCATTTGTCAGGACATCTACTACAGGTGTACCAGGCAGCCAGGATGCCATTATCGGTGTACGCGTAGATGAAGCTGCATTACAGGCACAGGTAGCTTACCACAATGCTTTACGCTCACCCCCTGGTGTAGTGAAAGATGAGGATGCAGATGCCATCGCAAGAGGTAAGGCCCACTTCACAGGAGCAGAATATGGCTGTACTACCTGCCATAATGCAGATAATTCGGCACCAGTTCGATCTGATGTCTTAGATCTTGCTACAGTCTTCCCTGGTGATGCACCAGTAATATTGGCCGAGCGACTTCCACCAATTACTGGACCAGTATCCAATACTCCTGGAAATACCTTTGATGATAAAATGACTGTCATTAATGCGACTTTGCGGGGTGCGAATCGAGGTTCTGCATTGCCACTCATGATGGATCTGGCGAGAAAGCCAAATTTCCTTCATGATAACTCAGTTAATTCCTTGAAGACTCTGTTCAGCTCTTCTCGTGGGGCCAAGGCTCCCCATCCTTTCTATGTTGATTCCAAAGATCGTAAGGATCTTGTTAAATACTTAGAAAGCTTGGATGATACCAGCAAGTAAAATCTTCAGCAGGCGGAATTCGTTCCGCCTGCTTTTTTGTATCTTTGCTTAGTAAATGCCCCAGGTTCCCCACGTTAATTAAAATATGTATCTAGCCAAGGTCATGATCCAGGAATTAAATAGCCTGGAAATACATCCACAAAGAAATTGATGAGAAGGAAAGTTCTACCTTGCTATCGCTGGTGATGTTCAGATTATTGGATCTAAACTTAATTCATTAATTGTTCGCCGGCTTCTGGGTCGTATCAAGGTCTTTAAGGCCCATCCTGTGCCTGGACAGTTGAATGTGGTGCCATCCATGGCAACAATTTTCCCTGCGGGAAAATCGAGCATTCACCTATCTAATTATAAAAGAGAAAGGGTACCGTTCCGGTACCCTTTCAAGAATAATCACTCAGATTGCAAAGTTCTCTGTAAGACCGTGGATAGACCCTAATCGATGTTCGAACTTGACCTTGCCAATCAATTACGCTTTCAACTAACAAATCTGTTATTTAAACAGCCTCATTGTTAGCGAACAACGAATTCATTTGTGAACTTTCAAAACCTAACTGCTTGTGACCATAGGATCTTATCTGTGCATTACGGGAACTGCTCGGCCTGTGGATTTATCTTCAAGGTAGTAACTAAAAGAAGTAAAATTTGTATCAAGAAAAAGCTACCCAGGAAAAGCGCTCCACCTTCTGAAAACCCATAAGAATGAAGACCCGATGCTAAAATATAATTCACACCAAACCATGCCATCATAACAGTTAAGAATGCTGCTGCGACTAAAGGGACAAATCGCTTTGGAGGAATCCAGCTGGTAGATTTACCATGGAGAATTGCCATATAAATCAACAAGACAATCAATGACCAGGTTTCCTTAGGATCCCATCCCCAAAATCTGCCCCATGAGTAATCGGCCCAAATACCTCCCAGGATAACTCCTGTGGCAAGGAGAACGACGCCGAACTTAATGCAGGTATAGATGAGGTCCACCTGATACCGATGTTCCTTAGAGTCTATTTTAAAGAAACGAGACCGAATTAGAATGCTATTGGCGAGTACCCAAGATAGGGCAAGAGCAGCATAAGATAAGATGACTGTGGTGACATGGGTCGAAAGCCAGAAATTATCCCTTAGCACAGGGACCAGCGGTGAAATACCTGGGTCAAGCATGCCGTTGGCAAATTTCATCATCATAAGAGTCAGGAAATTAAATGCCAGGCCTGCAATGACAAAGGCTTTTTCTTTTCTCATTAGAGTTATGATGCAACCTATGACTAAGGCACCGAAACCTGAAAACATTACTGTTTCATACATATTGGTCACTGGGGCCCTGCCTGAGATCATCACTCTCATGGCCATGGCAGAAACCTGAACGGCCAGAGAAAGGACAGTTATAATTGTGCCGGGGAGTTTATTTTTAAGAACCACAAATAAAAATATTCCAATAAGGGATAGGAGCATGGACCAAAGAAAGAGATTCCATTTATAGTACTTTAACTCCAGGAGATATCCGTCGCCTTTGACCTTTAAGTATTCATTCTTTGCTTGTTCAAAGATGTACTGCACTGGACTCTGAGACTTTTTGGTGGCGTCTAAAACTTTCTCTTTTGTCAGAAACTCTGCTGCAGAGACAAAATGAACAGTATTGTTCTTGGCCACAGGAATAGTCCAGGCGCGACCCTGGGTGATAGCGAGATAGGTCTTGTAGCGTTGATCAACTTTATTCAATTCTTTTCTATATGAGTTATTTTCCTTTATCCTCACTAGTTCCGCTTCGATCAATCCCATTTTATTTGCTAAACTGGTAGCAGGGATGTTGCTTTCGTCATCTTGCAGACGAAGGAGAGTTTTAACCTCCGGATGATCTACTTTTATATTGATCTGGATCTCGGAAGGAATACCAAAACCTTTCATTGTTAATTGACAGAATGCTTCGGTGGCCGTCAATGTCCCAACTTTAGCGTCGCCTGAGATAAATCTAATTCCCTCAGTAGCAAGAACATAAAATGGCTTGTCCCTCCCGCCAGCCTGCACGGGAAAGGTTTCCAGGTCAGCATTGCAGAAATCCAGTTGAGCAAAGGACTCAAAGGTAAAGAGCAGGACTAAAAGGCCCATTAACTTACTCATGCAAACTCCGTGTTTGAAACTTTATGCTTACGTCGTAAAAAATAATGAAGAATTGAGCCCAGGACGAGGAGAAGAGAACCGAGGTATTTCCATGTTCTGCCTGGATCAAAGTTAACACTCAAAATACTCCCAAACAATTCTTCACTAATCGGAAAAAAGGAAGCCTGATAGAAAGTGAAGCTGTCTCGTTTCATGGGATTATTCATAAAGATATGATGTTTTTCTGATCCTTTATTACCTTTGAATACCGTTACGAAGCTCTCAAAGCTGGCCGGTGTTTGTGTTCCAGGATCCAGATCCATTTTGAATCGATCAAGCACAATTTCATAAGGAAGGGTCAATTGCTTCTTTGCGATTTCAAGATGAACCAGCTCATTACCAAAATTAAACGTGGTTGGTTCAGTTGATCTCACCCAGAATTGATGATTACCAATGGTGACATGGACGGCACGGAGACTGCCTTTGATGATTTTTCCATTATCCTGAACAGGATCAACATAGTAAGGCACCATTTCTGGATAAATATCTTCGTGATGTTCAAGAAGCCTGAGTTTTAATCCCATCCAGGGCAGGGGAGTATCTTTATTCTCATTAAGTGTCACTCTTACCCAGGTTTTTGTAACCTTGTCGAAATAAGAGGCCACCTTCCCATGAAGAAGTAACACTGGCGTCTTATTGTTTGCCTGTTTTTTATTTGGCATATAGTGAACATTTAAAGGCCCGAGTTTTCGGGATTGGCCGAACCTGGCCTTTGAGTTAAGACTAAAGAATAATTCTTCACTAACTTTATCATTGTGGATGCGGTAACGGGACGATGGGGCCACTTCTTTGCCAGGCCTCCATTCAAGTTTCTCTTCTGCAAAAGGAATAAAAGTTCCAAGCTTAATACCTTGATAGTTTGTATTGAGGTTTTCTCCGGAAGCAGAGTAGGGTAGGTCAATGGAAGCCTCCTTACCTCGGGACGGAAATTTGATGCGAAATTCTTCCCTACTTACAAGAACTTCTCTTGAGGCAGCATTTGGATTCAGTTTGATTGATCCATCCACGCCAGATTGGTAAGTGACAAAAGATCCAATGAAAATAATGATCAGTCCGGCATGGATGGTGTAAAAACCATAGAGATGCTTTTTAGGGGGAAGACGTACTATGGCCGCAAATACTATCGAGAGAAACATGCAGAACTGTATTGCCATAAATGGTAAGGATTTATAGATGTACCTGTTTGCATAGTCAGTACCATGCGATGATTCCATGATAGTCCCAAAGCCCAGACAGATAGCAAAAACTAAAATTATGAAAACGGCGAACTTCAAACTGGCCAAAATATTTTCTATGTACATATAGGTTCTTTTTAAGGAATTCATCCTAAGAAATTCCCATGACCGTTCTAGAAAGTCTATTTCACAAACAGGACTGCACCATGCACAAGAATGACTCGTAAATGAATGAATCATTAGCTAATCTTTATTCACGATTTGATGACAGTTTCATGACAATCCAATTGTAGGGTCTTCTAAGCTTAACCAATGATGGAAGAGTTAAAGCTTTGGAATTTAGACCCGGGCATCATTCTTAAAGAGGAAAAACAGGACAGTCGTTTTGTGCTGAGAACATGTCAGCGAACACTTGTTCTCTCGCTTTCTCCATCGTCTTATTCTGCTAAACATGAAATGAAAGCAGGTGAAGAAGCCTATATTTTCTTACTTGAAACAATCTGTGGGTTGCAAAGTAGGCTCCTCGCAGAAAACGAAATCGTGGGCCAGTTTAAAGAAGCCTATCGGGTTTATTTGAAATCTTCATCCAGAGATATTCGTTTGCTAGCGATCCTTGAAAAATTATTTAAGGATGCTAAAGAGATCCGCTCAAAATATTTGTCAGGCATATGCCAAAAAACATATGCTTCAGTGACACGCAGACATTTTGTTCAAACGGCCCGTGCATCACATATTGTTGTGGTTGGTTCTGGAAGTCTGGCAGAAGACCTTATTCACCAATTTAAAAACAAAACACATGTGAGCATTTGTGCACGAAATACAATGCGAGTCGATGAATTATCCAGAAGATATAAACTACAAGTAATCCCTTGGAATGAAAGACACACTCTTTCAAGCCATGCCTTTATTGCGAATAGTATAGGACACAGTAGCATTCTGTTTGAAGCAGACTTCTTCAGAGAATGGTCGGCTCATCATACTGAACGTTTGTTTGTTGATTTGGGCTCTCCTTCTGTTATCCGTACGGAGCTTTCAGATGGTAACGGAGTAATCAGGCTTGGCAGTATACTTTTAGACGGAGTCCGTGTGGAACGGGAAAAGGCATTTCAAATTGAACTTGCCTATAAAAGTATAAGAGTAGTGTCTTTCAAACGAAAATGTCACTGGGAGAAAGCTTCATTTAAAGATTTTAAATTTCACTCGGATCAATATAAAGAAAATAATTTTTGCTATACTTCTAATTAAGAACAGGTGATCACGTCAATTTCCCCAATCAGCGGATCTAGTCTCCATTAATTAGAGCGTGGTGCGCTTTAACCGGCGCATCTGAGCTTTCCTAACGTTAAATCTTTGGTAAATCGGCTAAGATTCAGAGAAAAAATTGCCCTTTGGCCTTCCAAGTGTGTTGCTTCATCAGATTTCATTTTGGATT
>DATLXC010000073.1:0-13365 GCA_035575985.1 Bacteriovoracaceae bacterium | reverse complement strand
CCTGGGTGAAGTGAATTTTGCAGAGCTTCGCCCACAAGATCACACATCATCTGGATGAAGTGGATTTCGCGGAGCTTCGCCCAAAGATTCTACTTCATCTGGATGAAGTGAATTTCGCAGAACTTCGCCGACAAGATCGCACTTCATCTTGATGAAGTGAATTTCGCAGAGCTTCGCCGACAAGATCGCACTTCATCTGGATGAAGTGAATTTCGCAGAGCTTCGCCCACAAGATCACACATCATCTGGATGAAGTGGATTTCGCGGAGCTTCGCCCAAAGATTCTACTTCATCTGGATGAAGTGAATAACACGGAGCTTTGCCGACCGGAAACCTTTGTAACCATCCATGAAATGTGGACGCAAAACGCACCCCGCTCCGCATCATGGGCGCATTTCTTAACCAAAAAGACACCTTATACGGAACTAATCTAAAGGCTGTATAAACTTTACGCACCATGCGTCGAGTTAAGTAATAGATAACTTGATTATTTTAATTGGCTCGTATATTGCTGTGTCGAATTCGAAAATTTGTTCATTATCCAAGGAGAAGATATGCAAAGAATTTTGACGTTAGTGTTGTTGTCCCTGTTAGTTGTGGCCTGTGGCCATAAGAAAGATGCGCAGACTTTTGAAGGTGCTCTTGAAGCATCTACCGGCCAGAATCATTCAGTTGTAAAACTGTATACTGAGACTGGAGAGTACGTCGTTTATAAAAACGAAGTTACTGGTGAATTCTCTGCCTATAACATGGCAAAGTGGGATCGCGAGAACATGTCGACTATGAGTCAGTATATGACTGTAGCTGTAAACGGAACTGACATTGTTAAGAATCTGCTTCAGCATTCTGAGTATGTTAACAGTGGTTACTACGAGCCACAGTACTCTACTCATTATGAATCTTATGAGTACTACGATTACAATTGTGATTGCTACCTCTATGAAAATCGTTCATACGAAGTTTATATGGGTGAGCGTTGGGTAGACACTTCTCACTGGTATACATTCTATACAGGTGGTGGTTTCCGTTTCGACAACACATCTTCTCAGTCTAAAGACCTCGATACAATCGCTGCTCTTAAAGAAGAAGTTGCTGAAAAGTTCATGGCACACAAGCTTAAGTCTGAGTTCTCTCTTTCTGCAAGCCGTGCAGAAGAACTTGCCAAGCTTGCTGGTCGTTACCAGAAGCTTGAAAATGCTCGTGAACTTACTCAAGTTGAAAAAGATAAGTTTGCTATGGACGCTTTGGGCGTCAGCATGAATCAAGTTGAAGCTGCCCTTAAGCAAAAAGCTGAAGGAAATGAGTCTAACTTCACTGAACTCATGAATACAGCTGCTCAGGTTAACAACACAACTCCTGAACAGATCGGTAAATTCTTCAATGAAATGGTCATTGACGAACTCTAAGCTCTAATCCCTAGGGGCCCGGTTATCCGGGCCCTTTTTTTTTGCGGTAAAATTTATAAAGCGAGTAGTAAGTTTTGATGTTTAAAGCTAAATATCGGCAATTATGTATAAGCTATTAATATCACTTCTTCTTTTTACGCTCTCTGGCGCCTATGCTCAGGATACAATTCCGGGATTAATTCCTCGTTTTTATTCCATTGAGGCCGCCACAGATCTTTCACTTTCACCTGAAATTGCCCATGAACAGGCGTTAAAAGGGCTGGATCTTTCTCTCCTGGAGCCAGGTACAGACACCAACATCTGGCGCCCTGATCGCAATACTATCCCTGATCACTCACTGGTTAAGCCCGATGAGGTCCTGAAATTTGTAAAGGAATTGCCAAGTCGTTCAGGACAAATCCGCTTTACAGTCCTGACTGCAGATAACCGCGAGTTAATTGTTATCCTTTCAAAAAAAGTTCATACCTTACTCCTTAGGAAAAACATCCTGGCCAAGCTCGGATATTCAACACAACCAATGACCTGGGTGCCGCGTGCGAAGCTTGAGTTCAAGGACACCATTGACCGCGATCTTCTGAAAGAAGAAATGAAAGATAAATTGCTGGCAGGAACAGAACGCTGGATTACTTCCGAAGAAAATCTTTCAATCACTCTTCAGGATGTCCTCGTCCTTACATCAGACTCAGACATCTATAACCTTGCTACAGGGATTATGCTGCCTGAAGTTCATCAGGGCCGCCGTCTCCTGCGCGCTCCTTATGTCCCTATGGCCATGGTTGATGCAACTGAATCAATCAACCTGATGCCTTGGCAGGCCGGCCGCTTAGTCCTGAATCACCTGAAATTTAATCATACTCAGGATCTTTCCACTACTTTTGGTACTAGCTGGGAAGACGCCCGCTGGATCGGTCGTAAACTTGCAAAACTTACCCGCGCCGACTTCGAAGAAATAGTCATTAAAGCTTCATTTCCGGAAGCCGTCGAAAAACTTCTTATTGAAAAGATCATTGCACGCAGGAATGATCTAATAGAACTCCTTCAGCTTGGAGCTGAAACTCAAAAAATAGATTTTGATCCTGAAATCAGTTTTGGCGATGGACTCTTAAATGGAGAAATCGTCCAGGAATTCTTTGATGGATATGCCGGTCGCTTCTCTTATGGCGACCCTGAGTCTCCTTTCTCGGCTTCAGAGCTTGGATCCTTTGCACTTTCCCGTCTCCAGTCTCAGGTCCTGAGTACGGCCCTGGAAAAATTCAACAAGATGCTGGGAACAAAAGATAATGAAAATTACATTGCTCAGATAGGCGAGATAGTTAAAAAGGAAGGTCCTTTCTTTTCAACTCAGGCAGTGGCCATTCCCACTTTTCATGGGGCCCTTATTGTTTCACGGGACATAGTTACCGGATCATATTTAGGCACAAATAACAAAGTCCAGCTGGTGGATAACCTGGGTTTTGCCCTTGATGCAGGAGTGTTCGGAGGAATAGAAGGCCTTCCATTCCCGGCTGGAATCAAGGCCGGCGCCGGAGTAAGTTTCGCCCGTGTCTACTCTCATGTGAAGCCCGTTCAATCTCTTAAGAAATCCATGAAAGAGCCTTATAAGAACATGCTGGTGCCCTTGCTCTTAAATAAGCTTGGACACAAGATCGATAAGCTTAAAACTGCCCAGGGAGAAGAAGGTGAGGCCCTCATGCAGGAAGTGGCGTCTGACCTTAAGAATACTCTTGCCGTAGGTGAATCATTCATCATTACTGATTCGTTAATGCCACGTTTATTTGGTGAGGCAGAAGTTTCAATTACTCAATACTTTTTCCTGGATAAGCGCCTGTTGCAAGTCTATGGACGTGTCCAGGCAGAAAGAATGATGCTTTCACGCTTTCATCTACATCGTGCTACTGAAAATTTAATACATGTCTATCAGGACTACGGAAAAAACCTGAAGCTCATGTTGACGGTAAAGCTCAAGTCTTATGTCCCTTTGCTTGCAGTTAGCGGAAGATGGAATAAGGCCAGTGCTGAAACTCATTTCTATCCTGTCTCTCTCCATCCAAGAGATGTGAGCGTCGGGACATTGAAGGCCTTGCGACAAAGTATCTTTTCACTGAACCATTCTGCCTTGAGAGAAGTCGTTACCCCTCATAAAGTTGAGCATGTCATAAGTGGAAGGGCCAATACTCTCCAATTCATGGTTTTTAAGCGTAACCGCCTGGGCTCTGATCAAGGGATGCGCCTGACTCATGCCAAGGGTGGAAAGCAAAAAGAAATTCATCGCCGCTATGATGCTACAACTACCGGAACAGATTTCGAAGGTTACGCAATTGAAGCAGTCAACTCATTAATCTCGGGCCTCTTAAAGACTGACCTGGCCCTTTCGCAAGTACAGACCATTAATCCAGGATTCACTCTCGGTGGCAAGGCCAAGAATAAGATTTTCACGAGTGAACTGGAAGAGGGACGTCTGACTACGAGTTTCCAGCGTATCTTCAATGGCTGGAGAGTCAGGCCAAAGAAATTAAGTAGTATTATTGCGACACTTAATAAAGAGGCCGGGACGGAAGTCTTTGATTACCTCTCAGTTATCAATACCGATTCCATCCTGCTTTATCAGATCTCATTCCTCTATACGATGACTCAGGAAGGGACCGATCAGTTACTGAATGTTTCATGGGAAAGACTTTGGGATATAATGTCCCGTCACTCTGTCGGGGACATAACTAATTACACGATCAATCACCGCACTAACCGTCACTTTAACCGGCTCTATACTTTGCGGAGCATGCTTAACAGTGACCCAGAAGAGGCCCTTAAGTTTTATCATTCTGTTCTCAGGGAAATCCAGGAAGACATAACTGTCGTAGGGCTGGAAGAACTCGTGGGCAAGGATAACCTGGCCTATCAGGGAAGGATTGAAGGCTTCAGGCAAGGGGATGAAAATGGTGATACTCCGATTTTCTCGCATGTGTATGGTGAATTGCCATTACCACTTCATGTTTCTCCTACCCAGAAAGTTATGCAGAACTGGGGAATTCTTGAAGGCGAGCTCATGGCCAACTGGCTGATGGAGCGAGCGCTATGAAAAAAATTATTTCATTATTTTTTTTCCCACTCATGGTTTCTGCCCAGACTTCCATGGATTCTCATCGTTGGTACCTCGATCCTCATGGACAGGAACTCCTGATCAGCATTGATGACCTTCATGATGAAACAGTTGTGGCTTCTCCGCTTATGAATTGGGGTCGTGAATTTGTCTCCACTATCAAGCTTAAGAAAGAAGTCGTGATTGCTGTTATTGATGGCGGAATAGAAATTGAGCATCCTGAATTAAAAGCACACATTGCTTACAATGCTGCTGAATGTTTTGAAGGCACTGTCATTCCCCCAAAGGGTGGGGAAGACAAAGATAATAATGGTCTTAAAGGCGATTGCGCTGGCTGGGACTTCGTTGAAGATCATAATCGTCCTGAGGACCAGGATGGACACGGAACACATGTTACAGGTGTTATAAAGTCAGTCATGCAGGGTGCTCAGGGAAATTTTAAATTTCTACCCCTCAAGGTTTTTGCCCCGGATGAGGGGAGACAAACAGTTAAGAGCGTTGCTCCCTTGTCCACCAGATTGGTGAAGGCCTTTGAATATGCCCTGGCACGAAAAGTAGATGTCATCCATTTGAGTGTGGGCTGGCCCAAGTCATTTATGACTTATGAACTTGAGCAAACAATCAAAAAAGTTTTAGGGCAGGGAATTATAGTCGTTTCCGCTGCAGGCAACAGCTCACAGAGAGCAAGCATCTATCCATGCCAGATGGATGGTGTTATTTGCGTTGGTGCCTTACGTCCAGATGGGACAGTGGCAAGATTTTCAAATTGGGGAAGTCAGGTTGATATTTTTGCTCCAGGAGAAAAAATCCTGAGCACTATCCCACATACACTGGCCCCATTGCATATAAGCCGGAAGGGGTACGATTATAAAAATGGCACTTCTCAGGCCGCCCCCTTTATAAGTGCCACCATGGCCTTGATGAAAGGTGTTTTCCTGGATGAATCAAGTGATGAGCTTTATTCAAGGTTAATGACTTCGGCCAATCCACCTGTAGGGGACAAGGGACTTAAGGGACTCTTCCGCCTGGATAAGGCCTTTGGGTTAAACGATTCATCATTTTTATTTCCGGCCTTAAAAGGTGTTAGTTCAATCGTGGCCGATCAAGAGGGGGCCTTCGGCCTGAAGCTCAATTTTAAAAACTACCTGAAACCGATGATATCTGGATCAATTGTGAACTTGAATTGCACTGATGCAAATCTTCTTGATCAGTCGAAATTCTTATCCCCACTTGCGAAGGGTGAAACAGCAACCCTTACTTTTGAAGGCAATATTTCTCATGATAAAAACACTATAAATTGCATCGTCTCTTCGGGCGGACATTTTATGGAGCTTAAGTTAAAAGTCTTAAGATCACTTCCTGCTCCTTTCAAGGAACTTGTTGGCCATCAGGATGAATTGTTGGTGGTTAATACACGTACAGGTGGCAGAAGTCGTTTCATCACCCTGAATACCTTAAACGGTGCTATTCCCGCTCCCTTTTATTACATAACTGGGTCAAAGGATCTGGTTATCTATCACGAAGACAAGAAACTTGGCGCACTTCCTATGCAGGCAGGGTGTAGCTTCCTCCGGGTCTGGCAAATCGATCTCGATGGTGATCAAAAAAATGAACTGATGCTTGAAAGTATGTGTGACAAGACTCATCTTTTTTATCAATTTTTAAATCTGGATCTAAAAGAGATTCACCCTGGTGTAAAGTATCGCCCGAATCTGACCATTGTGAATTACGATGACTTTGAAGTTATTCCCCAGGCAGGACTTCCTCCTGTTTTTCGGTTTATTAATTCGGGTTTTAGTATTCCTTCCGAGTCTCCATGGGAATCAAATGTTTCATCCCAGGCCAATCATTTTTATGAGCTTTTTCCGGTATTGGAAGATGGCGGCTGGAAATTTGATCTCAGGGTACTTGAGAGTCCAGAAATGTGGGTAAAGTCCCTGGGGCTACGCTACCTTCCTGGTTATCAGGTTTTCCATCATATTAAAGGCAAGCTGCTTATCAAGCTCGGACAAAAAACTGCTTGGGTTGATGTAAAAACACAAAAGGCAACATGGGCCAATGTGGACGATGTCTTGCTGATGGGAAGTAAGAAGCAAAAGCTGCAAGGAAGTGAAGATTTTATCCTCCAGAGTTTCCTCACACCATTTGAATATCGTGGTTATATCCTGAATGGTGTCAAACTTCGTTACAAGCAGGAAGATCGGTTTGATCCTGTGCTGGATATCCTCGGGACACAAATAAATGCTTTGGGGTACCTGACAGTCCTTCGATCATTCCAGAAACTGCTTTATCTGCAATACGATCTTTCAGGCAATTTGCTTTCAAGGATTGAGTCTCCGGTTGATCGCTTTGACTTCCTGACTGCCCAGGATCTTATCGCTTCTGTGGTCAATCTTCCTTTTAACGGTGAAATGATCCAGCTGGTGGATGGCACGAAGGTGAATACAAACTACGTTGACCTGATCAGGGGTCAGAAGAAAACAAGTTATGAAATACCCAATAAGTGTGTGACTCAGCAGCCAGTAATAGTAGATGGGAAGGCAACGCTCCCCATCTTTTGTGCAAAATCTAATACAGAATTTGAGATGAAATTTATTGAACTATGATTAATGACCGTGTTTTCTGCTTTTTTCCTGTGCCCCTGGTAAACTTGTTTCATTTTTAAATTCTTTGGAGGACTCTTCAGCACCTGGAAGATTAGTACTTCCATGCTTACTGCTTTCTTCAGCTCCTGGAAGATTAGAGCCATTGGCCTTTCTAACTGCATTTGAGTCAGCTTCAGTCCATGGACGATTACCATCCGGAGTTTTTTGATTTCTTTGTCGGCCTGATTGAGAAAATGCCATTGTTGATAATAGTAATGCGACCCCAACCAGCGTGAATTTCATTCTTTCTCCTTAGGAAATTATACTTAATTTAGTATAAGGGGACTTTCAAAAGATGGATAGAATTAAGTGGTGCAGACCCACCTTCATAAAGTGGTTTATGACTTGTCGGATTAAATTTCTCTGAACCATCGAGTTGATTAAAGAATTTCATGAGATCACTCTCATTCAGCGTTTCGCGATCAAGCAGTTCATGTGCTGCCTGATTCAATACTTCCTGATTATCCTGTAGGAATTCGTAGGCAGTTTTGTAGGCCTGCATAACTAGTTCCCTGACTGTCTCATCTATTTTTTTTGCCGTCTCTTCGGCGAAACTATTCCGGGGCATTATGGCCTTAGGCCCAAGGAAAGCGGAGGGAGCTTCTTCATAGGCCACAAATCCAAGTTCCATGGACATCCCGTAGCGCATGATCATCTCGCGCGCTATATTAGTGGCCTTGGCCAGGTCATCTGAAGCTCCTGTCGAGAGTTCCCTGAAGATCAGCATTTCCGAAGCCCGGCCTCCCATCAGGACGGCCATTTTATTTTCAAGCTCCTTTTGTGTCATGATATAGCGGTCCTCAGTAGGCCTTTGAATGGTGTAACCCATAGAACCTATTCCGTGAGGTATGATTGAAACTTTATGGATTTTTTCATCCTTACTCAAGGAGTATCCAACTAAGGCATGTCCCATTTCATGGAAGGCCACCACCTCGCGCTCTTTTGGATTAATCAGTCGATTTTTCTTTTCGAGTCCAGCAATCGCCCTCTCAAGGGCCAGGGTAAAGTGATCCATCGTAATAGATGGAGCATTATTCCTGGTAGCGATGAGGGCAGCTTCATTGACCAGGTTTGCGAGGTCGGCCCCGGAGAAACCTGGTGTAAGAGCGGCCAGTTCATCCAGTTCAACACCAGGATCTATTTTGGTCTTCCTTGCATGGATAGAGAGAATATCCCGGCGTCCTGTCCTGTCCGGCCTGTCTACCACCACCTGTCGGTCAAAACGACCTGCTCGCAAGAGGGCGGGGTCTATCATCTCAGGTCGGTTGGTAGCTGCAATGATGATGATACCGCCTTGGGTGTCAAATCCATCCATCTCCACCAGCAGTTGGTTTAGTGTTTGCTCTTTCTCATCGTTACCACCACCGTAAGAATTTGATTGCCTGGCCTTACCCATGGCATCCAGCTCATCAATAAATATCACGCAAGGTGAGGACTTCTTTGCTTCATTAAACAAATCACGAACCCGGGCGGCACCAACACCTACAAACATCTCCACAAATTCAGAACCATTAGCGGAGAAGAACGGTACACCTGCTTCACCGGCCATGGCCTTTGCAATAAGTGTCTTACCTGTGCCGGGTGCTCCAACCAGAAGAATACCTTTTGGCATTTTTCCACCTAATGATTTAACTTTTTCTGCATTTTTTAAGAAATCTATAATTTCTCTTAATTCTTCCAGGGCCTCATCTGCTCCGGCCACATCCTTGAAAGTTGTCTTGGTATCAGTCTCCACATATATTTTTGCCTTACTTTTTCCGATGGACATAAAACCACCAGAATTGCCCATATTCTTAAGACCTCTCCTGAGCATAAAGTACCAGAAGCCAATCAACAAAAAAGTGGGGAGCAAAAATGCCAGGAAATTTGTAAGCCCTGAAGTATCACCCAGGCTTTGATATTTAACACCTGATGCATCCAACTCTTTGGAGACTTCAGGTGCAACAGCAACTGTCTCAAATTCTTTTTTTCCATCAATGGGCCGCTTAAATACTCCGCGAATCCTGTCTCCGATTAATGTAACACTTTCGATATTGCCATTTTTTAAATGGGCCTTATACGTGCTGTAGCTCAAACTATCAGTCTTCGCGTCTTGCATGAGTCCTCTGAAGAATAAGATAGAGAGAAGTGCCAGCATGATGGGGAAAAGTTTAAGACGTGGTGGATTTTTTACAGGTTCTTTTTCCATGGGCCCATACTACTGCTTCTTTTTAAAGTGAAAAACATGCCGAGGGTCAAGACCTACTAGATTGCTTATTTCTTTATAAAAGTTTTTAAAAATGAGTACGCCAATATCTGCTATAATCTAATTAGTATAAGAAGGAGGGGTTTATGCCTCATGACTATGCTGTCAAAGAAATTGTATCCAGAAGTACTCCTATGCAGTCCATGTCTGATCTTGGACCTTTGCTTGATAAAATTAAAGATAAAAAAGTTGTCATGCTGGGCGAGAGTTCACATGGGACTAAAGAATTTTATGAATGGAGAAGTCTCATCAGCCGTGAACTGATTGAACATCATGGTTTTAATTTCATTGCTGTGGAAGGTGACTGGCCACCGTGCCAGGAAATCAACCGCTATATACAGCATAAAAATTTGCTGAGTCCATTTGAGACGCTCTCTAGTTTTTCCAGATGGCCCACCTGGATGTGGGGTAATACCCAGATGCTTGATACCATGGAATGGATGAGGGACTTAAATGGGCCCGACCGGAAACAAATTGGTTTTCATGGGCTTGATGTTTATTCATTGTATGAATCACTTGACGAGGTGATCAGGCAGCTCACAGATGTAGATCCTGCCATGGCCGCCAGGATAAAAGACTCCTACGGTTGTTTTGAACCTTACCGTCATGATGAAATGGCCTATGTGAAGTCTCTCTTTAAGCGACCAGAAGGGTGTGAAAAAGAAGTTGCTGAAGCCCTGGAAGAAATCTTAAAAGAAAAACTTCATGGGAATGAATCTTTCTTTGATGCCACTCAAAATGCAAAAATTATCAATAATGCGGAAAAATATTATCGCAGTATGGTCTTTACTCATGACTCCTGGAACGTGCGGGACAGGCACATGATGGATACAGTAGATATGTTGCTTGGCCATTATGGCCCTGAGTCCAAGGGGATTGTGTGGGCCCACAATACACATATCGGCGATTATCATGCGACAGATATGGTGGCCCACAAGCAGGTGAATATTGGAGGGCTGGCCAGGGAAAGATTAGGACGTGAGAAAGTTGCCCTTGTGGGTTTTACTACTGATCATGGTTCGGTCATTGCCTCTTCTGCCTGGGATGGCCCGATTCAAATCCTGGATGTACCAGTGGGACGGAGGGGAAGCCTAGAGGCCTTACTAAAGCGTGCTATACCCGAAGTCGGTCACAACGATTTCTTTGTTACTTTTGATGATGTGGAAGAGCATTCGACACTTTTTGATTACAAGGGACATCGTGCAATAGGGGTGGTTTATAATCCGCATCTCGAAGGCATGGGTAATTATGTTCCGTCGGCCGTGGCAGGACGCTATGATGCCTTAGTCTTTATTGAGGAGACTACGGCACTCACACCACTTGAAATTGGATTTAACCGTCATAAATTGCCGGAAACGTATCCTTACGGGGCCAGAATGTGACTATCGATTGCCGTTAGCAGGACCGGGTTTTTTCTCCGGAGGCTTGGCCTTGATTTCTGAAGGCGAAAGAGTTGCACCATGCTCTCTGCGGAACATTTTCTTAATAGACGTATCACTTTGGGCAGTTTTTCTGAAAGTATCCGGTATTTTTAGCTGATCAGCACAACGAACGCAGATCCATTCTGCCTCAGTAGTTGGATTACGATGGTGATAGAGTTCAACATCAGGACGAACTTGCTGGCATTCTTCGCAGTAATTTCTCTGCTCCTGGTGGACAACAGATTCGGTAACCTTTTTCTTAGCTATCTTTTCACGCTGGTTTTGCTCCTTTGGATTAGGAGTGGCGGAGAGTCCCGCTGCCAGTAATTGTTCTTTCAAGCTTTTCATAATCGTATCCTCAAAATAATTGTCTTCATCTTAGCAGACTTTATGGCCTGAAATAAATAAAAACCCGCTGCGTCTTCCATTTTATGCGTGAGAGATGATATTTTTAGTGAGTTCATCTACTATTTATCCAAGGATTAATGCCATGAGAATCCTCATTGTTGGCGCAGGTGCTATAGGTCAGGTCTATGCCTATCATTTGAAAAAGGCCGGAAATGAGGTCCATTTTTATGTCAAAGAAAAATATGCTGCAGAAATGCATGGCGAACTTTCTCTTTATCCTCTAAATCGCAGAAATCCCCGCAATTCACCCGTCAGTTTCAAGGCAGATGGAGTGGTAACTACACCTGAAGGTGCGGGCAAGTCCAAATGGGATCAGGTTTATCTATGCATGTCATCTACGGGCCTGAGAGGAGAGTGGATTGATCAATTCGCTCGGGCAATTCCTGAAGCGACGATTATTTCACTTCAATCAGGTCTGGAAGACGTTAATTATCTTCTTGGCCACTTTCCGCGGGAAAGAATTGTAAGTGGTATGCTTTCACTCATCAGCTATCATGCTCCCTTGCCAGGTGAAATTGTCCCACGTCCCGGCATGGCCTTCTGGTACCCACCTTTATCACCAAGCCCTTTCAGCGGCGAAATCAGCAGAACAAAAAAAGTGGTTGATGCCCTTAAAAAAGGAGGATATCCGGCCAAAATTGCCAAGGATGTGCCTTCCATGATTGCTCTTCCAAGTGCAGTTCTTATGAGCTTGATCTCAGGCCTTGAGCTTGCTGATTGGAGCTTCAAAAAATTCAACCAGAAATCAAAATTAAGTGAAGTTTGCCAGGCCGCTAATGAAGCTGCTCAGATAATCTCAAAAAAACAAAATCAAAACACACCATGGGCCTTTTCTTTATTAACTCCCACTTCCATCAGGGCCTTAATGAAGCTTGTACCATGTGTGATTCCGCTTGATATCGAAACTTACCTGAAGGTTCATTTCACAAAAGTTGGGGATCAAACCCGGATGTATATGAAGGGTTATCTTGATTCAGGTAAAGGCCAGGGTATGGCAGCTCCCGGACTGGAACGATTGACCACATCTCTGGTGGGCCATCGAACTAATTAGTTCTATCAAGCCTTCTTCCCATGAATGCCAGAAGGACAAAGGCACTCATTATAGCAATTATCCTGGCAACTGCTGGCAGGTCAGGAATAAACAAGACCATTAAGACAAATAAAAGGGCGAGCATAAAAAATGCGAACCCTATATGGTCCATTTTAGCTTTCGAATCAATTATATTAAGGTTCTTTCCTTTCTTGAAATTCTCAAAGATCCACAGTGGCCCTGAAAACAAGACATGCCATTTATCCTTTCCCTGAGCTTTTCGAAAATAAAAAAAAAGCTCCTTGATGGGCATAAGGTTGGCCCTGACCGGGTCATAGCTCTGGAAGCGCGGGAATACGCCATAATTGCGGTCCAGGTACTTACCCTGACGGGCATGATGAACCCGGTGGTGTGAAGGTGTACTTAAGATTTTTTCGGCCCATCCTAGCTTCCCTATAAAACGGGTATGCAGGAAAAACTGGTAAACAATGTTAATGCCATAACAACTAAGCACCATCAGGGTTGGCATTCCCGCGACGGCCAGGAGGAGCATATAGAATGAAAAGAAAATGCCCTGGAAGGCAGACTGCCTGAGGGCCACGGAAAAATTATATTCTTCGCTTGAATGATGAACCACGTGGGCCGCCCAGAGTATGTTTATCTCGTGGGAGTGTCGGTGGAAAAAATAATAAAGGCAGTCAATAATAAGGAAGACAAAAATCCAGCTTAAAATCCCGTCAGACCAAAGATCAAGATTAAGTTTTCGGGCCAGGTTGTAGTTATCATAAACGTAAACATATCCTGCAACCAGGAGCCCCTTGCTGAAGATTTCCAGCATCTGCATTATGATGCCAGTCCCCACGTTTCCAACGCTGTCCTTGAGCTTATAAAAGCCCTTTCCTTGCTTTGCAGATAACCAGGCCTCAAGGAAAAGAGACCCAAAATACAAAGGGATGGCCAGCACTACGATCTTTTCCATAGAGTAGAATTACCCCCAAACTTTATAAGAGTCTAGAGGTAAAACCCTCGCAGATCCGTACGTGCGAATTTCCCGCATACGGCTCTTCAAAGTTTGATTCAGTTTTGTTGTGTCAGTGTGCATACGGATTTCTT
>DATLXC010000072.1:0-18107 GCA_035575985.1 Bacteriovoracaceae bacterium | reverse complement strand
AATATCAATCGGCTGGTGAGAAAAACCTGGTGTACAACAAAGGATCCTCGTCGGTTAAAAGATCACCTGGATGTGTTCGTGTATTTTTATAATCAGCACTTGTTAAAAAGGAGCCTAACACCAATATAATAGGGCAGTTTTTAAGCTTTCCTTTCATGAAGGGATTGTCTTTCCTGGCCACACAAACAAAATCATCCTGAAATAAATTTTGTCGATAGAAGTTATCAGGCAAGTCACCATAAAACCCGGCAATACCAAGATCGAGGTCTTGAAACTGAGTTGATTAAGAGGGGTGGTAAGTATTCTAAGGCCGGGTTATGGGAAAAACATGTTGTCGTTGATGGAAGATTAGTCATAGGTCAGAATCCTGCATCAGCAGAGGGTGTTGGAGAAGCTGTGGCAAAACTTTTAAATTAATCGATCACTGCTTAAGGGATATAGTTCTGCACCATAGGAAGTGTAGCTATCCCGAAGCAAAAGATCGCAAAAATTAAAAAGGTGATGTTTGCCATGTCGATGAAGATGTCCTTTTTCATAAACCAAGCTTTTGTAAGAAGTGGTCTTCATGGCCACTTCTTACAATGGTAGCAAATTTTATGTGTCGGAGTAAATGGTAGGCAAAGCCTGACTATCAGGTATCAAATTAAATATGAACTTACGGGGAGTTGCCCTAGTTATGTCTTTTTAAGTAGCACTCCATCCATTCTTTTAGTTCGTCCATGTCGTCACCAAAGAAATGTTCAGAACGGTTTTCTAATAGCCCTGCTATTTCAGCAATAGTATTTTGATTTTTCGAAATCAATGTCTTAGCGCGAATTATATGCTCATCAACCGGCACATCTTTTTGCTCGAGACCATTTGAACAAGTCGTTTGTATCTGCTTAATAAAAGAGCGGTATGATTCAACAGTATCATCACTAAGATGACGGACCTTGGAAGTCAGGTAAATCTGTTCTCTTTCGTTATAAGAATATTCATTGAGAAAGGTATCTATGAAGCTATCAAGTGAGCTAAAGATGTCTTCAGTAGTTTCAAGAAAAGTGCGTGCGTTGTTCAAGTTGTTCCCCCGTGTTGTTCACATATCTTCTCAGAGAATAGGTGTCAAAGTGAAGTGGGGTAATGGTTTCCTCGGGGCAGTTTTATCCTAAATAAGATTAGGGGGATTTTTTAGGAATTCCCCCAGCTCTATTGCCTTTGTTCATCAGGCTTATTTAAATAGCCATGAACCTTTGCCCGTTGCTCATCAGTCATAAACCTTGCAGATCCTGCGAGTATTTTGTTTTTTAATGAGCCAGCTATCACATGATCCTTACCTTCCATTAAGGCATCATAGCCATCCTGGGCAACTTCAGCAGGATCATCTTTCTTCTGATGATCAACGACTGTATCTTGCATGCCGGCCCTTTCAAAGAAGTTAGTATCTGTGGGTCCAGGTTGAAGGGCTGTGATAGTTATATTCTTATTTGTCTCTTTCATCTCCTGCCTTATGGCCAGGGCAAAGGACTGGATGAAAGACTTTGTAGCACCATAGACGGCATTAAAGGGAGAAGGCATTTCAGCTGCGATTGAGGAATTAAAAAGTATCTTACCATTGTTTCTCCTGACCATATCGAGAAGGATTTTTTTAGTAAGATATACTGTATAGATAACATTAAGCTTCATGACTTCAAGGTCCCTCTCAAACTCAAAGTTTATGAATTCGCCTCCTGAACCTTCTCAGGTCAGCTGCAGCTTCCTTAATCTGGTCACTGCTTGAATTGATAACCAGATCATAGCCGTTCTTAGCTAAGACTTTTGCTAATTCAAAACCAATGCCCCTTGAGGCGCCTGTAACAACTGCAAGTTTTTTAGTTGAATTTTTCAGGCAGAAGCAGAGATGTTATGGATTGTTCCAACACTCTGGAGAGTTATGGAACCATAGGACTTAGTTAGGTCTGGGCAGACTGTCCACCTTGACTGTTTTCTCCTCCCTTGCGGCCCAGCTCAGGATCCTGGGAAAATGATCTTTTCTCATCAGGAACACTTTCTCCGCCCTTACTTGCAATTTCTTTCTGCTTTTCAGGATCCATCGAGGCAAAGCCTTTATTCTCGTCACCCATAAAATACTCCTTGTTGAAAAGTCCTGAAACCCTTCCGTTCACAAATATTTTATCTCTTCGCGAAATTTGTTTCCATGAAAGAAAAACTGAATACCCGACAAGTTTATTTTATTTTGCGTGGAGCTGATTGTCTTAAGCTTCCTCACATGTTTTCATTGTTTCATGATAACCGAAAATATAGTTATCAATCAGCAGTACTCCTGGATCGACATTGTTCAGCCGCTTAAGGCCGACTTCGATTTCTTGAGGGAAGAGTATAGGATATCTCCCTTGCTGATTCAGGATTGCCTGACCCCAGAGCATCTTCCCAAGTATGAACAAACCAGAGACGGACATTTCATCCTTTTCAGGGCCTTCCACGGAGGCTGCCAGGATCATGATGTCAGTCTTGATGACATTACACACTCAGTTGGCTTCTTTGTTACCAACGAGCGAATCCATACTATTCATGGCAACAGGCTCCCTTTTCTAATTGAATTGGAAGAATCCTGTCAGGCCCATGCACCTGAGCAATTGCAGGTTCTTCTTCATTGTCTGATAAAAGGGGTGGCACTGACTTTTGAGGATTCCATTTCCCAGTTACATAAATCTTATGTGGAATTTGAAGATGACGTCCTTTCACAAAGTAGTGATCAACTTAGTCTCAATCGTGTATATCAATTTCGCCGTAAGATTTTCATCCTGAAGGGGTTGCTGAAGAAATCTGAGATTGCCCTGATTCAAAGCAGGAATATATGGTCGAAAACACCTGAACTTGTCCAGGACTTGCGGGAGCAGATTGACCACCTTTACTTCCGGCTTGATGATATCTCCCATAATTTTGACCAGCTCTTCTCACTTCATCTTTCTATCAATGACAGAAAAGTAAATGAAGTCATGAAAGTATTAACAGTCTTTTCTTCAATACTTCTGCCCCTGACTTTTATCGCGTCTTTTTATGGCATGAATTTTACTAAAATCCCCGGGCTAGACACGGTCACTGGCCTATGGAGTGCGATTTTTTCCATGATCGCCATAAGTATTGCGACCATAATGTATTTCAGGAAAAGAGGTTGGTTTTTTAACGGCAAAGATTAGTGATGTGAATGCTGTCCGCTATTGCTATCAAGATTTGGCTGGGAAAAGGGATAGTGCTTATCTGACTGTGACGAGAGTGGCAATTTAATCAAGCAAACTAGATTTCCTCCACGTTGAACATATTCCAGAGTTCCCCCATGCAACTCGATGATCTTCTTTGCCTGCATGAGGCGAATGCCTTCTTTTACGTCATCTTCAAGTGATATAGTAGGCGCCTGAAGCATTTTTACCAGGTGAGATTCAAGATCAGGACCCGAATCCTTAAACATGATTTCAAGGTTTGTACGGTGTTTGGCCCCTATGATCTCAATCCATCTCTCTTCCATGTTATCCAGGACTCCAACGGAGAGGTTCAGCAGGCTCAGGAAGACTTGCTCAATTTGTGTCCTGTTACCATTTATGTGCTTTCCTTTAAAACCCTTGATGGTCAGTTTCACTTCGTGATTCTTCAATCTTTGGCCATACAGTGAAAGTATATGACGGAAAATCTCGTCCATTTCGAGGTTTTCCCATGTTTCATTGGGATAAATAAACTCACGTAGTCCCTTCACACTCTTATTTATGCGGTTTGTGGAGGTCAGGATAAGGCGAAGTCCTTTTTCCTGTTCAAATTCCTTACTGGCCCTCAGCATCTGCTCAACCTTGGCATTAATGATAGTAAGTGCATTATTGATTTCGTGGACTACGCCGGCAGAGAGGATCTTAAATTCCGAAAAGTTTGTGTGATTGAAGAGTTGTTCATTTCTCACTTCAACTGCATTCTCCAGCAATTTTTCATGTTTTTCAAATATTTCGGCCGTAAACAAGGGAAAGAGTGAAAGGCTAAAGAAAAGCGAGAAAGTGCAATCAATAATAATAATTTGCTGGAATGAATATTCTGTAAGGATCAGCGGTAGGAAAGTTCTCGATAGAAAATAGCCACCCATGGCCAGAAAATTCAAGTGATGGAGAGGTGAAAATTGTATAGCACTTTTCTGTTGATAGGCCTGGAACACAAAGTAAAGGCCAGTGAATGTTGTAAAAAGCGCCATTGGAACCATGACCCATTTCAGTTCATTCACAAAAATCTGGACAACTACGGCCATGCCCACACTTATGTAGGCCGTTAACATCATATGCTTCGTTTTAAGCGGCACCTTAATCAGGTCTTCGAAAATAGGGATGCAACCCTTAAGCACTAGTAGCCAGGTAAACGTATAGAGACCCAGAAGCAAGGGGTTCTTGTGAATTAAGGCATAGGCAATTGTGGGACCCAGATGCATGAGAACTAAGAATTGGGCCAGATGCTTAAACGCAATAGTCTTCCTCTCAATGAATTTGAAAGCGGAAATCAAGATTACAATCACTGAAGAGAAAGCTGAAATGATATAAAAAGAAGTTTGCCCATCTTGCATAGAACAATTTTAAGTAAGGTTCGGGTCTTTGAAAAATAATTCTGGCTAAAGAAGCACTATAGTCAACTTAATAGCGGAAGCTTTATTGTAAATACAGAACCCTCGCCGAGTCGGCTTTCCACACTTATAAGTCCATTATGGGCCACAATGATCTGGCTGACTATATACAGGCCCAATCCAAGCCCGCTTACGTTGGCGGTCCCTGTGGCACGTTCAAACCGTTTAAAAATCCTTTCAATATTTTCTGCAGCAATTCCAATGCCCTTGTCAGTAATGACTACAATTGCATTGTCTCTAGTGACAGAAGTCGCGATCTTTATCAGCTTTCCCGCTCCATATCTGACCGCATTGGTTATTAAGTTGGTTATGACCTGTTCAATTCTGAACTTGTCCCAATTTCCATTTATGGAGATGCTGCTATCCACTTCAATATCACTTCCTGCAGCAGAGAAAAGTCCTAAATTCCTTTCAACTATGTCATTGACGAGGGCACTCAAATCAAAATTTTCAAGCTTCATTGAAAGATGTCCTGAATTGATCCTTGAGACGTCAAGCATGTCATCAATAAGCCTGGATAAACGTTCAAGCTGTCTTTTGTCTGATTCAAACATTGTTGAAAGTTTGTCCCTTTCAAATGGAGCAGTGTCACCACGGTTTAAAAGACGCAATCTTAGTTCGACCTGAAGCTTCAGGGATGTCAGGGGCGTTTTAAATTCATGTCCTGCTATTGACATGAATTCTTCCATGACGTGCACGGCCTTCTCTAAATGTCCCTTGGTCACATGCAATTCATCCAAGAGTTTTGTCTGGAATTCACGGGCCTCTTTAAGGTCGTCGACCTGTCGCTTGAGCTCTTCTCTTTGATGGTAAAGTTCCAGGAAGACATTAACCTTGCTCTTTAAAATATGTGGGTCAACAGGCTTAAAGAGAAAATCCACTGCTCCTGTTTCATAGCCCCTGAATATATATTTTTCATGCTTGGCCACTGCAGTCACAAAGATGATAGGAATATTTTTTGTCTTGTTAGATCCCCGCATGAGTTCTGCCAGCTCAAAACCATTCATGTTTGGCATTTGAACATCAAGCAAGGCGAGGCAGAAATCGTGCCTCATCATGAGTTCAAGTGCCTCATCTCCCGATCTTGCCTGCAAGACAGTAATGCCGGGACTCTGTAAAAGGGCATTTAAGGCAAGGAGGTTATCTTTTACATCATCAACTATCAAAATATTAAAGGTCGTTTGAGGAGGGACTATCATAAATTTTTCCTGTTCGTGTGAAGCTCTGCCAATAAGGATGCAATGGACTTAAGATCCAGTACATATTCTTGATTTACGTACGGCAATGCTGATTTAGGCATTAAGGGTTCTTCAGCTGTGTCAGGTTGCTGGACTACAGTCAGTCCACCGGCCTCTTTGATTTTCCGGAGTCCAAGTGCACCATCTCGGCTGGCACCGGTTAGTATTATGCCGACCAGACCTTCACCAAAGGCATCGGCAGCAGAATCAAACATCACATCTATTGAAGGCCTGGAAAAATGTACTGGCGCTTCAGTGGTAAGAGAAAAAGATTTATCTTTTTCAATCAACAGGTGATAGCCAGGCGGGGCAAAATAAACCATGCCCTTTTTGATGAGATCTTTCTCCTCAGCTTCTTTTGTTCCAAGAGAAATTTTGTTTCTGAAAAGTTCGGCCAGCTGGCTTGGATATTCAGCAGAGATATGGAGCACGACTATTATGGGCAAGCTGAAGGTCGCTGGCAGCCCGGAAAGAATTTTTTCCAATGCTTTTATACCACCTGCTGAGGTACCTATTACGATGGCTTCTCTAATATTTAGCATATTTCCCCTTGAGGATTGCTGTTTTCATTTTTTCGATAGAGCTTTTCCCTGGTAACTAAGTCATCAAACCCAGTTTTAAAACTCGAAAAGGCAATACTTTCCTTTGATCCCAGGCCCAGGAAGCCCTTTCTGCATAGAGACTCATGGAACAGGCCGATGGCCCTGTCCTGAAGTTGTTTTTGGAAATAAATAAGTACATTTCGGCATGAGATAAAATGAACTTCTGAAAACACACTATCAGTCGCAAGGCTATGATCCGTGAAAGTGATCTGTTTCCTTAGGGAGGAGTTGAAAATTGCTGCATCATCATCTGCTGTATAGTAATCGGAAAACTGTGCTTTCCCGCCGGACCTTTGATAGTTAGAAGTAAACTTCTGGAAATCTTTTAACCTATAAATACCAGCACGGGCACGGGCCAGACTAGCTTCGTTGATGTCTGTAGCATAGATGATAGAGCGCTCAAGCAAACCTTCTTCTTTCAGGATAATGGCGAATGAATAAACTTCTTCGCCTGTACTACAGCCTGCAATCCAGATCTTAATGGAGGGATAAGTTCTTAGGATAGGAATGACTTTTTCCCGAAAAGCGCTGTAATAAGTCGGATCACGGAACATTTCACTAACTGGTATGGTTAGAAACTGGAGTAACTGGGTAAAGCAAAGTGGGTCATCCAAGGCTTTTGCTTTAAGTTCAGGAATGCCCTTATAGTCCATGCTATGAATGGCCTGGGCAATCCTGCGTTTCATTGAGGCTTGTGAATAATCACGAAAATCATATTTATATTTGAGGAAAATTTCCTCAAATAAGTCAGTGATCTGCAATTCTATCTCACTGTCTTGGAGTTGCATTATATGTCCCGAATTTCGGCATCCAGACTCTCATAAGCGAAAGGAGCTTATCCAGGTCCACTGGCTTTGAAAGAAAGTCATTGGTACCGGCCTCAAGACATTTTTCCTGGTCATCTATCATGGCCTTGGCCGTAACAGCAATGATAGGAAGCTTGGCGAACCGGCCCTGTTGTCGGATTCTGCGTGTAGCTTCGTAGCCATCCATTTCAGGCATCATGATATCCATCAGGACCAGGTCAATCTTGGGATCCTGATCAAGCTGATCCAGGGCCTCATGTCCATTCCGGCCAATCAAGACAGTGGCCCCACGCTGCTCCAGAGCACTTGTGAGGGCAAAAATATTTCTGATGTCATCATCCACCAGGAGAATTTTCCTGCCTTCGAAAAGCTGGTCGCGGCTTCTTGCGACTTTAAGCATTTGCTTGCTCTTTTCCGGCATTTTAGCTTCCACCCTGTGCAGAAACAAAGTGACTTCATCCAGGAGGCGTTCCGGTGACCTGGCACCTTTTATGATGATAGCTTTTGAGTATTTTCGTAATTTCTCTTCTTCCTCACGACTGAGTGAGCTTCCAGTATAAACAATCACAGGGGGGAAAGAATAAATTTCCTGATGACTCATTTTCTCTAGTAGTTCAATTCCGTTCATGCCAGGCAAGTTAAGATCCATGATCATACAATCAAAGACAGTCTTGTTGAGTTCAAGCAAGGCATCTTCGGCAGAAGATACGGTGATTATTTCAATCTCCGCGTCAGCTATCAATTGGCAGATTCCTTCACGCTGGATCTCATCATCTTCGACGACAAGTATTCTTTTGCTTGTTTGAGTGAATTTGGATTCCAGTTTACTAAAGGCATTTTTAATTTCATCACGCTTCACGGGCTTCAGCATATATCCAATGGCACCCATATGGAGTGCAGCTTCCATGTAGTCTTCACCTGCAATGATGTGCACAGGTATATGTCTGGTCTTTGGATTTTCCTTCAAACGGTCCAGGACCGTGAGCCCTGGATGATCAGGAAGTTTCATATCGAGCAAGATAGCATCAGGATTATAGGCATTGGCCATCTCAAATCCCTCATCAGCTCCCTGGGCAACTATACATTTGTAATTCAGCTCGTGGGCCAGATCGAAGAGAATCTTGGAAAATTTAACTTCATCTTCAATAACCAGTATCAGGCGTCTGGCATCGCCCAGTTCTGCACGGTCATCTGCAAAATTCAGGGGAGCAACCGATTTAAGGTATGGCTGCTTGTAAGGTTCTCTTGCAGGGACATTTGGAGGGTTGGTTTGGGATGAATATGCTTTTACAGGGATTTGATGTTCTGATTCCACAAAAACTTCAGGTAAGATCAGGGTAAAACGACTTCCCATATTTTCAGAACTATCTACATCAATAGTGCCGCCTAATAATTTGGCCAGGTCCCTTGAGATTGAAAGACCGAGCCCTGTACCACCATATTTTCTGTTAGTCGTACCATCTGCCTGCCTGAATGCTTCAAAGATGATTTCCTGCTGGGCCTTTAGAATGCCTATCCCTGAATCACTTACCTCAAAGGCCACCTGGCCATTGGCAGGGCGGAAGAGCCTGATTTTTACTGATCCTTCAGCGGTGAATTTGAAAGCGTTAGACAAAAGATTCTTCAGGATTTGATCCAGACGTTGACGGTCAGTCAGAAGAGAGATTTGCATCCCAGGTTCATATTTAACTTCAAAGTTTAGTTTCTTCTCTTTTGCAACTGGTCCGAAAGTTAGTTTCAGTTCATCAATGACCTGGAGAATACTAACTTTTTCCACCCGAACATCTAGTTTCCCTGCCTCAACTTTTGACAGGTCTAAAATATCATTGATCAGGCAAAGTAAGTCATTACCTGAAGAATAGATGGATTCGGCAAACTGGACTTGTTCTGCCGTAAGGTTGCCCTTTGCATTATCCATCAAAAGCCTGGATAGGATTAGTGAACTGTTCAGTGGTGTTCTTAATTCATGGGACATGTTGGCCAGGAATTCAGTTTTATACTGACTTGCCCTTTGGACTTCTGTGGCCTTTTCCTCAAGCAGTACCTGGGCCTTCTTAAGGGCATCATTCCTTTCATTAAGGATATTCTTCTGCCGCTCCAGGGCCTGAGTTTGTTCTTCGAGTTCTTCATTTGAAACCCTAAGTTCTTCCTGGCGGGCCTGAAGCTCCTCATTATCTGTCTGGGACTGTTCAAGTAATTGCTGAACTTTCTTCCTTACCACTGAAGTATTGATGGCAATACCAATGTTCTCGGAGACGTGCCCAAGGAATGCTCTCTGGTGCTCGGTAAATGTATGCATTGAACCTAATTCGATGACAGCATTCACTTCACCTTCATAAAGTATGGGGCAAATCAGAAGTGACTTAGGAACCATGCCGCCGAGATGAGATTGTATTTTTGTGAAATACGTTGGAGGCACATGTTCAATCAAGAGAGATTGCTTCTCAATGGCCACCTGGCCAATTAATCCCTCACCAAATGCAATATAGTTCTCTACACCCTCCGTTCTCGGCAGGGCATAGCTACTTACTTTATGTAATTTTCTTTTTTCGGCCACCCAATAGAAGGCACCAACTTGTGCATTAGTGAACATAACCAAGTGGCTCAGGATACTCTGTCCAAGGCTTGATAAGATCTGTTCGCCACGCATACGCTCTGAAAGTGCAATTTGACCTTCACGCAAATATTCAAGTTCCCTGAATTTATCCCGCAGGGTTGCCTCAGTTTGCTTCCGCTCAGTAATATCACGTTCAGTAGTTGCAATACCAGTCAGCATTCCTTTTTCATCAGTCAGCTTGGTATTGGTCAACCACACGTCTACGATCCTGCCATCCTTGGTTTTCCGCTTGGTCTCAAGGTTTGGTACGAGTTCGCCGCGCTTAAGTGAGGAAAGGAAGGCCAGTGCCTGTTCTTGATATTCCTTAGGCACAGTATCGACAATGTTCATGCTGAGTGCTTCAGCTTCAGAGTAGCCATAAATAATTTCAGCACCCCGGTTCCATGCCAGAATATTTCCTTCCAGGTCCTGGAAGGTAATGGCATCGTTGGAATCCTGGATAACTGTGGCCATGCGCCGGAATTTTTCCAGTGTCTTTGTTTGTTCTGAAATATCCCGTTCAGTAGTGGCAATACCTGTCAGGTTTCCCTTGTCATCTGTCAGCTTGGTATTTGTGAGCCAGACATCAATGATCCGTCCATCTTTATGCCTTCGCTTAGTCTCAAGGTTTGGAACCAGCTCACCACGTTTTAGAGAGGATAAAAAGGCCAGTGCTTCTTCCTGATATTCATAAGGGACTGTATCAACAATGTTCATATTCAGGGCTTCAGCTTCAGAGTAGCCATAAATAATTTCAGCACCACGGTTCCATGCCAGAATATTTCCTTCTAGGTCCTGGAAGGTAATGGCATCGTTGGAATCCTGAATAACTGTCGCCATCCTTCGGAATTTTTCAAGAGTCTTTGTCTGTTCTGAAATATCACGCTCTGTGGTGGCAATACCAGTCAGTTTTCCCTTCTCATCAGTCAGTTTGGTATTGGTCAACCACACGTCTACGATCCTGCCATCCTTGGTTTTCCGCTTGGTCTCCAGGTTTGGTACAAGTTCGCCGCGCTTAAGAGATGAGAGAAAGGCCAGGGCCTGTGCTTGATATTCCTTAGGCACAGTATCGACAATGTTCATACTGAGGGCTTCATCTTCCGGATACCCGTAAATAATTTCAGCTCCACGGTTCCATGCCAGAATATTTCCTTCCAGATCCTGGAAGGTAATGGCGTCGTTTGAATCCTGGATAACTGTGGCCATGCGCCTGAATTTTTCCAGTGTCTTTGTTTGTTCTGAAATATCCCGTTCTGTAGTTGCGATACCTGTTAAATTTCCCTTGTCATCAGTCAGCTTGGTATTTGTGAGCCACACATCAATGATCCGACCGTCTTTATGTCTTCGCTTGGTCTCAAGGTTTGGAACAAGTTCACCACGCTTTAGTGAGGATAAAAATGCAAGTGCTTCTTCCCGATACTCTTTTGGAACAGTATCCACAATGTTCATTCTGAGAGCTTCGGCCTCAGAATATCCATAAATAATTTCCGCACCCCGGTTCCATGCCAGAATATTTCCTTCCAGGTCCTGGAAGGTAATGGCATCGTTGGAATCCTGAATAACTGTCGCCATCCTTCGGAATTTTTCCAAGGATCCCATTTGTTTTTTGGATGCTGGAATACTTCTTGCCTTGGTAGATTTTGGCGCAGCTTTTTTCAAGCTCACTGTTTTTTTGGCCATAGTGTTATGCTTTTTTGTTATAAGTCGGGAATATGAAAGATGATAAATATTCGTAAATAATAATCTTTACCTATTTAGACTAACTTATTAATACATCCCAGTCTCCTTTATATACAGCATCAATAATACCTTGTTTTATAGAGAATGCGCGAAGAATCAAGACGATTAAGTTCAAAGATTCTAATGGATATCTTCAGTATCTTTAGATGACGGAAAAGCATCAACTTTATTTAAGATTTTTAACTGTTCAAGGAGGAACTTTTGAAATCAAACCTTTTGCTTACATTGCTCCTGATTACTATTTATTCCTGCGGAGGGAAGGATAGTGATAACGAAACTGCTGCCATCCCCATTGAAGATCAAACTGTGCCGCCTGTTAGCGATGATAGACCAACCGTATGCTTAACCTTCAAGCAAAGCGAACGCATACGTAGCTTGCTTAACCGCCTCACTACCTATTCATCGATTCATGGTACGGCCACTGACCGCAGGGTAAACACGACACTGAAAGTTGAAGGCGACTATGTCTTTAGCAAAGTCAGCGATAATGTATGGGGGATTGCTTCCGGATTTTGTTCTATTCCCTCAATACCACCTGGACCTCAGGAAGAGTGCGAGGAAAGTGTGGCCACTGTTTCTTTTAAACAAGATTGTTTTTACTATAATGACCTGAAAGGGAATCTTAGATCAACAATATCGGACAGGCTTAGCTTTTCGACTTCATATATCGTTGATGGAATTAATTATAAGGATAATTTAATGTTTTCAATTTTAAGCTCTGGCCGGGTACAGATTATTGAGACAAATTATGTGAAAGGAAAAAGGAAATCGACCTTCACTTTTCTCCAGGATCCTTGACCTTTTTAGTTAAGACTGTTTGCGCCTTAAATTAAATTGAGGTTTTAAGTAACATTAAGAAGTGTAACAAAGGACGCCACCATGTTATGGAAAAATCGCAGGGCCAGTGGAAACGTAATTGATCGCAGGGGAAAAGGTGCTCCATTAGGAATAGCGGGATTAGTTCTGGGTGCGGTGGTTTATGCACTTATGGGTGGAAACCCTGTAGATTATCTGGCCCAAAATTCTGGTGGCCTCATGCAAAGAGAAGAGGCGAGACCTGCCAACGATGAACAAAAAAAATTTGTCTCTGTTGTCCTGGCCGATACAGAAGACGTATGGAATTCTATCCTGCAAGACTATCAGGAACCTCGCCTCATCTTATTTAATCATTCTGTACAGTCTGCTTGTGGACGGGCCACCAGTGCTGTAGGTCCATTTTATTGTCCTGCCGATCAGCAGGTTTATCTCGATCTTGGTTTCTTCAAGCAACTTTCACAATCCCTTGGAGCAGAAGGTGACTTTGCCGTTGCTTATGTCATAGCTCACGAGGTGGGCCACCATGTGCAAAATCTCCTGGGCATAGAGAAATCATTCCGTGATAAACAGGAATGGTCCGGGGCAAGAGAAAAAAACAAGTTATCCGTCATCATGGAATTACAGGCCGATTGCCTGGCCGGAGTCTGGGCCAAGCAAACTGACCAGGCCAAGAAAGTCATTGAAGAAGGGGACATTGCAGAGGCGATGAACGCGGCCGCGGCGGTTGGGGATGATCGCCTTCAGAAGGCCTCCAGGGGCCAGGTGGTACCGGATTCATTTACACATGGAACATCTGCCCAGCGGGTGGAAGCCTTTAAGCTTGGTTATCAAAATGGTGAAACTCAGTCCTGTCTAAATTCATATCGATGAGGGATCTATTACAATAATCATCTGCATAGTACTGGCCATTTCAGTATGCATCCTGGTTTTCAACTTGAAATCGCCAGGCAAGCGCATTGAGCATGAAATAAGATCAATTGGGAGTATAGATTCTCCCCAGGTCATTCGTTCAATTGGTGAACTGCTTGGTCCTCCCTTGATCTCAGGTAATACGGTTACTTCCCTTCATAATGGTGATGAGATTTTCCCGGCCATGTTGGGGGCCATACAATCAGCGCAAAAATCCATCACCTTCGAAACATTTATCTACTGGTCTGGTGAGATTGGTAAGAAATTCGCCAAGGCCTTAAGTGAGCGGGCCCGCTCAGGAGTCCGGGTGCATGTCCTCCTGGACTGGATTGGAAGCCGAACCTTTGAAGATGAGGCCATAGAAGTGATGAAAAAATCCGGTGTACAGGTTATGCGTTACCGACCCCTGCGTTGGTATAATATAAGCCGGGTAAATAATCGTACGCATAGAAAGATCCTTGTGGTGGATGGCCTGATTGGTTTCACCGGCGGTGTAGGTATAGCGGACCAGTGGCTTGGATCCGCGCAGGATAAGGAACATTGGAGAGATTCCCATTTCAAGATTAATGGGCCAGTCGTTGGACAGCTGCAGGCCGCATTCATGGATAACTGGAATGCAACTCATCCCGAAGTTCTTCATGGAGAAAATTATTTTCCAGAAATTCCGGACTGTGGAAATGTCCTGTCCCAGGTGTTTAAGAGTTCTCCTGAGGAAGGAAGTGGGAGTGTCAGGTTGATGTACCTTTACTCCATTGCTCACGCACAGAAAACAATCAGGATTGCCAGCGCTTACTTTGTTCCCGACGTTCACGTCCGAAAACTTTTAATAGATGCAGCTAAAAGAGGAGTGCAGATTGAAGTGATTGTCCCTGGAAGAAAAATAGATACGGCCTTGACCCGCAGGGCCTCCCGCGCCGTCTGGGGCGATATGCTCAAGGCCGGAATCAGGATAAACGAATATGAAGTCACCATGTTTCATTGCAAGTATATGATTGTCGACAATGTTTGGGTTTCAGTTGGATCTACCAATATGGATAACAGGTCTTTCAGGCTTAATGATGAATGTAACCTGAATGCTATGGATCCCCTATGGGCCGAGCATATGGTTGAAACTTTCAAGCGGGATAAATCCCTTTCAAATGAAGTGACATGGGAAATCTGGAACCAGAGGCCCTGGAAGGATAAAATTATAGAACAAGCTGCGAGGATCTTTCGCAGCCAGGTTTAACTAAAAAGCACCATCTATAAAGCGTGGGCCTGTACCAACAGTTACTGTGGCAGTTGGAGTTAGTGCTGTGAGTGCTCCGGTCGTTTGATCAATCCGAAACATAGATACAGTATTAGTGTTGCTGTTTGCTACATAGAGGAAATTTCCGGTTTTATCCACCTTCATACCAAAGGCCCCGTCGCCCGCGGCAACTGTACCTGCGGACACAAGTGTTCCATCAGAAACAGTTCCATCTGAAATAATTCTATAGGCAGAAACATTATCCGAACCTTGATTTCCCACATAGAGAAACCTTCCATCAGGATCCATGGCAAGTCCTACCGGGTTAGTTCCGGCCCCAATTGTACCTAATGAAACCAGCTGACCATCACTCTGGGTAATTTTATACATGGAGACAGAGCTGGAACCATTGTTCGCAGCATAGGCATATTCACCTTGGGGATCAATAATTAAATACCAGGGCCTGTCCTGAGTCGCTATGCTGGCCGTTGCCAGGGGAGTCAGGTCTCCATTTGTCTGGTTAATCGAAAATTGCAGGATTGTATCAAAAGTTGTCCCATTAACTCCGAAATTTGTCATATAAGCATAACGTCCCAGAGGTTCAACAGCTATGAACCATGGCTTAAGTCCACCGCTAGTTGTTGATGTGGCATTCATTAAACCTGATGATGGATCCCTGGTATGGATAGCAATACTTGGAGTGCCGGCCGTTCCGCCATTGACCGAATAGCCGAAAACCCCACCGGGATGAAAGGCAATATTGAAAGGCTCAGTTCCCTGAACAGTTGTAGCGGGTGCAAGTGGAGACATGAGTCCTGTAGTGAAATCAATTGCAAGCTGGGACATGGTATTAGAAGAGCTGTTATTCACGTAGAAATGCTTTCCAAGAGGATCGATAGCAAGGTCAAAGGGATCACCCCCTACAGTAACTGTGGGTGTGCTTAAGGGCTCAAGAACTCCTGAGGTCGGGTTTACAGAAAACTGGGAGACGCTATCTGCACCGACACCGATATTTACATTTGTAACATAGATATATTGACGATGACGGGTGGCCGTAACTGAGTAAACCTTGCTGGCAGTTCCATCCTGGGCGGTAACGGTAAGTGTAAGAGCATTTGAACCAACACTTAAGGCCTGAGACCCGGTGGATCCGCTTACCACTGCACTGGCATGACTAGCAGTTGGAGTGATAGTAAAGGAGGAATTCCTGAAAGGCAGGGCCACTGTATAACTTGTCACACTTGCACTGAATGCTGGTGAAAGAGTTCCTGCACTCAAGGACAATCCTGAAAGATCAGCATTGGAACTCAGGACAACCGGAGGAGGAACAAGGGTTGTGACTGGTGAAGAATCAGAGGACTTCTTATTACAACCTAAAATACTTAGTAATATGACAAAGTGAATAATAGTTTTACTAGTAAACATATGTAGTTTTCTCCTAAGGAATTATACCATTAACCTGGTTTTAGCCAAAAAGAGGAAAAACATTCATTTGGGCCATTCTTCCAGGAAGTTTTTGCCTTATTTTTTTGCCACTATTTCTTCTTTCATGACCTTCTTTGCGAAAAGAAACACGACAAATGCTACAACCGTAAAATCAATCAAGGCCGCCACAACCTTCCCATACATGACTCCATGAAAGGCAAGTTTGGCGATATTTTCAACTCCTGCAGCTTTTAAGGCCGGTTGAAAAATCAGGGGAGTGATGAGATCGCTTACGATAGTCGTGATGAGCAGGTTCAATTTGCCGCCAATGATCACTGCGATGGCGAGCCCTATTACCCCATAATGCTTGAGAAATTCATAAAATTCTTTCAACATAAAACCTCTTTAAAATTTTGCCACTAAGGCCGTAGTGAAAAGTGTATCAGTTTTATAAATAACTCCCGGGGCCGGCAAATGGTCATAACGAAGCAGGATTCCGGATTTCAAAGAGAAGGTGCTGTTAAGAATTGCCGATAAGGAGAACTCAGTATTAAATTGCCAGTCATTGTTTTCTGATAGGTTGGGTAACATCTCTGCCCAGTACCTGGTGGAGAAATTATTGTTCCACTTGTTTTCCCACTCTGAGTAAAAGCGTATATAGCTGCTGAAGGCAAAAGTCCCATCGGTACGTTCCTCATGCATGTAACGATAACCAAGCTCTGAGAATAGTTTAGTGATGTCACTTTCAATGAAGCGATACTTTCCACCTACATCAGACATGTACCGGATCTCAATGCCTGCGAATTTGTCTTTCTCAAAAGCTTGCCCTGCAAACAATCCAAAATGATTGGAAATTTGTTTTTCATAGCGGAGGCCTCCCATCAGGTAACGGGCCGTTTCAACTCCATTGGCCTCGGAATTGAGCAGTCTCGCTCTCAAACTCAGGACATTCATGGCCCATTTATAATCGTTTAATTGCTTGGCAGCGACTGTTTGTGTTTTTGTGTTTCCATTGGCCGCAGCAATACCAAGTTCAGATTCATTGGAGAGTTGGGCATGAGAAACAATACTAAAAAGAGCAAGCGTCATGAGAACGAGTAATTTCATTAAATCTCCGGAATCAAAAAGTTGTAAGGGGTACTTTGAATCATCGTCAACGGTTCGTCTATGACGCAGACAGTTGTCAAAGTTGTGTAATTACGTTCACACAATATGCAAAATCACTAAATGCGATAAGAAAAATGCTAAAGGTATATTTAGTTATCAGATATTTCTTTAAGGAGAAAAAATGCTCAAGCTTTGTTCACTTATCTTGTTATTAACGACTAGTACATACTCACTGGCAAGGTCGAATAAGCCCATCACTTATCCTCACCACTTTGTTCAGCCAAAAAATCATGCAACTATGGACAAGCCGAAAGCGGAAGAGGCAAAGGTTGAGGAAGACCCGGGACCTACTTTGCCGTTAATCAAAGAAGTTCATAATGCTGAAGAACGCCGGATTCACTTAGGGGTTAACATGGGAATAAATTCCCCTGAAGGAACCCGCGGGGCAACTCCTGAATTTGGAATTGATGTTGGGTTTCAACCACTGATTCCTTTTGGTCTGAGCTTTGAGCTCAGTACTTCAAGATTTGATTCTTCCCATGATGAAATGCACAGGAGAGTAACGGCCTTAGTTCGTGGAACTTATAATTTCGGGGGAGATACTCCGGTTATTAAGTATAGTTACTTCGGATTGGCCACTGGTGCAGTCATGCTCCATGATGGGGCTGAGATGGGTCTTGCCCCATTATTTGGCTTTGATGTTCCTCTCTATGGTGAAGCTGACCATTCTTGCTCTTTAGGTTTTATGGCCAAGTATCTTTTTGTCACGTCTAAAGACCCTGATTCCCTTATGACTTCTGCTGCCCTCAAATATTGGTTCTAAAGAATATTTAAATAAGCCTTTGAAAAAACGCCTGCTCTTGCAGGCGTTTTCTCGACTTTGGACATAATTTCTCAATTTTTTATGCCGCAGCTTTGTAGATTTTAGAATAAAAACCGCTCTCTATTCCTAATTGTTCAGCTTTTTTCTTTTCTCTTTCAAGGTCACGCCTCAATTGCGTGATTAAATCAAG
>DATLXC010000071.1:0-31145 GCA_035575985.1 Bacteriovoracaceae bacterium | reverse complement strand
TAAACTTGGTCAAGAATGAGAAGAGCACGAAAGATAGTGTCAGAGTGAAAAGAAAACATGCCTCGTGGGACTTTGAGTATCTGGTTAAAATCTTGAGGGCCAATGTTCATGGGATAGGGCCGTTTTAATGCGATTGCCCTGCGGAGTTACTTCGTTTGGACGAAGTGAAATGTATAACTTCGTCTGCTAGCCAGAGGGATTTTCTTCAAAAGTTTCTAAATGTCTCAAAAGTCTTAACAGGCCTGTCTTCACCTTGTTCATAATGATGTCCACCAAGAATTCCTAAGGTCTTCTCATCTACTTTAAAGACCTGGGAGAATCCTTTCGTTTCTTTCATATACCGCCCAGTGTGTCTCCATTCTTTGCTCTCAAGATTAAGACCATAAATGTGGGCCACATATTCATAGTCCATGGGCCCAGTCTTAAACATTCCACCGAAGACAAATAATTCATTGCCTAATACTTCGGCAGCTGGTGCAAAAGTTTCAAAAGGCAGCGGAGTTAATTCACGGCTGGTTCCATCCACAGGATTAATAGATGTTACTTTATTTAATAGTTCAAAATGAGAGGCACCTTCGCCTAATCCGCCAACCAGGACTATTTCACCATTCAGCTCAATTCCTGTGAGTGCACGACGAACCGGTGATGGAATTTTAAATGCAGCAACTTCAAGCTTCTCAGTCTTAAGATCAAAAATCTCAATAGTGTCATGAAACTTTCCGTTGGCATCGTTTAAAAACTTAGGAGTCGCGTTCCATCCGGCAGCAAGATAAACCTTATCATTAATTGTCACAGCGACGTTTGATGATCGTGGTTCACTTAGCTTCCCAATGGTCTCCCATTTATTGGCCTTAATGTCGTAACGATCAATGGCATCCAGGGATTTCCAACGTGGCTTATGAATTTCAGAGTAGGCAAACCCGCCAAAAGCATAAATGTAGTTCCCATAAGCCGCAATTTGATAACCATGAGTCTTGAATGGCCTTGGAGCAAGTTCAGCCCAGGTGTTGTTTGCGATATCATAAACCACAAAAGTATCTGTAAAAGATTCCGGCGGGTAAGTGTGCTCAGCACCCTGGTGACCCCCGGCCATATATACTTTGCCTTCATGAGACACTGTACCGAATGAAGATCTTGGATTACCAAGGAAAGGTGCTTTCTCTGATTGCACGTATTTTGTCTCACCAGAAAAATGTGGAGAGTAGAAATCCGCTTTGGCATTTGTTACAAGCAGCTTCCATTCCTTATTTCTAAGTTCAAAGAGTTCATAATGACCGCTTTTATTTGAAGTAAAGGTAAGGGTGCCATCAGGCTGGAACGTTGGCGCCATTTCATCATGGGAATCTGATGTTACTTGCTCAGTCTGTCCAGTAACCCGATTAACCGTATGAATATTCCAGTTCCCATCAGTTTTGGCCGTGTAAGCTATCACGCGTTCATCTGCAGACAGGGCAGGGGACATACCTTCGACCAGAATTCTTTTTTTATTTTCCATACGATCAAAAAGAACGATCTCTTTTTTTCCAGGAACATTACGTTGATAAACCACAAAATTACCGTCAGCAGATGGGCGAGGAAAATAACTTTCATCCGTATCATCCAGGGCCTTGGCCCCTCTCAGGCTATAGTGGGACAGGCCTGGTCCTTGCTGTGCCACAATTGCTGCCCGATCAAAATAGTACACTGTATTCTTGCCAGTCGGCCCAGGAGCGGAATAAAAGATGTACTGACCATTCTTTGAAAACTTCGGATGAAGGAGCATTCCTTTCTGCGGAAGATTGAAAATCTGCTTCAAATTCTTTTTGGGATTGATATAAACCAGGTGAAGATCGGATTGATCAGCACCTTCTACATACACAAATTCATTTCCGTCTGCAGAAATATCAGGATAGATCGCCCACATACTATTGGTTCTGTCGCTAAGTGCTTGAGTTGATGTTCCATTGTTCCATTGAATGGATTTGCCCTGGTCATCTTCCTGCATATAAACAAAATCTGCAAATAGAGTAGTGGAAATTAAAAGACCCAATAATGCGATGTATTTCATAGAGCAGATCATAGCGAACAGGTCTGGAACTATCAAATAATTACCGTTTATTCAGAGCGAAAATAAATAATTTGGAAATCCAAATTAGAGTTAAAATTAACGGATGTTCAGTAGCTACCACAGTCATTTTCGGCAACTTTCTTCAAACGTAAAACTCTTTCTAATTGGAAACGCTATCCAGGGAATGGGCCTCTCAATCTATGGACTACTCTTTAGTCTTTATTTAAAAGAGCTGGGTTACGGAGAATCTTCCATTGGTAGTTTGATTTCAACAACTTCGCTGGGCATCTCGCTCATGGCCATTCCTGCATCTCTCATCATTGAACGATTCCATGTGAAGCAACTTGTAATAACCGGAATGGTTCTCTCTTCGGTTTTCTATTTTTTGCAGATCTTAACGGTTAACGAATCATCGCTTTTTACCTTTGGTCTCCTGGGCAGTATGTTTCTGGCCATTTATAACATTTCGGTTTCTCCTTTCTATTTGCGAAACTCATCGCCTGAAGTAAGAGTTCACCTTTTTACCCTGAATTCTGGACTCAACATCATGGCCCACATGATCGGATATTTGATTGGTGGTTATCTTCCGAAGATGGTGCGCTGGTTTGATCCAACTTCCACCAGGATCGATAGCTTTCGTTCTGCCATCATGGTCGCACTTATGCTGGTCTTCCTGTCCAATCTCATCTTTATGCGAATTCGCAGGGTACCCATTCCAAAAGTTAAGAGAGCTCTCTTTGATGGATGGAAGGAAAAAGAATGGAAAATACTGGGCAAACTTATTGTGCCAAAACTTTTCTTCGCTTTCGGTGGTGGTTTAGTTGTTCCATTCTTGAATCTTTATCTTAAGGAAAAGTTCAAACTTTCGACTGACATGATCGGAGTATCTTACGCAATCCTCCAACTTTGCATCTTTGTCGGTATCTTTATAACACCCACGCTGCTCAAAAAGACGACTCACTTGAAGTTTATGATGATCACCTCAATGCTCTCAGTACCTTTCATGATTACCATGGGAATTGCGGCCAGTGTGCCCATGGTGCTTACTTGTTTCTTCATGCGTGGAATGATGATGAATATGTCCGGACCAATTACGTCAATGTTTGAGATGGAGCATGTACGAGAGAAGGACTGCGTTTTCGCTTCCGCTATCATCCTTTTCTGTTATCACCTGGTTTATACTTGCAGTACCCGCATCGGCGGATTAATGATTGAGAAGTATTCATTCGGGCCTACTTTCTATATGGCCGGTGCCTCTTATGCAACTGCTGTATTTTTGTACTATCGCTTCTTCAGACATGAAGATGAGGTAAGAAAAGTGAAGCTTGAGCCTGCTGAAGTTATGCCTGAAGCAGCTTAAGTTGCTTTATTTGATTTCCTGCATGAGCGTCTGAATAAAGTCTTTCATGCCCTCGACTCTTCTTTGTGCCAGCTCTCTTCCCTTATCAGTATTCATAAGTTCTGGAAGCTTAAAGAGCTTCACGAAATAATGATCCAGCATAAATGTCTTATCATCAAGCTCACGCATTTCGGCCAGCGGATCAAAAGAATCATAGAACTTTGATTTCATCTGTGCAGTCACTGCCGCACAACGAAGAATGCCGATGGCCCCCAGGGCATCCAGACGATCAGCGTCCTGGACAATCGCTGCGGTTAAATTCGAAGGTTTGAGTCCCTTGGAAAAGCTATGTTCTACAATTCCGCGACTGATTTCTTCTATTTCTGAAGCATCAAAACCAGAACGAATTAAAAATGGTCTCGCCTCTTTAGCAGAGAAAGTAGAGGCATGCTTTCTATTTGGATCATCCTTGGGCAAGTTAACAAGGTCATGGCAATACACCGCTGCCAGTACACATTCAAAATTCACATTTTCATTATCAGCGATGAATTCAGCATTTTTTGCTACTCGACCTACATGCGCCCAATCATGAGCAGGGTCACTTCCTGAATAATAATCTTTAACAAGTAGGATGAGGTTACTTAGGCGTTTCATATCTTAGCCTGTTAGATTTAAACCAACCTTTGCTCTTGAAATATAAAATGGCAGCAAGACTTATTGCGCCCATGGCAGCTGTCAGGACAATCGGTGCATATTTATTATGAAGTCCGGGCAAATAATCGAAGTTCATTCCGTACCAGGAAGCAATGAAGTTGAGGGGAAGCAAGATGGTTGAGAATACCGTAAGTACTTTCATTACTTCGTTGGCACGCTGGTCATTGAGCGAAATATATAACTGGAAAAGGTGTTCAAAGTTATCTGAGATTTCATCCAGCCTGAAGTAAAGCTGGTTACAGTTTTCTTTTAAGTCCTGAAGCATGGAAGGATGGTCATCCCAAAACTCGCGAAACTGATAAAGCGCCTCTTCTGTTTGCTTAAGCATGCGTTTCATAACAAAAAGCCTGCGACGGAAGATATACATCCTGGTTGTATTTAGTTTCCCTGAGTTCCTCTCCAGGATGTCTTCCTCAAAATCGTCATAGAGGTCCTGGAGCTTTTCCAGCGGCTCTTCATATGAACGGATGATTGCCAAGACAACCATGTGTACGAGGCCCTGGATGGTCTTAGGATGTTCGCTCTTAGAACATCTTTCGGCGACCTTATTCAGGATATCCAGTTCCACTCTGTGGATTGTAACAAGACGTTCGTCGGTTATAAACAAGGCAATTTTTCTGGTTATATCCTGGACAGTTATTGAATCCAGATCAGAGCCTGCATCAAAGCTTCGTAGCATGAGGAAGTGGCCTTCATCTGCATTTTCATACTTTGGTAAATGTTCCGGCTTCAGCGTATCTTGTACAAGTAGGTAGGGAAGATCGAATTCTGTATTGAGACGGTTCAGGTCTTCTTCATGAGGCTCTTGAACATCGACCCATTTAAAACTTCTATTGCTGATTTTATTTTCTGTAATCATTTCTTGATTTAAGCATGGATGGTAGTGAACTCGCAACGCCGACTCTCGGCTCCTGCCTTCGTAGGCATACCGTCCATCCTGGACATAAAAAAGGCCCTCTTTCGAGGGCCTTCTTTGTTTTACATTAAATTAGCTGGGACTACCAACGGTTGCCGCCACGGTCTCCACCGCGATCACCACCGCCGCCGCCTCTACCGCCGCCGAAGCCGCCGCCTCCGCCGCTACGTCCACCGCGATCTCCACCGCGATCACCACCACGACCGCCGCCGAAGCCGCCGCCGCCGCCGCCAGTTCTTGGTTCCATCGGACGAGCTTCATTCACAACTAGTGAACGACCGCCGTGATCTTGACCATTGAGTTTCTCGATAGCTGCTGCAGCTTCATCGCCGTTAGACATTTCAACAAAGCCGAAGCCTTTTGAACGACCAGTGTCTCTGTCCATAACGATTTTAGCTGAATCAACGGTGCCGAACTGAGAAAAAAGCTCGTTCAGGCTCTCGCTAGTAGCTGAGAATGGTAGATTACCAACATAAATTTTATTACCCATGAAAACCTCCTTAAGGCCAGGGATGCGCGCTACGAGGATCATGAGCAACAAGCTCGAGAACTCTACTGCGACAGTTTACGAGAAATAATTATCATTAATTCTCCCAAGTAGGATAGCACAATTTTAGGTGCTTAAAGGATTTTATGAGGTTTTTAAGGAAAAACTCAAAAGATATGGAATTTTCTAGAAATGGGAAACGCCGCAGAAATAATTGAGTAGGCAATAAACTGACAAAAAAAAAGGGCCCTCTTTCGAGGGCCCTTCTTTGTTTTTTAGTCAAATTAGCTGGGACTACCAACGAGGTCCGCGATCTCCACCGCGATCTCCGCCACGGCCGCCGCCGAAGCCGCCTTTACCGCCACGATCTCCGCCGCCGCCGAAGCCGCCGCCTTCACGTTTTTCCATTGGACGAGCTTCGTTAACAGTTAAGTTACGGCCGCCATGGTCTGAACCATGAAGTTTTTCGATAGCAGAATCAGCAGCTGCTGAATCGCTCATCTCGATAAAGCCGAAGCCTTTGCTTCTGCCAGTATCACGATCTGTGATGATTTTTGAAGAATCAACTTTTCCGAACTGACCGAACAGTTCTGAAAGAGATTCGCTTGTTGCTGTGAAAGGAAGATTCCCCACGTAAATTTTCTTACCCATAATGCCTCCTAAGGCTAATGTAGCGTAAAGAGGACCATAGGCTGAATTACCAGGGGACACTCGACACGACTTCGCTTATGTAACACTATATTTTTTATAAAGCGAACTAAAACTTAACTTAAGGCGAACGGGTTTATTATGTCTTGGATTTTATTGATTTTTGCAGGGTTACTAGAAGTTGCTTGGTCACTTGGACTTAAGTACACAGAAGGCTTTACGCGATTTTTTCCAAGCGTGTTAACCGTGCTTGCGATTGTTTTGAGCATGTATCTTTTGGCCAAGTCTGCACAAAATATTCCAATCGGTACTGCTTATCCTGTTTGGGTCGGGATAGGTGCTTTAGGTGCAGCCATTGGAGGAATAATTCTTTTTAAGGAGACTGTGACAATTACTAGGATATTTTTTCTGTGCTTACTTTTGATCTCAATTGTCGGGTTGAAAATTTCAAGTGAAAATTGAATTATGAAAATCCATGTGTGATGATCCCTTCGCATGACATTTCATCTTTCCCCGTTAATTACCTGGACCGAAAAGGGGCTTTTCTGTGAAGCAGGTGGATTTTATATTGATCCACATCGCGCCGTAGATACAGCACTCATCACTCATGCTCATAGCGATCACGCCCGCAGGGGTTCCAAGCAATATATTTGTGTAACTAGCGGGCTGAGTTTACTGAAAGCGCGGCTTGGTCATAAAATTGTGGCCAGTAGTTATGCCTACGGGGAAGTGTTTCATTTCGGTGAAGTTGCTGTCAGCTTTCATTCGGCCGGACATATCCTGGGTTCAGCTCAGGTCAGGGTACAAAGGGGAGAGGAAGTATGGGTGGCTTCAGGGGATTACAAGCGTGACCATGATCCGAGTTGCGAGCCATTTGAAAGTATTAAATGCGATACTTTTATTACAGAGGCCACTTTTGGAACTCCCAGGTTTATTTGGGAAAAAAATCTTGAACATGGTCGGATGATTCATGAATGGATCATGAGTGACAGGACCAGGAATTGCATTCTCTTTGGTTATTCTCTCGGGAAGGCACAGAGGATTCTGGCGGAGCTTGCTCCTTTTATGGAGAGACCGGTGTTGATTCATGAAACTATTTTTGAACTCACTGAATGCTACCGGCGTGAAGGTAGGACCATGGCATCTACAGAACTTCTTTCAAAAAAAATTACCAGTGGTGAAGTGATAGAAGGAGAACTCATACTTGCACCTCCTTCGATTCTGACTGAGGGTTGGATTGAACGGATAGGCAGGTACGAAACTGCTTTTGCGTCAGGATGGATGCAAGGGAAGGGATGGGGGCGGGCCAAATATGATAAGGGCTTTGTCATGTCTGACCATGCAGACTGGAATGATATTAATCGAACTATAGAAGAGACAGGGGCCAGGAGAGTGTTTGTCCAGCATCGTGATGGCGCACTTGTCAGACATTTGAGAAACAAGGGTATTGAAGCTCATTCAATTGATGAGTTAAGGCCAAGGCAATACGCTCCTGGTGAAAACCTGATACTCATATGAAAAATCTCAAGCTTTCAATTCAGGATTTTGCGACTCCGTCTCCGCGAACAGGTAGCCTTTCAGCTGGCAGCGGGGGATTCGGCCAGCATATGCAAAGAGGCATTGAGCTTCATCAGCTGGTGCAGAGGAAAAGGAAAACACAGAATCCACTTTATCAATCTGAGAAAAAGATTTCACAGGTATTTGAAAGGGATAACTGGAAATTTCAGATTGAAGGCAGGATGGATGGTTTCATTGCAGGCGAAGTAGCAAGGATTGAGGAAATCAAGACCACTATGAATATGAAAGAACTTCATGAGTCGCTGATTCATGATCCTTATGCGCATGCCTACGGACTACAGTTGCTTACGTATGGTTACTTCTATTGGCTTGAAAACAATTCTGTACCAGAACTTACCTTTCACCTGATTTCCACCAGGACTAATAAGAGCCTGGATTTTGATATCGTTCTTGAGACTGATAAATATGCAACATGGCTTGATTTGAGATTAAGTGAGTTAAGTATTGAAGCCCTTAAGGCGGAGAAACGTGTTGAGAGAAGAAAAAAGCTTGCAGCTAAAATGGTTTTTCCTTTTTTAACCCCGAGGCCCGGGCAGATGGAATTAATCCAGACGGTGGAAGAAACTCTTGAAGCTGGAAATAATCTTTTACTTCAGGCGCCGACTGGATTGGGGAAGACGATAGGGGTTCTTTATCCTTCGCTCAAGGAATCGCTTAAGCGCGGCCAGAAAGTTATTTATGTAACACCCAAGAATAGCCAGCAACAAGTGGTGGAAGAAGCACTCGAGAGAATGAGTGAGCAAGGTTGCAAGTCAAAATCACTTACTCTGACTGCCAGGAGCAAGATATGCATGAAGGAAGAAGCTTTGTGTGATCCGCTTTATTGTGAATATGCCAAAGACTATTACGACAAACTGAACCAGCATAACATCAAGGATCTTCTTGCTAAAAAGCGGAGCTTCACTGCGAGGACTTTCAAGAAAATAGCTGAAGAATTCAAGGTCTGTCCATTTGAGCTTCAAGGTGAGGCGATGGAGGAAGCTGATACGGTCATCGGTGATTATAATCATGTCTTTGGTGCACGAACCACTTTGGGGAAAACCTCACTTTTTAATTTTGTTGGGGATGGTAAGCCAAATCTTATTATTGATGAAGCCCATAACTTACCTGCCCGTACCATGGATCAGTTTTCGCCATCTGTTTCTATCGTGGAGCTGGAAGCACTTTTGCCGGGAATGGATGCTGGTGGGAGTAAGCTCATTAATGAATGTCTTGCATTGATTAAAGAACATTCAGGTATTAAGCGGGTTGTGGAACTGGATGTTGATGCCTTCATAGATGCCAATGAAAAATTGAAAAAGTATCTTGGTGAATCGTTTGAGCAGACATCTTCCCTTCAGCAGGGCTCCATGCTTAAATTTGCTTTTAAATGGATGGCCTTTGTTGAAGTGCTTGAACTTATTTTTGAAGGTGGGGTCTTCTTTACTGGCTTCTATCCGGAAGTCTTTGGCGGCACTTTGAAGATTACATGTTGTGATGCCTCGGAGCTTATCAGGGAAAAATATGAAAGTTATGCTCATGTTGTGGCATTCTCTGCCACGGTAAAGCCATTTGATTTTTATTCAAAATTGTCCGGCTTAAACGATGAAAAGTTAAAAGTTGCAGAATTCTTTTCTCCTTATTTAAAGAGCCAGCGAAAAATATTGGTAATCCCTCAAATCTCTACCAAGTATTCAGAGCGCGAAAGGAATTATTCCAGGATAGCTGCTACCATTTCAAAAGTTACTTCTCTTAAGTCAGGAAACTATCTGGCTTTTTTCCCAAGTTTTGATTTTATGGAAAAAACAATTCCTCACCTCGAACTTGCCGATGGTTTTCAATTGAGAAAACAGTCCCGGTACATGAAGAGGGGAGAGGTAGAATCAGTTTTGACGGAATTGAAGGAACAGGGTTCACCACTTTTACTATGTGGTGTTCAAGGAGGAATGTTTTCCGAAGGTATAGATTATCCGGGGCGCATGGTGATTGGGGCATTTATTATCGGGCCTCCCTTGCCAAACTTTGATTTTGAACGGGAAAAAATGCGTGAGTATTATCAGGAATCATATAATAAGGGATTTGAATTTGCCTATGCCTATCCAGCGATGGCAAAGGCAGTCCAGGCGGCAGGAAGAGTGATCCGATCAGAGACTGATCACGGACTAATTGTCATGATGGACAATCGCTTTCTCGGGGAACAGTACTATAAGACAATGCCTCAGGACTGGTTTGAAAAGAGTCCACAGGAATTAGTTTCAACCGGAATTCTTGAAGACGTTAAGCAATTTTGGGCAACTACACCGTACTAAATCAATCATATAATTAAGCATTTATTTCCCAGGGGCATAAAATCGGGGCACGGGAGTATCATGGGGGCATTAGCTCTACTTAAAAAGGATACCCGATGAAAAGGATTTTCGTTGCCCTGATCTGTCTTTCACCCTTTGCGATTTCTGCTGCTCCAATGGTGGAGATCAAGGACTTCAACTTCAATTACAGTGACCCGAGTGGTAAAGGGGTTGCGGCTGAATTCTCCTATGGCGGTTTAAAAAATACCGGTTCTGTTACGATTGAGGTTGAGAAAATACTGGAAGACTTCAAGTTGAAGGTTTATGGTTCTGTGGCAGCTGAATATGAGTTGAAGAAGGCCCCGGATCTTTTGACAAAAGCACAGGCCATTGATCTTAAGGCGTTTAATTTGAAGTTTAAGGAACGCCTGAATATTTCCCTGGCAGAAGCTTCTTTTGTTTCCCCTGATGAGGAATTGAAGCTGACTAATTTTAACCTTGATTGTTCAAGGGATGAGCTTATGACTGAACTTAAAGATCAGGTCATAAACGGATGTATTTCACAGATGAGCCTTAAATCGGCCAGGTTTTCGTCCCAGTCATTTCATGAGTCAGACCTGATTTCAGCCCTGAGCAGCAGTTTAACGAATGCAGTTGGTTCAGGTGTTGGCATAGCAGGACTTGATTTGAAAGTGAATGCCGGGAAATATGAACTAAGTGCAGTAGTTAAAGCACAGATTTCCGGGAAGGCAAAAAGCCATGGTCAGGTCAGTTACGATGCCAGTAAAAAGCTTCTTACTATCAAGATAACCGAAGTTAAGTTTAGTGTGCTGAATGTGACATCCAAGGTTTTTGATGAACTTAAGAAGAATGAGAGTGAGAAGATGAAAGTTAAGCAGCCTTATGTGTACTTAACCTTGGAATAAAAAGGATCGTTAATGTTATGGATACTATTTTTGACAGGGACAATATCATTTTCAATGGCAGAGACTTTAAGCCTGGCCATTGTGGATGCTCCAAAGGAAGTTAAAAGACTGCTCAAGGCCGTTGATCAGGATCGTGACCAGAAGATCACGGTGAATGATAACCAAAAAGGCAAGGCCCTGGAGTTTACACTGGATGGGAAAACTGTCCAGGGTGTTTATCCCCTGTCGAACTTGTTACAGGAACTCAAGCTTGCTGAAGAGGCAAAGAGTGAGACTATTTACGCTGACAAGATTTTTGAAAATCCTGTTCATAGGATTTCACGTTCAATCAAGGAGCGCTTTTGGGATGGGCTCACCAGGCGCATAGATAAGTATAATCTGAAGAATGTACTGGGAGATTCCAAGGTAGACTCAAATGGGAATAGATATCTCTATGTCCCTTATACCGATAATGAGGCGCTGGAATATTATCTGAAGGCAAGTGCTGAGTTGCCAGAGCTTAAGCTTAAGGTAGTCAGGTTACCTGAGATAGTAACCGGAGAGTATGTAAGAGATCTGAAACTTCAGCATGGACTACTGGCCCTGGGACTACGAAAAAATGAAAATGGTGAAGTGGAAGGTGTTCCTTATGTAGTTCCGGGGGGAAGGTTTAATGAAATGTACGGATGGGATTCCTACTTTGAGGCACTGGGACTTCTTAATGACGGGAGAGTGGACCTGGCACGTTCAATGGTTGATAACTTTGTTTATGAAATTACCCATTATGGAAAAATCCTGAATGCCAACAGGACGTACTATCTTACACGTTCACAACCTCCTTTTTTAACTTCTATGATCAGGGCAGTGCTTGAACATTTGCCCAAGGGACCAGAAACTAAGGCGTGGCTTACAACTTCTTTGAAAGCAGCCATCAAGGAATACCATTCTGTATGGATGGGCGCAGAAAGGCTGACTCCTACAGGTTTAAGTCGTTATTCAGGAAATGCACCAGGGATTCCACCGGAAGTAGAGCCAGGGCATTTCAATCATGTGCTTTCACCACTGGCAAAAAAACATAAGCTTAGTATTAAGGAATTTGAGAAAAGATATAATGATGGAAAGATAAAAGAACCGGAGCTGGATCGTTTCCTGAGACATGACCGTGCTGTAAGAGAGTCAGGGCATGACACGACTTATCGTTGGCGAGTCAATGATCAGGACCTTTGTGCAGATTTTGTGACGGTTGATTTGAATTCACTTTTATATAAATTTGAACTTGATCTGGCCCATTTGATCCAGCATGAATTTTCAGGCAGCTTCGATAACCTGAAGAGTGAAAACTTCAGAACATTAGCCAGGGATCGCAAAGAGCGAATCCTTAAATACTTATGGAATCCACAAAAGAAAATGTTCTTTGATTATAATGTTAATCTGGGCAGTAACTCACTCTTTGTAAGTGCAACTACCTTGTACCCATTGTGGGCACATGATCCAGCACTTCCCGATACAAAAATATTATCTGATGCTGATGCAAAAGAGTTAATTGAAAATGCTCTCAAAGAACTCGAGACCAACGGTGGTGTGGCCGCTACGTCAAAAATCTCTTCGGACTTATATGGTGATAAAAAACATGCTAGGCAATGGGAATGGCCAAACGGATGGGCCCCTCACCAGTTGCTTATCTGGGAAGGCCTTAAGAATTACGGTTATGAAAGTGATGCTGAAAGGCTGACTTATAAGTGGGTCTATATGATTACCAGGAATGCAATGGACTATAATGGTACTGTTCCTGAAAAATATGATGTGGTTAAACGCTCACATGCTGTGTTTGCAGAATATGGAAATGTTGGAACTAATTTTTCTTATATCACACGTGAAGGGTTCGGATGGATGAATGCTTCTTATCAAGTAGGACTTAAGGACTTGAAGCCCGAATCAGTTAAGCTGCTGGAAAAGCTTGTACCGCCGGAATGGGTCGACTTCAAATAGTGTGGCACCTTATATGCACTCTTTCTTCCAAAGGGGTGCATATATGGAAAACCAAAATCAAAAGCACATTGATCCGGAAGCCTTAACTCATTATCTTGGTAATGATGAATACAGGGATGGAAACAAACTCATGTCAGGCGTGGAAGAAGATGATGAATTTGACGGCTTCTCGGCAGATGGAAATGACCTGGATGACGATGAAGATGATGAATCAGACTTGCCCGACTTTGATGATTGAGGACTATTCAAGGTCACGCATCATGCGTGACCTTGAATATTAACGATTACTAGTGAGTAATCTGACGATGATTTTGACCAACAACTGCCCTGTAAATTACAAGTAGGATCACTGCTCCGAGTACGGAAGCAAAGATACCTGCAGCTTCGTTAGGTTCATAGGCGCCCATTTGTGTACCAATAAAGTTAGCTAGGAATGAACCGGCCACACCTAACAACATAGTAACAATAAAGCCTCCTGGGTCTTTTCCTGGCATAAGTAGTTTAGCTATAGCTCCGACAATTAAACCTACAATTAGTGCCCACAGCATACTGACTCCTTTGTTACGACCACACTAGTGGCTAGAATTCTACTACTTGTAGTAAATGCAAATATGGAACCAACTTTAAGATATTGTGGGATCAAGGACTTATGGCAGACATGAGAAGTGTGCGGGGAAGAATATACTCAACTAGTGAGGTCAATTTTGCTTTTGCAGATCGCCAAGACTCTTCGCGCTAGGGCTAAATTCGACTTCTTTGGGATCTTTAAATGTACCAAAGCAATAATCTCCGAGAGGATTTGTAACACCCCACCAGTAATTTTCATTTTTATAGTGATGCCATGTGTGAGCCTTGCGAATCAATCTGCCATATGCAGTAACAGGTTTGTAGTTCGACATATGATGAGCAAGATGAATCCATTCATAAAAAAGAAAATAGCTGACTGTGCCGGCCCCAAAAATAAGAGTCATTGGTAAATTTCTGAAAACCAAATAGGCAAGAGGTGTAAAGAAACCCACCACGATTAAGACACCGCTTATTGGTGCAAAAACTGAAGGTATATGGGTTGGTTCCCAATGGTGTTTATAATGCAGGTTAAGCATATAAGCATAGTTCCAGGGACTTTTGGCGGGGTCAACAATCCGGTGTAGAGCAAATCTATGCAGGAACCATTCAACGAATGGAGAAAGAATTATGGGTAAGAGCAGGATCCAAAGAGAAGATAAGAAGTTTTCCTGGTCCAGGTAAAACGAACCAGCAAAGAAGGCTATCGTCAGGGCAACGAAAAGCATGATCGAGGAATGGCCAAAAAATTCAGAAAATACTTTTTTCATTAATTCAATCTTAGGATAACCCGTGAAAATTCGCTAGTTGATTCTTTATGACTCTGGCCCAATGATTCAAAACTTTTGGATGTTCTTGACCAGTAGCTCAGTACACCGGCGCAGGTTAAGCATCAAGGCAGTTGGTTCGGAAAAGTTGCGACTGCACAAGCGAGGAAGGATTAAGGAACTTGATGAACTAGATATTACTTCAAGATTTGCATTCGCGCTTTCTTACGACAGGATCCTGATGTCATTGTTTGGTGAGATCAGGATGTGAGACTTATGAAGACAAAGGTCGTGCAAGAAGACCGGCTATAATGGGCGGTTATGCGTATACGAATTGGTCAAGCTTGATGAACATAATTCATGTGATGGTTGTATTCAGCGAACTACGTGATAAGACGAGAGGGCTTTACGCTTCTATTCGTATTAATTGTGCGCGCAAGGTCGTTAATTAACTTCTGATTCTAAATTCAACGGAAACACTTGTTCCCAAGGAATTCTCATGATGAGATTGTCCTGAACTCTTTTTTTGGGGAGCAAAAACTTGATCAATCTCCAAGAGTACTTGCCCGGGGCTACGACAATTTTCTCACTATTCTCCATACTCCTGGCAATCTTCTGCTCGGGCCATGCCATTCTATATAAAAGCGATTCCAGAGCAGCCATCGGTTGGGTTGGTATTATCTGGCTGGTTCCCATTCTAGGTAGTGTGCTCTACTTCTTGCTGGGTATTAATCGGGTAAGAAGGCTGGCAAAGCTTATGCGTGAAGATACCAATTGCCTTATGATTCCCGACAATCCTTATGTCTCAACTGATTTTGAAATAGCCCGATGTTTTCCTAATCCTTCCTTTATAACTTTGGCGAAATTAGGTAATAAGATTACCGGCAGGCCTTTGTTAAATGGCAACAAGATCACTCCATTGGTCAATGGCGATGAGGCTTTTCCCAGGATGCTTGATGCAATTGAGAATGCCACGAAGAGCATCTCCCTCAGTACGTATATTTTTGATAATGACCAGGTTGGAAAACACTTTATCAAAAAGCTTTCCGCTGCAGTTGCACGAGGAGTAAAGGTAAAGGTGTTAATTGATGATATCGGACTTCGCTATAGCTGGAGACCGGTGTTAAAAAACCTGAAAGCCGAAAATATTGCAGTAGCACGATTTATGGGTGCCTTGAGACCCATGACATTTCCACATTTCAATTTACGAAAACATCGCAAGATTATGGTCGTAGATGGTATCCTGGCCTTTACCGGTGGCATGAATATCAGGCAGGGTCACCAGCTCTCGCTTTTGCCCAAGCATCCGGTCATGGATTTACATTTCGAAGTGACAGGGCCTCTCGTTACTCAATTGCAGGAAGTATTCATGGAGGATTGGGCCTTCACAACGAAACAAGTTTTAAAAGGAAGTGACTGGCTTGGCAAGCCTTCAGCCACCGGGACGACTATTGGAAGAGTCATAACTGAAGGACCGGATGAAGATTTGTTTAAGCTATCCATGATGATTGAAGGTGCTTTATCTTCAGCACAAGACTCCATCTGGATTCTTACACCGTATTTCCTGCCGGACTCATCCATGACACGTGCACTTTATATTGCTGCCAGCAAAGGTGTATCAGTTAATATTATCCTTCCAAGCAGTAACAACCTGCCATTTGTCCAATGGGCCTCAAATCCGCAGCTCCTTCCCTTGATCCAGCATGGTTGCAATATATGGTTCACGCCTCCGCCTTTTGATCACACCAAGCTCATTCTGGTTGATGACACCTGGGTACTTTTCGGATCTGCTAATCTGGATCCCCGCAGTTTACGACTTAATTTCGAGTTGAACGTTGAGTGCTATGATGAACATCTTGCCAGGAACCTCAAAATTCTTATCACAGAGAAACTAAAATTTGCCCATAACATGTCCGAAGATGAAATGCTTGATCGTACCTTACCCGTACGCTTAAGGGATGGTGTAGCCCGGTTGTTTTCTCCCTACCTTTAAGCTAATATTTCCAGATGAAAAATTTCGTTCAGAATGAACTGGTCCTCCCATGTGGAACAGTATTAAAGAATCGTATTGCTAAGTCGGCCATGAGCGAGGCACTGGGTACTCCAGATCACCGCTCCGATCATCGGCTTGAAAGACTTTATGGCAGGTGGTGCAAGGGTGGAGCGGGCCTCCTGATTACCGGCAATATCATGGTTGATAAGCATGCCTTAGGTGAGCCTGCGAATGTTGCGTTTGAAAAGAACCGTGATTATTCAGATCTTAATCGTTGGGCCAGGGCAGGAAAGGAAAACGGAACTCATATCTGGACGCAGCTTAATCATCCTGGAAAACAGTCTCCTAAGTTCCTGAGTCGCGAGCCTGTCGCTCCTTCCTCAATTGAACTTAAGCCACCTTTGAATAAGATGTTTAATCGCCCACGCGCACTTTCGGAAGATGAGATATATAAAATCATTGAGGCATTTGCCCTGGGTGCAAAAGCTTCGAAGGAAGCTGGTTTCACTGGTGTGCAGATCCATGGGGCCCATGGTTATTTAGTAAGCCAATTTCTTTCACCATTACATAATCAAAGAGAGGATCAATGGGGTGGATCTCTTGAGAACAGGATGCGCTTTGTAGTCCTGGTTTATAAGGCAATCCGGGAAGAAGTAGGCCCTGCATTCCCTGTAAGTATTAAATTAAATTCTGCAGATTTCCAACGAGGTGGGTTCACCAAGGAAGAATCAATGGATGTAGTGGAAACACTTTCAAAACTTGGCATGGACTTAATTGAGGTATCTGGAGGAACATATGAATCCCCAGAGATGACTGGGGTCACCCGTAAGGGGAGTACGATGGCCAGGGAGGCTTACTTCCTTGAATATTGTGAAGAAATACGATCAAGAGTAAAAACTCCGCTCATGCTTACTGGTGGTTTCAGGTCGCTTACAGGGATGAACAATGCTCTTGCCAGTGGTTCTTGTGATGTAATAGGACTCGCCCGTTCAATGGCCATTAACCCTGACTTTCCTAAGCAATTGCTCGAAGGCAAGACAGTAGAGAGTAAGGTGAAATTTCTTACAACAGGTTATAAACAACTTGATAAACTATTTCCGCTCGAAATAACCTGGTACACCCATCAGCTTCAACTTATGGGTGAAGGGAAAGAACCTGATGTGGAAATGAGCGCTGGAGGCTCCATCTTACGTACTATTTGTACGATGGGAATTCAGGGCATAAAAAGAGTTCGTTCTTAAATGAACTTAGAGAAGCAACTTCTTATTCCAGAACTAGATGTACGTTGTAATTGCTCAGGCATTTCGCCATATCATCTACCAGGAACGCAAGCCAGATGGCAGAAGAGCCATCAGAACCATTGCTCAAATAAGTTACGAAGCTGGTGAACTAAAGTTGAAGGTTATCTACAAGCAATGACAATTTCTTGTAATAGGGATAGAATAATTATATGAAAAAAATAATTGTAAGTCTTCTATCCCTAATCATTGTTAATACCGCTTTTGCTGAAAAATGGAAGCCAGGTACATTAACGGATTTGCAACGTAAGGTGACCAAAGAGAATGGAACTGAACCCCCCTTCAGGAATGAGTATTGGGACAATAAAAAAGACGGTATTTACATTGATATAACTAACGGTGAACCACTTTTCACTTCTCTTGATAAGTATGATTCAGGAACTGGATGGCCTAGCTTCACCAAGGGTATCAATGATTCAAGCCTTACCAAAAAAATTGATCATGATGGCTCAAGGACAGAAGTTAGAAGTAAGAAAGGTGACAGTCACCTGGGTCATGTCTTTAATGACGGTCCTGTGATCAGGGGTGGGAAAAGGTATTGTATCAATTCAGCTTCCTTGAAATTTATTCCGGTAGAGGAAATGGAAAAGAACGGTTACGGAAAATACCTGCATCTTTTTAAGAAGGGGAAATAATTCTTCTCGACCATTCTACAACTTTCTTAATCCTTGGATTGGCCAATCTCATGGCCTCTTCATAAGTCACCCAACGATATTCATGATGCTCAGTGATTCCATTTTCAGGATTTGGAAGTAGCTCGACTTTTGCGTCCATGTCTACTTGCGCCAGGTAATAGCGGGCTATCTTACCCTTGGAGTACATTTCAGTTTCATAGAATATTTCACCCCAAGGCATTTTCATGGCACTGATTGTTGTCTCTTCAGTCATCTCTCTTATAGCGGTAACAAGGGGAGATTCGTCTTTCTCTCCGTGACCCTTTGGAAAATCCCAATATTTAAAACAGCGAAGGAGCAGGTACTCCCATTGTTCTTCATTTTTCCTTAAGGGGATGATGCCGGATGAGAGAATCATAAAAGTGGGTTGAACCAGCAAGCGGGCCTTGGTTCCTCCCGTAGTCCCCTCAGGGCACTAAGCACTCTGCACTCCTTGTCCGGATAGGAAAGTTGGATGCCAGGATATTTCCTGGTTTCGGCCAGTGAGTAATCGATGGGAGCTGAGTAAAGTTTTTCCAGGGAACCCATGATGCTTCTTTCTGCGGAGTCTATGTCGTGGAGGATGTTCAGGACACATGAGCCTGCAAAGTAATCAGCCTCACCTTCGCCACGGTATAATTTACCTTCAAAAGTTTTTCCGAAGATGTGTCCAATCTCATGGCAAAGGACAAAGATAATTTCTGATTCTTCAAGTTGTTCAAGCACACCACCGAAGACAGTAACTTCAATAGAACCATCGGGCATGTGTCCCGCGGAGGCATTAAGGGATGGGTCATCTTTTTTAAGCGTGAGTACAATATCTTTCTGGAATTGTTCCGAAGCAAGTGGTCGGTAAAGATCGACAATATTCTTTATCAGCTTTTCTTTGTCATCAACATGGGCTTCCGCCTGGAGGATGCTAAAGAGCAGGAAGAAAAAGTACATGACTTATATTCCGCAAAGTTTAGTAATTGATTGGGTGGTTTCAGGTATTGGAGTACCTTCAAATCCAGTTCCCTGAAGCTCACGAACAAGCTCAAGCGAGAAACTATTGTGGGGATAATGATGGTAGTAATCCATTCTTTCTACAACTGCAGCATCATTGATCATCGGGCAATAACGTTCCTTGATAACAGGTGCAACCTTGTCCCAGTTCACCGGAAGCCTGTAAGAGAGATTGAAAGTCTCGTCCCAATAAGGACTTACGTATTCGTTGATATCGGGCAGGCTTGCAAGTTTCCATTTGCCGGCCTCGTTTTGAGTGAGGAAAGTTTCTGTCTTATCAAAGCACATCTTTTTATAAAAAAGAAAACCCTGATAGTTCGCCTCAACATCACCATAACTATAAACACCACTTGACCAGTATCCAAGGATACTTGTTTCATTCTTAATGCCGAAGAGAACAGCACTTCTTTGAGCATCAAGGTCGCTCATACCATCTTTAATTTGTTTCAGGTAATGATTAAAGTACCTTCTGCCAGTGGAAGAAAAGTGAGTGAGCTTATCAGTTCCGAAGTAAATATCCTTAACTTGTACATTGGGTGAAAGACCGAAGGCAGGAACATAAAACCTGTATGGATCACGGTAAATGCTGTTTGTTATGTAATCGCCGTTACCAGGATAAATTTCATCATGCTTTAAACTGGCCTTGAGATAATTCTCAAGAGGATTCTTATCGATGAAATATGACATGAATTTTGCAGCGATATTGTTGGTAACTGTTTCGCAGTCCTGAAAGATTTTCTTCTTATTGGTTGCATTCAGGGCGTTCTGGATCTCACTTACGAGGAACTTGTTGATTTTTTCTGAGGAATCCTTGAGTTCACGATTCCACATCAGGTAATTATCAGTCTCCAAAGCATTCGCATTTAGAGAGAACAACAGTATTGAAATGCTTAAAAATTTTATTTGCATAGGCACTTGGTATAGTAAGAATATCACGTACCTGAAAGACGCGCTGTGGTAATTATCGGACCCAATCCTCGCTCAACATGCTGAATACCTGATGATCAACATGATGGTCATAAAGCCACTCATTATTTTCCAGAATACCTTCGCGTTTAAATCCAAGTTTTACCGGGATAGACTGACTTGCGGCATTTTCAGTGGCGCACATAATCTCGATCCGGTTAAGCTTCCACTCATCAAAGGCAAAATTTATCATGGCCCTTGTGGCCTTTTCTGCTAGACCCTGACCACGATATTGTTCACCCACCCAGTATCCAATAATGGCTTCCCGTTTAGTCCAATTAATATCCGTTAAGTGGACAATACCCACCAGCTGATCCTGTTTTATAATCCAGAAACGCAGAACCTTCCTGATTGAAAGATCTCTCAGTGATGAATCGAGGTACTTCTCAATATCAGAAATGGTCTGGAAGTCATCTACCCAACCTAGCCACTCGCGAAGGTAGTTTCTATTTGTTTTAATGAGGTCAAGAAACTGCGGGCCTCGTTTCTTATCAATCAGTTTTAACCAGGTGACTTCGCCGATACTAATGTCATGCATTTAAACCTGCCTGATTTTTATGATGAGAAGGTCCATGGCCCCTGGAAACTCTAAATCCATCGCTTCGGCTTTCAGCTCAAGCAGAACCTGTGCCTGGATCTGATAAATAAACATCAAAGGGCATTTTTCAAGGTGCAGCTTCTGGCCTTCTACAAGACTTTTGACCTGCAAATCTGCCTTTCCCCATGAGCGATCAACCATGATGTTGAAATCTTCACTGATGCCATTCAAGAGCCTGCAATGAATTTGATCTTCGCCCTTGAACCGGAGGACCTGATAAGGATTTTCAAGTTTCTGAATTTTGCCATCAGGGAAGGTTAATTCGATTCCATTGCCCTTAAGCAAAACGAGATGACGATCAATGTTCTCAAAGAGAGAAAATGGTCCGTCCTGGGCCACAGTGGCCAGTGAAAGCCTTAAATGTGGTTGCTTGAAAAGTTCAAGAGTCCTGCCTCCGCCATTTTTCCAGGGGAGGGTTTTAAAGTCCTTACTGGTAAACTTCAGCATCTTTTCTTTCAATTGCTTTTTTCAAGAACCACGTAAACACATATTTTCTGACACTGTTATCATCGGCTTCTGGATGAAACTGGACACCCAGGGCAGGCCTGTCCAGGAGCTCAAGACCTTCCGCAATTTTTTTATTATTTGAGAATGCAGTTACCTTAACGTTAGGCCACCGCTTTTTATGTTCCATATAATAGGAAACTCTTAATCCCTGATGATGATTCTTGTACCCTGGAAAGGAAGCGACAGGAAAAATTTTTGCCATTATTGAATCTACATCGGCCACTTCAATCTGGTCATACAGGTCGCGGCGATTTTCTATACCTAGTTCTGTCTTAATATCGACATACAAAGGGATGCCTAATGCCACTGACATGATCTGCATGCCCCGGCAAAGGCCAAGCATGGGGAACGTAGTAAGACTTGGGTTGGTATAGTAATCACGTAGAAGACTATATTCGAATGCATCCCTGGCCTCACCTGATCTTGTGTATTCCACAAGATGATCAAGGTTTCTTGTGTATGCCTGAAGATCAGGTTCCACATGCTGGAGATAATACTTAGGGTTAATGTCCACACCGCCAGGTATGACAATTCCGTGAAGTTCATTCCACTTTACCTCTTTAACCTTGGTTAAATCGATAAGCTTAAGCTTGATGGGAAATGATTTCGAAGTTTGTTTCAAGGCACTTTCTGTACTGGAATCACATGTGTAAGCACATCCGATTTTGATTTCAGTCTGGGCAAGTACATTTGAAAGATTGAAAGCGATGAAAAACAGGAATAGATGGAGTTTCATGGATGGCCCTCTCATTACTTATTTAAAACAGTATCGCTCAGTAAGTGGTTCAAGTAATCATCCTTTTTTTATGCGTGAAGTTATATCCAAAAAGTATGAGTTCGGTTAGTGTAGCGTCTTCAATTCGAATAAATCCTGGAGAAAGCATCGTGGACGATTTATCAAATTTTGGAAACACCCTATGGGCTGTCATGAATTATCCCATTATCAAGCTTGGTAAAAGTTCTATAACGTTATGGGCAATTCTTTTAAACATCCTGGTTCTCATGGGTTTCCTCTTAATAAGTACAAAGATTAGAAACTGGCTTCTGGTTTCTGTTTCAAGTCGCAAAGGGGTTAACGTAGGTAACTGGCGGACTGCTATCACCCTTAGCTATTATGCTGTTTTAGTCCTGGGCTTAGTGGGTATCCTGCAGACAACAGGGCTCGATCTTAGTTTCTTTGCGGTGCTTACAGGTGCGATTGGTATTGGTATCGGTTTCGGAATGCAGGCCATTTTTAGTAACTTTATAAGTGGTATTGTTATTCTCCTGGAAAAGCCCCTTAAGCTGGGTGACAGAATTGAAGTCGGAGATCCTTCTGGCAATGTTTCCGGTAATGTTAAAAGCATATCCGTTCGGGCCACCACAATTGTTACCAATGACAATGTTTCTATTATCGTGCCGAATTCGGATTTCATTTCTAAGCAGGTTATTAACTGGAGTCATTCAGGAAATAATGTACGGCTAAGTATCTCGGTAGGTGTGGCCTATGATTCCGATCCTGATCAAGTCAAGAGCCTGCTTTTAGAGGTGGCCGCAAATGAACCAGGGGTACTGAAAACACCTGAACCAATGGTTCGCCTGACTGAATTTGGCGAGAGTGGATTAAACTTCAGCTTGCTTGTGTGGACCCATGAATACAATGACAGCAAAGGTGCACTCCGGAGTCTTCTGAACTTCAGTGTCCTGAAGACATTCAAGAAGCACAATATAAAAATACCATACCCTCAAAGGGATATTCATATACAAAACCCAACTCCAGTGAAAGAAGACGATCTATGATTTTAGGAATGACTCATGACCAGCTGATGTTTATGGTCATCATGATTATTGCAGTTGTCCTGTTTATCAGTGAATGGCTCAGGGTAGATATGGTGGCCATGCTCATCGTTCTTTCACTATCGCTGACGGGACTAATTGAGGTTAAGGAAGCCTTCTCTGGTTTTTCCAGTGAACCGGCAATCATTGTCGCTGCAGTCTTTATTCTTTCTGCAGGTCTCTCTTTTACCGGTGTAACTGATGTCATCGGTGAGTGGGTGACTAAGCTTTCAGGAAAGGGAGAAGTCCGGGCGATTGCTGTCATCATGCTTTCGGTTGCTGCCATGTCGGCGTTCACACATCACCTGATGGTCACGGCTATGATGCTTCCGATTATCATGAAAATCTGCAAGGATGAAAAAGACCTGCATGCTTCACGCCTGCTGATCCCCATGGCCACAGCAGCTTCGCTAGGAACAACACTTACGCTAATCGGTGCACCGGCATTCTTGCTTGCCAATAATATTCTTAAGCGGGGTGGAGGTAAGGGACTAAGCTTGTTTGAAGTAGGGAAAGTCGGAGTGCCCTTAGTCCTGGCAGGTGTTATCTTTTGTGTACTCATGAAATGGCTCCTGCCGAAGACTTCGGGTGAAGATGATACAGTTAATAATTTCAGGTTGAGTGAAATAACTACGGAAGTTACCCTCACTGATAAAAGTATTTGGATTGGAAAAACTTTCAAGGAACTGGCAGCGGCAACAGAGAAGCAATTTCTTATTCTTAATTGGGTAAGGAAAGACAAGACCCTCGAAAAGAAGGATCTGGAATCTATCCTGGAAGAAGGTGATACCTTTATCGTAAAGACGAGTGCTGATGAATTAGTTTCAATGGATGGTGAGGGTGGATTGATTCTTAAGGCCTTGCAGAAGTTTAGTGAAGGCAAGGAACAGACAATCAGCCTGGCTGGTGAAGAAAAAAGAATTTTGAAAGCAGTGATCTCTCCCAAGTCAGAATTTGTAGGAAGGTCTGTTTCCCAAATTAATTTTTATCGTCGTTTTGGCGTTGCTGTCGTAGGGATCTGGCGTAAATCTGGATGGGTGGCAACTGGAGTTGCAGACACCATTATCCACGCCGGAGATATTATTGTTATCTGGGGACCTAAAGAGAAATTGGATGGCATTTCTCTGCATCGTGGATTTCTTATGTTCCTTCCTTTCTATGCCACAATTACAAAGCGGAATAAAAGTAAGCTTGCATCTTTTATCATGCTGGCGTCGATCACCACTGCAGCTACCGGATTACTTCCGGCCTATCTGGCCTTCGTGGCAGGTGCCATGGCCATGATACTTACAAAATGTGTGGATATAGAGCAGGCCTACTCATCCATTGAGGTAAAGATCTTTGTGATGATTGCAGGTGTGATTCCCATGGGTCTTGCCATGGAGAGGACTGGAGTGGATAAGTTATTAGCTTCCCAGATCCTGAAATATACAGAGGGTTGGGAACCCTTTGCCATGTTGATGGTTTTTTTCTGGATAGCTGCTTTATTGACCCAAATTCTCTCTGATGCTGCTACTACTGTTTTGCTGGCGCCAATTGCTGTGGCCTTTGCCAAAGGTGCTACAATATCTCCTATTAGTGCAGTGATTTGCGTAACAATAGGAGCCGTTGCCTCGTTTTTGACTCCAATCGGGCACCATGGCAATTTACTAATTTTGAGTCCCGGTAATTATAGTTTTTCCGACTTTCTTAAAATTGGTTTACCGCTGACCATTATCTTGTCGGTTATAACCTGTTACCTAAGCTTGCTCATATGGAATAGTTAATATTGAAAAACTGTATAGCTCTCAGGCTTAGGACCACGATGAAGCTCATCCACTACAGGATTATTTCGCAGCATTCCTTTTGCAAATTCTGAAAGATTCTCAAATTCCGCTCTTGGGATTTCAATCGAGACTTCAGGCCTGTTAAGCCATGAACGGCTATATCCAATAACGACCATTGGCCTAGGTTCATTTGTCTTATTGGGAGTTCCCCTATGCAGAGTTCTCACATCACGAACCATGACATCTCCGGCCTTCATTGAAATGGCTTTGATAGAGGCCTGTCCACTTTCAAGTAATTTCATTCCCTGATCTTTGGACATCATATGCGTTCCTCGAATAATTTCTATCGGTCCATTCTCCGGCGTCACGTCGACCAATGGAAAATTCAGGGCAATTTGATACATCGGAGTTTCAATGCCCGTTTCAGGGAACAGGGGAGGGCAATCACGATGTATGGCCTGATAATCCGAACCCTGGATGGGTGTATCGGATGCAAGCTGGCACATGACAAAGTCCTTTCCGGCCAATTTTTCGACTATAGCGACTATGTCCGGATCTTCAAAAAAAGCGGGATCTGAAAAAGGCTCAGAAAATGGAAAAGTTACGTAAAACCTTTGGGCGCCCCTACTGGTTTTTTCACCTTCCTGTTCAATTTGTTGATTAAGTAGGGGCAGGCAAGCCTCACGCCATTCGATCACTTTTTCCCTGGGGAAGTGGGACTTGAGTAAACAAAAACCATCTTTGTTAGCGGCTTCTACAAATTCTGAAATTTGAGAGTCAGAATATCGTCTTTTCATAGCTCCTCCAAATCGTGATTTTACTAAAAAAATGATGAATTTTGAATGCCCCTATTAGGCAAAAAACTTATTGGCGACATATTTGGTTTTTTGACATTAAAAAGAGGCAAACCTTGCCTAGGGGTAAAGATTTCCCCACATAATTGACACTGAACCTGACTAAAAAATACAGGAATTTTCGGCAATTTTTTTTCATATAGGTTCTCCATTTAAACAGAGTATTTCCTTGAAATTTCAAGACTTGGCACGAATTCTGGGCAAAATATAAATAAAAAATTATGTTTTAACGACTTGCGTTATTCATCCGGAATTACGATAAGCCATCTAAATAAACAGAATCTTAGCAATAAGTGTCCGTTCTTGTTGTTCGGGCCCCGTTTTAAGTTAAGATTTAAGGGTAGGAAAACACTGTGTCATCAGGATGAAGACGCACCAATTCCTTCAAAAGGTTGGAGTAAAATTTTAGCTAAGTTAAAAAGTTTAGAAATAATTCTATTTCTAACCGCACTTTTCATTTTACAGTCATGTGGTGATACAGCAGTCAGTGTTAAGAATCTGGATCTTTCAGAAATAGTTGTATCCTCACCCACATCGACTCTGCCCTTGGGTACTTTACCCAAGGCACTAGTTTTTCGTACAACTGAAAAAGAATTCGTTTTAACTAATACAGGAAAGGCTATTGCCTTAGATATAACGCTTTCGTTAGCCGGCGATAGTGAGATCAACTTTACTGGTGGTTCTTATCCAGGTACGGGTGGAACATGTGGAGGCGCACTTGATAGAGGCCACACTTGTACCGTCAACGTAACCTTCGCTCCACTTACAAAAAGAACCTTCAATACAAATTTAAATGTTAAATATCGGGATGAATTTGCAAACCGGGAGATAGACATTCCCCTGATCGCGGTTGCAAAGGATCCGGCCAAGCTTGTCTTTAATGTTGCTTCTCATGACTTCGGGCCAATTGCTTACGAGGGCTTTAGTAACTTGAGCGGAACCGGACGATTAACTCTTACAGTAACCAATATCGGTGAATGGATTGCAACTGATCTCAACTATGTAAACCCTAGTCCACCGTATTACTTAGTGAGTAATACCTGTACAGATCCAATCGATGAAAATCAAAGCTGTGCCATCCAGTTTGAATTCAGGCCACCAGCACTTGCTACCTACAATTATAATGTCCTGGGACCTGCACCGGCGGATTCGTATTCCATTAACATGAATTACAACAACGGTATGGTGGTCTCACCAGCGAACAACTCCAATATCATCACTACATTTAATGGTATTGGTGTATTGCCGGCACTCCTGGCCCTGACTCCAGTTCCAGATCCATTTAACATGTCGTGGGTTATTGTTGGATTGAATAAGACCAGCACTTATACGGTTACTAACTCCGGTGATGTTCCGGCCGTCATTGACCTTCTTAATACTAATGGTAGCCTGGTTTCCCCTTTCGCTTTCCAGGGCATGAGTTACCCGGGTCTTACAGGAACTTGTGTTAACACGAATGCTAGTGGAAATTTCGTTGTTCTACCTGGTGAGGTTTGTAATATTGCCATCACTGCTACACCACTGGCACAGGGTATCTTTAACGATAACGTAGATCTTGCTTATGATAACGGCATCAATGCCCGGTTGGAGTCCCAGGGACTACAAGTTGAAGGTATCATTCCTGCAATCCTGGAGATAAGTGGTCCGGCAATTTATGATTACGGTACTCTTCACCGTAACGAACCTGCTTACGCCACATTTACTGTAACAAACGTCGGTCAGTCACCTGCTTCCCTGATTACTGACATAACCCTGGCCGCTCCTTTTTCTTATCAGGGTGGCTACCCAGGAACTGATGGAGTCACTCCAGGTACTTGTACTGCCAACATGGCTGCAGCACCTGCAAGTTGTACGGTCGTAGTTAAAATCATGCCTACGGCATATGGAGTGCCTCTCGATGACATGCAGATTGATTATTTCAACTCTGTCTTCAACACTAATGTAACAAAAAGCCTTACAGCATTGGTTCTTCAGCCTACAGTCACTGCTACTACTCCCTTACCTAATACATATATAAATATCGCTAACCAAAACAGCTATACGGTTGCCGGTGCTTGTAGTGAAAATACAAGGAACGTGGATATTCAATTAGGTGCGATCAGTACATCTATTGCCTGCGCTGGGCTTGCTTACACAACCAACATTAATGCCAGTGGATTGGCGGAAGGGGCTATGGCCTTAACTGTTGATCATATTGATGCTTTTGCAAACTCAGCTAACACAGCTTCTGTCTCTGGAATAATAAAGGATGCCATTGCTCCAATTGTTGCATTCACTTCAACCCCGATTATCAACAATGCAAATAAAGCAGCTTATACTGTAACCGGTACTTGTACTGAAAATACCAGGGTTGTAACTGTAAATGTCGGTGGACTTACTACCACTCCTACATGTACGGGTCTTGCCTGGACTACCACATTAAATGTTACGACATTGGCAGACAACGCGGCCGTTTCAATCACTATTGATCAAGTTGATGCTGCCAATAACCCAAGTATCCAGGGAGCGACTACAGTTTTAAAAGATACTGTTAATCCAACAGTGTCAATTTTATCGACTCCGGTTATTAACAACGCCAATAAGAATTCTTATACCGCAAGTGGTGCTTGTAGTGAAAATGGCCGGACAGTAAGTGTTAGCATTGGTGGAGTGCTTGCAACTCCAAACTGCGTCGGCCTTGCATGGACAACTGGTGCAATAGATGTAAGTGCAGCACTTGATAGCACTACACTCGCTGTTACCGCTGATCACGTTGATTTTGCCGGTAACCCTGCAACCCAGGCCACAGCTTCGATTTTAAAAGATACTATTGATCCAACTGTTGCCATTACCTCTTCTCCAGTCATCAATAATGCAAATAAAGCTGCCTATACTGTCAGCGGTACTTGTAGTGAGAATGGCAGGATAGTAACTGTAGATGTTGGCGGAGTTGCGGCCACTCCAACATGTACGGCCCCAAGCTGGACAACTACTGTAAACGTAACTGGCATAGCCGACAGTTTAGCCCTGGCCATCTCAGCTGATCATAATGATTTTGCCGGCAACAATGCTGTTCAGGCTGCAACAACAGTCATAAAAGATACGGTTGATCCTCTGGTAGCGATTACTTCATCTCCCATTATAAATAATGCCAATAAAGCAGCTTATACAGTATCTGGTACTTGTACTGAAAACGGCAGGACAGTCAGTGTGAATATTGGGGGCGTGCTTGCTGCTCCAGTTTGCGGCGGGGGGGCTTGGTCTACAGGTGCCATAAACGTGAGTGCCGCTGCTGACAGCTTGACCCTTGCCATAACTGCAGACCACAATGATTCTTCGGGCAACGTTGCCATCCAGGCCACGCAATCAGTATTGAAAGATACGATTGACCCTACTGTCGGGATCAATGCCCCGGCCATCATTAATAATGCTAATAAGCTTGCTTATAACGTAACGGGTACTTGTTCTGAAAGTGGACAGATCGTTTCCATTAATATCGGAAGCATCAGCACTACTGACACCTGCGCCGCTGGCCTTACATGGACAGCAACAGTAAACATTTCAGGTGATCCTGATGGTCCTGCCGTGGCGATTTCTGCTGATCATGATGATGTTGCCGGGAACTCTGCAGTCCAGGCAACAGCAACCATTCTTAAGGATACAGTTGATCCTACTGTTACAATCAGTTCTGTACCGGTTATTAATAATGCAAACAAAGCTGCGTACACCATAGGTGGTAACTGCAGTGAAAATACAAGAACAGTCACTGTGGATGTCGGTGGCGTGGCCGGATCTGGGACTTGCGTAGCTCCTAACTGGACTGCGACATTAAACGTGACATCAATAGCAGACAGCCTGACTGTAGCCATCACTGCTGATCATAATGACTTTGCAGGTAACAATGCCGTACAGGCAGCAGCTTCAGTCATTAAAGACACAGTTGATCCAACAGTGACAATTACTTCTTCTCCGGTCATAAACAATGCTAATAAAAATGCCTATACCGTCAGTGGTGCTTGTAGTGAAAATGGCAGGACCGTCAATGTAGATATTGGCGGTGTCCTGGCAACTCCATCATGCATCGGAGTGGGTTGGACAACCGGCCCTATAGATGTAAGTGCTGCTCTTGATAGCTTAACTCTTGCTATAACAGCTGATCATGATGACTTCGTAGGTAACATAGCGATACAGGCCACTGCTTCAGTCCTGAAGGATACTATTGATCCTACAGTCGCTATTACTTCTTCGCCGGTCATTAATAATGCTAATAAAGCAGCTTATTTAATAAGTGGTACATGTAGTGAGAGTACGCAAATAGTAAGTGTGGATGTTGGCGGCGTCCTTGCCACGCCTTCCTGTATTGCACTTGGATGGTCAGCTACGTTGAATGTAACTGGAGTGGCCGATAGTTTGACAGTGGCTGTAACAGCTGACCATGTTGATGTGGCCGGAAACCCAGCTATTCAGGCAACAGGATCTGTAGTCAAGGATACAGTAGATCCAACAGTGGCGATCACCTCTTCTCCAATAATCAATAATGCGAATAAAACCGCTTATACCTTAGGTGGTACTTGTAGTGAGAATGGCCAGATAGTTAGTGTCAATGCAGGGGGAGTCCTGGCGACTCCATCTTGCATCGGCCTCACATGGACAACGGCTCCTCTCAACGTAAGTGGAGCCGCTGACAGTCTGGTATTTGCAATCACCGCAGATCATATTGATGTCGCAGGTAACAACGCTTTACAGGCCACAACAACAATTGTGAAAGATACAGTTGATCCAACTGTTTCAATAACTTCATCTCCTGCAATAAATAATGCGAACAAGGCTGCCTACACAGTTAGTGGGGCCTGTAGCGAGAATACAAGAACCGTGAACGTGAATGTTGGCGGTGTGACTGGCACGCCAACTTGTACTTCTCTTGCATGGACTACTACTCTGAATGTGACCGGTGTGGCAGATAGTGCAACGGTTACCATAACTGCTGATCATAACGATGCCGCCGGCAACACCGCAACTCAGGCGACAACTTCGGTTCTGAAAGACACAGTTGATCCGACAGTTGCCATCACTTCTTCACCAGTCATTAATAATGCCAATAAAGCAGCATACACTGTGAGCGGTACATGTAGTGAAAACACCAGGACTGTGAGTGTGGATGTTGGCGGTGTATTAGGTACTCCAGCTTGTACAGCACTTGCATGGACAACGACCTTAAACGTCACAGGTGTCGCAGATAGCTTAACATTGGCCATCACGGCCGATCATACAGATGCTGCCGCTAACAACGCCATCCAGGCCACAACCTCAGTGGTAAAAGATACTGTTGACCCAACGGTCACGATTACCTCTTCAACCATTATTAATAATGCCAATAAGGCAGCTTATACAGTTACTGGTGCTTGTAGTGAGAACACCAGGACAGTCAGCGTAACTGTAGGTGGGGTGGCCTCTGCACCAACATGTACGGCCCTTGCCTGGACCACGACT
>DATLXC010000070.1:0-5789 GCA_035575985.1 Bacteriovoracaceae bacterium | reverse complement strand
AGTTGGAGGCCTTTTTCATTACACATGGCCGTGGCCGCAGGGCCGTAAAATCCAATATTCAGGTGAAATGAGAAAGAGGCCAGGATGGCCACGATTTTAGACGTTTAGGAGATTTTCTGAAGTCTTAGAGAAGGATTTAGACTGAAATTGATGACGAGCTAAATGCTCACCAGAAAGATGATATTCATGGTGGATCAGGACCAGTATTTCGGAGAACTATAGAACTCCTATTGGCCCGTAGGTTTCGGCCCGCGGGTTATAGAATAATCAGAATTGGTAATTAGCATCAACGTTGTTGTCCAGTAATAAAGCATCCATTTCAGAGTCACTAGTGGACATAGTAAAGTCTCCAATCAAATCACTTCATCCTGGGAATGTCTGACTATAAAGATCAGCCTGAAAACGGTTTAATAAAAGCATAAAAATGCCGATAAGACTCTAAGTCAACCTTATGATTCTAAAACGGATAAGTGTGAAAAAAATAGTTCTAAACATCCTTCTCTTCATCCTGTGTGGATTAACATTTTCATGTAATCCGCAAATTTATGTTTCAGATATCAAACCTGCTGCGACCCACACGCCCACCGGCGAAGCAGGTGGAGCAGGTGGAGGTGGTGGAGGTGGAGGTTCTGTTGTTACCAACAGTATCAAAAATTATACATCTTCGGACTATCCCACTTTTGCGAGTTACACTTCAGCGGTTAAGGCCTCTATCATTTCTCATAATTTCTTAAATTCTGTTGGCAATGTTAAAGTTCCTACAGGCGAGCAGTTACTTAAAGCTTCTTATTTGATGAACTTGTTTTACGACAGGGTAAAAAATTTATCCGGTACAGAACCGTTAGTCATCACCCCTGCTGAGCAAGCTGAATTCGGAACACTTAATTTGCAGGTCTTCAAACTGGCAATGGGCAGTATATTCTATTACGGCGTGGAAGAAATGAATCCCAAAATTTATGGTCACGGTGTAGCATTGATGAAATCAAACTTCGGTAGTATGGCGAATAAATTACTCATTGAAGTGCCACATCCTATGTGGGACTCAAATACTGGAGAACTTGGCGGAGAAGTTATGGACACCATGAATCCAGCACTCTTCATTATGGCGGGCCATCATCGATACAACTCAACCAGTCCTTCAACCACAACCGTACCCGGAAACTCAGGCCAGTTTCGCACAGATGCCGCCCATGAGACGGCGTTATTCTTTCACATTGCCCATACTGTATTTGCTCAGGACATCACTTACGTGGTTCAGCTTCATGGCTATGGATCAGGGATGACTGACTTATATGCAGCTATTCCTCCAATTGAATTCGTTTTAGCTTCCGGTGCAAAACAAAATCCACCGGCCATATTGACCACATTAAAAGCTGCTTTCACGGCGGCCGGAATGAATGGTGCCATCTACCCCACAGATTCAACTTCTTTGGGGGCAACTGAAAATGTTCAGGGAAGCCACGTCCGGGAACGCTTTCCTGACCGGTTCATCCACGTAGAAACCAGGACTGAATTACGCGCCAATGCCACTCAAAGGGCCAAGATCGTGACGGCACTACAGAGTACATTATGAAGATATTAATTTTCCTGATGACTCTTTTTTGTTCCAATGCCCAGGCACTTCTAATCACAGAAGTTTTTACCGCTACAGAAAGTATACCTGCCAACACTTCATTGGGAGGAGCATGTACGAAAGTAACAAGTTCCTCAAATCAGTATGTTGAGATTTACAATAACTCCGGGACTCCCATTGATCTCAATAATCATAAGCTAAAAGACGGTACAGGTACGGACACCATCGTTGCGTGGAATAGTGCATCCCATGGAACTTTGAACGACGGCATAACAATCATGAATGACAACAGCACCATTCTTCCTGCCGGTGCCTATGGGCTTATTCTTGATCCTGACTATGGGAAATGCAATCAGCATTTAAATGTCCATTTAAAGGGACAGGTCTATCTTTTTTCAGTTTCAACCGCAGGAACTCCTGGTCAGTCTACCAAGAACCTGGGTTCAACCAACTTAGGCCCTACCGAATCCCTGCAGATCACCCAGTCCGATTCAACAACTGTTATCGCAACTTTTGGCTCTGCCGGAGGCGCCTTTGTTCCCTCTAGCGCCGGGACGGGAAATAGTTGGGAAATGATTTCTCTTTTGTCCGGTGATGTTGCCGGCAACTGGGAAACATCAAATACTCACGGCAGTAAAAGCATGGGCTACGCAAGCTCCATAACCCTGGCAGACTTGATCATCACGGAAGTTTTATCTGAAACACTAATCGGCAATCACACCACTCCCGCCCCTTGCACGTCAACCTTGAAGCGCTCAACGGGCCAGTTTATCGAAATTTACAATAATGGAAGTGAAGCCGTAGATTTAACGGGAATCATACTTTTCGACAGCTCATCATCAGATACAATCGTCGCCTGGGACAACTCTTATCATGGAGTCGTATCAGGAAGTTTCACCCACATGAACAATCATTCAGCTATTTTGCCGGCCGGTGCATTTGGACTTATCCTGGATCCCGATTATGCCAGCTGCGAGCAATTCTGGTCCGCTCACCTGAGTGGAAATGTGTATTTGTTTTCCATCTATAATTCATTTGATACGCTGCCAGGCTCTTATGGCATCGGTAATGGTTTAGACCCAACGGATAAAATCAGCATCCTCAATCCATCAATAGGGCTAGAAGAGCTATCAAGTTATGGTGCTCCCCAAACTATCGACTTTCCCTTTGATCCTCGGGATGAAAATTCAGTTGAGCGCAAAACACTCACCTCCACGGACATTTATGCTAACTGGCAAAATGGCAAGGATTGCCAGGGGAATTCTCCCGGCAGGGCAAATTCGATCTGTGACAATACTAAAATCGTCATTACGGAAGTCATGAACGTGCTCGCCAGTACGAATAACATCTGCTGCGACAATGGATTGGTAAAAACGCAATCTACAACCATGGAGTACATTGAGCTCTATAACAATGGAATTTCAAGCATCGACCTCTCCGCTTTCTCAATTACAGATGGTGTTGGAATAGATCATTTGTCGGCATGGACCATCGCCGGCAACGATGCTCTCAGGCATCCCGAACTCCTCATAAACTCCACCATACTAGCACCTGGCAAATACGCCATCATTCTGGACCCGGATCACGCAAGGTATGGTGACCAGGCCTATAACTATCCTCCTGGCTCTCTCATCTTATCAGTGGGCACGGCTGCTGGAACCAATGGCATAGGCACAAGCGGCCTGGCGGCCACAGAACCCATCACTCTCTATAACGGAGACGGACTCAGTATCAGTAGTTTTGGTACACCTGTGGCCTCAACAAAAAGTACCTATACACTTGCCGATGACGATGGCGATGGATTTCCTTTTAACCAGGCCTCTAACCGCTCCTGGGAAAGAGTAAACATAGGTGCTCCTGATACCAGCTCTAACTGGCAAATCTCTACCGACATAGGCCTTCACTCTCCTGCCGGCCCAAATACAACGGCCGCAGGATTTGTGAAGCTCGACTATGCCAACACTGAATCGACAATAACGGTGGGGAATACTGAAACCGTTATTGGCACTTTTGACCTGACCACACCCCAACCCGTCTTCAATCTTGGTTTAGCGAGCATTGAAAACATGGATAACTTTGACGGAACTGTGGCCATCAAATTGTACCTCGACAATGGAGGCGGCAGTACCTCCCTCAGCGGATCAGAAGTTATGAAGGGAACTTTCGAAAAATGCCCAGACGTCAGGATGGTTAATAACCTCACCGGTGGTGGCTCCACCGTGTACTTCGGTAAAAGAGATTTATTGCCCCTCATTGAGGGAAGAAAGATTGTGCTTGAAGATTCAAACATCGGAACTGAAATCCTGCAAACGACCTACAATTCATTTGATTATCTTGGTGGAATACTTAGTACATTCAGCTCTATCACAGGCGCCTTTAGCATGGCGTCCAATTCCAAATTTAAATGCCTAAACGGTTCATGGCTTCTGGAAAATGTTCAGCTTGTTAGTGGAACTTACAAAATGACTATGACTGCTTCAGTTAAACCTTCAGCTAACTGGAGTGTTCGTTTTATTAATCCCCTTCAATGGGTGATCAATAATGCAAATCAAACAAACACCAGGGCCTACTATACTCCTCTGATTACAATTCCGAATAACTAGTTAAAGAATGCAAAATTAAGAATGACCCCTGAGAACAAAGATGGCCCTTTAGGGCCGACACCGTACTCCAGGGGGGGGGGAGACCTGGAGTTAGTAGATAGACTCATTCCACTGAATCTGGTGAGAAATGGGCATATCTCATGGTCATTTTGATGTCAGTATGACCAAGGATTTTTTGGAGATCAAAAACATTTCTTTTATTCATCATGAACTGAGAGGCAAATGTATGCCTAAGATCATGGAAGGGAATTCTGTTTGAAATTCCTGCCTTTTTCTGTGCCTTGTTTGCATTGAAAAAGATGTAAAAGCATTACTCTTACGAGCTGATTCATATAAAATAGGGGATTCAATTTTATTTGAATGCTGGGAAAGCCCAGTAATTCAGAGCAATGAGTTGTGGCTTGTGAGTCAGATCTTCATCACATTAAATACCTGTTTTTTCTTTAAGAGAAATCATGACTCCCCTGAGAATGAATATTATGTATTAACTCTTGAAGGGGATAGCCCATTTAGAATTACAGAGGAAGGGTTAGGTTCAAATATCGTTGGAAGTCTAGTTACAATAGAAAATGCCAAAGTTCGAGAAAGTACAAAACATAGAACTTTCAAGGTGTGGAATACCCCATTTGCTATCGAGTCTTTTAGAGGATTGGCGATACCTAAAGAGGAATATGGTGAGATGGAGAAGCTTCAATACATCATTTATACAAACGATGCTTGGATTCAATTTGTCACTTTTGATCCTGTGAAATGGACATTTCATCAGGACATCAAACTTGATGAATTAGTTATTCAGTATTTAAGAAAGGATTATCTGGATGACTGAGTTGCAGCATTGCAGTACTATGGTTGTCGGCAAAGGTGCACAAGAAAGCTTCCGTTAACCCGCGGAGGCCTTCTTGATTCCAGCCTTCATTTTGAGTTTTTAAGCCGCTATGTTTATAATGTCAGATTTTTTAAAGCGATAATTTTTTCCCTCTTTAGCGTATTTAATTTTTCCATCTCTGATTTTACGCCTCATTGTTGACTCTGAAATTCCTAAAAAGGCGCAAGCCTCTTGAAGAGTCATCATGTCTGAACTTGCAAAAAGTTTCATTGAGTCAGTAATATCAACTCCAATCACATGTCCTTTTCTATCGTAACGAATAATAATTCCATCTTTGTAGACTGACTTAGATTCAACTTCATCAGTGAAGTCAATTGAAAGATAGTCAATTTCAGAATCATGATAAACTTTCATTGTTACACCTCAAAATCAATCATTACGGTCAAAACTTCGAATGCGTTTTTAGATTTTATCAGAGTCACAGCAGCAATGAGATTGTCTTTCCGCCCTTTAAGTTTTTTATAAAAAATAAACTTATCTTGGGACTGTCTTATCATACCGTCAGGTTCGTTTAGAATAAGCTCCACTTCATCTGTCGAAATATTCCTTTGAAGCATTCTATTCACAGCGTGCGAACGGTACTTAATTTCCATAGAGTAGAATTACCCCCAAACTTTATAAGAGTCTAGAGGTAAAACCCTCGCAGATCCGTACGTGCGAATTTCCCGCATACGGCTCTTCAAAGTTTGATTCAGTTTTGTTGTGTCAGTGTGCATACGGATTTCTT
>DATLXC010000069.1:0-106855 GCA_035575985.1 Bacteriovoracaceae bacterium | reverse complement strand
GATGTTAGCCGCGCCGATGGTGATTTTGGGCGCAATTCGGCGGTCGCTGTGGACCTATGGCCTCATGAGAATGAGGTTTTTTGAAAATGGGTGCTGACTGCAATGGGAAAAAGCGAAAAAGTTATCCGCAGATTTGGGATTGAATATGAATTAAAAAAGCCCTTCAAAATCCTCTCGGAAATGAAGGGCTGTATAGATTGGTACTCCCAAGGGGATTCGAACCCCTGTTACCGCCGTGAAAAGGCGATGTCCTAGACCGGGCTAGACGATGGGAGCAAAACCGGATTTTCTTCTTAAAATGGTGATCTCTCCGCGACTTGAACGCGGGACCCTCTCCTTAAAAGGGAGATGCTCTAACCAACTGAGCTAAGAGACCACTTGAATCGAAGGTCTACAAGTTAATGTTCTAGCTGAAATTTGTCAAATACAAAGTTATCTTAAGTTGGGAAAAAAGGAGGGGCTAAATCAAGTTTTTTTAGCTACTTAAAAAGGCTGAAGCCTCGAATGATAATTAGAGATTCTGATTAATATTTAGAGATGCAATTGTGCGTGATTGTTCAGGAGTCTGTTCAGGCTTGTCGGCCTGCAAGGCTATACGCCCGAAGAAATAAAGCAGGATTAGTGAAATAACTTTGAACATTTGCATTTGTTAATTATGCCCTGGAGTTTATCCAGGGCAAGAGAGGTAAACTTTTCGTCTTAGATATATTTTTGGCGGAAAACGACTTGATTGCGATCCGGACCATAGGCATAGATCCCAACCGGAATGCCTAAGTTCTCTTGGATGTAGCTCATATATTGTTCTAGTTCCTTGGAGGGCTTTCCGCCATCAAAAGTATCCTTGAACGGAGTGAAGTCTTTGTATAAAGGCTTGGCATTATAGAGATTTATACCCGGGTAAGCACAATCGACCACTTTACCATTCACTTCGTAGGCGTAACAGATCTTCAATTGGGCCATATCAGTCAAAATATCCAGTTTAGTCAGGGCAATGCTGGTTAAGTGGGAGCATTTCACTGCGTATTTGAGAAGAGGGATGTCGAGCCAGCCGCAACGACGCTTTCGACCGGTAGTAGCACCTATTTCCTTACCCGTGGTTTGGATATAAGTACCTACTTCATCAAATAACTCTGTCGGGAAAGGCCCTTCCCCAACTCGGGTGGTGTAGGCCTTGGCAACACCGATAACTTCCTCGAGTTTCTTGCCTGGAAGGCCGGCACCTGTATAAATTCCCGCACCTGCAGTGGATGAAGAAGTAACGTATGGATAAGTTCCATAATCGACGTCCAGTAATATTCCCTGAGCACCTTCGTAGAGCACACGCTTGCCTTGAGACAGTTTGTCGTCAATCAGGCTGAAGGTGTCCGTTACGTATTCCTTGATCAGTTGGCCATATCGATAAAGTCTTTCAACTTCTTCTTCAATGGAGGGAATATCAATCTGGTACAAATGCTTAAACAAGATGGCCTTTTCTGCATAACCGGTACCAAGACGCCTTACCAGCGTATCTTTGTCCATCAAGTCTTTAACCTTGATGCCTCGGCGGCTTACCTTGTCTTCGTAGGCAGGGCCAATGCCCTTGCCAGTAGTTCCGATTTTTTCAGTTCCCTGGGCTTCGCGGGCAGCATCCAGGAGTTTATGATAGCTCGTGATTACTGTGGCAGTAGAAGAGAGCTTAAGGTTATCAGGGCCGACCTTAGTCACACCCTTGATCATTTCAAGTTCTTTCAGGAAGTTTTCCGGTTCAAGGACCACGCCATGGCCAATAACAGAAAGGCAGTGAGGGTGCAGGACTCCGGATGGAATCACGTGGAGGACAGTTTTTTGTCCATTTACCCAGATAGTGTGGCCGGCATTATGACCGCCCTGGTATCTCACAACTAAGTCACATTTTTCTGCCAGGAGGTCAGTGATTTTGCCTTTGCCTTCATCACCCCATTGGGCCCCAATGATCGCCATCGTTTGCATGTTATGCCTTTACCTCGTTAAGGAGGTTCTTATTAGTGAAAAACTCTACGATCTGGTGAGCGGCCATTTCGCCGACGCGGAACTGGGCTTCTTCAGTTGAACCGCCAAGATGGGGAGTGAGGACGATATTATCGAGTTCTTTAAGCTTTGATCCTTCTTCCAGGGGCTCATTGGCAAAAACGTCAAGGCCGGCACCTTTAATCTTCTTAGCTTTCAGGATTTCGTAGAGATCATTCTCGTTTACGATTTTTCCGCGGGCAGCATTCACGAGGATGGCAGTAGGCTTCATCTTAGAGAGTAAGGCGTGGTTTACGACACCTTTTGTGGCATCAATAAGCGGAGTGTGTACGGTCACTATATCTGACTTGGAAAATAACTCATCCAGCGTGTTCACTTTCGTTGCGTACTTAACTTGTGATTCGTGAACGAGAGGGTCAAAGAAAAGGATTTTTGGTTCAAAACCAGAAATTCTCTTGGCCACTATTTGCCCAATACGACCAAAGCCCATGATACCAACAGTTTTGTTGGAAAGTTCATTTCCTGTAAAAGCATCCTTATCCCATTTACCCTGTCTCATTGAAGCATCTGCCTGCGCTGTCTTCCTGAGAACAGTGAGCATCAACGCAACAGCATGTTCAGCTGCTGAATTGTTGTTGGCACCTGGAGTGTTTGAAACCTTAATGCCTTTTTCTGCGCAATAAGCTTTATCAATATTGTCTGTGCCTTCGCCGGCACGAACAACGTACTTTAAATTGGGAGCCGCATCGATAAGTTCTTTATTAACTTTCGTGGCCGATCGGATTACCAGGCCCGTGATTTTTGGGAGCAGAGTCTTAAGCTCATCCTGAGTCAACTTTGGCTTAGGGTAAACTTCGAGTGCAGTATTTTTGCTGATGGAATCAAAGATCTCTTTGTCACTGCCGTCAGAAAACACGATAAACGGTTTGGTCATAAGATGCTCCTTATTTGGGATGCCCAACTATACTCAAAACATTTTCGAATTAGAATGCGAATTTAGGAAAAATTTAAGCTATGGCCGAACGCAAAAAGGGGAGAGAATTTCTTCTCTCCCCTAGCGAAAGGCTAAGGTCAAACCCTGGGAGGAATGTTATCAGGCGATCGATCTCAATTCTAAACGGCTTTGCAACGTATCAAGAACGGTTTGAAACTCACTTAGGCTTGGTAAGTTACCAAAATGAGTGTTTTCGTGCAGATTCATGGAAACAAAATCAAAAATCTCTATGGGAGAAGAACGCTCCTCCCCCTTCTTGAAGGCACGCCAATTTGATTTACCCGATTTGCGGTAATTTTCAAAAAGGTGTTCAACTAATTGAGTTTTACTCTTGACTCCTACACCAACAACTTGTCCCATGCGATCGATTTCCAGATACCAAACCCTGTACTCATTCTGCGAACGTGGATGCTGCTTTGACTCCACTGCAATGGCAAGATTCATACGGCCTCCTTGTCTCTCGAATCAGACAACATCCTGCTGCCCGACTTGTGTGTGTGTTTAGGCCCACAATTTCTCCATCCTGAAGAAAGGGATGAACCTAAGAAGCATCCTGCTATTTAAGATTATATCAATCATGCCCCTACGATTGTAATGATATTTCGGCTAACATCGGCTTGCCTCTTCGAGAGAAAAAGTCAGAGGGAAGCGGTGACAAAAAGTAACTTTTAGGGTCATTATAGTACCATATCCTGACTGAAGGAGTTTCATGTCGATATTCAAGTCATCACTGAAGATGGCAATTGCTACTTTCTTTTCGCGAATTTTAGGACTGATCAGAGAGCAGGTGATGGCAGCTTACTTCGGAGCTTCAGGAGTTACTGATGCATTCCTCGTGGCGTATAGAATACCGAATCTTTTGCGGGATCTTTTTGCTGAAGGTGCTTTTTCTTCTGCTTTTGTTCCGACATTTGTTGAAACTAATCATGAGTCAAAAGAAAAAAGCAATGAGCTCATGTGGTCACTTTTTTGGTTGCTGTCTGCGATTACAGGGGCAATTTCACTCGGAATCATGATTTTTGCGCCGGAATTAATTTCTGTCTTCGCTCCTGCATTCACTAAGGATCCTGAAAAATACACACTCACAGTTAATCTCACCAGGATCATGGCGCCCTTCCTGATGTGCGTGTCTGTTGCTGCCTTATTTATGGGTGTGCTGAATTCGCTTAAGATATTTTTTATCCCATCCCTTGCTCCGGCGTTTTATAACATCATGAGTATCCTCTCCATGTTGGGATTAAGCGGATATCTTTTGAAGTGGGGGTACCATCCGATTTACTCATTGGGGATTGGTGCCATGTTGGGTGGAATAATGCAGGCCGCAGTACTTGTACCGTTAATTATAAAAAAGGGTTACAGGCCACATTGGCCCCGACAATTCTGGACAGAGAAATCAACCAAAGTGGTCAAGCTGATTGGCCCTGGTCTCATTGGCTTTGCTGCCACCCAGGTTAACCTTTTAATAGTTACCATTCTCGCCACCGGCACCATTGCAGGCGCAGTTTCATGGTTGAATTACAGCTTCAGGCTTTTCCAGCTTCCAGTCGGAATTCTTTCTGTTTCCATTGGTAATTCCAACATGGTTCATTTTGCGGAAGCCTGGAAAAAAAAGGACGTGGAAGGGGCGAAGAACACGTTGCAATCAAGTTATTTTCTCTCATTTGTCACTGTCATGCCCGCCCTGGTAATTCTGTATGTCCTGTCAGAAGAAATAGTTAACTTAATTTTCGAGAGAGGGCGGTTTAGTCACGAAGATACGCTTATGACTGCTGAAGCACTCAGGATGTATGCCATGGGTCTTCCATTCTACGGACTTTATAAGATTCTCGTTCCTACCTTCTACGCGCTTGATCGCCAGAAAATACCAGTACTGGGTTCCTTATTCTCAATCGGGTTTAATATTTCATTCTGCCTTTTGCTGACTCCAATCTTTGGTTTTAAGATTCTGGCCCTCGGCACCACGCTTTCGGTTCTGGTGAATTCAGTCTATCAGGGCTACTGGTTGAAAAAAGATCTTAAGCTTTCCTGGAACTTCTTCTTTTCTTTAAGGATGGGCAAAATTCTGGTTGCGAGTCTCGGCAGTGCCTTGATTGTGGAATGGCTCCTTAAAGTTGATTTTTTTACTCAACCTTTAATAATTAAATGTACTTACCTAAGTATCCAGATATTCGCCATATGCGCCCTTTACGGAATGTTTTTAATGGCGATGGGGGAGCGCTCGGCCGTCAACGCACTCCTTTCAAAAATCACGAGCAGGTTCCGTAGAAAGTTAAAATAACAACGCTTTATCTTGTACGAGAAGGCTTTTTTGGTTATTCTAAAAAGGTAATACCTTTATATTTAAGGACGTTTTTGATGAAAACTGATTTCGATACGCTTAAGGCGCTCTCAACATACACAATCAATCACCTGAAACAGGCCGAGATGATTGACTTTGCCGTTGATGCCCGCGCTGATTTGATTGAAGCTCTGGCAACAGAGTACGGTGTCAGCTTTGCCACCGATGAAAACATCAAAGAGCAGGCGATTGAAGAAGTAGAAGAAAAGTTCGGTGATGATATTCCTGGCGATATCACTGAAACAGAAATGTTTAACCATGCTCGTAAGGAAATCATTAAATCTTTTAATGGTGAAAACATCGGTGGATTGTATCTTATGGAATCTCTCCATAATATCGCCATCCGTGTGAAAAACTTCCTTCTTTCAAATGACCTTGTAGAGGATGTTTTCTGTTCTGATGAAGAACTCATCGACTTCATTATTGATAAGCTCAGAAATTTTGCTCCTAAGCGTAACTAATAAAGTTTTGGCGAACTAAGTTTCTTTGAGACTTAGTTCGGACAAGCTCTCTTCGAAATATGGCCCTTCAACTAGTCCATTCAGTACCGAACTCATCGATTCAAAAATAAAATAGCCCTCATCATTAAGTCCCCGCATGAGATAGATATCGTAATAGATCCTCTCCACCACTTTCTGTGCGGCTTTCCCCTCAACTCGAATCACTTCCTGGAAATGTTCCTGGATTTTATCGTCCCGGAAAAGAACTCTCGAGTCAGTTTCAAAAACCACGTCCTGGTCAAATTCAATTTCTTCAAGGTTAAGCTTTTCTTCGAGGAGTTTCGGAAGAGGCTTCATTTCGCTGTCAGGAATATACCGAAAACGTGCATACCAATCGTAGCGAGTGTCAGTTCTTTCAAATTTTAATTCGTTTTGAGATTGCTCAGTAATAGTCCACCAATTTGGTATCATGAGAGATAGTCGGCCAAATTCGACTAAATAACTGTCTTCCCTGAAACTGGACTTTTCTTGTCCAACAGCTTTCAAGGTGTAGAAAGCTGCACCTAAAAGGACAACTAAGATCCCCCAGTCGAGCAAGTTATTGGTAAAGATATTCATAAGGTCCTGAGATTATAGCAAAAAAATTATATGGGCCAGTCATACAAAAACTAAAGTCCAGAGGCCTTTCTTCCGATAGTGAAACGTAGAGCGTGTTATGCCCGGCCTTTGAGGCTGGATATTTTTGCCTAACATCGTTACTCGTGCATCAAGTGATATGATTTTTGTAGGAAATTCTCCCTGGGTAGGGAGACAAAATATTGGGACGGTCTTATGAAGATGATTCTTCCTCTTGTCTTAGGCATGTTGGTTCCTCTAGCTGGAGCCTTTGCTGATGACTTTACTGATCAAGCAGTGGACTTCTGTCGCTCCAAAGGTGGCAGTTACACGATGACTACCATGCTTGAGGAAGGCACGAATTACTGCCGACAAGTAACGTGTAAGAAAACCAATGCTACAGATGGTGGCTACGAAATTAAGCCTGGTGCTCCCGGACCTGAGGCCAACGTAGAAGCCACGAAAAAAGTCTGTATTGCAAAATCTGAAATTGACGGCAAGTTTGATAAACCAAGTGGTTCAACTTCTGGTTCAGGCAATAGTTCTGGCTCGGGCAATAGCTCTGGTTCAGGTAATAGTTCTGGCTCGGGCAATAGCTCTGGTTCAGGAAATAGTTCTGGTTCAGGCAATAGCTCTGGTTCTGGTAACGGTAACGGTAACGGTTCTGGTGGAAAAACTTCTGGTTCTGGTTCTGGTTCAGGAAACAATTCTGGATCAGGTAACAGTTCTGGATCTGGAAACAGCTCTGGTTCAGGTAATAGCTCTGGTTCTGGTTCAGGCCACAGTTCAGGCTCTGGTAACAGTTCAGGCTCTGGTAATAGTTCTGGTTCAGGTAACGGCGGCGGAAACGTCAACGGGGCCATCTTCTGTACAGAACTTGAAGGCGAAGGCCGCATTCAACCAGGCGGACTTTGTTTCTCAGAATGTAAGCACAAGAAGACCGGCCTGTTTGGTCTGGGTAAGGGGAAAGAAGGCTTTGAACGCGAAGAGTGCGTACGTTGTCTCCTCAAATATCCTGGTGTTTTCAAAGTTAAGAAAGAATTTCTTCCGACTGATGGAAATGGAAAAATTAAAGGTGACGATAGCGTAGATCTTGGTCGTGGTGTGAGTATCAAGACTGGTACGATAGTCTGTAAAGACGGCAGTGGAAACATTGTTCACGTTGAAGGATCTGCTTGTCCGTCAGGCACTGTGATTTTCACAGGTGGTGTAGCGGGTGGTGGTAGTCATTCAGGTATCGGCGGCGGCGGATCTATTGTTATCTCTGGCGGTATTGCTGGCGGTGCTGCTGGCGGCGGCGGACCTGGTGGAAGATTTGATTGTTCATCAGGCAGCAATGATCCTCATTGTATGGGTGATGATTATCATAAGATTAAATCACGTTATGAAACAGACTGCGTAAACTGCGGAGCTGGTGGACGTAAGCAAAGTACTCTCTCTGGAATTGCAGAAATCGTGGGCGCAATTGCTCCACCACTTGCAATGTTCGGATCAGCTTACTTTGGTGCCAAGGCCATGGAAAATTCAAACCGGGCATGGGCAGGAGCTGCAACAGCTGGTTTCGAGCAGTGTCGATTACAACAAGCAAATTATCTTACTTATATTTCTGCTAACGAATTGCCAGGACTCACTCCTGAACAGCAAAGCCGGATGAACTGTAATGGTTATCAATTAGGTGGCTTCGCTGGTATGGGCGGAGGAATGGGCGGAATGTACGGTGCTGGTTATTCTCCTGGCTTCATTGGTGGAATGATGGGTCCATACGGCGGAATGAATCCTTATGGGATGGGCGGCGGATATGTCGGCGGCATGGGCGGCGGTATGATGGTCGGAGGAATGGGCGGCGGTATGATGGTCGGAGGAATGGCCGGTGGCGGATACCCAGGTGGTATGGCCGGCGGCGGTGGATTAGTTAACGGAATTTCTTTAGCTGGCGGTATGGCCGGTGGCGGATACCCTGGTGGAATGATGGCTGGCGGAATGGCTGGCGGAATGGCTGGCGGAATGGCCGGCGGATACCCTGGTGGAATGGCTGGCGGAATGGCCGGCGGATACCCTGGTGGAATGGCAGGCGGAATGGCCGGCGGATACCCTGGTGGAATGGCAGGCGGAATGGCCGGCGGTTACCCTGGTGGAATGGCAGGCGGAATGGCCGGCGGTTACCCTGGTGGTATGGCAGGTGGTGGTGGATTGGTTAACGGAATTTCTTTAGCTGGCGGAATGGCCGGTGGTGGTGGATATCCTGGCGGTATGGCCGGTGGTATGTCCGGAGGATATGCTGGTGGATACGCCGGTGGATATTCTGGCGGATACGCTGGTGGTATGATGGCCGGAGGAATGGCCGGTGGCGGATACCCTGGTGGATATGCTGGCGGTTACGCTGGTGGTATGGCAGGCGGATATGCTGGCGGTATGGCAGGCGGATATGCTGGCGGCATGGCCGGTGGTGGATATGCCGGTGGTGGGGCCGGTGGTGGATATGCTGGCGGCATGGCCGGTGGCGGATATGCCGGTGGTGGGGCCGGTGGCGATTACTGGGGCTCTCAACAAGCATCAAGCTATGATAAAATGCTTCAGCAACAAGGTAGCTCATATCAAATGGGGACTGGTAACTACGGCAGCAGCGGTTATGCTGGTGGATACGGTTCAGCCGGATATGCTCCTGCGAACGTTGGCTTTGGAATAGGGGCTTCTTTTGGCGGCGGCGGCTGGTAAGAATTAAAAAAAACTCAAAAAAAAAGGGAGCTGAAAAGCTCCCTTTTTTTTAGATTACTTTGTTATGAACGAGAGTTTTTATCTCGTGACGGAAGATGACTTCAATCTTGTCATCAACAACCTTCTCAACAATACCCGGACCGAATTTAGAGTGATCAATAATATCACCCTGATTAAATTTCCCATCCATTGCGTATGGCATAGATTTCTTCTTCGTACTGGACATTTTCTCCATCCACAAGTCAGATACAGAAATCACCTTTGAAGGGATAGAAGAAGTCTTCTTTGTTCTGGTTTTGTTCTGCTTGGCCAGAGTAGGATCTTTATACGACTGAAGTGTTCCACATGTATTGCATTTGACCTTAGCAATATGTTTCGCATCTTTCATGGCAACTATGATGTGACCGAGGTTGAGCTTACACTTTGTGCAATAAGAAAGCACATCCTTGCCAACCGTTAACTGGGACATATTTTTCCTTTTAGTTTATAGTAGGAGGGTGCCGACACCCTTCTAAAGACAAAACAACCTATCTATTATACCCAAAGAGTGTCGCAAGAGTCAAAGTGAACTCATATGAAGAAGAACGAAGAGCTATTAGATAAAGCCCAGAGCCTGCCGCAAGAAGCGGGATGTTATCTGATGCGCGACAAGATCGGTCGGGTGATATACGTCGGTAAGGCCAAAAAACTAAAATCCAGGGTGATTTCGTACTTCAATCAGTCGGCCAAAGCCAGGAAGACTGAGTATATGGTGGGTCATATTGATGACTTTGATTTCATGATCACCAACTCTGACGCTGAATCTTTTGTTTTGGAAAATAATTTAATCAAACAGCATTCCCCGAAATATAACATTAGGCTGCGCGACGATAAAAGTTATCCTTACCTGCAGGTCAATTGGGAAGAACCTTTTCCACGCCTGGAATATGTAAGACGTCCTAAGAAGGGCAAGGGTAAAGAACTCTTTGGTCCCTACCCACCTGGATCAAATATATCCATGATCATGCGGGTGCTGACCAAGTCCTTTGGCCTCAGGGACTGCTCACTTACAGAATTTAAGTCCAGAAAAACACCCTGCCTGCTTTATCAGATGAAGCAATGCTCGGCCCCATGTGTGGGTCTACGGAGCAAGGACGATTATGAACAGGATTTAGGCATTGCGCTGGGCTTTTTCCAGGGGCCTAACAAAGCACGTCGCACAATACAAAAGCTGCAGGAAAAGATGCAGGCCTTTGCTGATGCAGAGGAGTTTGAGATGGCCGGTATCATCCGGGACCATATCCAACTGCTGGACGAATTCCTTACCAAGTCTTATGACCAGAAAGTGGAATCCATTCACAGTGATAAGAATATTGATGTCTGGTCATACTGGAATGGGTCTGAGGAAGTGGATATATCACTTTATATGATCAGGTCAGGTCTCCTGCTTGGTCAGAAGAATTTTAATTTCGTGAAAGGCGAGTTGATCGAGGACCTTGAGGATGAACTCCTTCAAAAAGTTGTTCAGTACTATTCTGATCCTGAAGAAATGAGTCCTGACATTGTGGTTTTGGATTTTGAACCGGAGAAACTTGAAGGGGTGTCGGAAGCGCTTAAGACTTACGGCGAGATGAAGGTGCGAGGCCTTACCAAGAAATACTGGCCGCTCATTGAGATGTGCCGGAAGCATGCAGAAGAAAGTCAAAGAGTGAGGATTGCCAATTCAGAGAGTGTTTACTTAGGCCTTAACAAGCTTAAGGAACTGCTAAGTATGCGTGAGCGTCCGAGAGTTCTGGAATGTTACGATGTGGCCATCTGGCAGGGACTTTCACCAACAGCTTCACAAATTGTTTTTGAAGAGGGAAAACCCAATAAGCGCAGATACAAGCATTATCACCTGGAAACGCGACCTGAGGGTAATAACGATTTTGCCATGATGAGAGAGGTGATCTCACGGCGGATTGCCCATGGTGAATTACCTGATGTGTTGGTGATAGATGGTGGTGTGGCACAGGTCAATACTGTTACGGCAGTGCTGAAAGAACTTAATGTTGAACTCTGTGTAGTTGGAATAGCAAAGTCCAAGGATCTTACCAGTGGAGACTATGCAGCCCAGGCCGTAGAACGCAGTGAAGAGCGGCTCATTATCCCTGGCAGGTCAAATGCTTACATCCTGACTAAATGTCCGCCGTTGTTTAAGATCATCGTGAGTATGAGAGATGAGGCCCATCGCTTTTCACGGAGGCTTCATCATAAGACTGAATCTAAGCGAGTACTGGCAACATGGCTGGATGAAGTTAAGGGACTTGGAGCTGAAACCAAGCGATTGATTCTTACTCAGTTAACGATGACTCAGGAAGAGTTGAAAGAATATAAAGTGAATGACCTGATGAACTACTTTGGAATAAAAAGTCCCCAGGCAAAGGCGCTTTGGGCGCATTTACATGGGGATGAATTCGATACCAATTAGTTTAGAACGTGGATGACCCTGCGGTTTCCGCAACCACAATCCATACAGCGCGCAGTTTCCTGAACGAGTAGGTTTTTGTAATCCGGCATGTGAGAAAGGAGAAGTTTTGATCCGCAGACCTTGCACTCGTCCATAGTTTTCTTTACCTGCTCGGCACCGCCGAAATACTCTTCAAAGTTCTCGAATTTAAAATCAATGTCAGACATGGTTTGCTCCTCGCTGACTAACTTTTCGGCTTGTTGCGGTTGGTAGTTTAAGAAAATTATCTGCTAGGAAAGTTCGTCCCCTTTATGTTAAAAAGGGGTCTATGGAAGAGATTTTTAAGCAAAATTTGTTGAATTTACGGCAACCACCAAAAGCCCTGTCTTTTAGTGATGCCTTGTTTCCAGGCAGTCTATGGAAGCCACAAACCAATCGATCTTTGAGAGGAGAAACACCTAAAAAAATCCTTATAAGCGATGAGTATTCTGAGAAAAAGCAGATTATAGAGTCTTTTGAGCGCTTTGCTCAGGAGAAGATAGAAGTCAGCCCCACGAATATAGTTAAGATCGATGGTGGTGAGATAGGAATAAGGCCGACTACGGCCTGGGATGACATTGCAAGTTTTGGGGATATGAGTAAACTCCTGCACGAGTTGAGCTTGCCTAAGCCATACTTGAAGTACCTCTTGCAGGATAAAAAACCCGGGAGGGTAGAAGTGATATTTGTCACTGAAACTTTCAGGCCCTGGGAAGAAGCCTCAAAAGATTTCAAAGAGGGATTCATCAACGAACTGCTGGCAGGTTTTCCTCTGAAAACTGCTGAATTATTTGAGCGGATGATCATGGCCATGAAGCTTACAGCAGAAGAAGTTGTGCTTTATCCGGTGGATTTTGAAGATAAAGACATTAGTTCTGAAGTTATGTCGATTGCCGGATTTCTCAAGCCACAGGTAATTGTTACCCTAGGGGCAAAAGCTACAAATAAAATACTTAAGACCAATGATCGGTTAACACTTATTCATGGCCAGTTTCATCCCCGGACTTTGCCGGACTCTACTACATTTCAAGTGGTTCCCTTATTCCACCCAAGTATCATTGAGACTAATCAGAACATGAAAAAAACTGCATGGACGGATATGCAGAAAATAATGAAACTACTTAAAAAACTTCCATAATTTATCAAGTTTAGGGTTATCATTTATCTTGATCGTTAATTAATTTCCAAGGATGGGGAATTAAGTGCTGAAAACAGGATGTTTATTGAGCCTCTTCTTGCTCATGGGCCAAGAAGTCTATGCAGCTGTGCCGTCGGTCAAAGTCTTGATCGCGAAATCCCTTAAAAGTATTATCGTAGAAGGAATGGATCTTAAAAAAACCATTCACATGCAAAAGCGCTCCCAGCAGTACATTGGACGCAAAAGCATTACCTTCAATTGCACTCCAAGAACGGCCAGGCCCTCCATTGTCCCTGGACATGCACTCCTGGTGGCCTCCCTAAGTTCACCCACTGGTCTTATTTCATGGGGCAAGAAAAAGTACCAGGGAGAGTTTCAACTCCTGGCAAGTGGCTCCAGGGAGAGTTGTGACCTGGTAAACAGCATCCCGCTTGAATCATATATAAGTACACTTCTTGCAAAAGAAATGAATGGTACCTGGCCGGTTGAAGCTCTAAAAGCACAGGCCGTAGCTGCCAGGACTTATGCTCTTGATAGAGTCAGAAAAGATGGTGGAGTTAAGGTAGAAAATGGAAAGCTTTATCACCTGGAGTCTTCTGAGAAAGACCAGGTTTCAGGTTCATTTATTGATATCACTGAGTTGACCCTGAGGGCATCCAGAGAAACAGAGGGTGAAATCCTAGTTGGCCCATCTGGAAAGATGGCACCGGTTTTTTTCCACTCCAAGTGCGGTGGTAAGACCCTTCGTCCGGATCAGGTCTGGGGTGGAGTGGAGGAAGGCTATCGTTCTGTTAATTGTACATTCTGCCAGAAAACTGGAATGAAAGACTGGCAACAAAAAATCAAGAACAGCAAGCTTACGAGTATGGTTGACCAGGTTCTCAAGCGCTATTATGCAGATGAAATTCAAACAGCTGAGATCAGGCTGATGCCAGACTCGCTTGAAAATTCAGAACTTCGTTTATATTCCGGGGACAGGCTCCACATCATCAAGAAATCGTATCTTCGGAATACTGTGGGCAGGGAAGTCCTCCCATCAAATAATTTTATCGTTTCTCAGAGCGGACATGGTATTGATGTTAAAGGTGCTGGATATGGTCACGGCGTGGGACTCTGCCAGCTTGGCGCTCTTGAGCTTGCCAAACGTGGGTATGACTACCGACAAATCCTTTCCCATTACTTTCCGCGCCACAGGATGAAGAAAGCATACTGATATGAAGTTCCTGCTGATACTTGCACTATTTATTTCATTTCCATCATGGGCCAAAGTGGTCTTGATAGATCCTGGTCACGGCGGCGAGGAATCTGGAGCTGTTGGACATCTTGATGGCAAAAAAATGCGCAAGGTTTTTGAAAAAGACCTTTCACTTCGTTTGTCCAAGAAGATTAAGGAAGAGCTGGCAAAAAAGACGACCACCTACCTGACAAGAAGCATGGATAGATTTGTGAGCTTGCAGGAGCGGGCCGACCTGGCAGACCTTGTTAAGGCCGATCTTTTCCTTTCTATTCATTTTAATTCCTCTACAAATGCAAAAAGTAACGGCTTTGAACTTTATTACCTGGATAACAATTCCAATGCTGCTAATGCCAAGGTTGAGAAGACAGAGAACTTAATCTACAAGGGTAGTGGGGAAGAGCTGATAGTAAACCAGATACTCATTGATTTAGTTGTCCAGCAAACGGTTTCGCATTCCAGGGCACTGGCCAGGAAAGTTCATGAGAAAATTAAGCCGATATTAAAGACACATAAGATTAGTGATCGAGGGATCAAGCCGGGACTCTTTTATGTATTGGCCCTCTCCAAAAGACCGGGACTGTTAGTAGAAGTCGGATTCGTCTCTAATCCAAGTGAACTTCAGAAAGTAAATGAAGACAAGTTTCTTACTGAGATGGCAAAAGCGATTTCAGTCGGCGTAATGGAATTCATCCAGACCAAATAGTCCTGAAAATAAAAAGGGGAGCCAAAGCTCCCCTTAGAAAATTAAATTCTTAAAAATCAGATTAGATTGGACCAAGGCAGACTGGTGGAGCAAACGGTTGCTTTTGTGAGTTACCACCATCAAGCCATCTGAATTCAGCAGTAGCACCGCCAGGGAAAACAACCGTGGCTTTAGTGATTGGCTTAAAGAGGCAACGTGGAGTATTGGCACCGACTTCAACTCCCATGAGCTGGCCAGTTCCTTGCTGTGTAAATGATCTTGGACAAAGGTAGCCTATAAACACAGGTGGCTGGCCAACGGCGCGGCCCACTACTGCTGCTACGTCACCATAAGATGTCACGCCTACGTAAATGTCCCCTGGAGGAATTTGAGTCTTAAATCCTGTAAGTGAGATCTCGATCGCAGGAGTTCTTTGGTTGGTATATGGTTGATTCATGCCGGTCATCCCGCCGTATCCATTAATACATGGATTTTGAATCAGCACCTGCTCAAGGTTCACACCCTGATAATTGTATGGAGTGTTTCCAATGGATATTGGATTTCCATTAATTGGAAAATTGATGGGGCTCTTGCCGGACTCATTCGCCTTACCGCATGCTGCAAGCATGGAAAGAAGAACAGGGTACATCAACCAGTTACCAAGGGATTTCATGAAATGCTCCTTCGTCAAAAGACGATTCTGGTTTCCTATCGGTTAGAGACCTATAAAAACTTTAGTAAAAACATTGCCGAAGTCTTCTTGTCGGGTAACTAAAGACATAAATCTTCCTAGTTTTAATAGTTTAGGTTTATGACTATCATATTGAAATGCAGACAAATTGGAAACAAACACAGCTTCAGAAACTTAAACGCGCCTTTCAGACTGATGAAACCCGCTTTATCATGTCTGTGGGGCTCAAAGTTTCTGCAATTTCGTTTTTTATCTCATCTTTTGTTTATTACTTCCTTTTCCAGGTTATGCGTTTGAATCATGCGTTTTTCAAGGCCCACGGGTTTCCTGAATTTGCAGAAGACACACCTTTTTACCAATACATTACCCAGGAAGCCCTTGGGAACATGCCAATATTGTTTATGTTCCACATTTTCCTTTTCTTCATTGGTGTTTATGTTGGATGGCTGATCATGCGTCCTTTTCGCACACTAGGTGAGTATTGTGATGTTATCATCGATAATCCACATGCCATTTATAAGGTAGATGATTTCAGCACGTATAAACTCCTGACCAGGTTCTCAGAATTTTTTTTTGAATTTCTTCGTGAATCACGCAAGCGCGGCGAGATGCAGACCAATAGCATTCCTCCTCAATACTCAAAGATTCATAAGCCGGTACTGGATAAGATTTTTATGCTGCATTTTGGACTTTTGCTTATCATCATCGCAATTTGTAGTGCCTTATTTATCATTGAAAATGCGTCTGGTATTTTTTCGAACATGATTGAGCTAGGTGACCGTACTCTGCCTGACTACAAGGCCCAGAATAAGTTTTTCGCTGAACAGGGTTTTATCCTGGATGAAATAGTTTACCTGACTGTTTTTCTTGTAATTGTGGGTTATGTAATGCTTGGTTTTCATCTCTACGCAAAAGTATCTGGAGCTGCTTTTGGCATTTTTTCTACCATGAGAGCCTTTATGAAAGGTAACCATTCTAGTCGGGTACACTTGGTTGGCTATGCACATATCAGGGACCATACGCGCAAATTAAACAAGTTTCTCGACTATACCCAGAATAATTTGTCTAAATCCAAACCCAATGGTTGAAATCCAGAAGCGCTTTGTTACCATATAAAGAAATATTTCTACCCTAACCGTATTGCAATAAAAAGGAACGACATGAAACGATTGGTTTATTTCGTGGCTGTCATGGCACTGGCCACAGCTTGTACTTCAAAAGATGATCTCAAAAAGTTGTTAAAGGAAAATCCGGACATTATAACTGAAGCCATTGAGGCAAATCCTGAAAAGTTCATCGACGCCCTCAACAACGCCGTGAAGGCTGCCCAGGAAGGCCAGGGTAAGAAGCGTGAAGATGATGAAAAGAAAGCTCTCGAAGACAGCTTTAATAATCCGGTATTAGCAGAAATTCGCCCGGATGAAATTATTCGTGGAAATAAAGATGCTCCAATCACTTTGGTTGAATTTTCTGATTTTGAATGTCCATTCTGTTCACGTGGATACAACACTGTGATGGAGCTCATGAAAAAGTATGAAGGTAAAATCAAGTTCGTTTACAAGCACCTTCCACTTAGCTTTCACCCTATGGCAATGCCAGCTTCCCAGTACTTTGATGCCATCAAAATGCAAAGCCCTGAGAAAGCATGGGAATTCCATGACCGTGTCTATCAGGACCAGCGCAAGCTTCAGAATGGAGAAGCCTTCCTGAAGTCACTTGCTAAGGAGCTTAAGGTAGATCTTAAGAAGCTCGAGAAAGACCTTAAGTCGGAAGAAGTTAAGAATCACATTGACCATGACCTTGCCCAGGCAGCTAAGTTCGGTTTCCAGGGAACTCCTGGCTTCCTTTTAAATGGTATCCCGGTTAAAGGTGCTTACCCGACTGAGCATTTCGTGAAACTCATTGATGAGCTTCAGAAGCGCGGGAAGCTTAAACTGTAATTTTTTGAAGACTATATTTAATAGAAGACCCCGGCATGTCCGGGGTCTTCTTGTTTTTGGGGTCAATTTACAGGTAATAGTTGGCTTTTTGACACCAGCGGGCAAATTATTCCCCCCCAAGATGACGATCCTTGATTCTCATCGAGATGGACGTTATAATTTTGACAGAACCCAAAGGATTGGGGAATTCGGCTTAAAAGGTACAAATGGCAGACGATAATAAAACAGGACAAGTAGCCTCAGCTGGTGCGGCCAAGAATCCATTACTCACGATCTTGATGGTTGTGAATATCATTGCCATGGGAACAGTTGCATTCTTCCAGTGGCGATTCATGGATATGGAAGCAAAACGTCCTGACCTTACTCAACTCCTTAAAGAACAAAAAACTGCAGAAGCTTCCGGAGATGATGCTTCAGGAGAGGGCAAGCCTACTGAAGTCATCAAGAAAGAAAACCTTCTTCCTCTGGATAGCTTTACTGTCAACCTCGCTCAAGGTGAAGGCCCACGTCGTTTCGTCAGACTGGACGCAGTCCTGAAGATGAGCGACGATGCAAAAGTTCCTGAGTTTGAGGCACGCAAGCCGCAGATCAGGGATACTATCATTAGTATCCTGAATACCAAGCGCGCTGAAGACCTTCTCAAGAAAGAAGGCAAGAGCTACTTAAAAGATGAGATTAAAGCTTCAATCAATTCATTTTTGGTTGATGGACGAGTGGAAGATATTTATTACATTAGCTTCCAAATTAACTAACTAAGCAGGATGCTAAGTTAGAGATTCCCAGGAGGGGAAAGCATGGCCCAAGTACTGAGCCAAGACGAAGTAGACGCATTGTTAAATGCTGTCAACGACGACGGAGAATCATCACCTGCTGGAGACGGCAGTGATACCTCTTTCGGCGAACAGGAAGATAGCGATGCGAATATTCAACCCTACGACCTGACCAATCAGGACAGGGTTATTCGTGGGCGAATGCCTATCCTTGAAATTATCTATGAGCGTTTTATCCGTCAATTCCGGGTATCACTTTCAAACTCACTGAGAAAAATTTCTACCATATCCATGATCTCTACCGATCTATTGAAGTTCGGAGAGTTCGTCAACACACTACCGATCCCTTCGTGTATGTGTATTATGCGTTTCAATGAACTTCGTGGCCCGGCCTTGATCGTATTTGAATCAAAGCTAGCTTACGCCATCATCGATTCTTATTTCGGCGGAACTGATCGTCCGTTCACGAAGATAGAAGGCAAGGAATTTACGTCCATCGAACTTTCATTCATGAGAAGAGTGATGGACATGGCAATAAATGACCTGGAAGAAGCATGGGCCCCGGTTCACAGGATTGATGCCCAGTATGTTCGTACTGAGATTAACCCACAGTTCGTTGGTGTGGTTCCTCCTTCTGACGTAATTATCACCACGACTTTCGAAGTAGAGTTTGAATCTGCTTCAGGCACCATCATGGTGGTGATTCCTTACTCAACTATTGAGCCGATTAAGCAAAAACTTTCATCAAGCTTCCAGGCCGATAATGATGTCGTGGATACACTGTGGACAAGATCAATGCAGGATCACGTCCAGCATGCGGAAGCCACTGCAATCGTTAAGCTTGGCGAAACTGATATGACCATTGGTGACCTGATAGGTCTGCAGGCCGGGGATATTATCCCGCTTGCCCAGGAAGTTTCAGGCGAACTTGATCTTGAGATCGAGGATGCAAAAAAGATGAAATGTCTCATAGGCGTTTATAAAGGCAATCGAGCAGTACAAATTACCCGCAGGATTACATAAAAGGAAAAGAATATGCCAGAAATGTCAGATAACAATAAAGATGCTATCCGCGAATTAGCAGACCAGATAAAAGCTGGTGATGATGCTCTTAACAAGCTCAAGGTTCAGAACCTTGACTTCATTCTCGATATTCCCCTTAAGGTCAGTGTTGAACTTGGACGAGCCAAGGTCATCATTAAAGACCTTCTCCAACTGGGACAGGGTTCAGTTCTTGAGCTGGATAAGCTCGCAGGTGAACCACTTGAAGTCCTGGTGAATGGCAAGCTGGTTGCAAGAGGCGAGGTAGTTGTTGTGAACGAGAAGTTCGGCATCCGCCTTACAGATATCATTAGTCCTCTTGAGCGTATTGAGTCCCTTAAGTAATTACTAGCAAAACCAGGAAGGTAAGCTGTGTTGAATAGGAAGTTCTTCGTTCTGATGCTCACTTTAGGGATAGTCCCATTTAGCGCCTTCGCAGGTGTCAAAGTGGCGAGTGTTGACCTGGATATGAAAGGTACAAATGGCCACTTCAATGTAAGCATTGAAGGTCGCTCAAGTGAATTACCGGACATGAAAGTCACTGGTAAGACCATTGAAATTACACTGGATAAGGCTGATGCCTTTGATTCCATTTCAAAGAAGATTCACGGAGCTGAACTTTCTGCGAGTTCTGCAGGCGGAAAGGCCATCATCAAGGCTTTCCTTCCTTATGAAGTGGCTTCTGATTCAGTAAGTCTGGGCTGGAAGAATAACAAGATTGAAGTTATTTTTCCCCGTGGAAAAATCACTAAGATTACTTCAGTTCAGCAAGGTATTTCTCCCAAGGAAATACTCCCTCCTGAAACAGAAATCACAGCACCGAACAAAGTGTCTAAAGAATCACTCAATGAGGATTATCTTAATGGTCTAATGAAGGAGAATAAAGCTCCTGTGGAAACTGCTAAGAAAGAGAAGCAGGATGAAGTCACTTTAAAGCAGGCAGCAACTACTAAGGTTAACCAGCCTGACGTCAGATCTTCCGGTGATAAATTCTCATTTGCAGGTTACGCACTAAAGTTCACTGTCTTCCTGGCACTGGTACTTGGTCTCTTTTACGGAATAGTACAAATCCTTAAGAAAGGTGTTTTCAACCGCGGTAAACTTGGATTTCTTAATAATGCCCAGATGGTTGAAGTCCTGAGCACTACTTATGTATCTCCCAAGCGTACCCTGATGGTTATACGCGCCCACAAGCAAGTTTTCCTTGTTGCAAACTCTGAGACTGGTTTTACCTTTCTTTCGGAGATGAGAGACACTACAGGACTTATGAAAGATGGTGAGAAATTTGTCACTGGTACAAACTTCGATCTTAATCTCTCAGAAGCTGATTCTTTTGAATCTGATACTCTCAGGCTGAAAGATAACATCATGGAATCAGCACCTATGCCACCTGAGACAGGTCTAGCCAAACTGGCCGCTGCAAAAGATGACATCGTAAAGTTTTCTGATGAGCTCAAGAAGAAGGCCAAGAAACTCCGCCCTATTGAGCACAGAGCAAACTAGATGAAAATAAACGGAAAGGCCCTTTTAGCACTTTTATCATTGTTAGTTGCACCTGCGGCTTTTTCCCAGTCCACGAATTTACCTGGCGTGAGTGTGAACTTCGGCCAGGGAACTAATCTCGTTGATACAATGGAAGTCCTGTTACTCTTCACAATCCTGACACTAGCTCCTGCCATCATTATCCTGTGTACTTCATTCACCAGGATAGTTGTGGTGCTTTCCTTTATGAGACAGGCACTGGGCACACAGAATATGCCACCTAACCAATTGCTGATTGGTTTTGCCATGTTTCTCTCGGTTTTTGTTATGATGCCAACTGGTGAAGCTATTTATAAGAATACAGTCCAGCCCTATCAGGCCAAGCAAATAGATGCTACCCAGGCGCTTAAGAGCCTTGAGTTAGATCTCCGGGTCTTCATGGAAAAGCATGTACGTAAGGCAGACATCGGGCTCTTTTACGATGTAACAAATGCTGCTGCTCCTGATGATATCAAGGCTGTGCCGATTCATTATCTCATTCCTGCTTTTATTATTTCAGAGCTTAAGACTGCGTTCCAGATAGGGTTTTTGCTTTATATACCTTTCATTGTGCTGGACATGGTGGTTGCATCAGTTCTCATGGCCATGGGTATGATGATGCTTCCTCCAATGCTTGTATCAATGCCATTTAAGTTATTGTTGTTTGTACTGGTTGATGGCTGGCAACTTGTAACGGGTGCAATCCTGCGCTCGTTTAATACTTAGGGGATAAGATGGAAAATGATTTCGTTGTAGAAGTTGTGAGTCAGGCCTTGAAGGTCACACTCATGCTATCTGCACCCATGCTTATTGGGGCCCTTGTTGTCGGTGTTTTAGTCTCAATTTTCCAGGCAGTTACTCAGATCAACGAGCAAACTCTTTCTTTCATTCCCAAAGTTCTGGTTATCATAGCTGCCCTTGTAATTTTCAGTCCGTGGATGATGGAGACGATGGTTTCATACACACGTGACCTCATCACCAGTATTCCGGAATTGATAAGACGCTGATGAATATTACACTTAGTGACCAGTTAACATTTATGGCCTTCTGGCTATCATTCTCACGTTGGCTGGCCGTCCTTTCGCAACTTCCGTTATTTGATAATGCTTCAGTCCCATCCATGGTTAAGGTACTTACAAGCTTCCTGGTTGCCTTCGCATTCTTCCCGCATTTACAAGGCACTCTTCTTGCAGAAATCAATGCGGTGGGGGTTGAAAACATCTGGATATTGGTGATGTATCACACCACTGCAGGACTAATTATTGGATTTTTGGTGAAAATCATTATGAGTTTATTTGTAGCTACCGGTAGCATACTGACCCAGCAGATTGGATTTGCTTCTGTAAGCTATTTTGACCCCACTCAGGGCCAGCAAGTAGGTCCATTTGAACGTTTAGTGGAGTGGACATTAGTTATCATAATCTTGTCCTCCGGCGCTCTGGTGCCGATGTTTAAGGGTGTGTTTCAGTCCTTCTTCACCATCAATTTCTTCAATGCTGATAAATTGCTGAAAACGCCGGAGTATTTCGTGTTATTCTTTAAGTCAGCCTTCAGTGCTTCTGTACTGCTGGCCGGACCTTTGATTTTCGCCAACCTATTGATGAACCTTGTGATGGGAATTATTGCACGAACCATCCCACAAATGAACGTGTTAATGGTGAGTTTCGTGGTGAACATAGGCCTGGGTTTATTACTCTTCATGGGAATCGCAGAAGAGTTCTTTCAGGTCAGTTATGATTTATATTTAGAAAAGTTAGGGGAGTGGTACCTGTTTATTTCATCCCCATAAAAAAGTACCTTCGTGTACATAAAAGGCTAGGATGGCCGACGAAAACGACGACGAAAAAACCGAAGAACCTTCCAGTTACAAGCTCGAAGAATCGCGCAAGAAAGGTGATGTTGCCTCTTCCAAGGAGCTCAACAGCGTCCTACTCCTATCTGGTTCATTACTCACCGTCATTCTTTGCGGTGTTTTTGTCTATGAGAATTTTGTTGAATACCTGGACTGGCTTTATGCCCTCGATTTCCGCCTCGTTTATACTCAGGAAAAATTCGCTGATGTGATCAAGGAAACGGCCTGGGTGATTGTGAAGAGTGCAGCTCCTTCATTTGCAGCTTCTATTTGTATTGGGGTCTTAAGTCAGTTTGCCCAGATCGGCTTTTTGTATTCACCTGAAGTTCTGAACATGGACCTCGATCGTATTAATCCCATTAAGGGATTTGGACGACTCTTCTCCAAGAAAGCCATCGTCGATGCAATTAAGGGTGTCTTCAAGTTCACAGTTGTTATCTGTATCACTTACAGCATCATGAGGGACAACATAGGTTCATTTCTTGGCTTTCTTCATGCTGATGCCGGGCAGTCGCTAATGTTTGGAAAATTCCTGATGATTAAGCTCGGTTTCTCTATTCTGCTTGGACTAGGAGTCATAGCCCTGGCCGATTTCGCCTGGGAGAAGTGGTCATATCACAAGAAGATGATGATGACGAAACAGGAAGCCAAGATGGAAGCCAAACAACAAGATGGTAACCCGGAAGTTAAGAACAAAATTCGTCAGATCCAGCGCCAAATGGCTCAAAAGAGGATGATGGACGACGTGAAGAAGGCCGATGTTATTGTCACGAACCCAACCCATATTAGTGTAGCAATTAAGTACGATGGAGAAATGATGGTTGCCCCTTCGCTAGTGGCAAAAGGTGCCGATCATTTAGCACTTCGTATCCGTGAGATAGCGAAGGAAAATAATATTCCAATAGTGGAAAACATTATGTTGGCCCGGACTCTTTATAAAACAGTCAAGGTTGGTCACGGTGTTCCCAGGACGTTGTATAAGGCAGTAGCAGAGATTCTGGCCTTCGTTTACAAGTTGAGACGAAAACAGAAAGCCCTAAAGTAAGTTTTGAGTTTCCAGGAAGGAAACTTTCAAGAGGTTAGATCATGGACAGGTATTTTCAAAGACTGAAAATCTTTTCGCAGAACCCGGAGCTATTAATAGCGCTGGGACTCATGATGGTGCTCGGAGTAATGGTTGTTCCATTACCACCCTGGATCCTGGATTTCTTTCTCGCCTTCTCCATAGCTATTTCTATCGCTATATTGCTCATGTCAATTTATGCAAAGAAGCCATTGGATTTCTCGACTTTTCCTTCTCTCCTTTTAATAACAACTTTATTGCGACTATCACTTAACGTCGCTTCAACCAGAAATATCCTGCTCCACGGAGCTGAGGACGGAACTGCCGCAGCGGGCGAGATCATTAAATCCTTCGGCGAATTCGTCGTAGGAGGTAACTATGCTGTTGGTATTATTCTCTTCATTATCCTGGTGGTTATTAACTTTATCGTTATTACAAAAGGTGCTGGTAGGGTAGCAGAAGTATCTGCACGCTTCACCTTGGATGCAATGCCAGGTAAGCAGATGGCCATCGATGCAGACTTGAATGCAGGCCTGATTGATGACAAAGAGGCCAAGCGCCGCCGGGCCGAAGTTGCACAAGAAGCTGACTTTTACGGATCTATGGACGGTGCTTCGAAGTTCGTTCGCGGAGATGCAATTGCAGGAATTTTAATTACTGCAATTAACATCGTAGGCGGAATTATAATCGGTGTGGCCCAGCAGGATATGAGCTTTGCTGATGCTGCGGAAACATTCACCCTCCTAACAGTTGGTGATGGACTTATAGCCCAGATTCCCGCACTCATCATTTCTACTGCAGCTGGTATTATCACCACCAGAAATTCCAATTCAGATTCATTAGGTAAGCAGGTTGGATTAGAATTCAGTGCCCATCCAAAAGCTTTCTACATTACGGCCGGCTCAATTTCTATCTTTGGTCTTATTCCAGGCTTCCCTGCAGTCCCTTTTCTGGGTATCGCAGGTATGATTGCATTTGCGGGCTATAGGATTGAAAAGAATAAGGAACTTAGTTCAGCTGCCTTGAAAACCGCAGCTGTTGCAGAAACTAAGACTAAGGCTGAGACACTTGAATCATTACTACCAGTAGAACTTGTTCAGCTGGAAGTTGGTTATGGAATTGTCAGCATCGTGGATGCTGAACAAAACGGTGATTTGCTCGAACGTATCTCTCACATTAGAAAACAGTTTGCACTTGATTGGGGACTTATCATTCCTTCAGTGCGAATCAAGGATAACCTGGAGCTTAAACCGGGTGGATATTCGATCAAGCTCAAGGGCATAGAGATTGCGAAAGGCGAGCTTCTCCCGGATCATCTTATGGCCATGGATCCAGGTACAGTCATTGAACAAATGGACGGTATTGAAACCAAGGAACCGGTATTTGGATTGCCGGCCATATGGGTTACAGAAGACCGCAAGGACGATGCCCAGTATAATGGGTATACAGTTGTGGATCTTTCAACCATCGTAGCAACTCACATTACAGAAGTCCTCAAATCTAATCTTTCCGAACTTCTTGGTCGCCAGGAATTAGTAAGACTTCTTGATGCGTTCAAAGAAGAAAATCCTAAGATCATTTCTGACCTGATACCTGATATCATGCCGCTTGGATCAGTCCTGAAAGTTATGCAGAACCTCCTGCGTGAAGGCGTATCTATCCGTGACCTTCGCTCAATTCTTGAGACGCTAGCCGAGTTTGGAGGTGCCAGCAAGGATCCTGAAGCACTGACAGAATACGTAAGGCAAGCTCTCTATAGGACCATTACAACCAGGATCAGAAGCTCACAGGGTGACGTTCCACTTTTCACCCTTGATAGGGGACTTGAAGAGGCGGTTGCACGGTCAATTATACAATCCGATTCAGGTTCTCAACTAAATCTTGATCCAAAGGTTACTCAAACGATCCTGGCAAGCTTGAATGAGAAAATTGAAGAAGCCACCTCTCAAGGTGAGAAAATGGTTGTGCTTTGTTCACCAGTAATCAGACGTCACTTCAAAAGACTGACTGAAAAATTCATTCCCAACATGATAGTGGTAAGTCATAATGAATTAAGTCCAGATGTTAATATTAGGTCTCTCGGCACGGTGAGGTTATAGAATGTTCGTAAAGAAATTCGAAGCCGACACGCTGGAAGAGGCACTCAAAGCAGTCAAGTTTGAGCTCGGACCAGATGCTATCATCCTTAAGACCATTACGAATAATGGCCTCAAGGGAGCCTTCAAAAAAAAACGTATTGAAATTACTGCCGCAATCTCAGAGAAAAGTTTTGAGAAGAAGGCAAAGGTGGATAAAGTCTTGAACAATGAACAAAAAGAAGCCTTCTATCAAAAGTCGGCCAGTACAATTAAAGATACCATTCAAAAATTTAATAATAACGATGCTCCCCGCGAAGGCGCCGGATACGGCAGCTTGGGACTTAATAAGGTTGTTAATACCTTGACCAAGGGATCAGCAAGCCTGGCCGACGTAAGAAGCAAGACCTCGAGCATGCTTAAAAATGGTCTGGATGATTTTCTTAATCATGAAGAAGAAGACAATTCACCTTATGGTAGTGATTCAGAAGATTTTGATCCGCCTGCTCCACGTCCGCAAAGTCGGGGTAAATATGCTGAACCACCTCAGTTAAGAGCTACGGCCCCTGCACCTGCACCAAGAGCTCAGGCGCGCCCGGCCCCAGTCCAGGAAGAAGCACCAGAAGCGCCGGTCCGCAGGGAATCGGCTTCAGGTTCAAGTGTTGTTTCACGTGAATCTTATAATGAGCTCAAGCAGGAATTAAAAACCCATCAACACAAGATGGAACTTCTTGAACGCAAAATCATGGAGCTTTCCCAGAACTATCAATTCAACCAGAAGCATTTGAACGAAGCCAAGGGCATATTCCAGTTAAGAACGACTTTAAAGACTCTTGATGTAGACGAAGTGCATATCCTTGATCTTATTAAGAAGGCGAATTATGAGCTTTCTAAAGAGGATCTGGAGAACTCTGATGTCCTGTTTGAGTTCGCGCTCAAGGAAATGGCCGGATCTATCAACACAGCTCTTCCGCTTTTCGCAAAAATAGATAATGGTGAACCTGTTATCACAGTACTTATGTCTGAGGCAGCTTCAGGCCAGAGCACGATGGGAACCAAGATTGCAGTGCTTAAGAAAGACGTTTTGCTTATTCAATATTCGCAAGATGCACTTAATTCAGGCTCTACAGATTTCGCGGCCCAGGTCTTCGGAATCAAGGTTGAGAAGGTCCAGAATTTCTCAGAAGTGGTAGGCCTGATTCGCAAGGCAAGTGAAGCCGGCAAATCTGTCCTCGTCGACGTCCGCCTTTCATCCAAGTTTTCGGACGAAACTAAGAAATTTATTGAGACTCTTAAGCGTGGTTTCCAGCACGTAGAAGTCTTATGCACGCTTTCTGCAATTCACTCAGAACTTTATAACAGAAAAATAATTGCCCGATACAAGGACGTCGTAGACGGTGTTATCATTTCTCATGTGGACCTCTGCATGAATTTTGGAGCTCTCTTCAATATTCACAAGGCCCACAACAAATTGCCTCTTAAGTTCTTCGGTACCGGCCCAGTAGTTCCAGATGATATCGAAGGTGCTACTGCAGAAAGATTAATGGCCGGTTTGTTTCAGTTTTAGTTTCTAGTCTTCGTTTTTAAAGGTTCGACAGGATGTTGAGCTTTAGTGCGCTTACAGGAGTTTTATGCACAAAACCAGTGAATGGTTACAATCTTTCTCGTCCCCGGAAACTAAAAAACAATCAAGAACACTTGATTTCAGGCCTTGCGTAAAAATCTCAGTTACCGGTGGTAAAGGTGGAGTAGGCAAGACCTCAATCGCCCTTAAGACTGCCTGTGAGCTTGCCCGTGCTGGTCACAGGACCCTGCTTATAGATTGTGATTCAAACCTTTCAAATACAGCGATCAAGCTCGGTCTTCCGATAGATAATAAATTTGAGAAGCTCCTTTCTTCCGCAATTACATTCGAAGAATGCCTGATTCAGCGTGGAAACCTTCACCTGCTTCCTGCCTGCAATGGCTCGCTTGAACTCTTTGAGAGCAAGCTCAGGCTGGATGAAATCATCACAGATATCATCACTTCACATGAGCATGAATACGATTTTATCGTGCTTGATTGTCCTGCAGGATTAAACCGCGATGCTCTTGCCTTGAATGCATTTTGCGATCATCGCATTGTTGTTGTGACACCTGATAAATCTTCTATCACGGATTCTTATTCACTCATAAAACTGCTCTACCAGCGTTTTGGTACAAGCGAGAATCACATCCTCGTAAATATGCACCAGGGTGAGAAACAGTTTCTTAGAGTGGCCAATACTCTGAGCGAAACCATCCAGAATTTCATTGGTATTCGCACACATATCCTTGGTGGCATCCGCAAGTTCGACGTGCCGGCCGAAGGATTTGATACTTTTTTCCTATCTGAAGAGAAAAGTGAATGGAATAAAAACTTCGTTAAACTTCTATATGGGTTCACCGAAAAAGCAGGTGGACCGCTGACTGCCACTGTTAACGTGGGAATCAGGCAGTCGGCCCTTGAACAAGATGTTCATTAAAAAGAAACGCTAAGGAGAGCTCTACATGTCCTCACTCACGGCCAAGCTGAAAAATTTAAAAGACTACCGATGCACCGTCGAACCGAAGGTGAAGGATGAAATCATCCTTGAGTACGCTCCATTAGTTCGTTATATCGCCCAGAAGATCGCTTCGAGGCTTCCTCCAAACATTGAGCTTGATGACATGATCTCATGCGGTGTTATTGGACTCATGGATGCCATCGAGAAGTTCGATCCAACTCGCGACAATAAATTCAAGACATATGCTGAATTCCGTATTCGCGGCGCCATCCTGGATGAACTCCGTTCACAGGACTGGGTTCCTCGCTCTGTGCGTGAAAAGGCAAAGATCGTAGAGAAGGCATATGCCAAGCTTGAAAAGGCTCTTGGACGTTCTGCTACTGATGAAGAGATGTGCGAAGAGCTTCTTTGTACTATGGATGAGTTTCATGAACTCATTAACAAATCAAAGTCAGTATCATTACTTAACATTGAAGATGCAGCTGCAATGAGCAAGGGCGATAAGAAGCTCATGGTATCGCTCATGGAAACTTCTCGTTCTGCTAATCCACAGAATGCTGTTGGTTTTAAGCGTGCACAGGAAATTATCAAAGACGGTATCAAGAGCTTGCCTGAAAAGCAGCGCTTAGTACTTTCGCTCTATTATTTCGAAGATTTGAACCTGAAAGAAATCGGTCAAGTGCTTGATGTGACTGAGTCACGCGTTTCACAACTTCATACACAGGCCATCCTGAAGCTGAAAACAAAGCTACGCCATCAATTTGATTCTTATGAGGATCTTGCAAGCTAGGATAAACTTCCTGGTCCTTTAAAATAATTAGCCCGAGCTTCCAGCTCGGGCTTTTTTGTTTTTGCAAAGAATTCAAGCTTTTACCTTTTCAATCCATCACTTTTTGTCAAAAATTAAGTATTGAACTTCTCTAAAAGGTGAATTCTATGGATTGGAAAAAGACCTTTAATCGCGGGCAGTGGGTTATCCACTCCATCTTTGCCATGGCGATTCTACTAGGTATCGGCTCAACCCTTCTGACTCTAAGGCTCAATCACCTGCAATCAACTGAAGAAGAACGCACCCTCAAGATTACCTCCCTGCTGCAAGAACTCAAAGCTGACGATCCATTTGAAAAACTCGGAAAATTCCTCTCCCGGGCAGAAGCCGATAAGGCCAATGATAAAATTCGTAATTTTTCGCAAAAACTTGCAGAGACTGAAGAATTACTCGAGATCAAGGCAAGCAAAGACCTGGGGCTTGCTGTTCGAACCTTCAATAGGCTCATCAATAACAACTCAGGCATATCAAATCCTGGTGATGCATTAAAAGTCCTGGGATCGAAAGTTGAAAATTTAAAAGATGTGGCGCAGTCTCAGGGTTACAAGAATATCGGCGTCGTTGCTCAACGAATGAAAGACAGGTTAGTCCTGCTTAATCCCCGAAATGCAGGCAATTCTCCACAAGTAGGTGCCTTGCAGACAGATATGAAAAAGCTTCTTCAGCTGGTTGAAAGTTCAAACCTTTCAGATGGTGAGAAAAATACACTCACAGTCCGCATAAACGGAATGGGGAATGAGCTGGAACTACTCCAGAGCCTGAACAGTCATTCCAAGGACCTTAATGCTCACGTGAACCAGGGTTCGATCGCTCTTGCCCAATGGCTTCTGGATGCAGAGAAAAAATCCGGGGACCTTAAAGGCATGCGCCTTTCGAAACAAAACCAGCTTATTGTCGTACTCGCAGGTCTGGTTTGTTTCCTTATCACGGCCTGGATGGGAATTGCGTACCTGTTTCGCTGGCAGAAGCTCAAGATTAGCACTCAGGTAGAAATGGAAGTGAAATCAGTTATTGAAAAGGGAATCATCGGCGATCAGCGCTTTATGATGGACCATTATTCGGATTTTACGAGGGAAGATATTATTCGTCTCCTGGATGAACTAAAAATAAAACTGAATCTGGGTACTATGTTGCATGAAGGTCTGCCTTTCGCAGGATGCTTGATCGATCATAGTTTCAAGCTTACCTGGCACAACCATTTGTTCCTAGAGCAATTTTATCTCAGCGAAGAAGAAGTCAGAAGCGATGCTTTTAACTGGGATTTCCTGCGTGAATCCCTGAACCTTGACAGCGATCCTGTTTACGAAGCCCTGGCCAATAAATTATCCGGGATCTATCCAGTCAAAGTTAAGCAGGATGAGCTTACACCTATGCAGCCTTACGAGATGTATGTGACTCCAATTACTGTTAATCGGGAAGATCGCGTGATGGTTTTCTTTTATCCCCTGGTTGCAGTCAAGGAAGCAATTGTCGAGCAGGTCAACCTTTCAAGGGATACGCTTAACCGTTTCATTCAACTCTGGAATGAGGAACGCCTGGATCAGGATGAGCTGAAGCTGCTTGAGAAGGATTTCAAGAGCAATGACCTGATTGACATGTACGGCACACTGGTAAGCCTCCATGAAAGAATTGAAGGGGAGAAGGAAGAAGCCCTTGGCACTATCACTTCCCTTGAAAAAGAGAACATGGCCTACCATTCAGTCATGGAAGAGATGAAGAAAATAGAAGAGGACAGAAAAGATATTATCAAGCGTGAATTTAACCTTGCGGGCGAACTTAAGCACACTTTCATCAGTGCCCTTGAGAAAAGCGATTCTCTGTTACAAATTAACCGCACCGTTCTCCAGCAGAACGATGAACTAAAGAATGAGGCACAAAAAATGCACCAGATGTCACAGGAAATAGCCAAGAAGATGAGAGAAACTGCTGAGATAATGGGCCAGCTCGATGGAGTGAGGACTGATTATAAGAAACTCAAGCTGGAACTTCTCGAAGTTAAGGCAAAACTGATTTCCATTAACAGCTCACTATTTGGCCAACTACCGGTTCTGGATGAACATCAACAGAAGCTTGCAAACAGATATAAGGATGAACTTGCCCGTCTCGATTACAATGTGTGTACTCTCGATAAGAAACTTACACAACTTGATGTACTCCTGGGTAAGCTGAACATGATGAACGAGAAGCAGCCTAAAGAGCAGATTAATTTCAATTTCCAGACAACACAGAAAGACCACGAAGTCAGGGAAGCATTAATGGAAATCCAGAAGGCCCTTGGTTCTGAGGAAGGTAAAATCATAGACCACTTCAAGACATTGCATACTCTTATGCGCCAGGACCTGGGTAAGACTCATGCGGCCCATTCTGCTGCTACTTCTTCTCCAACAGATTCTGAGCCTCTCCATTCCTGATGAAAATGTACAAGGCACTTGTCTCAAAACTTTTCCCTGAGGGGGTTACCCTTGGGGACGTCCTCGCTAAACTTTCAAAATTAAATACCACCGTACTTGAAGATGCTGCCAGCAAGGGAGCTGTCTGGGTCCAGAAAGGAAACGGCAAGACACTGCGTGAGCGAAGCCTAACGAGGAAAGTCAGTCCCCAGGATACCGTCAGCTTCTTCTATGATCCGAAAGTTCTGACCTTACAAGCAGTCACGACCGCAGAATGCCTTTTCGAGAATCAACGTTATGGAATCTGGCTCAAGGCCGCCGGTGTTGTCCCGCAGGGAACACAGGCCGGTGATCATGCTTCTTTACTCCGGTATATCGAGACAGTGAAAAAGAAAGAAGTATATCTCGTTCATCGGCTTGATCGCGAAACAGCGGGACTTATGGTCTTTGCCTACACAGCAGAAGCGGCAGGGAAGCTTGGGGATCTTTTTCAGAAGAACCTCATTAAAAAAGATTATGAAGCTATTGTGGCAGGTGAAATTGAAAGAGGCACCCGCAATACTATAGATGCAACACTTGATGATAAGAAGGCCGTCACTCACTATGAGGTGCTTGGAAACAAGAACGGAATGAGCCTCTTAACCATCCAGATTGAAACCGGACGCTTGCACCAGATCCGGCGGCATCTGGACGGTATCGGCCATCCGGTTATGGGTGATCCAAAGTACGGAAGAGGAAATAAGAATAAAGAAGGTCTTAAACTTCTGGCAAAGTCTCTCTCATTTCAGGACCCTTGGGAAAAGAAAACAGTGACTTGGGTCATGAGGGATAGTCTAACTCTTTGATATCAATAATTTGTACAGTGTGTAAGAATTTCACAAATCCCCCTGGCTAAAGCTAATTCCTCTAGTATGGCGTTATGCATCATCAAAGGGGATACTTTATGAATTTTAATCGACTTGGACTTGCCGTGCTCATGACATGTTCATTTTCGGCCATGGCAAAAGTTAGTATTCAGGAAAAAGAAAACCGAGTTCAATTCATCGAAAAAATCGGTAATGCTGCCCCATCATTGAGTGTTGATGCTTATAAACGTGAATTGAATTATGAAATTTTAAACCTTCCCCTTGAAGAGCGTGCAAAGAATGAAGCTCGATTACTTGCTGAAAAAATCCAGAATCAAATCTCAATTGTTTACAAAATAGCATTGAAAGAACATGGTGATGAGGCCCAGGCCGCCGCTGAAATAAAGCAGGCCATAGCTAAGGACCTCGAACTTGCTGCACCTGAATTTAAGAAAGAGTTATTGGCACTTGCCACTAAAACATTACGTGATATTCAATCCGGGGGAATTTCTAATACCTCAAATCTTTCTAATCTCGAGAAATCAATTCTTCCTAATGTTGCAGAAAGATCAAGATATCTGAACGAATCATCGATGGATGCTTTGCTGGGTGACACAAATGAAGATACCAGTAAAGACGCAAACAGATTAGAATACGCAAATGGCAAGGAGCTACTTGATAGCCTGGTCTCTGATCGTGACAGCGCTCGTTGCGCTTCTTCGGCAAATATGACTTTAAATTCAGCTGAAATGACAACCACAGAGGCAAATGTCAGTTACCAGGTAAAAATAGATTTCCTGGGTGTTTCACTTGAAGCAGGTCCATCTATTACTTTCAAGCGTGAATATGCCACCACTGCGAATGTTTCAGCTGAAGAGTTAAGCCCGATCCTTCTGCCAGATGGTAACTTTGATTCCTTCAAGAGAGACAGAAAAGGCAAACTCATCTTGAAAAAAGGCAAGCCTCAGCGAAGGTTCATGGCATTTACATGTAACGTAAGCCTGAAATTCGCAACTGAATATAAAGGTGCCGGCGGATTTAAAGTTGCTGGCATCGGTGCATCAGCTGCTGTTACCCAGACCTATTCAAATCTTGTCACTATGACTTCACGGAATGTCCTGATTCCAGACTATGTGGGTAGAAAGACTATGACCCTAGAAGCTCTGTCCACGCTTTGCCATCGTGAATTCCTGAACGCAAAAATCACTGACTCCCTGACAGTGGATCAGTCCATGAATGTCATGATGAAGAATGTAGTCTCTGGACTTCGCTTTTCTCACCCTAAGACAAAATGTGCTGTAGATACTCATTGTATCGACTGGTTCAACAATGAAGTTGTGACTATCTGGAAATATGGTACATACCCACGCTGCTTTGAAGAGCCCCGTGAAAAATTCCGTGCCTGTGAATTGCGCGGTCTTGAAGGCATGGCCTGTCCGGTTTTTAAAAATGGCAAGATGGTTTCTTCCGGTTCATGGGAAGTGGAATGTGACAAAAACCTGAAGTGTGTCCAGCATCAGGCAGCTGGCTGGAATAAATTCGCAAAGGGTAAGTGCCAGCCTATCAACCCTAATACTTACCGCGATCCTAAGAAGTACCCTGAATACCAGACAGTAAACGATCTCATTGAAGTAGAAATGAACTAATTTATAAGAGGACTTGCCGGAGGAAGCTTTGAACTTCCACGGCGAGTTCTTCCATACTGCCCGAATTATCAATTATAAAATCTGACTTAAGTCTTTTATCCTCAATATCGAGTTGATGATCAAGGATCGTTTCTGCCATCTCTTCCAGATGACCATCCCTCACCATAAGCCTGGCCCTTTGAATCTTCCTGGGCGCATACACCAGAACCTTTAAATCAACCTTATCCTCCAGCTGCTTTTCAAAGAGCAGGGGCACATCATAAACAATATAAGGTGGATTCCCCAACGCTACATAAGCGGCGTGCAGGGCACCTGGTAAGCGTTCATAGATAAACTTTTCGATTTCCTGCCTGACAGCGGGGTTCTTGAAGAACTTCTCTCGTAGCTTCGGGAAATTAATTTCCTCATTAATCCACACATCTGAATGTTGCTTCTGGATAAATTCTCTTGTTGCTTCCAGGGTATAGACATATTTTACCAGTTTATCAGCATCTATAATAGGTAGACCTGCATCGATCAGCATTTTTGATACAGTACTTTTGCCTGTGGCAATCCCGCCTGTTAATCCAATAACAGGCACATTCAGGTTGTGCAGTCGGGTAGCATCGTTGAGCTTAATAAACTTAGGATTTATATTTTTCATAACTTCTTAATTGAGCCCCATATTTTCTCAAGTTCCGCTTGCGGAGTTTGCGCCATGGTCTTGCCACCAGCTGTGACTATGTCCTCTACTTGCTGGAAGCGCTTGATGAATTTCTTGTTTGCCTCGACTAAGCATTCTTCAGGATTAAGATTCAGGTGTCTTGCTAACTGGGCGACACTGAACAGGAGATCACCTATTTCTTCCTTAACCCGATCTATATTGAACTTACCAGTAGGTGGTAATTCTTCCTTCACTTCCTGCCATTCTTCCTCAACCTTCATCATCACCTGAAAATGATCTTCCCAGTCAAAATTGGCCGCAGTGGACTTCTGGCCTATTTTAAAAGCACCTTCAAGTGCGGGGGCATAGAGGACTTTCCTATCAATGGAGTATTTCTTTTCGGGCTTTTTTCCTTCTTTTTTGATTTCCTTCCATTTAGTAGTGACTTCATCAGAGCTCAAGCCTCGTGCACCCTCTCCGAAGACGTGAGGATGCCTGTGAATCATCTTGTCTGCCAGGACCCGGGCAGCGGATTCCAGCGTAAAGGTCCCTTTACTTTCGGCCATTGCCGTATGATGAAGCACCTGCAGAAGCACATCACCAATCTCTTCTTCCATTTCGGCCGGGTCATTATGTTCAACTGCTTCTATGAATTCATAAGATTCTTCAATCAGGTAGGGTAGGAGAGATTTATGGGTCTGCTCAAGATCCCATGGGCACCCTTCGGTCGGGTGATGAAGTCTTTTGATAACCTCGATGGCCCTTTCAACTTCCGGATATGGCATAGCTGCTCCTGTGGTATTGCAGATAGTTTTCATAGAGGCTATCATGGCCAGCATGAAGAAACATCCATTCCTCCAGGTTGAATATCAATCTACCGTTAAATTGAGTCCTGCTGACGAGCAGAAATTAAAATTATGGTTAAGTCATGCATCGCAGGTTGCCGAAAAACTTGCCTCAGAAGGACTTACTCCAAAGAAAATAACCTCACTTAAAGTTTCATTGCTCATATGCGGTGATACCCGGATTAAGGTTTTAAACAGGGATCATCGAAATAAGGACAAGGTTACTGATGTCCTGTCCTTCCCATCCAATGAACCTTTTGTTTTTGGCCCATTCCTGGGCGACATGGCCATTTGCATGCCTCAAGCAAAAAGACAGGCCAAAGAGTTTAAGATCGGAATCTGGGATGAATTCATTCACCTGTTCTTTCATGGGTTACTTCATTTGATTGGTTATGATCATGAAATTTCTCTTGCAGAGGAGAAGAAGATGCAGAAATGGGAAGACCGTGCCCTTGAATTGTTCTCCAAAAAAAGAAAGGGAGCCTGAGCTCCTTTCTTAATCAACTTAAATTTTCTTTTTGCTTATTGAGCAGCAACTTCCAGGGCGCGCTTAAGATTCAAGCGTCCACCAGAACTCATTCTTTCAGTAAAGGCCGGTACCTTAGTTACAGTTGAAGTAAGAACTTGCTTAAGCTCTTTTACAGAAAGTTCCGGGTAGTAACCAAGAACCATCGCTGCAACTCCGGAAGCATTAGGTGCTGCCATTGAAGTTCCCGAAGCCATGGCATACTTTCCACCATTAACTGTTGAATAGATATTTGACCCTGGAGAAGCAACATCTACAGTTACCTTTCCAACGTTAGAGAAAGAAGAGAGTGATCCAGAACTTGTAGTTGAAGCAATTACGAGCATGTTTTCTGAATCATAAGAAGCTGGGTACTTCATATCAACATCATTGTTAGAATAGAAGAAAGGGGCCTGAGAGTCATTTCCTGCAGAAACAACAACCAGTACACCGTACTTAGTTCCAATTTCATTCATGACATCACGAACGACCATTCCGCCTTCATTATTCTTCTTACCGAATGAACAGTTAATAACTTTTGCACCCATAACAGCTGCATATTTGAAACCTTCTACAATATCTGAATCCAGCTCATCTGAATCGTCAGGAACAACTCTGATGGCCATGATTTTTACGTTGCTTGCAACACCAGCGATACCAACAGCATTATTTTGTGTAGCTGCGATTGTTCCAGAAACATGAGTACCATGCCAGTGAGAGGCCATAGTATCCATTGTCGCGCGACCTTGAGCATCTCTTACGAGAACGTTAATTCCGTGGATATCATCGATATAACCATTTCCATCGTTATCTTTACCATCAGCAGGAATTTCGCCGTCGTTAGTCCACATAACATCTTTAAGATCTTCGTGTTTATGATCAACACCAGTATCAGCTACAGCAACGATGATTTCTTTTGGAGTATGACCAGGAAGTGAAGCATAGGCTCCAGAAACATCCAAACCAGTCGTGTCGAAAGCCCATAACTTGCTGACGTCAGGATCGTTAAACTGGTTAAGATTGATTTCAGTGAAAGCCTTCATCTTCAACTGATTTAGATCCAGAGGCTCAAGCTTAGGCATGGCAGATTTTCCAGAATAGAAGTCACGCTGGACGTATTCAATGGCCGCTTTATCTTGAAGAGTAGTAGCAAGGGCATCAGCACTTGTAGTTTTAACTAGATAGAGCCCGGGAATGATCTTTTTTGAACTCTTAATGAGGGGTGATTTAACCAATGATTGGCCATCCTTCATCTTAATAAAAAGGTGATTTGGGTGATAACGCTCAGAAGATGCATTTGCTACACTTAATGTGAGCAAGAGACCCGTTAAAAATCCAGTAGTTAACATAGACATGTGGTTATTCCTTAGATGGAGTAAAAAACTCAGAGGATTTATATCTAATTAATGTTATTTAGGGCAATCAAATATTCTGTCATTTGAACAGTTTACCCCCTCGCGTCATTGTGGTCAGACCATGAAAAGGTTACACAGGTCACGATAGGGATCCAATTGCCCTGGTACAATGCATCATTGTCAGCTAATTACTTTGCGTCATAATTAAGTTAAGACAGCAAATACATCAGATCCCGAGGTTACCTTGAAGAGGACCCTAAAATTTAAATCAGTGTACGCATGCTTGCTCGTATTGAGTACGGAGAGCTTTGCTAATACTCAATATATCAACGGACATATTGGCGCGCTTTCCAATCAAGCGAACGAAGAAATTGGCAACGTTCCCGGTAACCGTTTCAACGGAAACATGTTTTTTGATTATCACAAAGACAACAGCACAACTTATACGAAAGATATTGAGAGACGATTTACTATTGCCAGCCAGGTCAATGACCAGAGCCTTACAACTTTCTCACTTCAGGAAGCTTATGTCGGTGGGCAGCTTACAAAAAAAGATCATCTTCGTTTGGGCCGACAGATTCTTCCATGGTCAACTGTTGATCATGTCTGGGGTTTCGGAAAACTGAATAACCGTAGAAATTTTGATTTCTTTGATCCGGGCCAGGAAGGCTTAACTGGCCTTCTTTATGAAAGACGTTCATCAAATGGCATGCGCTATAAGGCCTTTGCTTCGGGGATTTATGTTCCTGAGTTGAATCCGCCCCTTGATATTGATAAGAAAGACAGAACTATTACTTCTCGCCATCCGTGGGCAGAAGTTCCTGCGAGAACGGTGGAAATTGAACCAGGTAACTGGAAGACCATCGCCTATGACGTTGATTATCCTGAACCTCAGGATGTGATTTATCGTTACACCCTTGGCGCCAATATTGGTTATGAATCAAAGCATTGGGTAATGGATAACTTTGTTTCAAGAAAGCCGGAAAACACGATGTCCACTAAGGTTTCAATTAACCTGGATCCTGCTGCAGATGTAATTGAGGCGAAAATCACTCCTCAATTTTACTATCATGATGTTATGGGCTCGACTCTTAAGTACCGTAATAAAGACATCGAAATGTATGTTTCGGGCCTTGCTGTCAGGCCGAATACTTATCCTGACGGTGACAGGGATGCTATCCGTGCCACTGATATCAAGACTGAAAAACGTCGTGAAGATTATATGGGAGGAGGTATCTCCCGGACCAATGACCTTTATGGCATTGGCATTCATTACGTTGCCCGTCTGAGTCCCTATGATCGCAGCAAGGAATCCCTTTCACTGGATCCTCGCTGGAATCAGGCAGTTGATTTATTTGTCATGAGAAATATCGGCAGAAAGTTCAGCGTTTCAGGCGACCTGAAGTACGACATGCTGACTACTGATCGCCTGACAATGTTCCGTGCAAGTTACAAAGTTTCAAAAGAAATGCAAATGAGTCTTGGGGTGAACATGATAGGCACCCCTTCTGACGGCAAATCTTATTGGTCACCATTTACGAACAACGATGCTGTGTATGGTGCTTTAAGATATGTTTTCTAACAAAAGAGTGTTTATGCAGTTATTTTCCTTAATTTTGATGCTGGTTGTCCTCGCGGGATGCGGTGATCTCTTTGGCACGAAAGTGGTAAAGAAAAAACTTGAATCAGAACGCTTGAAGGCCAATTGCGAACTGGATGTAAATGCATTCACAGATATCCTGAAAAGGAACATCAGCACTGATATCAGGTGCCTTGAAGAAAACCTGAATCTCTTCATTAAAGTAGTAAAAACTGATCGTCCAGGACATCTCTCACGTATTTCACTTGAACAATTCGTCATCAAGAACCGTCCTGATATCAAGCCTGAAATGGTCAGGGCAATGAAGGCGATCTTTGATGTTAACTATCTTATTACCGGCGAAGATCAAGAGTTCATTTCCCAGGGCAACATCAAGAAGATGATAACTTTCGCATTGCTCTTCAATGAGAAAACTTCCCAGCACTATTTGAATACGTTCGGAAATACCAAGCAGACGCCTTGGGATATTTATAGCTTTGAGAGGGGAATCGTAGCAGATTCTGCCAGGTCAATTGTTGTTGGCCTGAGAAAAATATTTAAAGATGACCGTAAAGGTGAAATTCATAAACTGAACGTTCTTGACCTCCTGGATAACTTCACAACTGAAGATAACCGCGACCAACTTGAGAAAGTTAAGAAGATGCTTTTTGTTAAGAAGATTATTCTTGGCGGTAGCAAGGAAGAGATCACTCACGTAGAACTTGAGCGCCTCTTGCTTAACCTCCAGCCCTTATTAACTGTTGCTCATGACGGAATCAGGTTCCAGTACATTACAATCGGCCAGGTTAAGATTCTTGAAATGCTCAACCTCGACCTGAGAGACCTTGATGACCTTATTCACCAGGGCAGCCTGGGGAACCGCGATAACAAGGTCCTTTTCACGATAGATGAAATGATGGATGTTGCTCGTATCTTAATCGACAAGAATGATTTTGATGTAGATAAGTTCTCCAACCTGATCAAGGAAGTCAAAAAGCTCGTCATGGGTGGTAACGACAGAGAAGTGAAGGGCATAGAGCTTAAGGCCCTCTTCAATCATGGTAAAACCATACTCAAGTCAGGGCTTTCATTTCATGACTTTTATCGTGACTTCCGTATCGTCATGGAGAGCCCACTTCCAGTAACACTTAATTTTAATGAATACCGTCATAGCTACCCACATCACCAGAAAGAGCTTTTAACGTTTGAGAGGATTGTTAAGAAGTACCGTTTTTTTAAGGGTGAGTTTGAGTCTGCCTATTTCGTTACCGGATTTAAGCGTAATGCTGACGCGATCTTTGAAGTTTACTTGCTTGAGTATGGGATCGAGATGCTCTTCGCGAAATACGGCGTAAAAAGTCCGAATGCAGACAATCCTTTTAGCCATTCGATAGATCAATTTAAGATGAGGGACATTTTCAAGAAATTTGAAAAAGACCTGATCGAGCTCAAGCTGGTATCGCCACTATGGCCGACCATTACAGCTGACAACGTTTCATTACTCGGAACCCTGTTCCAGTACCAGTCAGATAAAAACGCAGTGATGGATGTGAATGAAGCAACCGAGTTCGGAATCACCTTAATTACTTCCCTCGGTGTTTCAGAAAAAATCGTAGACTTCATGAAAGACAAGAAATGCTCTTTTGACCAGTTCGGACGAGTTGAACCGGATTGCGTCCGTCGCAATTTCTTCCCGGCAATCTGCAGCCAATACCGTCCTTATTACCCGCTGATGTTCTCTGCGATTAATGCCCCGAAAATCTGTGAGAATATTCCACAGGATGAGTTCAACGTGGCTTTCCTCGAGCGCGCAATTGTCGCTGCCCGTCCGTGTACTCACTATACAGATGGCAACAAGGAAGAGATCTGGTTCACGAAGGACGATATCAATACCATGCTGATGGTAATTCTCCACGCAGAAACGACAGTCCTTCGTTGGGATACCAACGCAAATAACATACTTGATGCAGATGAAGTGAATAAGGCCTATGACATCTATTCTCCGGCCCTGGACGGTTTCCTTGAATCTCGCCCGGCCATCATCAAGAAGTTCAAGAAGCAGATTTACCAGTACCTCATCAAGTATGAACAAGTGCCGGATGAGAAGAATTTCTCGAGTGTGTGGAAGTTTATCAAGTTCCTCATGAGCTTTAATAAGGCCCACCCTGCAACCAGAAAGACGATTACCTCGGTCTTGATGGCAATCGGTGAAGAGAACAAGAAGCTCCCCGGTGCTCCTCAGATTGACTGTAATTACCTGCGTGATCCGGACACTATACCTACAGCAGTTGTTCCAAGGGCTTCTTTCCTTAAGGATAACCGTACTGATCACAGCGGTCTGTTGAATGGATTTTTAGAATATATAGATTAAGCCTCATCAAGACCAAAAGGTTTAAACCTTTTGGTCTTTTTCATCACAGAAAAATCAAAACACAATCAGAATCAAATTAAGTCAATTCCAACCAATTACCATAAATTGGCATAATTCACTGATCTCGCTAAGCTTTATGAAGTTGAGACTAATCAACTTAATAGGCAAGTGAGAAGAAACTCATTGAGATTCCCTGTGGATTTTATGTTCCAGCTTACATTAGTTTTTACTGAGAATGGAGTTGCCATGCTTTCAGGGGTGCTAAACTCCGAACGAGCTATTTTAGTCAATATTGCCATAATGCGGATATTTACGCGTCTCAGAAGTTTCTTATTACTTGAGCAAGAAGTTAAAAGTGAACTGGCCAACTTAAAAAAAGGGACTAGTAGCATGTTCAAAGTAGTTTTCGAGAGAATGGATTCCATTGAAGATATGATTGCTCCTATACTACCTAATAATAGAAAGAAAATTGGTCTAAAAACTAAAGATTGATGACCAATTGCAGTTTTGTTAGAGTGTGAACTTTCCCGGAAGGTACACATGGATAATACGCTGCAACTTAAGCTTGATGATTATAAGTCCCAGTTTACTGAGATGAAGTCGACCCTCGAAACCATACGGAGGTCGCTTTGACGTCGAGCGAAAGCAGAATCGACTAAAAGAGATCTCGCAACTTGAGGCCCTTGAGGGCTACTGGAACGATTCCCAAAACGCTGCAAAAATTCAGAAAGAGAAGGCCCTGCTTGAAGGGATTGTTGGTCTTTACAGGAAAGTTAAGAGTACTGCTGATGATTTTGAAGTGCTGGTTGAAATGGCCGATGACGGTGATGAGGCTTCTACGAGGGAAGCTCTCGAACTTTTTCCAAAACTTCAAACTGCTTTATCTGAAGCAGAAAAGAAAGCTCTCCTTTCAGGTGAGACTGACGTTAATAATGCCATTGTCACAATAAATGCTGGTGCAGGTGGCACTGAATCGTGCGACTGGGCAGGAATGCTGCTCAGGATGGTTACCCGATGGTGTGAGGCCAAAGGCTTCAAGGCAACGGTTACAGATTTCCAATATGGAGATGCCGCAGGAATAAAATCCGCTACAGTAATGGTTACTGGAGATTATGCTTTTGGACTTTTAAAGTCTGAAAGTGGAGTTCACAGGTTAGTGCGAATTTCTCCTTTTGATTCAAATGCACGCAGGCACACTTCCTTCTCATCCATATATGTGAGCCCTGAAATTGATGACACGATTGAAATTGAAGTCCTGGATAAGGATTTACGAATTGATATTTTCCGTGCCGGAGGTTCTGGTGGTCAGTCGGTAAACACTGCAGACTCTGCTGTGCGCTACACACACTTTCCCTCCGGGATTGTTGTGTCCTGTCAGAACGAACGCTCTCAGTTGCAGAACCGTGCCATGGCCATGAAGATTCTGAAGTCCAGGTTGTATGACTGGGAATTAGAAAAGCGCCGCAAGGAACAGCAAGTTGTGGAAGACGGAAAAATGGACAATTCATGGGGATCACAGATCCGCTCGTATGTCCTGCACCCTTACAAATTAGTTAAAGATCATCGGAATGGCTTTTCTTCTTCACAGGCTGAAACTGTGCTTGAAGGGGACCTGGACGATTTCATGAAGGCCTATCTTCAGTGGAAGAGCCTTGGCGGTAAAGTACAAGATGTTGGAATGGACGATTTATGAAAGATGGAGAAAGCATGAAAGACAAACACGTATCACGGTGGACAGAGCAATTTTCAGAGCAGATGGGTGTGCGCTTAAGCAAACGCCAGAAGCTTGAAGAGAGTGGATCACTTCCTTATAAGAACGGGTATAAGCCTAATACCAGCTTTAAATATCTCACCACGGAATATGGCCAGAAGACCAAGGAAGAAATTGGCGAAACACCACGCTATAAGATCGCCGGACGCGTGATGATGGTACGTGACTTTGGAAAGGCTGCATTCCTGCAGTGTGATGATGGTACAAGCCGTTTTCAGCTGTATGTGAATAAGCAGATCACCTCAGAGAAAGGCTTCGCTGAATACCAACTGCTAGACTATGGAGACATTGTTTTTGCTGAAGGTGATGTATTTAAGACAATGAAAGGCGAGCTCGCCTTGAATGCACGTGAATTTACCATCCTTACAAAATCTATTCGTCCCCTGCCTGAAAAGTTCCATGGACTGACAGATGCAGAACTTCGTTATCGCATGCGCTATGTAGATATGATCATGAACCAGGAAACCCGAGAGAAGCTAAGAAGACGCTCTGAGGTAGTCCGTTATATCCGTGAATTCTTTTACCATAATGACTTCCTGGAAGTTGAAACTCCGATGATGCATTCGGTGGCCGGTGGCGCAGCTGCGAAGCCGTTTATGACCCATCATAATGCCCTTGATATGGAACTCTTCATGCGTATTGCACCTGAGCTTCATCTTAAGCGTCTTATTGTTGGTGGTTATAATAAAGTTTTTGAAATGAACCGTTGTTTCAGGAATGAAGGACTTTCACTGAAGCACAATCCGGAATTTACGACGATTGAGTTTTACCAAGCCTATGCCACTTATCTTGATCTGATGGACTTTACTGAAGAACTGATTCAGGGAATTGCAACACATGTTGTGAAGTCTGATGTTGTGAAGTTCGGTGAGCATGAAATTAACCTGAAGGGTCCATACGCACGCCTTACCATGAGAGAAGCTGTTGCAAAATACACTAATTCTACAATGGATCAGGTTAACGATAAAAAGCATCTGCTCAGCATGCTCAAGGATGTGAATCAGGATCCGAAGAAAGTACAAGCACTTTCATGGGGTAGGCTCCTGGTCCTTGCTTTTGAAGAGCTGGTTGAATCAAAACTTATCCAGCCGACTTTCATTACAGAATATCCTACTGAGGTTTCCCCACTTTCACGTCGAAACGATGAAAATCCAGATTTTGTTGATCGCTTTGAATTTTTCATGAATGGTTGGGAAGTTGCCAATGCGTTCTCTGAGCTTAACAACCCGACAGACCAGCTGGATCGTTTTGCTGACCAGGCCATGGCCAAGGAAGCAGGGGATGATGAGGCAAGCGACATGGATTATGACTTTGTCCGTGCCCTTGAGTATGGAATGCCGCCAACTGCGGGCCAGGGAATCGGCATTGACCGACTGGTAATGATCCTTACTGATAGTGCGACTATCCGTGACGTCATAATGTTCCCGCTGCTTAAGAAAGAAAACTTTGTAACAGAAGAAGAATGAAGTCAGGATCCTATCGCTCTATTTTGAAAATCGTTCTCCACGGTCGTTCAGCTGTTAATATCCTGCTTGCGACCGTACTTAGTTTTACTTTTTCCATAGCAGTTATCCTATGTACTTTTGGACTTATGGATGGCTTTGATCATTTATTAAAATCAGGTCTCCGCCATTCTTCAGGTGATGTTCTGGTCACTTCCAGAAAGGGTTTTTTCCCTTTCTCTTCAGAGCTTGAAAGAAGTATCAGGACTGTAGACCCATTGGCAGTGGCCCCTGTTATACAAACTGAAGCATTTGCCCTCTTTCAAGGCAAAAGCAAAGGAGTTTTGGTAAGAGGAATAGATGGCGAAAGTTTTTCCAAGGCTACCGGCCTCAAAGTACAGGTTTCTCCAGGTGAAATAGTAGTTGGTGAGGAATTAGGCAAACAGCTGGGTCTTAAACCTGGAGATCAGATGGCCTTGACCCTTGGTAAGGGAAATGAGGCTTCTGAGGCACTTCCGGGAGTCAAACTTTTCACTGTAAGAGGGCTCACAAAGCACGGAATATATCAAAAAGACTTAAGGTTTGTTTATCTGGATCGTAGTGACCTGGGAGAATTTCTTGGTGTCGGAAACAGGATCAATCTCATCCTGCTTTCATCAGCAGATCCCAACCTTCCGCTGGAAAATCTTGATACCGTAAAGAAGACACAGGAAGATCTCAGGCGTGAGCTCGATCCGGATTTTTACGTCAAGCCATTCTGGAGTGAGTATTCATTCCTGATTGAAGCTGTGAAAGTTGAGAAGTTTTCCATTTCCCTTATTCTACAATTAATAGTTGTGGTTGCTGTTTTTAATATTATGGCATTTGTCATCTATATCATGGAGAAGAAGGCCCAGGATTTCTTCTTCCTCCGGGCCGTAGGACTCAGTCTCAATAGCCTTTTGCGTTTCTGGCTGGTTTCTATCTTTTTAATCTGGAGCGTTTCTTGTGTTGGAGCTCACCTGATGTCCCAAATTTTTAACTGGGGTCTCCAGCATTTGCCTTTCCTGCAAATACCGGGTGAAATATATGTATTATCTTCACTTAGTATCCGCCTGGACTTCACAGCTTACGCCACTGTCTATCTTGTTTCACTTTTGTGGATCCTGATGGCGGCTTTTGGTGGTTACATAAGAATAAGAAACAAACCCATAATCCAGGGTCTGCGTCAGGAGTTTACATGAGTTTTATTACTCTCGAACAGGTCGAGAAAACTTTCGGCAAGACCAAAGTCCTGAGAGGACTCAATTTCACTATTCAGGATAAGGAACTGGTTGCTATCCGCGGAGCTTCCGGCTCCGGCAAATCAACCTTGCTTTATTTGCTGGGAGGACTTGATAAGCCTTCAGAGGGAAAAGTTATCATTGATGGAAAAAACCTATCACTCATGAATGATGAAGAGCTTGCCGTATTCAGAAATCGAACTGTGGGCTTTGTTTTTCAATTTCATTTTCTTTTGCCTTCTATGACATGCAGGGACAATATCATGCTGCCCGGGCGCATCGGAAATCATAATCTGAACCAGGTTGAGAAAGATGCCCAGAAACTTGCCGATTATTTGGGAGTCACCCACTGCTTAACTAAATATCCTTATGAGATTTCAGGAGGAGAGCAGCAACGTGTTAACATTATTCGGGCCTTGTCTCTCAGGCCAAAAATTTTGTTATGTGATGAACCTACTGGAAATCTCGATTCCAAGAATTCTGAAAAAGTGGCTACCTTACTCAAAAGCCTTGCTGCAGATTTTGGCGCCACCCTTTTAGTTGTGACTCACGATGATAAAGTAGCCTCTTTTTTTCCTCGCAAAATAGTAATTGAAGATGGTCAGATAATTGGCTAGAATTCCCAACTGCAAATAAAATTAATTACATAGCTTTTTGCGTTATAGCGTAAGGAAGAGTCGTTTGAATAAAGCCCTCCTGTTGATCTTCACTTTTTTATTTTTCGGGGCAACGGCTTCTGCACAAGAAATCATTGGTCCTATACGTGAAATGTTTCAAGTCGACTCCATTGAAATTACCGGTAACAGAAAAGTAGAATCCGAGGCCATTACTGAGAAGCTAAGCACGCGTCCAGATATGGTCCTTGATAACTATCTCCTGCGAAAAGATCTCTCCCGCATTTACGACATGAAATATTTTGAAGAAGTTGAGGCCTATCACAAAAAGGCCGGGGACAAGAACATCCTGCTTTTCAAGCTTGTGGAGAAGCCCATTATTTCTAAGATCAGTTTCTCAGGAAATGATGAAATCAATGACGATGATCTCAAAGAGCAGATCAAGACCAAAGAATTTAACATCCTTGATATCTCAACGCTTAAAAATGACGTCCTTCTTTTGCAAAAGCACTATGAAGAAAAGGGCTACTTCCTGGCCCTTGCCACATACGAGCTTGCTGACAATCAGAACGGCTCGGTTGAGGTTAAGTTCGTCATCAAGGAATGGGATAAGGTCCGGGTTAAGAAAATCACTTTCCTGGGAAATAAGCAGATTCACGACGATGAACTAAAAAACTTCATGCAGACTCGTGAAGAATCATACTTCTCTTTCCTTTCGGGTTCCGGAAACTTCAAGGAAATGAACTTCGCGACAGACATTGAGCGCTTGAAATATTTCTACAAGACCAAGGGTTACCTTCAGGTCAATGTCCAGAATCCGGAAGTAACAGCTTCTGAAGACAAGAAATGGATCTTCATTACAGTGCGCCTGACAGAGGGCCCGCAGTTTACCGTTAACAATATCGGCTTCAATGGGGAACTCCTCTTTGGCACTGAAGAAATGATGGAAAAACTCAAGCTCAAGAGTGGAGACATCTATAACGAGGAGAACCTACGGCTCGACATCCAGACATTAACAGAAATGTACCAGGACAAGGGATATGCGTTTGCCAACGTTCTGCGAACTCTTGAAATCGTTCCTGGTGAAAACAAAGTTGATATTAACTTCTCGTTCGAAAAAGGTGTAATTGCCTATTTCGGTAAGATAGTCATGAAGGGAAATACCAAGACCCGGGATAAGGTTATTCGAAGGGAATTGAAGATTCATGAAGGGGAAATGTACTCAGGTTCAAAACTGCGCATTTCAAAGGACAATGTAAACCGACTAGGTTTCTTCGCCCAGGATTCAGTTATTTTCAATACGATTACACGCAAAGGAACGGATAACATCCTTGACGTGGAAGTATCAATTAAGGAACGTCCAACTGGACAGATTTCCCTCGGAGCAGGTTACTCTACCGCCACCAAGGGCTTCGTGCAGGCAAGTGTCGCCCAGAATAACTTCCGGGGACTTGGTCAGAACATTAACCTCAACTTGTCATACTCAACTGCCCAGCAGATTTATAACGTAGGTTTCACTGAGCCTTACCTTTTTGATACGAAGTGGACTGCAGGTGCTGATTATTACCAGACAGCTTCAAACTTCATTCGCTCATTCTCCTATAAGAAACACGGGGGAGATGTGCGAGTAGGTCACCCGATCTTTGAGTACACAAGATTATTCCTCACGTATCGCTATGAGGACAACAGGGTTACCAACGTTATTAACCAGGGAATCGATCCTTCAGTTGAGAACGGTTCAGCTTCTTCGATTCAGGCCTCAATTATCAGGGACAAGCGAAATAATATCTTTGAACCTAGCAGTGGTTACTATACCAGCAGCTCAATAGAGTACACTGGTCTGGGTGGAACAATGCGCTGGATGAAAGGTGAGCTGGAAGGCCGCTATTACAAGCCAGTCTGGGGTGACCTGGTCCTCCGAAGCCGATTGAATATCTCACAGTTATTCAAGACTACAGAGCGTGAGATTCCAAGAATTGAACGTTTCTCCATGGGTGGTGCCCGGAACATGCGAGGCTTTAACATTGAAGATATCGGTCCACGTAGGCCCGCTCTTAACACCCTGACAAACCGGCAGGAGATATTCAACTTTGGTGGACTTTTCAGCTTACTCGGTACACTTGAATTTGAGCATCCTTTGATCAAGGAAGCAGGACTGAAATGGGTGGTATTCTATGATGCAGGTAACGTCTGGGAAAAACGGATCGGCGAAGATGACAATTACGGATTGCGTAGCGATTATGGTTTCGGCTTCCGCTGGTTCTCTCCAATTGGAATTCTCAGGTTTGAGTTTGGCTTCCCGATCAATCCACGGGAGAATGAAGCCTCTAACCAGTTTATCTTTGACATAGGACAATTGTTCTAACAGTGCTAGAGTTTTTGTACTTTAAGGAGATTTATATGAAATTAGTTTTGGCCTTGATGCTTATTACATTCAGTTTTTCATCTTTCGCTAATGTCCTGGTGGGACTGGTAGATATCCAGAAAATCATTACGACTATTAACGAAGGCAAGAACGTCCAGAAGACTCTTGAAAAAGCCTTTAATGATAAAAAAGCCGTCCTGAAAAAAGACGAAGAAAAAATCAAGAAGCTTCAGGAAGATTATAAGAAACAGAGCATGGTTTTAGCTGAAGCTGCCCGCGCAACTAAAGAGCGCGATATTCAGGAACAGATGATGAAGCTCCAGAGCAAGACTATGGAGTACCAGAAAGAAATCCAGAAGATGGAGCAGGAGATGAAGAAGCCGATTCTTGAAAAGCTTCGTCCTCTTATCGATGAAATATCTAAGTCAAACGCTGTGGCCATGACTTTCGAATTGTCAGCTGCTCCGATTGTTTACGCTGAAAACAAGAAAGACCTCAGTGATGAAGTTATCAAGGCTTATGATAAGAAGCACCCTGGTAAATAGTCATGAAACTCACGGACCTCAAGAGTTTCGATGCTAATTTAAAAATTTCCAAAAACCCTGAATGGCCAGAAGAGATTCTGGCCATTTCTGCATTAGATGAGCTCAAGCCCCAGAGTTTTGTCTTTATCAAAAATACAAAATTTCTCCAGAAGTTAGAGGCCCTGCTTGAAAAGGCAGTTGAATTGAAAGTCGGGGCAATTGTAGATGAAAAATTCTTTGGTCTTTTAGACCAGGAAAGTAAGTCAAAGCTTGAGCGGTTACCATGGCTTGGGCTTTCCAGTAATGTGGCCATGAGCTTAACCACAATTTCCAAACCTTTCTATAATGCAAAGATGAAAGGCATCAATGTCCAGGTCGATGGCAGACAGATGGGAACAACAGACATTGATCCTACTGCACGCATTGCCCAGAACGTTTTCATAGGTGAGCATGTTAAAATCGGGGCCGGGGTAGAAATCATGCCTGGTTCAGTCATTCTCCCGCATGTAGAGATTGCAGATAACACTATTGTTTTTTCCAATGTAACTATTTATCCATTCACTAAAATTGGCAAGGCCTGCAGGATTCATTCAGGAACTGTGATTGGTGCTGATGGATTCGGCTATACATTTAACCAGGGCAAGCACGTAAAAATCTGGCACATGGGTGGAGTTACAATCCATGATGATGTGGAGATAGGTGCTAATTGTGGTGTTGATATGGGAACTTTTTCTCCCACCATAGTTGGATCCGGAACACGCATAGATAATCTTGTTCAGATTGGGCACAATTGCAAAATTGGCAAGGGGTGTATTATCTGCGGTCAGAGCGGTATAGCAGGAAGTGCTGTGCTGGAAGACTATGTAGTCTTAGGTGGAAGAGCTGCGATTGGACCTGATACTCATATTGGAATGGGTTCCCAGATCGCAGGAGGTGCTAAAGTAAACGAGGGTGCCACATGGCCTGCTGGCTCCAGGCTCGGCGGTCATCCTGCAAAAGATCTCAAGGAATGGATGCGCGGAATTGCGTATGTTCGACATATGTCTTTAAAAGAAAAGAAATAAGGAGTCTCTCATGTTCATGGATAAGGCCCAGGTGATGAGGTTTTTGCCTCACAGAGATCCTTTTTTATTTATCGATACAGTCATCGATGTAGTCTTGCCTGAAGCCTTGAATGGACTGAAAGGACCATTCACAAATCAACAAATAATAGGCGGTACTGCCGTCTGTTCTTTTAAAGTGGATAATGCTGTACCTGTTCTCAAAGGCCACTTCCCTGGAAATCCAATCCTGCCCGGTGTGGTCCAGGTTGAGATGATGGCCCAAGCTGCATCTTTTCTCGCCATCAAAACGATCGACGGCCCCATTGATCAGGTAAAAATTGACGTCGCTCTCCTGGGTGTAGATGCTGCCAGGTTCAGAAAACCAATAATCCCCCCAATGGATCTTGAGATTCGTTCTAAATTAGTCAAAATGCGTGGCCCCATCCATATATATGAATGCGAAATTCGCTCAAAAGGTGAATTGATCTCCAATTCAACTGTGATGGCCTCACTAAAAATTGAACAAGGAAAATAAGATGTCCAAGAATTATGAAGCTCATCCAATGTCTTTTATTCATCCGGAAGCAAAGATTGGAAATAATGTTAAGATTGGTCCTTTCTGTGTCATAGGCGCAAATGTAGAAATCGGAGACGACTGTCTCTTTCATTCAAACGTTGTAGTTGAAGGTCACACGACTATTGGCAAGGGAAATAAGTTTTCTCAATTTGCTTCCATAGGTGCTCCCCCACAGGACACATCTTATAAAGGGGAGCCAACCCTTACAATCATCGGTGATAACAATACTTTCCGGGAATATGTATCCGTCCACAGGGGTACGACCAAGCAGGATTTGAAGACGGTTATCGGCTCCAATTCTTTATTTATGGCCTATTGTCACATTGCTCACGATTGTTCTCTGGGTAATAACCTCACATTCGCAAACGCTGTTGGACTGGCCGGACATGTTACCATCGGAGACAGGGTCATCATTGGTGGTAACACTGGTATTACTCAATTTGTGACATTAGGAAAGGGTGCCTACATTGGTGGTGGATCAGGTATTGACCGCGACATTCCGAATTTCTGTACCGCCTATGGTAACCGGGTCCGCCTGAAGGGAATTAATATTATCGGTCTTAAGCGACAGGGCTTCAGCAAGGAAGTTGTTTCGGAAGTGGTGGATTTTTACCGGACAATGGAGGCTTCGGCACTTGCTCCCCGCGCTTTCATTTCACATCCGGAATTCATGGTCGAATATATTAATAATCCAGTCGTCCAGGATATTGCTGCTTTCATCAAGAAGAGCGAGATAGGTATTGCTCCGTTCATGGCAGGTTAATATGAAAAAAATCAGAGTTGCAGTTTTTGGATATGGGCACCTGGGTAAATGGCATTGCCAAAAAGTAGAAGCTCATCCTGAGCTGGTGGACTTTGTGGCAATTGTGGAGATGTTCCCTGAAAGTCAGGCAGTGGCACGGGCCCAGCATCCCAATGTAAGAGTTGTCTCTGACCTGGAAGAAGTTATCAATGACATTGATGCTGCTTTCATCGTGACTCCGACGTCGACTCATTTCGCTCTTGCTTCTTACTTGCTCCTTCAGGGAAAACATGTTTTCTGCGAAAAGCCCCTTTGTTCAAACGATGAAGAGGCACTCAAGCTCAAGGCCATAGCCAAGGGAAAAAATGTCATTATCCAGGTTGGCCACTCTGAGCGTTTTCATCAGGCCTGGGAAAGTTTAAGAGATAAGTTCAGGTCACTTCCTACCCCTTACACCATCAGAATTAACCGGGTTGCTGCCTTCAAGGGAAGGGCCACGGATGTAGATGTGGTTCAGGATCTTGCTATCCACGATCTTGATATGATCATGTTCCTGTTTAAGCAAAAACCGCTTGAGGTGTCCGCGCGTGGGCAGAAGATCCGTACCGACAAGTGGGATCACGCCAATATCCACATTAAAATGGAAGATGATTGTGAGGCCTATATAGTTGTGGGACGAAATCATGTTAAGGAGATACGGGACCTGGAAGTTGTCTCCCAGGATGGCATGATCTACGTTGATCTTTTTGCCAACAAGATTGCCCTGGCCAGTTCATGGACATTTGATGACGGTACTTTTGTGAAGGAAGAGGCATATCCAAAACGCGACCATCTCTTGCTTGAGCATGCCAGTTTTTATAATTCAATCATTCACGGTAAGCGCGCGGTTGTTAATCTTGAGGACGGTCTTAATGCTGTTCATCTGGTTGATACATGCCTGAGGAGTATGCAGGACTTAAGGCCAGTTAAAGTTAATTTTCATGCATAGCTGCCTTTTGATAGCAGGAGAAAAATCAGGCGAAGAACATGCTTTGAGCTTTTTTCCAGAGCTTGTGAAATTATGTCCTGAGACAAAATTTTATGGTGTCGGTGGAGATGATCTCGCCCGGCATGGAATGGAAATCCTCTATCACCTGAAAGATTTTTCCAGCATGGGATTTTCTGAAGTCATCAAGAAAATTCCATTCTACTTCAAGGCCCTTCGCCACCTTGAGGACGAAGTCCTGAAACGCGGAACTAAAACTGCCATAGTGGTGGACTTCCAGGATTTTAACCTCCGACTGGCCCAGAAACTTGCAAAGCACGGGGTGAAGGTCCTTTATTACGTTGCTCCCCAGGCGTGGGCATGGAAACCTCATCGCGCCCAGGCCATTGCCCGCTGTACTCACACATTATTTACTATCCTACCTTTCGAGAAGGCCTGGTTTAATGATCGCGGTGTTCATCAGGTGAAATCGATTCCACATCCCTTAATGAAAACATTCAAGGATGATCTTGAGAATATTCCGGATAAGCCATTTGGTTGCTGGCAGAAAAAGCTCAAGGTATTGCTGCTTCCAGGGAGCAGGGGCTTTGAAGTAAGAAATCTCCTTCCCGCCTTTATTGAAACTATCAAAGTACTAAGACGTACGCATGAGGTTGAAGTTCACCTGGTCAAAGTGGGTCATATTCCTGCTGATGTTTATGACTATTACAAGCAAGAGATAGATGTTTTTTATGAATCAGAAGACATAGTGCGGGCCATGAAAGAATGCCATGTGTCCCTGGCGGCCAGTGGAACCGTCACCCTGAGCACAGGACTTTTCGAGTTACCTACGGTTGTTTGTTACAAGAGTTCACTTCTTAACGAATTTGTTGTTTACCACCTGATCAAATACAAGGGTGCTATATCCCTTACGAACATCGTCCATGATAAAATGGTCTATCCAGAATTTACGCAAGACAGGGTGAACCCACATCAGCTCGCTCGGGTAATATGCTCTTGGATTGAAGAAGAAAAAGTTTATAATGAACTGAAGTTCACATTGAAGAAAACAAAAAAGCTTCTCTCCGGTGAAGACTTTTCAGTCCCTGTGTACATGTCCCAGGTAATCAATCAATGAGTGAAGCCATCGTAAAAAATCGTCTCAGACTAAAGTCCCTTATCAGGGGAGCAGCCTTCACACCTCTAAGCCTGGCATGGGAATGGGTTTACAGGGTAAGACGTTCTTTCTATGAGTACGGTGTCTTAAAAAAGAAAACATTCAAGGTTCCCATTATCTCCGTTGGAAATATTTCATTCGGTGGAACTGGAAAGACACCCACCATTGTCTGGCTGGCGGAATGGATGATTGAAAAAGGACTTACTCCCGTTGTCCTGACCCGTGGATACAAGGGGCAGCTTGAGCACTCATCAGGATTACTCAAATCAGGACAAAAATTCCGTCTCAATCCTTTTGACTATGGCGATGAACCACTGATGATCTCCAATAAGATGAGTAAGGGTGCCGTCATTGTCGGTAAAGACCGCGGCAATAACCTGCTTAAATATTTCGCTGAGATCAAGCCGGATGTTGTCCTTCTGGATGATGGATTTCAACACCTTCAGATCTATCGTTCTTTTAATATTGTGCTCTTTGACGCAACTATGCCTATGAACTTATATAAAGTTGCCCCGCTTGGCTATCTTCGCGAAGGACTGACTTCCCTGAAGGATGCTGACGCCATCATCATTTCCCGTGCCGACATGGTAACTGAGGAAAAAAAGCAAAAACTCATTGAGACCATTTCTGAGCATTTTCACCATCATCCACCTATGGCGGAAACCCGCTACCAGCCGTTAGGTGTTTTTGATGTACATGATAAATACATCTTTTCTATTCATGAGCTTAAGGGACTGCGCACTATCGCAGTAACGGCCATCGCATCACCTGAATCTTTTTACAAATATCTGGAAAGTTTCGGGGTAGAAATCACAGAGAAGGTGAGCTTTCCTGACCACTATTTTTTCTCACCAGAAGATGTCAACGAGCTATTGATAAAGGCATCACAGCAATCCGCAATAATTCTCTGCTCCGAAAAAGATATGGTGAAAATGAAACGGGTATCTCTGGATAGCCGGATCCTTTATACAAAGGTTAAAGTAGAGTTTATCGGTGGGGAAAAAGAACTGCTGACTGCCTTAAGTAAAGTTCTTCACCTTGATGCAGGAGCCTGATAACTTAAAGTGGTAAGAATAATGAAAGGGAATCGTTTGAAAAGTTTATTCATAATAATGCTGCTGCTTCAGGGATGTTCCGTCTGGAAGCAGAAGGATTTTAAGAAAGATATGGAAAAGCCTTCTCACAAGGAAGCGGAAGTTGAAGTTGATGAAAAAATCCGTGAGAAATTTGAGGTAAAGCCAGTAGATGCCGAAGCTCCGAAAGAGGAGTCAAAGGTCGTAGAAGTAGTTCAGCCTCCTGTGATAATACAAAAGACAGGAAAAAAACCGATCAAGGTCATTCCACCCAAGATAGTTAAGGTAATTGAACCTGAAGCCCCAAAAGCGATCAAGCCGAAAATCCCCTCAGACTATCCTGCTGATGTAGCGGCATTGAACGAAAAGGCCAAGAAGGTCTGGGACTCGTATAAGCCAAACCATCATATAGACCATAAGGTATACCTGGATATTCATTATCTGGGGATGACAGTTGGGAAGATCATGTTTACCAATCAAGGTAAGAAAATGATTAACAACCAGGAAGTCTGGCACTTTCATGCCCGTTTTAAATCTGCTCCTTTTTACAGCAACATTTATGAACTGGATGACACTGTTGATACTTATGTGACCACTGATAAATTCCTGTCTATTAAATACAGTCTTATCCAGCGCGAGAGTAAGCAGGACATTGATGACCTTCAATTGTACGATAGGGACCAGCTCAAGACCTTCTGGTATTACAAGCAGAAGAAGTCGGATGGTACAGTCCGTAATAAGCAAAAAGAAGCCTATGTTCCTTTTTACAGCATTGACCCGTTTTCTGTTCTTTTCCTTTATCAAGGTCTGCCGCTTAAAAACGGGGATACCTTCGAAATTCCTATCATTAACAAGGCCAAGATCCTTGTCTTGAAATCTGTTGTAGAAGGACGCGAAACAATCGAGACAGAGAAAGGCAAGATCAAGTCTATTCGTGTCCATGCTACTACCAAGTATTCCGGTGAACATTTGAAAGACGGCGATCTTTATTTCTGGTTCAGCGATGATGAAAAACGCACTCTTTTAAAGGCCCGCGCCAAGATCAAGATTGGTAACGTCACCGCCGATATCGTGGAAGGATAATGCGCGAAAAGATCCGGCTTTCAGACCTAAGTGTCCTCTACATTTGTCTATCGGAAGAGTGGAGTACAGCTGAAAGAAGATGCCTGGCAGATGCCAGTTATTTCAGGAATATTGGCGGGGCTTCCTTTATCCTTTGCCACCAAAAAGCCTTGCTGGATTTTGAAGCTGAAAAAGAAGACATTCCAAGACTCTACTTTCAAGATGATCTTAAGGGCTGGCGGGGAAAACTAAACTTCTATTTCCAATTACAGCATATCCTGCAAAAGCAGCAGGTCGATATCATCCATGCCTATAATTATGATTCACTGGTACCCCTTGGGATGCTCCTGAAGGGCATGCCACAAATTCCGATGGTATTTACCTTCAATGAGAATATCCCTTTCAGGAAAAATACCCTGATAGATAAATGGTTCATTTCCAGGACTGATTCTATTTTTACTTTCTCACCCAATATTCGTGAAGTCGCCATAGAAAGTTTTCCTGTAAGCTCAAGGAAGATCCATGTCACCGGGGCCGGAATAGATTTCCCTGCCAAGAGTGTGAGATCCGTTCACCCGGTTGAAAAAAAGAAAGTCATGACTTTCATCCCAAGGACTGAGGATGACCTTAAGAATCTCCGGCTTTTTGTGGATTGTATCCCACCCTTGCTTCATGCACTTGAATCCGCAAAATTTAAGCAGAAGATGCTTTTCACCTTCCTGACTGATATTTCCTGGTACAACCATCCCATCTACGAGGGTCTCAAGCGAATGATCCTTGAGCGTCACCTGGAAATGCATTTCAGCTTCGAAACCCGTCCTCTCACAAGTTTAAGCTTCCAGGATTGTGACGTTTTTGTGGGCCTGCCCCAGTCGGAACTATTTTCTGACCAGGACCTTTATGCTCTGGTGACCCAGACTCCTGTGCTTCTTCCTCGGACATCCACCCGCCAGCACCTCATAAAACAAGGTAAGTTTGGAGAGACCTATCATCCTGAAGATGGTCGGGAATTAAAGGATAAGCTCGTGAAAATCCTGACAAGTTTTGATAATTACCTGGAAGAATTGACTGGGGTTGAGCTTGAATTACAGGAACAACATCATTTCGAGAAATACGCCGAAGAACTCTACGCCCATTACGAGAAGCTTTATTCGCAGCGTCTACGGTACTCACAGAAGCAAAAGAAGCTCGCCTAAGCTCCCATAAACTTTGCCTTTTCTCCCCGCATGATCTATAACTTCATCTCTCCAGTAGGAGATCTAATGTTCAGAAAAGGGGGGCTATATAATGGCCACCACAACAAAAACTGCATCTGCTTCTGCTTCTAAAAAAACTACTTTTGACGTTCCGTCTTGGGTCAAGGGTTTTGAATTCGAACTTGGAGAAATCCAGGAAACTACTCCTAAGACGGAGTTCGGGGACATGATCAACTCTGCCGGTGCTAAGAATTTCGCTGAAGGCGAAGTCTTCATGGGTAACGTTGTTGCAATGAACGACGAATTCGTAACTGTCGACATCGGATACAAGCAAGAAGGTCTTGTACTCGCTCGTGAATTCCGTAACTACGACGGAACCATGAAAGTGAAAGTCGGTGACGAAATTCAGGTCTACCTGGAAAAGCTTGAATCTTCTATGGGGAACCTTGTTCTCTCTAAAGACAAAGCTGAAATCCTCAAGGCCTGGGACAAAATCTCTGAAGCTTGTGAGCAAGGCGAACCTGTTGAAGGTACCGTTATTGCCAAAGTTAAGGGCGGTCTTTCTGTTGATATCGGAGTTAAGGCGTTCCTTCCAGGATCGCAAATCGACATCCGTCCAGTTAAGAACCTTGATAAGTACATTGGTAAAACAATGGAATTCAAAGTTATTAAATTCAACAAGAAGCGTGGAAACATTGTTCTTTCTCGTCGTGCAATCCTCGCTGAAGAGCGCGGCAAGATGAGAGATGAGACACTTACTCAGATTCAGGAAGGCATGATCGTGAAAGGTATTGTGAAGAACATTACTGATTACGGTGCATTCATCGATCTCGGTGGTGTTGATGGTCTCCTCCACATCACAGATATGTCTTGGGGTCGCGTTAAGCATCCTTCGAACCTTCTTGGTGTTGGTGATGAAGTTGATGTTAAGATTCTCAAGTACGATGCTTCTAAAGAGCGCGTATCCCTGGGTCTTAAACAAGTTCAACCAAATCCTTGGGAGTCTGCTAAAGACAAATATATGCCAGGTTCTAAAGTTTCCGGCGAAATCGTATCTGTTAAAGACTACGGTATCTTCGTTGAACTTTCAGACGGCATTGAAGGCTTGATCCACGTTTCAGAAATGAGCTGGACTAACAAGAAGCAAGCTAACAAGACTTACAACGTAGGCGAGAAGATCGAAGCCGTTGTTCTTGAAGTTGATGTTGAAAACAAGCGTATCTCTCTCGGACTTAAGCAGCTTATGCCTAACCCTTGGGATGATTTAGCTCATAAATTCCAGCCAGGTAAAGTCGTTGAAGGAACTGTTAAGGCCATCGTAGACTTCGGTCTATTCATTGACCTTGGCGAAGAAGTAGACGCCCTTATCCACGTATCTGACCTTTCTTGGACTAAGAAGACCATTACTCCTGCTGAAGAGTTCAAAGTTGGCCAGAAAGTTAAAGCTGCAGTTGTTACTGTTGATAAAGAAAACCAGAAGTTCTGTCTCGGCCTTAAACAGCTCGAGGAAGATCCTTGGAAGAGAATCGAAGAGCGTATGCCGGTTGGATCACCTGTTGAAGGTGAAGCAGTTCGTGTTACAGAGTTCGGCGTTTTCGTTGAACTTGAGACAGGAATCGAAGGCCTCGTACACATCTCTGAGATCTCTGAAGAGCGCGTTGAAAAGCCGGCCGACAAAGTTAATAAAGGTGACCGCGTAAAAGCTGTTGTTATCTCTATCGACAAGACTGCCAAGAAGATCGCACTTTCTATGAAAGCTGTGACTTCAGGTGAGTACAAAGCTGCTTACAAGCCAGAGGTTGCACAACCTTCTACGCTTGCAGATAAGCTTAAAGGTTTCAAAGTCTAAGTTTGAAATTTCACTTCCCGTTATTTTGGAAGTAAAGAGGGCCCGGGTTAATCCCCGGGCCTTTTTTTATGTTGGGATAATAAGCTCTCTTGGTTTTTAGTCGTTGCTTTAATTTACATTTTAATCGGAGCGCTTCTCAGCTTAAAAAGCGCGCATTTTTGCTTTATCTAACCCAAAAAAGCTCAACTGTTCAGACGCAAGGATGCGGCTTTTCTCCATCATCAAGCGATAACTTTCTTGATTGATAGCCCTTCAAAAGGCATCATTTATCATGCTCAATCACTCGCTCAATCTCATAGTCCTTGCTTCACTACTCCTAACCACTTCATGTGCAACTATCATGAGCGGCAAGACAGATACAATCCACGTACGAAGTACTGTTCCTGGCACTAAGTTTTACCTTAATAATACCCATTTCGGGACCGATGATGGGAGTATTGAAATATCCAAAAAAAGGTTAAAAGAAGCCGGTATCTACGCCAGAAAAGATGGATGTGAAACTGCCTTTACTGAAATTGAAACACGATTTGATAAAGTTTCCCTTCTAGGAATTTTTCTCGACTTTGGGATGGTTTCAATTTTGGTCATTGATTGGGGTGTCTATGGATCAGTTCGGGAAGCCAAAAAGCTGAATTATGTTCTTTCGCCAAAATGTCCCCAAGAATCATTCAGTAAATAATGACTTTTATATATGGTTTATAAAATCTATAATTTATAAAAAAAAATGAAAGGGGATCAAATGATCACAAAATGCTTAAGCTTTTTTATGTGTATGCTAATTCTTGTCTCGGCAAGTGGATGTGGATCTTTGTTTAGCGGGACCTCTGAAACCGTTAATATAAATTCAAATCCTGAAAAAGCCAAAGTAATGATTAATGGAGGCTATATGGGCTTAACTCCTTTAACGTTAAGTCTATCAAGAGATAAGGATTATAATATTTTGGTTAAAAAAGAAGGCTATGAAGAAGCTTCAGCTGTTCTTTCTCGAAAGTTTAACGCTGTTGCCCTTTTAAATACTATCGGGCTTCTTTGCTGGGTTGTAGATTTTGTCACTGGTGGTTTATGGAAATTCGATAGAAACAATGTAGGTGTTGAGTTGGAGCCTGTGAAAAAAGCTGAGTTAAAAAACTCATTTCAAGATTTGAGATTAGTACTTGCTCCTTAAATTCCTTTTTCTCTTAACTATAAATCGCCTGGCGGCCAGCTCCTGTTTACATACCTCTAGTTTGTATTCAGTAAGCTGCCCAGGCGTTCAAAATGAAAGTCCAGGCTACCCAGAACCAACTTTTGTCGCTTATCGTTTCGTAGTTCAAGGGTCCACGCATCGTAAATGTCGACTTGAACCTACTTGTAGTAAATTTCTAATTGATTCAATCAAAATGGATGGTTTAATGAAAGGCATAATTAAAGGCGTGGCGAGAGCTCAAATCAGACATGATGATGCATTTGGATTGCTGCCAAATAAAATCAGTGATGATAAAGAAATGGTATTAATAGTTGACCCTGCGTCTAATTGGTCCATTAATGATTAATTGGTTATTGGGATTAACCTTTTTTTTCATCAATACCTCATTTGCAAATGATGCTCTGAAGTTTTCTGATGAGCTTATTAGTGATGGAGATTATTTTAGAGCGTTATCAGTATTAAAGCAGAACGAATTTTCAAGCCGTGGGAGTTTAAACGGCTCCATTTATCAAAAAAGAATACTTACAATCCATTTCAGGTCTCAAAACTTTGAAGAATTCGACATTCAGGTTGACCGCCTGCTGAGTAGATATTCTAAATTTCTTCCAAAGCATGATCCAAGTATTCTCAATGCAGAAGTAAGCTTCTATCTTAAAAACTATCCACTTGCTTATGATCAGATTAAAGAGACAAATGCAACGCAAGAGCAGAAACATTATTTTCGTGTCTATGCTGGTTCTAATGAGAGGATCCCCAAATGTAATTCAAAGGTATGCTTAGATATAGATAATATAGAAGCTGAGATATTGAATAACAAAAGTTACAAAAATGAATATTTGGCTCTGAGTTTAGGGATAATTCCAGGTATGGGACAGGTATATGCGGGCCATACTTCCTCAGGAATTGCAACCTTCATACTAAACGGGCTAATGATCCTGACTTCTATTACAGCTTTTAATAATGGTGAAACAGTTCTAGGATGGGTTTCAGCTGGCGTGGGCTCAACATTTTATCTTTCCAGCATTTACGCTGGCCTCGAGACTGCAAAACGATACAACCGAGCTCTACGGGAACAAAGTATGAATAAGCTAAAAAATATTCCTGTGGAATTCCAATTATTAAAAATTGCATTTGAATAAAAAAGGCCACCGCGGGATAAATTCACTCCGGGGTGGCTGCTATAAAAAACTAACTAAGATTACTTAATTCCGAAACTCTTAACTTCACCAGAACCAGTAACATGAATGGCGTCATTACGTTCAAATGACTTTGACCATGAATTCATCTGGTACTTGATTGTGACCAATGCACCCGCGATTGGGTCATCTTTTGAACCGTGGTTCATAATGGCATCAAGTTTCATCGTAGCATTGAAGTCCCAACCAAAAGATGTGGTGATGTTTCTTGGAACGATCATGACACCAGTGAGGTATTTACCCTTGCCGTCATACGATCCACCAAAAGAATAAACAAGCTGGTAGTCGAAGCGAACAACTTCCTTACCATTCATGTTTAACACTTTTGCAGTGAAACTTCTTTCAACAGGCATTGAGAACCCTTCTAAGTCAAAAGGGCTAACGATTTCTTTTGTAGTAGGATCTTTAGGTACAACACTTATTGCAGCGTATGTAGTTGTATTAGACGGCTTGCCTTTTTTAACGAGGTCGTAAATGGTTTCACCCAAGGCAACCAGGTCTTTTGCTACAGAAATAACCTTTCCTGCTTGCTCGATACGATCGACTGGCGGTTTTTCTGTTGCAGGTTCATCACCTTCAGCATCTAACTGGTAAGCTTTCATGCCTTTAAGGCCCTTAGTAGTTTCAATAATGGAAATCGAACCAACTTCGTACTCATTCGAGACGTTTGGTGCTGCCATTACAGTTACTGAGAGCAAAAGAACTGCTAACGATGCAAACTTTTTCATTTTTTCCCCTGGTTGTTTTCAACTTAACCCGGATTCTCATCTTGTGAACCGTAAGTTGGTGCTGTTCTACCAACGGAACAAACGATTGGTCAACAGTGTCACTCAGGCAGGAATAATTTACACCTGCGCAGCGTAAGTTTTTAGGTTCTGGTAGGTTGCGCGTCTTTTCAATAGGTTTGATATTAGGTTTTCTTATGTCTATTATAAGTTTTCCTGTCGAGAAATGGAAAAAGCACGGTGAATATCAGTGTGGTGGAAGTCCTGTGGAATGGTCCATTGGGATATTTCCTTCACCTTATACTGACTTTCGACAATATTATGGAGTTGAAACTTTCTCTTGTTAGTAGAGAAGAACAGCGTTCCCTCTGGAGACAAGAGACTCATACAGTCTCTTATAAGGAGAGCATGATCTCTTTCTATGTCGAGATCTTCTTCCATTCTTTTTGAATTTGAAAATGAAGGTGGGTCCAGCAGGATCAGGTCAAATTTCTCTCCACGTTCTTTTCCTATCGGAAGCTCTTTTAATACATCTGATCGATAGAAATTATGGGCCTTGGGATCCAGATCATTAAGCTTGAAATTTTCAATCGCCCAATCAATATAGGTTGCTGACATATCTATAGATGTAACATTTCCCCCACCCATTGCAGCGGCCACACTAAGGGAGCCAGTATAACAAAACAGATTGAGAACTCTTTTATTCATGCTGTTGTTAAGTAAAAATTGGCGAAGGGGACGATGGTCCAGGAAGAGTCCAGTGTCGAGATATCTTTCAGGATTAACCCAGAATTTAAAAGGGGGTTCATTGATGACAAAGTAATCAAGTGAGTTGGGTTCAAGGGGCCTGTATTGTTCAGCACCTTTCTGTTTCTCGCGGATTTTAAAATGTTGTTTGGAAGAGGGGATTTTAAGAGTTTCTTCAAGAACTTCGGTTATATCTTTCTGGTGAAGTTCACGTTTTACCTGATCTTCATCCCCAAGCTTTTTCCCCTGTTCATAGATGACAGCATGCTCACCGTAAATATCAATGAGGTAAGGATATTCAGGAATATCCTTGTGGTAAATCCTATAGGCCTCAATTTGTCCCTTGCTCAGATAAGACTTTAATTTTTTCTGGTTTTTGAGAATACGATTTTTAAGTGCCTGTGATTCCATCGCCACGGTATTGCCTTTCATCTATTATTGGTGCATCCTCGTATCATAACTAACACCTAGAGTATATGTCTTCAGAAACAGAAAAAGACGAACAATCAGGCACGGCGACGATTAGGAAAGAGAAGCTGCAGCCGCCGCGTAAGTATAAAGTCATCATGCATAATGATGACTACACTACTATGGAATTCGTCATGCTGGTGCTGCAAAAATTTTTTAATAAAGCAATGCCTGAAGCGCAAGCGATTATGCTCGAAGTACATACCCGAGGATTCGGAATTTGTGGGATCTTCACTTACGAGGTTGCAGAATCTAAAGTCGCTAAAGTAATCAAATACGCTCGAGATAATGGTCATCCATTAAAGTGCAGTACAGAGCCCTGCGACTCATAAAAATACTTTTCCTTACTTCGTCTTGCCTTTTTCCCAAATGACATCATCTTCTAGTATAATTGAATTAAGAGGGATACCCATATGATAAGCCAAAAATTAGAACAGATACTGAACCGGGCCATCAAGAGGGCCAATGAAAAAAGACACGAATTTCTCACGCTGGAGAATGTCCTGCTTTCCATGCTGGATGATGAAACAGTAAATGAAATTCTTGTTGAGTGTGGGGCAAACCTCGCTGACCTTAAAAAAGATCTCATTGGATTCGTAAATGAGGATTCAAACTTCTCGCTTTTAAGTGAAGATGAGATTCACGACCTTAATCGCAAGCAATTCGGAAATGAGCAGTTAAGAGAAATTGCACGCGAAAACGGAATCCTTTATCAGCCTGAGATTTCCCTGAGCCTGCAAAGAGTGATTCAAAGGGCCGCTATCCATATCCAGAGTTCAGGCAAGAAATCTATCCAGGCCATCAACATCCTGGTGGCCATGTTTAGTGAGAAAGAATCACATGCGACTTATTTCCTTGAACGTCAGGGTGTCAGTCGAATTGATATTGTTGAAAAAATCTCCCACACAGCTGACAAGCCTGTTAACACCTATCAGGAAGAATCCTCGGTTGAGACAGGCACTGGTGAAACTTTCCGTCGTGAAGAGAAGTATGAAAAAGCCCTTGCGGAATATACAACGAACCTAAATGATCTTGCCCGCCAGGGTAAGATTGATCCCATCATAGGCCGTGAAGAAGAAATCCAAAGAATCATCCAGATTCTCTGTAGAAGAAGAAAAAACAACCCAATCCTCGTCGGTGACTCCGGCGTAGGTAAGACAGCCATTGCCGAAGGTCTCGCCAAGGCCATCGTTGAAGAGAAAGTGCCAAGTTTACTTGCCAAGACTACAGTCTACGCGCTGGATATGGCCTCACTACTTGCCGGGACTAAATTTCGTGGTGACTTTGAAGAGCGCCTCAAGTTAGTTCTTCAAGCTCTTGAGAAACAAAATGAAACTCACGGCTCAGTATTATTTATTGATGAAATTCATACTATTATTGGTGCAGGTGCAACATCAGGCGGAAGCCTCGATGCTTCCAATTTGCTGAAGCCTGCTCTGTCCAAGGGCAACATAAGATGCATGGGCTCCACTACCTTTGATGAATATCGCAAGTATTTTGAGAAAGACCAGGCCCTGAATCGTCGTTTTCAAAAAATTGACATCCTAGAGCCTTCAATTGAAGACTCCGTATGCATCCTCCATGGTCTGAAATCTAAGTTTGAGGATCACCATCAGGTAAAATATCCAGATGACGTTATTCGTGCAGCTGTAGAGCTGTCTCACAAGCACGTCAACGACAGAAAACTTCCAGATAAGGCAATTGATGTCATCGATGAAGTGGGAGCATACATCAGGTTAAGCCCGGAAAGAGGCGGAATTGGCGCCATGGTAAGCATGGCCGATATCGAGTTGATTGTTTCCAAGATCGCTAGAATTCCTCAGAAGTCCATTACGACCAATGAGAAAGAAAAACTAAGATATCTTGAAAGAGACCTCAGGATGATGATCTTCGGACAGGACTCTGCCATCGAGAAGGTCTCAAACGCATTAATTCTTTCCCGCTCAGGCCTTGGGCAGTTTGATAAACCTATCGCTAGCTTCCTTTTTGCCGGACCAACTGGAGTAGGTAAGACCGAACTCGCGAAGCAACTGGCAATTATTATGGGCATTAATTTCGTCCGCATCGATATGTCGGAGTTTATGGAGAAGCACACTGTTTCGAAATTGATCGGAGCTCCTCCTGGATATGTTGGTTTTGAACAAGGTGGAGTCCTGACGGATGCAATCCATAAAAGTCCCTATTCTGTGTTACTATTAGATGAAATAGAGAAGGCCCATCCAGATGTCTTCAATATTTTATTGCAGGTGATGGACCACGGTGCCTTGACCGATTCTAACGGAAGGACTTCAGATTTCCGTAACGTTATTCTGATCATGACCTCGAATGCAGGGGCCAAGGAGATGGAAGCGGGTTCAATCGGTCTATCAGGAGCACGTGGGGGGGAAATTAATTCCGCTAAACGTGACCATGCCATCAAAGGATTTTTCACTCCTGAGTTCAGGAACCGTCTAGATGCTATAATCACTTTCAACAAGCTCGGATCTACGAATATCGAAATGGTGGTCTCTAAGTTCCTCATCGAACTTGAGGGCCTCCTGATAGAGAAGAAGGTGGAGCTTGAAGTCACCAATGCTGCTAAGAATTGGTTGGCCCAGCACGGATATGATGATAAACTAGGTGCAAGGCCTATCTCGCGCCTTATCAATGAGAAAATCAAGAAGCCGCTGGCCCATGAAATTCTCTTTGGATCTCTTGAAAAAGGCGGCAAGGCCGTGGTTGATCTTAAAAATGAAGAGATCGCATTCACTTTTTCCTAAATATCTAACTCAAAGATACCGATCCTCATGCATGCATTGATGAACATCAATTGAACGCATGAGGATCTTCAAAAAATCCCTAAAATGATCGTTTGAAAAAAAAAATGCATGATTGAAATAAAATATGTATTTTTTATTTGCGTTAAGTGCAAAAAGTGTTTAAGCTAAAAATAAGAAAGGTCAACTGTTAACCAACTATTTCCTGGGAGGAAATTATGGCTAAGAAAGCAGCAAAGAAAGCTACAAAAAAAGCAGCAAAGAAAGCAACAAAAAAGGCAGCTCCTAAAAAAGCTACTAAGAAAGTTGCTAAGAAAGCTACTAAGAAAGCCGCTAAGAAGAAGTAATTCTTCGGCGAAAAAAAAAGCCACCTTCGGGTGGCTTTTTTTTTGCTTTTTTTTCTGATTTTCACTCTCATTTCACTCTTATTTCTGTTCTTTCTCTTCCTTGATCTCTTTCTCTTCTCCCTTCTTTTTTATCTTACCAACTACTGGCCTTGTGAGAGCACCAAATGGTGGCAGTACCATAAAGACTCGATTGAAGCTGATGAGCTTCGGGATGTTTCCTCGGAAGTTCACATGAGGTGCAAAGATGATGACGAGGACTCGAAGGAAGGTAGATGTGGCAAATAATACAATATAGGGATTAAGACTGGGTGGGAGGTGCCGCATAAATAAGGCACCTAGCAGCGAGCCTATCACCATTCCAGTAATGTTGAAGAAAGTGATGTAACTCATAATGCTGGTTCGTTCATGATCTTCGATTTTCTGATAATAAAGTAAAACAGTCGCCAGCTCAAAACCGGCCCAGTAACAACCGGATAGAAATTCCACGCCAAGTATCCACGAATAATTTTTAGACAAGGCCCAAAGCAAGGGAGAAGAAGCAATTCCCACGCAAGAAATGATTAAAAGGGTATTAATATGCCTTGAACGCGCACGTTTCTGGAGGATTCGAAACATGAAGACTCTTCCGAAATAAGAAGTGGCCGTTACTGCCATATATTCGAGGTAATTGAACTTCAGGTGATTGAGCATGTAGGGGACATGATAAGGCCCGGAGAAATGGGCAGCTGTATAAAAGAAAATCAGAAATGTTACGAGCTTCCCCTGTTCGGTATGTCTTAAACGCTTTACGAATTCCCGCATCTTCAAGCGAGTCTCAATTCCTTTGGGGAGCTGGTGACTGTTATGCCTGTACTTTAACTCAAACCAGGAAAAGCTTTTAAGCAGAAAGCCTAAAGTGAATATCCAAACAAATACCTCAAGTTCTCTCGATTGATTTTTTGCCCAATACAACGTGCAACCACTGATCACAAGTCCGGTTAAGACTGCAATTTGCCCGAACTGATTTCGAATTGAAAAAAACCTTAACCTGAAACGGGCAGGCACAGTGTTTCCCATCAGCCTGTTCCATGGCGGATTGAGTGACAGCAGGCTGGCCCAATACATGCCCAGTATGCCAATTATAAGGTAGCTTGAGTTTAATTTGTACTGGCCAACCAGCATGAGCGGAATCATCGCCAGCGCTTGCAGGGCAAGAAATAGCAGCAATCTTTTTTTAAGTGGATGTTTACGGAAAAAAGTCCGGATTGAGAGAAGCTGAAAGCAAACACCTATAAATTGTGCAAGGACCGTACCAAAGCCGGCGGTGAGTTCGGAAATACCCAGGGCAAGCATGAAGGCGCAAAAATAACTTTCGGCCATTCCAATATTCAGACTGGTGTAGACAGCGTCCCTGAATGAAGACCTGACATGTTGCTTGGTGGATACGAGTGGTGTTTTGTTCATCAACGGCCTATGATATCTTTAGATCAAATCACAAGAGGGATAGTGAGTACAATGAGAAAGATGAACCAGATATTTTTAAAGGGTTTGATCGTTGTTTTGCCGGTTACTCTGACCTTTTACCTCTTGTACTGGGCAAGTGTAAAAATTGAATCCTTATTTAAATCAGGCCTGCTCTTTATACTTGGCAAAGAACTCTATATTCCAGGCCTCGGTATCGTCGTAACTTTCATTTTCGTCTTCCTGGTTGGACTCCTGGTTAATAACTACATTACCGGAAGAATCCTTAACTGGTTCACCAGCGTCCTGGAAAGAGTCCCGCTTATTAAGGCCATTTATAATCCTTTAAAAGACCTGATGGGACTCATCCCAGGTGGAAAGGCCAAAGATAAGCCTCAAAGAGTAGTATTGGTGCCGCTTCCAGGTCTTGGTGTCCAGGCCCTGGGACTTGTGACCCGTGAAGAACTGGATGAATTACCAAACAGGAATCTCGTTTCAGTTTTTATCCCTCTCAGTTACATGTTGGGAGGAATTACAGTGCTTATAGAGCGAGACAAGGTCGAGAAGATTGATATGAAAGTAGACCAGGCATTAAAGCTTTCAGTTACTGCATGGATTAAGGCCGAAGGCCAAGATCGTTCGTGAATTGCATACTCTGCCAAAGCACCGGGACTCATAAATGGCATGAGGATAAGATCCGCCCTTATTTTAAATGCGAAACCTGTTCACTAATCTTTGTTCCGCGCAATTTTGTACTTTCTGCAGAAAAAGAAAAGCAGCGATACGATGCACATCAAAATAACAATGATGATAATAATTATCGTGAGTACCTGACTAAAATTACTTTAGGCATTCTGCCTTATCTGGAAAAAGGATCTCGAGGTCTTGATTTTGGATGTGGTTCCAGCACTACATTAGCAGCACTTTTTGAAGATCATGGTTTTTCTGTAGACTCCTATGATCTTTATTATTTTCAGAAAGAAGAGCTTCTCCAGAATAAATATGACTTTATCATCCTGTCTGAAGTTATCGAACATCTGGCAGATCCCCTTGAAACAATGCAACGGCTTAAATCGCTACTGACGGCAGATGGGCAGTTTTTTATCAAGACTAAATATTATCCAGCTGAAAAAGAATTATTTAGTAATTGGTTTTATAAAAGAGATGTCACTCATGTTCAATTTTTTAGCCAAAAGGCAATGTCCAGACTGGCAGGCATACTCAAAATGAATGAACCAGAAAAAATAGAGAGTGAGGATTTATACCGGCTTAAGAAAGAATTGAAGTAAAATAGTTGCAGAGGTCTGTGATGACTTCTTTTCTTAAACTCATTTCACGATATTTGATATCCGACATGGCAAAAATTTTCTTCGCGATCTGATTTTCCACCGTATTTGAATACTTATCTGAAAGATAAACAACTTCCTTGATCTTCACAGTGGCCATCATCTTTGCGCATTCATGACAGGGGAACAGGGTCACATAGCATCTTGACCCGGAGAGATCAGCCTTGGCATGCAGTATGGCATTTGCTTCGGAATGAACGACGTAAGCATATTTTTGTTGGTCTAGAGGAACAGACTTTATGTTTCCCCATGGAATCATCGTCTCATCGATCCCTGCAATTTGACCGTTGTAGCCCATGGATAACTGGTGATTGTTGTGGTCAACAAAGACACATCCCACTTTAGTGTTGGGATCCTTGCTTTTAAAAGATGCCATCATTGCCTGAAGCATGAAGTACTCATCCCAATTCAGGTTTGAGGTAACAGGCATAAAATTTACCTTCGGCTCCATAATGACGCAACCTTGACCAAGCATTTTTAACTCAACATTTCAATCTATCCGCAGTATCTTTTAAGGGTCAAATACTGTCAATTCAAGTCCACTGAGGTAATAAAATGAAATATGAGATTTCCCGTGAATCCTTCAAACAACGCCTGGAAGATCGCTTAAATTTTGTCTTTGTAGACTTATTGCCTGCGGATCGGACTCCGGCCAAGTTTGAAAATGTGGTTCATATTAACTATAGCCCCAAATTCAAAAGCGATTTCCCTGCACAATTCCCTAATAAAAACCAGAATGTGGTTTTATACAGCCTGCAGAAGGACGACGATGCTCCTGCAAAAGCTGCTGAGGACCTGGCGGGACTTGGTTATAACTTTGTTTACTTTTATAATGGGACATCTGACGACATTGTCCTGGATAAGGGACTTAACTAGACTAAAGCTTCCAAAAAGCCCTCGCTCGAGGGCTTTTTTTTTGATAAAACTCCAAAAAAATTAATACGACGATTCAAAGGTCCTGAGATGCAGATTCCAGCTCATTTTCCAACCGAACCCAGATTAATCTGGAGTTATTTTCATGCCATAAACCAAATACCAAGACCAAGCAGGAAAGAAGATAAATTCAGGGCGTTCATATTGGAGCGCACCGAGAAATTAAACCTGAAAACCTTTGTAGATGAAGTAGGGAATGTAATTGTGTACGTCCCGGGTTCCAAGGGTAAGGAAGAAAATGAGGCCGTGATTATTCAGAATCACATGGATATGGTCACCGATGCGACACCAGACCGAAATATCAATTTCGCCCAGGATCCTATCATTACTTTGCGTGAGGGTGACTGGATAAAAGCTGACCGTACAACCCTTGGTGCAGACAATGGTATCGGATGTGCAGCGGCACTCGCCTTAATGGAAGACACTACAATTGAGCATCCACCGCTAGAGTTGTTATTTACAATTGATGAAGAAACAGGACTTAAGGGAGCTTGGGGAGTTGATGCCTCTAAATTATCCGGAAAGAAGATGTTAAATCTTGATACTGAAGAATGGGGAAGCTTATACATCGGCTGCGCGGGTGGCATCGACTATGAATTCAAGAAAACCTTTCAAATGATCCCTTCGAAAATCAAGGGGACTTCCTTAAAACTTACTGTAGGCGGTTTTCTCGGGGGACATTCAGGAGTTGATATTCATGAGCAACGTGGAAATGCTATCAAGTTTTTACTTGATTGGATCAACTGCCTGCCTGCAAGTACTTTTGAAGTTTCAGAATGGAGAGGTGGGAAGGCCCATAATATTATTCCAAGAGATGCCTTTGCTCTCATAAGAACTTCTGACCTGGAATTGGTAGAGAAAGCAGCTGAAGAGGTCACATTGCGCTGGAAATCTTTTCTACCGAAAGGTGATCAGCAGTTTTTTACAAATATAGAAGAAACGACAGAGTTGACTGAAGTTTTATCTGAAACCGATATGAGAATGTCCCTTGGTTTCCTGCTGGCCTTTCCTCATGGTGCCCATGCCTATGACCTTGCCAGTAATAAAGAGTTAGTGGCCCTAAGTAACAATCTCGCAATTGCATTGCTGGTCAGAGGAGAGTTTTATCTTGAAAGTTCTCTTCGTTTCTTTGACAGGGGAGAGTGCATTGGACTTGAAACTCAAGTTACTGCTCTTGCCAATGGATTCGGGATTGGTTTTACAAAAAGTGGTGAATATCCAAGCTGGAAGCCTGTGAGGGAGAACCAATTACTTGAGCTGGTCGCTGAAAAATACAAATTGTTATTTAATAAGACTGCGAAGATTACTGCAATCCATGCAGGTCTTGAATGCGGAATCTTAAGAGACAAGATCGGGCCTATAGATGCCGTTTCATTCGGACCGACCATAATGGGCGCCCATTCTCCGCAAGAAAGAGTATCAGTCCCTACAGTTGAAACATTTTGGCAGCTCTTAAAAGCTGTATTAAAGGACCTATAAAATGATCTCGTACGAAAATTATAAAGTTCTTCATCTTACATCCATCATGATTCTTTTCAGCGGTCTCGCGATAAGTTTCTATGGGGGCAATTTCAAGCACATCAAAGTGCTGACCGGAATCGCGACACTTTTCACTCTCGTAGCAGGCATGGGGCTAATGGCCCGGCTAGGTATTGGTCACACGGGTGGATGGCCATTATGGATAATGATCAAGATGGGGGCATGGTTCATTATTGGTATAGGAGGAGCTATTATCTCACGACGTTTTCCTAAATTTGGAAAGCCTGCTTACTTTGTATCAATTGCACTCTTTATCGTGGCTGCCATAAGTGCAAACTATAAGTACTGATTTTTCTTTCCATATCAGCCTAATCAAACCAAAATAAATTAATGCTGGAATTGATTCACACTGTATTAAGACTGTTTATTTTCGTCATCTTTATTGATGTGGTCCTGAGTTACCTTCCGGACATGAAAAGACAAAAATGGGCGCAGGTTCTGCATAAGATTGCGGATGCCCCACAGAAACCAATCAGAGAGGCTTTGCCTCAGGACTTACCCCTGGATCCGTCACCTATGATCGTAATTATTGTTATTAATATGTTAATGTACTTATTGTGAGGTCATCATGGATGAGATCGAAGCATTAGTTGAAGAGACCTATAAACACTTACAAAAACAATTCCCGGATGGAGTTGAAGTAAGTGGTGACATTATAGGGATGCGTGAAGATGGGGCTCAAGAGGTCATGGATATTTTTCCAGAAGACCCGGGAGTCATTTATCATATTCAGCAAACTCCCACTGTCTTTGTTATCCGAACATTTGTTTCCCGGAATATTCGCATTGATTACCATCGCATCAGCGAGCAACCTGAAGAATTTCCAAGCTTACGTTTGCTTGAGGGTGGAACACGGGATGAACTCGGACATAAGCTACGTTTCTTTCTTGTAGGAAATCCACTGCAGGCAGATATCATTCATGACCAGCTAAATAATCGTCGTTTCCCTGTGAATGAAGAGATGATGTGTAATCTTTCTGACCCTGGTTTTAGCTGGTGGCTTACTCCCAAGGGCACAGGATTCCAGATTTCATTTACTTTATCGGTATCAAGCGGCGAAGGCTCACTCAAGTTGGGTCCATTGGGAGACCATCAGATGGCGCTTAAGAATTTCCAGGCGCTGGAAAATCTTGTTTCACGTGCTGGGCTTAAGCTTCTGATGCAAAATGAAATGAACCGCGTTAATTTCTCTGATGGCGAAGAAGTCCTGATGAATGAATTGCGGGACCTTTTCGAATTCGGCGTTATTACTGAATCAATGGGTGAAATTTTTCAAGCATTGGCCCGGGCAACCCCTGATACTTCTACACTTGAAATGACGTGGTTTTATCTCCAGGAACTTGCAGCGATGCGCAGATTCTGGATTCAAGTGCAATACGACCTTACTTCTTCTACTTAATGCTGAGTTAGGTTCAGGGCTGTCTCGTGTTTAGCAGCGAGATAGCCTGTAACCATAAGTTGGGCCAGCATTCCTAATTCTTCATCGTCGGTAATTCCGTAAAAACCTTCAATGTGCTGAACAAAAATTTCGACGTCATCATCTTTTAAGTGCTTTTCCACCAAGGCCATCATGTCATCTGACTCCATATTCTCCAGTGATTTGAAGAACGAAGTAAGAATTTGCTGTTTTTCAGAGGCCATGGGGGAATCCTTTGGTGTCACTGTTGCACCACGGTAGAAAATTGTTGTCTTTTAATTACAAGCATGAGAATTCATTATGGCTTTAAGTTCTGGACAAAATTGCTTAGAATGAAAGCTCATTATTAATTCACCTGATTGTAAAGAAGGCAGCAGCAAAATGAAAAGTTCTTTTCTCGTCTCTTTGATCCTGACCGGCCTTGTGACTACTACTGTCTATGCACAAACGTCTACTGTAGCCGCCACAACGACTGAAGAAAAAAGTTCATTCGATAAATTCAATGAGCGATTGAAAGTCGGTTATTTTGGAGCCTACTCGGGCTCGAGTATAAACAATTGGGACAACCTTGCTCCAGATGAGCACGGTGTAAAAGACCCAAGTTATGCACATAACCTCTTTAACCAGTTTTCTTTTAACTATAACTTTGGCGCAAAGATGAACTTCATCTTAAACCCACGTTTTACATTAAATACAGGAAGAACTACCGGCCACTCTGAAGAGACAAATGGTTTACTGGTCCTTGAAGATACTTTGACTGGTTTTCAAGGCGTACTTCATTCTTCAGCTGATAAGAAGTTTAATTACTGGACGAGATTTGCCCTAAGACTTCCAACCAGCCGTACATCAAGAGTAAGAGACATTACTTTTCAGCCGGACTGGGCACACAGCTTCACTTATGACTTCAATACCACATGGCAATTAGGTCTTTCTGTATCTTTAAGACAATGGGTTTATGAGCAACGTTTTAATGCTGATAGATACCGTGTATATGTTGCTCCAAACTTCACATATACAATCAACGATACCACTAAAGTTCAGGCATGGTGGGAGACTTATGGTGAGGACAGACTTCCAGCAGCTGGAAAAGATCCAAAGTTTCAGGAATACTGGCAGAACTTAATGGTTGGCGTAGCTAAAGATGTTACTCCTAAGCTTAACATTTATCCTTTCATCGGTTACTACATAAACACGGAATACGGGGATGAAAGACCACTAGATCCAGCATGGCTCGGGGCCTGGATTAGTTACCAGATTCAGTAATAAAGTAATTTTTACAAATACTTAAAAAGGCCATCCTAAGGGTGGCCTTTTTTCGTTTTACAACACGTATTGACCTGTGTTAGAAGGAGCCTAGCCGTAATTTGTATACCTTGTTCCCACCCGGATCTTATCTGATCATCGTCTAGGTCTAAGTGGTTCTCAGGGATAGTTTCGCGAGACATGAAGACCGTCTCCTTACATTCAAAAAGCGCATAACATTTTAGATTTCTCTAAAGGAGAAAACGTATGACATTTATTGAACTGGGACTCAAAGAGTCCACACTTAAAGCTATTGCCAAGATGGGTTATGAAAATCCATCTGAAATACAGGAACAGGCCATTCCATTACTTATGAAGGGCGATGTTGATTTCATCGGCCAGGCACAAACCGGATCTGGTAAGACTGCCGCTTTCGTTCTTCCTTTGCTTGAGAAACTTGATTTTAAAAACCCTAATCTTCAGGCTTTGATTCTTGCTCCTACACGTGAGCTTGCAAATCAGATTAATGAGGAGATCCAGAAATTATCATCTTTTGAGCCAATCCGTTCTATGTCTGTCTATGGCGGTACATCGGTCGGACTTCAGATAAAAGATATCAAGGCCAAAAGACCTCAAATCGTAGCTGGAACTCCAGGACGAGTGATGGATTTAATTGACCGTGGTGTCCTTAAATTTGAGGCCACCAAGTTTGTTGTCCTTGATGAAGCGGATGAAATGCTCGATATGGGTTTTTTTGATGACGTTGTTGCCATCATAGCAAAGGTTCCTGAAAAGCGAATATGGATGTTCTCAGCTACTTTGCCAGGACCTATTTCCGATCTCGTTAACCGTGAATTTTCTAATCCTGTTACAGTAAGGGTCACTAAGAAGGTCCTCACTGCTGATTCTGTTGACCAGAAGTTAGTAGTTGTTCGCAGGGAAAATCAAATTGAGGCCCTTTGTCGTTATATGGATTACTCAGAAGGAATGTACGCCATTATTTTCATGAGAACCAAAATTGGTGCCAAGGAACTCACTGATGAATTAAATGCCCGTGGATATCCAACTGACGCCCTTCATGGAGACATGGATCAGGCCGCTCGTGATATGACGATGAAAAAGTTCAAAGAGAAGAAGATTAACCTTTTGGTTTGTACTGACGTAGCCGCACGCGGAATTGACGTTAACAACCTCACTCACGTTATTAACTTCGGTCTTCCACAAGACAATGAAGCCTATGTTCACCGTATCGGTCGTACCGGCCGTGCAGGTGCAAAAGGTATTTCACTTTCAATCGTAGAGCCGGGTGAACTTTCACGCGTAAGCCAGATTGAAAGAATCACAAAGGCCAAGATCGATCGTATCCAATTGCCTAAGGTAAATGAGATTCGTGAGAAGATCCTTGAGAAATCAATGGCACGCTTCACTGATCATATTTCAAGCTTTCACGATGAAGATGTTCTTCATTATGATTCTTTCAAGCAGAAATTTGAATCTCTTGAGAAAGAGGCCATCATCAAGGGCATTTATGGCTTTATGTTTGAAAACACATTAAAGCGCTACCAGAAAGCTCAGGAAATCGATATCGCTTCTCGTGGTCAGGATCGTCCACAAGGTGTTCGAGTTACTTCTGGAATGCAGAGGTTTTTCATTAACCTCGGTACAATGGATGGCGCGAATGCGGGCGAATTGCTCAAGTTTGTTTCGCACACAGCAGGCGTTTCAGGCCGTGATATTGGAAGAATTGATTCGAAAGAGAAATTCGCTTTTATTGAAGCTCCAGCACATCTTACTGACGCCATCATGGGCCTGAAGGGTGAAATGTTTGGTAACCGTCGCGTAAGTATTGAACTTGCAACTGCTCCTGTCGGATTCGGCGGCGGCGGTGGTGGTGGATATCGTGGTGGAAGCAGTAGCGGAAGTCGCGGGGGCAGCAGTGGGGGCAGTCGCTCAGGACGACCTAGCTTCGGCGGTCGCTCTGGTGGCGGATCTCGCTACTAGGTAAAATGTTCTACCTGATCTCCTATTGTAGCACTATGCTCCCTGTATTATAATTGGTTAAACAAGCGATAATACTGGGCATAGTGCTCACAAAATACAGGATGTATTTGTAGTGGAACTAAGAATGAAATCTCAAGAAGAGTATGAAGAAGTAGAATCACCTTACGCCTCTAAAGCGTCAGATAAATCCAGATTACGGACAAAGAAAAATGTCTTTAATCGTCCCTTTGCAGCGGGAACTTCTGTAGCTCCGGCCGTGTTTGAGACGGTTTCCCGTAGAAGTATCGGTCATCCAGATTTAGCGGATATGAATCATCATCGCCAAAGCGAACTCGCACAGGCGGAAATTGAATATCTTGAAGAAGAAACTGAAATTGAAGAAGAGGAAGTAGCCGAAAAGCGGCCTGCACGTATTTCTGGTGCAAGTAAAAAGAAGACCAAGAATAAAAAATCCCTTTTAGTAAAAACATCATGGTCTGTTATTGGACTTTTGGTTTTACGTTTAATTTTTATGGATAGGGGAGTTTGGGATTACTTCACAACTGAGAACACCATTAAAGAAAAAAATAAAGAGCTTCGTTCTTATCACAGAGAGAATAAAGAGCTTAAAGTTGAAATCGAGCGCATCCAGCTTGACCGGAATTATCAAAGGTTGCTGGCCAAGGAACATCTCGGAGTCATCGCTGCTGATGAATTCTTGATTTTGTTTGCTGGGGAAGTGCCAGAGAGCGAAACAACAACCACTAATACCCAGATTTAAGGCGCAGGTTTCTTAATCATCTCTTCAAGCTGCTCAAGAGTGACGTCAGCTTTTAATTTCAATATATCGCCGGCCTTAAGTTCTTTTGAAATTTCAGAAGTGGCCTTCATTTCAAGCGCATGCCTGGCCCAAACCCCACGTGCCCTTGGAATCAGTTCCGGACTACTCCTGCCAACATAGAAGGGGAGCTTACGAATGATATCCAGGATCTTAAGTTCCTTATCCAGAAATATTATATCCAGGTCAAAGTATGTATCCGGCATCCAGAAGTGTTTTTCATCGTCCTGGAGATAGTAAAAAAGCATTCCATCATCGTCATCAAAGTCCTGAGGCTGGACTCCCGAGAGACCCTGCTCCTGCTCTGCAGGGGTAATGGCGAGGGTAGTCTCAATAACTTTACCGGAGGGGGTAATTAGTTCGACCTTCTTAGGCAGAGTAGGAACGCCCTGCTTTCCTGACTCACTTTGGCAGGCCATAAGGCAAAAAAGGAGGACAAGACTAAGTAATTTTCTCATGATGTTTATCTCTGATTCGGGTATGATTCCATCTTCATCAAAGAGATACGTCAGGAGCTTTTAAATGTCATCGTCCAAAAATCTTCCAGGTTCTATGCGCAGCCATCATTGTGGTGAATTAAGAGAATCTGATATCGGAAAAACAGTCACACTTTGCGGATGGTTAAATAAGTACCGGAATCTCGGAAGTCTTCACTTTATAGATGTCAGGGACAAATACGGTGTGACCCAATTGGGCTTTGAGCAATATAAGGGTGACGTCAATGAACTCAGGAAGTTTTCGCTGGAATCAGTGATCATGGCCACGGGTAAAGTTGCAGCACGTCCTGATTCGGCCAAGAATCCTAATATGGAAACCGGCATTGTTGAACTTCAGGTCGAAGAAATTAAGCTGCTATCCTACGCTGAGGAAGTGCCATTCCTGCCGCATGGTATGGTCCAGGCCACAGAAGATCTTCGCCTTCGTTATCGTTACCTCGACCTTCGTTCTAAAAAGCTCCAGGATATCATGACCCTTCGTTCGCAGACGACACGCAAGGCACGTGAAGCTTTGTATGACCTGGGCTTTAATGAAATTGAAACACCGATCCTTTATAAGACAACTCCTGAAGGTGCCAGGGATTATATCGTTCCTTCTCGTGTTCATCCGGGCAAGGTCTACGCGCTTCCTCAATCTCCTCAAACTTTGAAGCAGCTACTTATGATCGCGAACATGGATAAATATTTCCAGATTTGCCGATGTTTCCGGGATGAAGACTTGCGGGCAGATCGCCAGCCGGAATTTACCCAGGTGGATATTGAAGTTTCATTTCCAACTCTTGAGTATATGAAAAATCTTGCCACTCACGTGGTTAAGAAAGTTTTTGATATGCCTGACAACTTCCAGATGACATCTATTTCATACGATGAAGTCTTGCGCGATTATGGTTCGGATAAACCAGATGTACGCTTTGGACTTAAGCAGATTGTCGCTACAGATTTATTCAAGAACTCATCTTTTGCCACTTTTTCTGAGGTGGCAAACGCTAAATATGGAATGGTGAAGGCCATGTTCATTCCGGCCTCCATGGGAACTCTTGCCCGTAAGGACATTGATGCACTAGTTGAGATCGTGAAGCCATACGGAGGAAAGGGTGTGGCGTGGTTTAAGGTTGAAAACTCTGCTCTAAGCGGGGGAGTTTCCAAGTTTATTGATGCAGGAATAATGAGCGCACTTTCTGAGAGATCAGTTGAGAAAGGTGATGGACTCTGGTTTTTCACAGCAGATAAAAATGAGAACATTGCCCACGACTGTGCCGATGCGCTAAGGCGTCACTTTGGAAAAACATTCAAGCTCATCAAGCCAGATATGTATGCTTTCCTTTGGGTTTATGATTTTCCACTTTTTGACTATGACCAGGATGCAAATACATTGGGTGCAAAACATCATCCATTCACCAGGCCTAAAGATGAAGATATGGAACTTTATTATTCCAATGATAAATCTAAGGTAAAAGATGTGAAGGCCTATGCTTACGATATCGTTTGTAATGGCTATGAGATTGGCGGGGGATCCATGAGGATCTTTGATAATAAACAGCAGTCACGTATGTTTGAATTACTTGGTTTCACACCAGAGGACGCTCAACACCAGTTCGGGTTCTTTATTGAAGCTCTCAAGTATGGGACACCTCCTCATGCAGGAATGGCCTTCGGGATGGACCGGATGATCATGTTGCTCGCAAAAACCGATTCTATTCGCGATGTAATTGCCTTTCCTAAGACAGCATCTGCTTCGGACTTGATGGCCAGTTCTCCTTCGCGACCAAATCCGGCCCAAACCAAAGAATTGGGCTTTAAATGGCTAGAGGAATAAATTCACCCGGTTGTACTATTTTCATGAGAAGTGTCGATAAGTCCTTAAATGGACAGATATATATTGTTAGCAGATCCTAATCAGGAAATACTCGGTTTAGAGGCCACGACCTTGAGATATTTCTATGATGGATCAATCATCACTGTTTCGAGTAACCAGGAAATAATCAACACTCTCAAATCCAGGGGAAAACCGGAACTGCTCCTTGTAGATCTGGACCTTGTTACTCATGAGAATGGTGCCCTTCAGGTTTTTCTGGAAGAAATGAAAGTTTTCTTTCCAGTGATTGCTTCCTCCAATTCTTCTGAAGCCCATACAATAATCAAAAATTTTACAACTGTTTCAGGCCTGCTGGAAAAGCCAGTCAGTGTCGATGCATTCACAGACCTGGTAAAGGGCCTCATTACTGGTCCAGCATCTTCTCCCAGTCATGTGGCCATTGGCATTAAGACAATTCTTGATATGGAATGTACAAACTTTGATCTCTACCTAAAATTATCGAGTTCAAACTACGTTAAATTTATCAGTAAGAATGATGTTTTTTCCACTCTTGATGCCGAGAAATTAATGGCGAAAGGTGTTGAGGATTTACATGTCCTCGCATCTGATGCTTATGATCTTTTGAGAGGATGGGAAAAGAAGCTTCAAAGTAGTGGCCCGGTTGAAAATTCAAAAGTTGAGCCCAAACAAGTTGTTATTGCGATTGAAGCTCTGGAGAGTATTGAAAGAATTTCCAAGTCAATGAACTGGTCTCAGGAAATCGTCACATCGGCCCAAAAAGCGGTGAATACAGCGATTGTCATGTTAAGCAAGGACACGCAGCTTGCTGGAATTCTCAGGCTAAAACTGGCCAATAGATCATCTGATTTCTCCCGGCACGTGGGTCTTATGTGTTTTCTCAATTGTGCCTTCAGTAGTTATCTTGGATGGACTCATGAAGCAGGTCAGGTGAAGTTAGTCATGGCTGCCTTGTTGCATGATGTGGCCCTTGATGAAAGTTACTATAAGAATATTTATACATGGAATGCCCGGGCATCAAACTTCAAGGATAAAAGTCCTGAGACCGTAAAATACAGGCTTCACCCACTGCATGCTTCTAAGCTTGCATGCAAATTAGAATTATTACCTCCAGATGTTGATCAAATCATTCTCCAGCACCATGAGCGTAAGGACGGAAGTGGATTTCCCCGCTCCCTTACGTATTCACAAATCAGTCATTTGACGACAGTATTTATCATGGTTGAGGATTTAGTAGATTTCATAGGGGATGGTCAGCACCTGGAAACTAGTGTCAAAGATTATCTTACATGGGGACAGTCTTTTTACGACCAGGGAAATTTCAAGAAGTTCTTTGATAAAATAAAAATCAAAATAGAAGTCCCATAATTTACAAATTCTTAAGTATCTCATCCTCTGAATCAATATTAAGATGCAGTTAATATGCCCTATATAATCGCAGACGAAGATAAATTAGTTCCGCACGAACCTGTGACTTTAACGCTTGAATCGCCTGAAGTGGTTGAGTCTGCCAAGAAAAGTATTGCCCTGGCAGTTAAGACTATTTCTTCTGATCCGGATATCCTGGGAATATTAAAACACAAATTCAGGCCTGGCTCAAATTATGTCAGGCACATTTCCTTGCTTTCAATGGTTAGTTGTTGCTTATGTCAGCAGCTAGGCTGGACCAGCGAATCCAGTCAGCTTAAGCTGGCGATTGCTGCCCTTATGCACGACCTGGCACTTGATGATGAAGTCTACCTTAATGTTGATCATTGGAACGCGTGCGCTAAAAATTCGAAAGCACTCGATCCGGATTCGTTAAAATATCGAAGTCATCCTGTTGAGGCCGTAGGCTATGAGTTCTGTTTTTATAATTGCGGAAGACCTGGTCAATTATATAAAAGATGATTCTCTGGAAGAGGGATTATTAAACTTCATTCTTAACCGGGAAGATTTGTACCAACAGGGTACATTCAAGAAAGTTTTCCGGTTATTAAAAGAAAATGTGAAGACTTAAGCAGCTTGCTTATAAGCTTCCTCAAATTCCTGAAGCTCCTTGGACTGACTTTCTTTCACCAGGATAGCAATGCTAAATTCTTTGTGTTGCAGAAGTTCCACATAGAGATAGTCATGGGAGGCGAGCTTTGTTTCCAGTTCCAGGTAAATAGATGCAATTCCGCCTGTGAGACAAGTAAGAGAGGAAACGAGACTCCAATGAAAAGCGCTTTTAATATTTTTTTCTTCCATTGGGATACGTTTTTTAATTGAATATAATCCCAGGCTCTGGCCGTGATTTAAAAAATAACTTAAAAAGAAATAGCTCACCATCAACAAGCCAAAAATAAAGACGTAAGTTCCCGGGCCAGTTGAAACAATTTTTTGTAATTTTTCGCTGCTAAGATACACAGTGTTTGAAGCCGCAAGCATGACCGTAACAAATACAGTGAATGAAAAAACTGCATACAGATCTATCCAGTGCGAAAGCATTACTTTCCAGATGGGTACCTTTTTTGGAATGACCACATGATTAAGAAACGATGAAGGAATCTTCACAGCGTGGTCAGCGTAATCAATCAGATCTATTGGTTGCATGGTTACCTCTGACTACTTATCGGCTGTCAGAGGTAAAATTTGAGCTAAATGGCAGAGATTCCTGATTTAAAATCATGCAACTTCTGCAAGGCCTGCATCGGTGTGATATTCAGCAGGTCCAGGTGCTTTAAATTCTGCTCTAAACAAGTCAGGTACTCAGGGATTGGGGGATGTTGGGCAATATCAAAGAAAGACATTTGATCCATGGTCTTAGCTTGTTCCCTTGGGGCCTCTTGTTCATCTTCTAAGCGCTTAAGAATTTCACGTGATCTTTTCAGGACTTCCTTAGGAAGGCCTGCCAGTTCGGCAACATGAATACCAAAACTTTGTGTGGCACCTTCTTCGATCAGCTCATACATAAACTGGACTTTGCCATTTTTTTGTTCAGTTCTCACGGTGTAGTTCTTGGCCTCAGGGAGTCCTTCAACCAGCTCAATCAGCTCATGGTAATGTGTAGCAAAGAGAGTGATAGGACGCAGGACATTTACGAAATGTTCAACTAATGCCCAGGCTATAGAAAGGCCGTCATAGGTGGATGTTCCCCTGCCGATTTCATCCAGGATGATAAGTGATCTTTCAGAAGCGTGACGCAGGATCTCAGCTGTTTCTGCCATCTCAACCATGAAAGTAGACTGACCTTTGATGATGTCGTCAGAGGCGCCTAAGCGGGAGAATAAATAATCGCATATACCAAGTTCAGCAGATCTGGCCGGAACAAAGCATCCCATCTGTGCCAGGTATTGAATGATAGCAACTTCACGCATGACTGTAGTCTTACCTGCCATGTTGGGGCCTGTTATAAGTCCAAAGTAACATTTTTCATTGAGCGTTACATCATGGGTAACAAAACTATCACGGATGTTGGCCTTGATAAGGGGATGCCATGCACCCTTAACTTCAACCATTCTTCGGTCACTGTGTAAGGTAGGGCGTACAAAATTTTCCTGAAGGCTTATCCATGCAAGAGACTGGAAGACATCTATCTGAGCTATTCTCTTGGCCACATCAAGGACGAGGTGAGAATGATCTGTTACATCTTTTAAAATTACATCGAAGATTTCTTTTTCAAGCTTGATGAGTTTATCCAATGCCTGGGTCACATCCTTTTCAAAATTCTCAAGTTCGGCCGTGACATATCTCTCATTGTTCACAAGGGTCTGGCGTCGCATGAAGCTTTTTGGAACCTTTGCGAGATGGGAATTTGAAATTTCTACAAAGTAACCGGAAATATTATTGTGCTTAATTTTTAAGTTACTAATTCCTGTCGCTGCCCTGTATTGCGCTTCGAGCTTCAGGATTTCTCCGGCCGCGGAAGTTGAAAGCTTGGCCAGGCGGTCGCGATCAGGATTTGATCCGGGCTTGATTAAGTTTCCTTTTTCGGCGTGTGCCCCAAGTTCATCACTGATAGTACTTCTTATTTTCTTAGCTAGAGCTGCCAGAAACTCAATGTCTTTTTTTGGCAGCTTCTGGAAAAATGAAAATTCATGCTCATCCATATCTTTTTGAATGGCGAAATAAGACTCTATAGCAGAAGCGAGGTTAAGCATATCTCCTGCATGTGCCTTGCAGGTAGAAATCTTGGCCATGATCCTGTCCATGTCCCTGACTTCTTCAAGTATGCTTCTGATTTGCTTTATTACCTGGGGCTTTTGCATTAGAGATTCGACCAGATCAAGGCGCTTCCGGATACTTGTCAGGTCACAGAGAGGAGACTGGAAGAATTGTTTCAGGTGTCTTGTGCCCATTGAAGTGCGGGTACGATCCATGAAACTTAATAAAGAATTTGCTTCTGTTTCCCTGCTTCTTGGGAAGATTTCAAGTCCCCGCAGAGTTGCATAAGTCACTTTCATGTTTTCTTCGTTATTGACCAGGCGGAACGGCCTTAAGTGACTGACCTTCTCCAGCGTCTGAGTCGAAGTTACGTAATAACTTAAGGCCCCCAATGGACAGAGAATCCCAGGGTGCTGGGCCAGAATACCGTCACGCTGATACGTCGGGATCATTTTCTGAATATAAAAATCGGTATGCTTCTCATTAAAGTATTCCTGGCTTAAATGAGTCTGAAGCGTATCTATGGCGACTAAATACTCTTCAAGGATCGGGAATTTTTCCCATTGTCCAAGATAAGAAATGAATTCCTTGGGACGAACCATCATCAGGCGTTCTGCAAGTTCTTCCACTGTCTTGAAATTGACTCCGAAGAAATCTCCGGTTGTGTAATCAAGAAGCACCAGCATGAAAATACTGTCATGATGAAAGGCGGTGGCCAGGAATTTATTTTCCGTCTGAGAAGCTTTGTCGAGATCATAAGGCATACCTGGACTGACTATCTGGGTAACCGCCCTTTTTACAATTCCCTTGGCTTCCTTGGGATTTTCTATCTGCTCGCAAATCACAACTTTCTTACCCATTTGTGAAATACGATCGACATATGTTGCGGCAGCATGATGAGGAATTCCGGCCATGGGAATAGGGACATCACCCAGTTTTCCCCTGACTGTTAACGAAATATTTAAGAGGCGGGCAGCTTCACGTGCATCTTCAAAAAACATTTCGTAAAAATCGCCCATACGAAACATTAAAAACTCGTTGGGATACTGCTTTTTTACAGAGTAATACTGTTCCATCATAGGAGTAAGCTTGATGCCTTGAGCCACCAAGTCTTGCAGAGTAGGATGAGGAGAAATTGTATGATTTTGCATAAGGGGAAATTACAAGAATCCGATCATATACGTCACCTTTTTTCACCTTACATTCAAAGGAAATGACTTCTTTAACTGCCTGAGCTGTTGCAAGTTAGTATAATAGGGCAATATGAAAATCCGTGACCCACGCTCAATAATCATTATTTTAGTTTATGCTGCTGCTAATGCGGCCATTTTGCTGCTGTCTTTTTCGCAGATCGCACCTGAAGTGACGACCGTTAATGCAGGCAAGGCAATAGCACCCGAAAACACGATTATCCAGGACATGGATTACTTCACCTTGAAAAAGGGTGTTCCAGAAATATCACTTTCAGCAGAAGAAATGATTTCGCGAGGTGAAACCTGGGCAGAGTTTAAGCTTCCCAAAGGGGTTTACAATTATCAGCAAAAAAAAGAATCCATTCGTTATCAGGCGATGCATGGCCAGTATGAAAAAGACTCAGGGCTATTAGTGCTGACCGACAAGGTTAAGGTTACTTCATCTGACTCGGAATATTATGCGGATAAAGTTCATTATTATTTTGATAAGGATCTTGTGCTTGGAAATGGTAATGTAAAATTCACAGGTGAGGACTTGAAGAGCAAGGATAATGTGATTGTGGAGTCCGATAAGATGGAAGCTCATCCTGAACAAAAATTAGGCACTTTTACCGGCAGGGTCCGGGGGTCAATGAGCCGTCAGAAGAAATTTGAAGGAAAGACCGATTTTACATCACAGTTATTGCGCCTCACTGGGGCAGAGTCCCTGGCCCATTTAGAAGGGGACGTCTGGATGAAGCGAGATTCCTACGTTATAACTGCCGGAAAAGCCGATATGTACCTTGAAAACTATAACAAAAGTCTCAAGTATTTCGTCCTGAATGACGATGTGAAAGTGACCGAAAAGTTGGTAACGCCGGAAGGGGTTGTCCATCGTAAGGCCTTTTCTGAACGACTTGAAGGCTTTGGACGGGAAGAGAAAATGGTTCTCTCCGGGGCTCCGAGAGTCGAAACTGGTTCAGATGTGATTAAGGGATATCGCATCACCATCCGTGAAAACGTCGACCTCATTGAAGTGGATGACGCTATGTCGGATGTGAAAGTGAAACGTGAAGAGAAGAGTAAAAACTAAAGGAATAGTTAATGGTAAACGCGAGCTTCCATGCGCGAGACTTAAAAAAATCGTATAACGGTCGTGAGGTCGTTAAGAACGTTAGCATTGACGTGGAGCGAGGCGAGATCGTAGGACTCCTTGGTCCAAACGGTGCAGGGAAAACGACTTCCTTTTACATGATGGTCGGATTAGTGAAGGCCGATCAGGGAAGGATTAACCTGCTTGATGAGAATGTAACTGATCAGCCGTTACATGTACGGGCGAAGAAAGGCATAGGCTATCTTCCCCAGGAAGCAAGTGTGTTTCGCGAGCTGACAGTTGAAGAAAATATTTACGCAGTTCTGGAAATGCAAGACTTGTCGGAGACGGAGAGAAAGAACAAGCTTGATAATCTGATAAGAGACTTCGGTCTTGATCACATCAGAAAGTCTAAGGGCAGGGAGCTTTCCGGTGGTGAGAGAAGACGAGTGGAGATAGCGCGCTCACTTGCACTCGATCCAAAGTTTGTCCTGCTGGATGAACCATTCGCAGGAGTAGATCCGCTGGCCGTCAGTGACATCCAGCAGATCATAAAGCGCTTGAAGCAGAGAAATATCGGGGTCCTCATCACTGACCATAATGTGAGGGAAACCCTGGGGATTGTAGATAGAGCCTATATTATGAGTCGAGGGGAACTCCTGGTCAGTGGGACTCCCGAAGAGATCATTAACAATGAAATCGCCCGTAAGTTTTACTTAGGGGAAGAATTTAAGATGTAGAGGATACAACATGGCGATAAAGATGCATCAAGGGCTGAGACAATCACAAAGCCTAATGATCACGCCCCAGCTCCAGCAGGCCATCAAGCTGCTGACTCTCACTCACCTGGAAATGACTACACTCATTTCACAGGAGATGGTTGAAAATCCAATGCTGGAAGAAATGGACGGCGAAATGGATGGCGGACCTGAAGAGTCAACCCGCGATGAAATGGATGCCCAGGAAGCAACAGCAGAAAACTTTTCAGGACCTGAATTGATTGAAGGTTCCAAGGATACTTTTGACTGGGAATCCTATTCCGAGTCTTTCAACAGTTCTTCATCTTCTTCCCCCAACATGAAAGAAAATGCTTCACCAGATGATATGCCCAGCTATGAAAATATGGTTTCAAAAAACCAGAGTCTTCAAGAGCATCTCGAGTGGCAGCTCAGGATGGAAAGTCTTTCATCTGATGAATTGAATTTCGCTCTCGACATCATCGGTAACATCGATGATGACGGTCACCTGGAAATCCCATTTGAAGAAATCAAAGCACGCCACAATCTTGAAAGAGATACTGCATTGGGAATGCTGGGCCTCGTCCAGCACCTTGATCCGGTTGGATGTGGAGCACAGACATTGGAAGAGTGCCTGAGTGTTCAGGCCCGTATGCTTCCGGAGCGCTCACCCTTGGTTGAACTTATTATTGAAAAGAACCTGCGTGATCTTGAGAAAAAAGATTACGCGAAGATTGCAAAAGATTTTGGTGTTACCAAGGAAAAAGTCAAGGATGCTGAATGCATCATCATGGGACTTAACCCAAAGCCGGGACGCCTTGTCTCTGCTGATGAAACTCAATACGTAGTGCCCGACATTTTTGTTGCTGAGGCCGGTGGAGAGTTTGTGGTCCAGGTAAATGATGAAGGTGTGCCACGTCTGCGCATCTCGAATCTATACAGGTCACTTATCAAGAACTCCCAGAGCAATGCTGAGGCAAAAGAATTTGTCCAGGACAAGCTCAGGGCAGCTTTGTGGCTTATCAAGTCCATTGAGAATCGTCAAAAGACAATATACAAAGTTTCTAATTCAATAGTCCGTACACAGCAGGAGTTTTTCAAGAAGGGCCCGGCCTTCCTGAAGCCAATGATCCTGAAGGACATTGCCAATGAAATCGGCATGCACGAGTCCACCGTATCAAGGGTGACGACAAATAAGTTCATGCATACTCCGATCGGGACTTTCGAACTTAAATATTTTTTCAATGCAGGTATCGGCGGTAAGAACGGCGGTATCGACATAGCGGGCGAGAGCCTGAAACTCAAGATCAAAGAGATGATCAACCACGAAGACCCTAAACGGCCGTTGTCAGATCAGAAAATCTCCGAGCTCCTGAGTACCAAGGATATCGTTGTGGCCCGACGTACAGTGGCCAAATATCGCGAGATGATGGGTATTCTCCCATCTTCTAAAAGAAAGAAATAAGCAAAGGAGGTTTGTTGCAAAAGACATGTAACTAGTTTTTGATTAGTAATTAGTGAGACAAGATTAACTTTTTGAGGCACGTCTATTATGAAATTAAAAATCACTTTCAAGCATCTCGATCACACTCCGGCACTCGACCAGAGAATTAAAGAAAAATCAGAAAAATTTGAAAAGTATTTCCAGGGCCAGGTATCGATCCAATGGATCTGTTGGGTAAAAGATGACGAGCACTGGGCAGAAATCAAGTTGCACGGACCTAAATTTGACTTCTTTGCCAAGGGATTTGCTGACAATATGTACAAGTCCCTCGACCTCGTGGTTGATAAAATGGAAAGACAATTGGAAAAGCAGAAGAATGTCATGAGAGACAAACTTCACTATGCTCCTTATCAGACTCCAAAATATTTAGAAATTGAAAAGAAACTCAAAGAAGAGTATGCGGCTTCCGAAGAACAGGAAGAGCGATCAGCTTAGATACCATTATAAGGGCTCCTTAGGGGGCCCTTTTTAATTTGTAACCCCAACTTAACTAATGTAGTCTCCACGCACAATTCGGAAGCTGGTGTAAATCCAGCGCTGTCCCGCAACTGTAACCCTTTATAGGGAAGCCAGATACGAATCAACATAAGCATATCCCGCGGAGGGTACATGTTCTGGCCAATCATCATTTTATTATCAGGTATCTGCTACGCTGCCGAGGAACTAGATCCGGTAGAAGTAACAGCAACCAAGGAACTTTCTGAATTTCACCTGGGAAGCTCTCAATCCTTACAGACTGAAACAAATAGCACTGTCCTTTTGAATGGATCAGTTGATGATGCAACCGGTGTTGTTTCTAGCCAGAATGGGGGGCCTGGGAGCAGGACTTCTTATTTCATCAGGGGAACTGAGGCACGACATGTTTCTTTCACCATTGATAACCTTAAATTAAATGATCCTTCCAACACGGATCGCCAGTACGATGCCGCCTTTCTCACCACTCCCTTCCTGCGTGATATAACTCTCTATAAGGGCCCACAAGCGGTTTTATTCGGATCTGATGCAATGGGTGGCCTGGTTGATATGAGGACCAGGAAAGGCGAAAATGCACCTGAAACGAGGGCCACTTTTAATGCCGGTAGTTTCGGTACAGCTGATGCATCATTATCCCAGGACTGGCATAGTAAAAAAGGAAAAGGGACACTTACCTGGACTAGTTTCAGGACAGACGGCATCTCAAGATTGAACAAAAAAAGATTCAATGCCAAAGAACGGGATGCTGCGGATATTACTCAGCTCACTTCTTCCTCAACCTACTCATGGAATCAAAAACTCGAAACAGATTTGCTGGTTTCTTTTCTAAGGGGCAACAACGAACTTGATGGTTTCATGGATGACAACACCCATGATAAAAGCAGGGGAGACCAGTACCTTCTCCAGCAGCGAACTCATCAGGAAGTTTCTGCACACTCAACCATCTCCCTCAGAAATGGTTTTTCACGGCATCAACGAAATTTGAAAACACTGTCAGTGGGAGAAAACTCCTTTGCTGGTGACCTTATTCAAAATGAGCTTTTATTTAATTTTGAGAAAGGTGACTTGAAACTCATAACCGGAGTGGCTATCGAAAAGGAACAATTTGAGCAAAGTGGGGCCAATGAATATGCCGACCTTAACTCAGCCTTTGTACAAACCTCACTTAAGAAGGGGTCATTTACCTGGCAAGGTGGTCTCAGGGCAGACTCTCATAGTCGATACGGCCATTATTATACCGGCTCCACGGGCCTTTCCTATGAAGTGGCAGAGAGTGTCGTCGCACTCCAGTTTTCCCAGGGCTTCAAGGCCCCTTCACTCTATCAGCTGTACGCGGATCCGCTTTTCGGGGCTCCAATTGGAAACAAGGATCTTATGCCTGAAAAAAATAATGCAGTTGAGGCACGGTGGACTTATGGAATTCTGGATGTTGCGGTTTTCCGGAATGCACTTTCAAATATTATTACTTTTACCAATCAGGGATACCGTAATCAGGAAAGATTTGTGGCCCAGGGGATAGAGCTGGCCGCAGACTTTAAGCAACATTCTTTCAGGCTCAGGCCTTCCATGACAATGCAGGAATTCAAGGAAGAAAAAACCCCGGTACTCAGGCGTCCTACAAGCAGTCTTGGCCTCGATGCTTCTTGGTTTCCTTATGAAAGCCTGGAGCTCTTTACTAAAATCCGGGCCTTTAATCACAGGAATGATATTGATGAAAACGGGAGCCTGGTGAAGCTCCATGGTTTTGAAACAGTCTCCCTGGGATCTAAGTTATCCTGGTCAGAACATGAATATGGGGTGCAAGTGCTGAATCTTACCGATCGGGAATATGAGGAAGTATATGCTTACAGCATCATGCCCAGGTCTCTCTTCTTTCATTATGGGATCAGCCTGTAATAATTTCAATCCAATATACGGGCCCCTTTAAACCAAATATATATTGGGCATGAAAACACTAATTCTTGCCTCTCTTATGGTCCTTTCGCTTGATTCTCATGCTTCGTACTTGTGCGAAGGTGCAAAGGGTACTGCCCTTGAATCATTTGAACTTCATAAAATAACTGTAGATATTCTTGATGTTGAGCTTGACGGTAATCTTGATGGTTCGGCTTCTGTTAAGCCAAATGATATCCTTGAATATACCTATAATAATGGTTGCGACAACGATATCACACTGAGAGTTCATAAGATGGTTACTGAGTCTGAACCAGAAACATTCAACATGAAAATAGATTATTACGGTCCGGATGATTTATTGACTGATACAGAAGTTATCTGTCGTAAAAAATCAGGGAACTGATTCTCCTTCCCGTTCACCTTCCCAGTCAAAGTCGATGACAACTTCCGGTTTCTCCACCCATACTTCAGCATTCCTGATCTTTTGCTTATTCATTAAGAAATAAAGTCCTGCAGCAGGTATGCCCAGGAAAAATCCTGTTGCATGGGCAAGGTAGCTTGTATGCGGCTGGAAGGTTTCCGGGAAAAGAAAGATAAGCGCCATGCCTGTAGCATAAATATATCTTTTGATGATTGGTTGCCTGCGCTCAATCAGGATAAATGAAGTAAGCCAGAAAGCTGCCATGAAATAAACCACACCTGAGATACCTACAAGTTGAACTTCAGGGGGATAAAAATAAAGAGTGATCAGGTTAATGATCCCGCCTGCCAGAAAGCTCAGGACAGGAAAAACCATGAGACCAAAATAACCATTCAGGAGCAAGGCCAGGCCTGTGAAAAAGAAAGCATTATGCGAGAGGTGATTTAAGTCAGCATGTAACAAGGCACTGCTGAAAATCCTCCAATATTCTTTTTTGTGGAAGACCGATTCACCACTTGCCTCAAAGCCCTGGGGGAAGAGGGAAAAGATCAGGAGAAGTGTCAGGAAGCTCAATAAGGCAACAAACATGGCACCGGGCCTTAATTTGTTTGATAAGAATGTTTTTTCTAATTTATAGGCCATATTAACCTCGTTATCCTTGCCTGAAAGATGGGGCCTGCCACATTAAAGTCAAGGGTGCTATGCTAAGTACAAGACTTATTTGAACTTAAGGATAATCACATGCATCGTTTTTTATTTATGCTTTTATTTCTTCCCACTTATTTGATTGCAAGTGATGCCACTGTGGTCCTGGTAAAAGGAAATGTGACTGTTGATATGAAGCAAGTTGTGCTGGGTCAGGTGATAAAAGAAGGAAAAGAAATAGATGCCATGGGGCCCAAGTCCGTCATCCAGCTATCTTTTTCCGATAAGAGCAGAATTCTCCTGAAGCATGGAATTCTCAAGATAGAAAAGCCAACAGCAGGACAAGAAACCTTTTTAAGATTGGTGAAGGGGATCTTGTACGCTCAAAAGGCCAAGGGAAACCTCAACTTTAAGCTGGCCACTGCTAACGCAACGATGGGTGTACGAGGAACAAAATTCTTTGTTAGTGAAACTGAAGCTGAATCTTATCTTTGCGTATGTGAAGGACTGGTTTCAGTTTCAAATAATCTGAGTACGGCCGAAGTTGGGATCAAAGAGGATCTTAGAGTTAAGCCTGGCGAGAAATTTGAAAAAACAAAAGCTAATGATATGATGTGGGCACTTGCCTTGAAGGGCTTTACAGAAATGATATAATAAATATGTCCAACATAAGCATACCACCCGACTATTATATAAAATGCCTCAATGGTTGGCGGGCCATAGCCATCCTTCTGGTGCTTAGTTATCACGGTATGTGGCGATATTTTTCTCCTGAAGGGAGTATGCCAGATTCAGAGTTATGGCATATTTTTTATAATGGCAGATATGGGGTAGAATTTTTTTTCTCGATTAGTGGCTTTCTTATAACCAGTAGAATCCTTCAGGAAAAAAAAATGGACTAATAATTTCTCGATAAAAGATTTTTACATTCGACGTTTTTTTAGAATTATACCGGCCTATTATCTTTACCTATTTTTTTTAATACCTCTTGCAGCTTTCACCACCCTGGAAATGAGTACTCTTGAAATCGTAAGCTCAATGCTTTTTTTGCGAATATACATTACCGAAAATATGAGTTGGTATACTGCACATGTCTGGTCATCGCTTTTTCAAAGAAGTTTCTTTCTCATGCACCAACAGCGCAATCAAACATAGTTATGCCAGCTCCTTAACAAAACTGACATTGTCCTACACTTGCACGAGCGCTGCGCAACATACTTGCCTAAGCCTATGTTGAGCACTTAGTATTTTGCCACTTTTATGAGCTATAAATTTTTCGCATTTTTCCTGAGTCTGTTGATGCTTACTCCGGCACTTGCCCAAAAAAAACCAGTCATCCAGGAAGCCACTGTAAAGTGGCTGGATAACACTTCAACAGTGTACGAAGCCCCGCGTTCAGATGGACTTAAATCGTATTACCTTAAAACTGATGCTCCACTCAGGGATGATGTTCCAACGAATAAAGAAATTAAAATTGATGAGTCAATCGCTTATCCTAACACCCGAACTGCTTCACCATTATTTGATTCGTTATTTGCACTGGCCATGCAGGAAGTGCAAAAATCTTCGGTAACGACTATTTCGGATCCTGGATTTGAAGATGCTAAGTGCGATTGTTTTGAAACAGGTGAGAAGTGGCGCTATGTATGGACCAGGGACACTGCCTATGCCACTGATTTAGGACTTGCTGCGATTGATCCTCTTCGTTCCATGAACTCGCTTTTATTTAAGATTTCAGGATTCAGGAATAACCTGGGGGTTGGTGAGCAAATTGTGCAGGATACAGGGAGTGGGGGAAGCTGGCCTGTAAGTACAGACAGGGTCGTCTGGTCATTGGGAGCCTTAGAAACGCTTAAGCATTTAAGCTATCAGTCTGAGACTTATAATTTTTTTTTAAACCGATCGTATAAGGCAATGAAGAATACTGTCCTTACAGATCGGAAAGCAGTTTTTGACCAGGAGGATGGTCTCTACACAGGAGAGCAATCTTTCCTTGATTGGAGGGAGCAAAGTTACCCTGAGTGGACAGCTACTAAAGTGGTTCATATAGGCATGTCAAAAAGCTTATCTACCAACGTGGCCCATTATATGGCACTTACACACCTGGCAGATCTGGCCCAGGAAATAAATGATAATGAATATCGTGATTCCTTCAAGGAATGGGCCAGAGAACTCAAAGCTTCTATCAACAAGCATTTTTGGGACGGAACCTCTTATCGTTCAATCAAGACAACTTATCTCGACCAGAGAGCAATTAAATATTATGACTTGCTAGGAATAAGCCTTGCAATTATCAGCGGAATTTCATCACCTGAACAAAGCTCCAGTGCACTTAATAGTTATCCTCATACTCAGGTTGGTGCTCCTGTCATCTGGCCTCAAAGGCAGGATATTGCCATTTATCATAACCGTTCCATCTGGCCTTTTGTAACTGCTTACGCTCTTAAGGCAGCAAAGAAAGTTCAGGATCCTTTCCTTATTAGCTCTTTTATCAGGTCCCTCATTATCGGCCCGGCCCAGAACTTAAGCCACATGGAAAATTATGAGTTTCTGACACTTCGAAATTATTTTGCAGATGGCAGGCTTTCAGGCCCGGTGGTGAATTCAAGAAGACAGTTATGGTCAGTGGCAGGATATACTGGAATGGTAATGGATGTTATTTTTGGAAAAGAAGTAAAGAGCAATGCCATTCGTTTTGTGCCTTCTCTGCCTCTATCCGTTAGAAACGATTTATTCTCCCGGGCCCCGCGACTTGAATTGAATAATTTTAAATTTCAGGGCCACAAAATAAAAGTTGTCCTGAACCTTCCGGTGAACGACAAGATACCACTTTTAAATGCTGATGGATTGCTGACTATCAGCTCAGTCACTTTCAACGGCAAAGCAATCACCGGTGATTTCTGGATAAAAAATCAGGATCTTCAAAAAAACGGGCTTAATGAAGTAGTCATCAATCTTTCCGGCCCGGGTTCATTTGTTTCTTCAAAGATGATCAAGCTAATCACTCCAGAAAATCCCTATCAGGTCAGTGGTGAGGAACTACAAGAGTTATATGCACCTAAGACACCAGTGCTTAACCCCGTTGGCTTGAGTGACAATTCTCCTTTGCTTTCATTTCTTGCTGCTGATACCGGTGCCATTACCTATCATGTTTATAAGAATGGGCTTTTTTTAGGCAAGACAGCCCAGACTTACTTTTTGGACCGCGGCCATCCACTTGACCTGACTGCATGTTATTCTGTAACTGCTGTCTATGGTTCAGGTAATGAATCTTTCCCTTCTGAGCCTTTCTGTTATTGGCCTATAAGTTCTGTTCAACATTATCCAGTCAATGGACCTCAAATCAGGAGTATGGGAGGATCACAAGTTGCAAATGCCAACGGCAGGGTCTTCCTGCATGAATGGGGATTACCAGGCCAGAAGTTGCAGCTTGAAAAAGTATCTCCAACCCGGACAGGTGCCTTTGCCATTCAAGTTGAGTATAGCAACCACGAGAAAATCAATACGGGGATAACTTGTGCTGCAAAGAAGGTGACAGTCATAAATGACCAGACTGGAAAAACAATCAAGACAGGCATTATGATGCTTCCACACCATGAAGGAACGTGGACAGATTCAAGTTTTATTTCTGTGAACCTGGAAAAGGATCAAACTTATACCATTCTTATCGAAGACTTCCTCAATATGTCCTATCTCAATCACTTCAAGAGCTATAAGTATCGGGGGGGAAGAAGTGGTATTTATAACATGTTTAACTTTGCAGAAATCAAAGTCCTCTTCCTGGGACATTAAAACTTAACGATTATCTTCTTCGCACCGTTAACAGGTAGCATTCCAAGTTGTACTTTTAAAATACCATTTTCCATCCGGAAAGTGCTGATCTCTTCTCCATTGACTCCAAGACTTTGAGCTTGGTCTATGAACAGATAGTTTTACTTAAAAATAGTACCCTTATCTTCCTTTCAAGCCTTGATAGAGTCAGGGTTAGAGATGAAGCTTTCAGTACGAATCTCTTCAATTTAAGAACAGACTGGCTCCTTCCAAAATTCAGGGAATATACTCCAAGTCTCGGATTAGGATTGACCTTAACCGATCCAATAAATGACCGTCAGGATCGTGGCCTTGAAAAAATGATTAACCCCAATACCCGTGTTTCCAGAAGATTTGGAAAGAACTGGGGTGGAAACTTCCGACTTGAGCATCAAAGAAATTATTCAAAGGACGAAGCTAGCTTTGCCTTTAAGAAAACTATTTATGCCTTTGAATTGGAATATTTGTTTTAGTGAATTTTTTTATCTGATTCTTCAAAGCAGCATGATCCTTCATGTTGCTCCATTTCTTCATCCAGGCTTTTACGATATTCATCCGTCTGTTGGGCAGAGAGACCGAGGGAACTTGAAAGAGTATCCGTAAGTGTGGGGCTGACGACTTTGATATCAAGTCCCATTTCCTCCATCTGTGCCGCAAATTTATAGGCATTATCAGAATCTTCAAGAGAACATTCAAAGAGCGTCTGCCCAGATTGGACATCCACCACCCGGATTTTAGGCTTTTCTTTTTCCATGGCGAGATGGTAGTTATCGCGGGTACGGTTGTCAAAGGATGAAGAGTGGGTCTGGTATTTTGGATTGATCAGAATGAAATTGCCACAAAGCTATTTGAGAAAGTCTTCAAGGAAAGAGGCCTGCCGTTCTACACCATTTCCTCTGTAAGTGATTTTAGCTATCTAATAGCCGATTTAAACCCTGAATTGCTGGTCCTTGATGCAGAGACTGCCCTGAAGGACTTAAACCGCCTTAAGCAACAATATGAAGCGACTGAGGGGTTTCAGGGAAAACCAGTCATTCTTATAAATGCGCTGCCAGGCCTGGAATTTATATCTAATGTCATTGGCGAGATAAAACGTCCCATCAATCCATTTCAATTGCCTGACCAGTTAAACAAAATGACAATTGATTTATGAGCAGAGACAGAATCGTCGTTATTGGCGGCATTATTCTAACGCTAGTGGTCTTCGGACTGACGCTTTATTTCAGAAGCGGAATTGTCCGATAGGGACCCAACCTTAATCAGCTGACCATTATGTCGCTCTGATTGCGATACAAAGAAGCTACTGAACTTTTTATCCATTACAGAAAGTAAGACATCTATCAACTCAAGATAGTGAGTATGTATCCATTGAGCTGAAAAGTGGTTTGGAACCTCGAGAATAAGCACGTTATGAGAAATGACCAACGGCTTTACCTGCTTGAACCATTGATGATGAACTTCTGGTCCTAAGACGTCGAACAACTGATCAGATATTATCGACCATAAATAAGAAGCCTTAACCACCGGATGAGCGAGGTTGAGGCTTTTTTCCTTGAGTCGTCCCTGGCGTTCAGTCCAACGGCTCTTCAGATTCGTCTTACGTTTAATCACACGTGTTTTTTTCATTGAAGGAAAAAAGGTTAAGATTTTTGTAACATATGGACAAGGGATTTTTTAAACAGCAGGTGGATTTTCCCATTCTTTGGCCTCTGTCGGGGCAAGAATGTAATCCTGTAGCCCCAGTTGCTGAAAAATAAAATCTGGAATACGAATACGGTAAAAAATCCCTTGCTCATGTGACACAGAATTTATCACGTTCGCATTACCTCTAATGCGGGAATGAGCTTCGCCTGCCTCATAAGGTATAAATAAATCATAGTGTTCCTGCTGAGACAGGAAATAATTGATGACATATTCCCTGAGTCCCTTCATGTCTTCTTCATTGTAAGAAGAGACTAAAAATGAGTTGGGGTAATTGCGCATGATAATCCTGGCGCGAACAGGATCATTTAGCAGGTCTTTTTTATTGAAAACAATTATCTGCTGCTTATTTTCAATCTTAAGTTCGGTCAGGACTTCCTGAGTAACCCTTAAATGCTTCTGGTAATTAGGATCCGATATATCGCAGACAATGAGAAGCAAGTCGGCTTCCAGGGCCGATTCAAGGGTCGTCTTAAAACCCTGGATTAGTGTGTTTGGTAGATTCGAGATAAACCCCACTGTATCAATCATGATCATTGGGGGCTTGGAATCCGGGTTCAGTGTCCGGAAAGTTGAATCCAGGGTGGCGAAAAGTTTATTCTCCTCCAGTACATTCACTTTACAGAGGCGATTCATAAGGGATGATTTTCCAGCATTGGTATACCCGACCAGTGCCGCAGTTACGGCCTGGTTCTGGCGCTTTTTTCGCTGCTGTTCGCGTGAGCGCTGAACTTCTTCTAGTTGCTTCTTAAAATTCTCGATTCTTTCACGGACCATTCGTCTGTCAAGCTCGAGCTGCTGCTCTCCCTCACCACCAACTGCACGACCACCACCACGCTGCTTGGTAAAGTGACCCCACATGGAAGTCAGTCGAGGAAGGAGATATTGAAGCCTTGAAATCTCAATCTGTATCTTGGCCTCTTTAGTCCTGGCATGATGAGCGAAAATTTCCAGGATGACCGTATTACGATCGACAACTTCAAGCTTTGTAATATCCTTGATGTTTCGGACCTGGGAGCCTGTAAGCTCAAAGTCAAAGACTAAGAGGTTTGAGCCTTCTTCACGGGCACCATCTGCTATTTCCTGCAGTTTGCCTTCGCCAAGCATGGTAGCGGGGTCAATCTGTTTTCGGTTTTGAATGTACTCTTCACCGGCAATAATACCGAGAGTATTAAGGAGTTCCCTTAATTCTCTCATTGAATTATTTGTTTCAAGTATGGTCGAATGGCTATCAAACTTATCGCACACTATGGAGACAAGGGACGCCTTCTGGCCTAAAGGAAGCTTGAAATCTTCATTGTTCATTCTATCTCCATCTGCAAATTATCCAGAAGTCTTGTGCTTCCGAGTTGATACACACCCAACAGGGTTAATTTTGAACTTCTGGAGAGGTCTTCTCCAAGTGTCTCAGCATCTCTTATTTCCAGGTAATTCCAGTTCTTGTCTTGCAAGCTCTTCTCTATTCGGGATTTCGCAATTGCAAGGTTACTGCGTTTTTTATTAATGAGAGCTGCCACTTCCTCCAACGTCTTTGAAAGTGTCAGGGATTTTATTCTTTCATCCGGTGACAAAAATTGGTTTCGGCTGGAAAAGGCCAGGCCATTTTGTTCACGGATAATGGGCAACCCAACAACATCCACCGGTAATGCAAGATCTCTAACCATTTGCTTAATCACCATCAGCTGCTGATAGTCCTTCAATCCAAAATAGGCTTTCTTTGGTTTTACTAACTCAAACAACCTGTACACAACTGTTGTTACCCCATCAAAGTGTCCCGGCCTGATTTCGCCCTCCAGGATCTTACTCAGCCCTTCAACGGAAATTGTATGACTAAATGTATCCGGAAATACTTCCTTCGTTTCCTTAGGAGCGTATACGATGACTTTTGAATTGGGAAACTGGTGCATCATGCTCTCTATCAGGCTTATGTCATCCTTGAGAGTCCGGGGATAACGTTTGAAATCTTCATCTGGCCCGAATTGCTTCGGGTTGACGAAAATAGAGAAGTAAACAGTACTTAAGTCCTTAAGTGCCGTTTCCAGGAGCGATATGTGCCCATCATGTAAATTACCCATGGTTGGCACGAAACCAACGTCGGACTTTTCTTCAATTCTGTTTTGGATTAATTCGTCAGTTGTGGTGATGACTTTTACCATGTCACTCTTCCCTGATACCAGTTAACCAATTTAGTACCAACTTCGTTTTTACTTAGTGGGATGGGGCCGTCCACTTTATCTCCCAGGACAAAGAAGTAATCTCCCTTGCTTTCCTGGAAGCCACGCACCTCTGTATCACCTATGAGACCATTAGATACTTTATTACCGACCATAAGGTCTACCGGCTTGCGTTTCATCTTCTCCATGAAAACCGGCGTTGTTGTTTCTGTCTCAGCTGCGAAGCTTACAACTTTTTGATGTGGTTTTTTAACGGCCAGGATTTCTTTTAATATATCTGCGGCCTGATGGAAGGGGAGTGTAGATCCCATGGATTCTTTCTTTATTTTCGAGCCAACAGTATCAAACTCTATATCTGCTATGGCGCCGGTGGAAATGTAAGCATGGGCATGTGGAAAATGCTTGAGAGCGGCCACTCGCATAAGTTCAGTTGTGGGTGCTTTTACCAGTTCAAAGCCGGGATGTCCCTTGAGATTATCTACCTGCGGGATACAGTTATGACCTGCCAGGAGTGTTACTTCATATCCGGCGGATAAGAAGGCCTTAGCGATGGCAATTCCCATTTTTCCACTGGAGGGATTAGTCATGTAACGAACCGGATCCAGGGGAGCAGCAGTTGCCCCTGCGGTTATGACAATTTTTTCTTCTTTAAGCTTAAGCGGATTCATCGTTTCAATGAGATCAACCACGGCTTCAACATCCGGAAACTTTCCGGCCCCTATGTCTCCGCAAGCAAGGAGTCCTGATACTGGATTTATCAAACTGACATGTGACTCTGTCTTGAGCTTTGCCACATGCTCTTTGATTCTTGAATTATTCCACATCTGAGTATTCATTGCAGGGAAGAGAAGAACAGGTTTCTTTCCCAGGGCCAGATATAAACTGACCAGGAGATCATTATTGAGTCCCAGCGTGAGCCTTGAGAGAGTATTGGCACTTAAGGGAGCGATAACTAACTTATCGGCCCATTTTGCAAGTTCAATATGGAGCACAGTTGCAGGAGCGTTCAGGTGGGCCGGAATAAAGTCATCTGTCGGCAGATAAACATTTTGTACACCAAGATACCTGTAGGTTTCAGGTTTTATAAATTCAAGTGCACCTGATGTCAGGATCACACGTACATCGTGACCACTTTTAACCAGCAGCCTCGCGACATCGTAACTCTTATAGCAGGCTATGGATCCGGTAACTGCGAGGATTATTTTCATGATAACTCAATCTGGGTGGTCATCCAGTGTTGTATGGCCCAATGGATGAGATGTTTTTCTATTTGTACAGGGCCTGTGAAGAAACTTTCCCATAAGGAAGCAGCTCCACCGGTAAGAATAACTTTCTGAATATTCTGGGACTTGATTGTTTCACGGGCAAATGAACCGAAAGCGGAATAGCTATCCCTCATTGCTTCCATCGTTGCATGAGGAAGGTCACTTGAAAGGTTAGCTGTGAGCTTGAATTCCTTAAGCTGATCCCCCTGGGAAAACGCCGAAAAATATGCTTCAATTCCCGGGACAATATATCCTCCCACAAAGCCTTGTTCATTAACGATATCCATTGTGACGTATGTCCCGGCATCAATGATCATTGTGGGTGTCTTATCTTTCTTATAACAATAATGTGCTTCGATTAAACGATCCTCTCCCAAAGTCCTTGCATAGTTCACAGGCATGCCTGCAAATTTTTCACCACGCCAGTATTCCCTCACACGGGTTATCAGGTAACCTTGATTCTGATAGGGAAGAAGTTCATCTTCACGGGCCCTTACTTCACACAGGACAAATTGAGAGTTGTCAGGATTCATCCCGAACTGGTTCAGATAGATTTCAAGTTCTTTCCATGGAACGGTTTTAAGCAATTCCCAGTTACCGGTACTCTTTTGAAAAAGACCTGCATGAGGATTTGAATTTCCAAAATCTAAGGTGATGAGCCCTTGCATCTATTCCCTCTGATTCTTCAAGTAGCCAGCAATCAAATCTTTTTTCATCTGATAAAGGTCTGCTATGGGTTGGCAAAACTTAGGTGGAGTCTTAGGACCGAGCTTTAGCAGGTCATTGATCACGAGGACCTGGCCATCTGTATTCTTGCCGGAACCAATGCCGATAGTGGGTATGGATAAGTTTCTGGTAATTTCGCTCGCCAACTTTTCTTCAACCATTTCCAGCACGATTGAAAAAGCACCTGCAGCTTCCAAAGCCTTAGCTTCCTTGAAAAGTCGCTCTGCTGAATCTTCATTTTTACCATGAGTGTAGTATCCACCCAGTTGATGAACCGATTGAGGGGTAAGTCCTATGTGGCCCATGACAGGTATTCCTGTCTGGGTTAATCGTTCAATGAGCTTAAGCTGATAGGGGAATGCTCCTTCGAGTTTGACCGCTTCAGATTTTGTATTCTGAAATAACCTGGTAGCAGATTGAATACCCTGGCCTACAGTTGAGTAGCTGCCGAAAGGCATGTCAGTGATAAGAAATTTATCAGGAGCACCGCGCCTGACTGCCTTGGTGAAAATTTCCATTTCAGTCAAAGTCACTTCAATCGTAGTATCATATCCCAGGATGACATTTCCAACGCTGTCACCAACCAGGATCATATCGAGGTCTGAATCATTGAGTATGGTTGCTGTTTGATAATCATAGCACGTCAGGACCTGTAGCTTTCCATTCTTGGCTTTGCGAATATCACGCAGATTATGCTTTTTCATTTAGTTCCCTGATTATTTATCTGCTCAAAGGTCTTGGTAAGAGGAGCCTCTACCCAGCGGGCACGAATAGTTTTGCGTAAGGTTTCGACATCGCTGTTATCCAGTTCTTCATTGAATTTTCCGCTCTGGATGTCTGTCAGGAGGCCTCTTAGATTGGACTTAAATTCTGTTGTTACTAACCGTTCAAAACCCTTCTCAGAACCAATGAGTGCGTTTGGGCTGATAAGATCAAAGAAACCTTGCGGGCCCTTATCAACCATTGCATTTACGATCAATTTCAATTCATGCCAGCACTCAAAATATGCAAGTTCAGGATCTATTCCAGATTCCACCAGGTCTTTAAACATCTGGCCGGCAACATAAGGAATCAAACCACAAAGCAAGCCTTGTTCAGAATAAAGGTCAGCCTGGGTTTCACGCTCAAAGGTTGTCTTGTATGGTCCCATGGTAATGCCCAGGGCCCCTGCAAGCTCAAAAAGCCATTTCTCAAGATTTGTATTATCACCATGGCAAAATTCAAGAGAATATACAGCACCAAGTTTTCCCTTGATCTCATACTGCTTTCGGAGTTCTGTACCAATGGACTTCGGCGCCAGGAGAACATGTTTTAAGTGGGGAAAGTGTTGTTCAAATTTATTCTTGAGGAGCGAGTATCCATGGGCATACAGCACGACACTTCCTTCCTGAAGAAGGTGGCCATTCATCAGCATAAATTCATGGTGAGTATGATCTGGAGTTAAAAGGGCGAAGGCCCGGTCCTCAAAAAAATCTTTACTGCCAATTTCTGTCGTTTCAACACCTGCCCTGACGGCAGCTTCAAAAGTTGGGCTGTCCGCCCTAAGTGCGACTCTAACCGGGAAGCCTGAATCTTGTAGGTTTTGTGACCAGGCCTTAGCTTGATTTCCAAAACCTATGATGGTTACTCGCATCATAAAAATAGCTAGTTTGAAACTCCTCATCAAAGCTATCATGATCAATTTAGAGTAGCCAACTTTTAAGGGGGGCAGGATGGAAGGCCGGAGCAGGGCATTTCTCTATGGAGAGTCTGTTTTTAGCACCATGAGAATGATAAATGGAGAGCTCCGTGATTGGGATCTTCATTTTGAAAGATTAAGAAAGGGTATCGATTACCTATATGGGCCATTTTCTAATGAAGATAATTGGGTGGCCCTTCTTAAAAACCGCCTGGAGGCATGCTGTCAGCATGAAGAAGGGGACAAAATAGTCCGAATTACTGTCTATCGTCATCAGGAACGGGGTCTTAGACGCACGGGCCTTATTTCAGTCGCTGATCTAAAAATCAATTGTTTTGCCTCACCATATGAAGCCTTCCGCACTGAAGGAAAATCCGTCAGACTGCGCACTTGTGCAGCTTTTATAAAACCTCATTGGTGGCCCGCATTTCTTAAGGCAGGAAGTTATCTTGATGTCATTCTGGCCCAGAAGCTTTTCTTAAAAGATCATGACGACGACCTGCTTTTCTTGTCACACGACGATACGATCCTGGAATCCTCTGTAGCGAACATCTTTACAGTCCGCCACAATAAACTTTATACCGCCCCATTGGGTCCAAATGTACTTGAAGGAACAATGAGGAAAAAAGTCCTTGAGGTTGCCCATGAGTTCTTTGATGATCTTATGGAAACACAAACCACCCTGGAGCAGGCCATGAAAGGCGATGCAGTCTTTGGGTCAAATTCCGTCCGAGGTCTTTTCTTAGTTAATGCAATAGATGATCATGACATTGCTTATACTAAGGAGTTCAAGGAAAAATTTGAACTGTTGCGAGCGAAGGTGATGACATGAAAAATATCCAGGTCACTTGTCCTACATGTAAGAAAAAATTTAATTATTATACTTCAGAATTTCGTCCTTTCTGTACAGAGAGATGCCGGTTAATAGATCTTGGCCAATGGCTGGATGAATCCTATACAGTACCAGTACAGAAATTAACTGAAGATGAAGCCTTAACCCTAGAGCACCTAATCCATGAAAAAAATCAAGACGGCGAAAGTGAATCTGAATAAAGTCCTCGAGCAGATGATGGAATGGTCTGAGGAGTGTGGAAAGATACTTAATTACCACCTGATCAAATCCTATAAGGGACCCTTGAAAATTATCAACAAGGGAAGCCAGGGGCTTGCGACAGAAGCGGATGTGCTATCCGAGGCGTATGTTATGGGTCAGATTAAGCGTCATTATCCGGATCATAAAATCCTCTCAGAGGAAGATGCCTTTACCCGCCAGCTTAAAATGGAAGGAGTAGAGGATGGTGAGTATCTCTGGTTAATTGATCCACTGGACGGTACTAATAATTTTTTCAACAAGATTCCCCTGTTTGCTGTCAGCCTGGCCTTGAACAAAGGCAATGAGACCTTAGTTGGAATAGTCTTCAATCCTGTAAATCGCGAAACCTTTTATGCCATCAAGGGCAAGGGCGCCTGGTTGATAAGAGTCATTGGAGACAAGACAATTAAAGTCCGACTAAAATCAGACACTAAAAAAAAGGTCTTCAAGGAAGCCCTGCTATCGGCAAATTTATCCAGTCATCGAGTTGAGAAAGATTTAGTAAAAAGATTTCCGGAAGTCAGGGCCATGCGCCGGCTCGGAAGTGCTGCCCTTGAAATGAGTTATGTAGGGGCAGGAATGCTCGATGCATATTGGGAATATAAGCTTCAACCATGGGATATGGCTGCGGCAGGACTAATTTGTCAGGAAGCAGGAGTAAAAATCTCAACTATAAAAGGGGGAGCTTATGATCCCTTTTCTCCCTCAGTTCTGGTCTCGCATCCCGCTTTGTTCACAGCTTTGAAGGGTGTCCTTAACAAGAACTAATTTCTTTCCTCGACATAAATTCAGAGGGGTTAGATAATAACCCTACAGTGTTTTGCACTGGTCTGATAGGCATGATCCATGGAGGGGTTGTGATCGATTCGCTGATAAATTATTTTGATAAGTTTGGCCCGGAGCTTCTGGTTATCCAGTTTGGTTTCCTCGTCATTCTGTCCACTCTCTTTCTCTGGCTATGGTTTTCAAACCGCCGGAAGTATCACAATCTCAAACATGCCATTCCTGCGAATGTAGTTAAGAGTTATCTTGATTCCATTATTCAGAATTCCACGGCATTAAAGTCATCACTCTTCAGAGGCGGTGGACTTGAAGTGAATGGAATTCCATCAGTGATGCCATTACACAATCTGATGGGCGGGGATAACCTGGCTGTTAGTGGTGCTCCTTCTACTGCACTCCTGGAAGAACTCAATCAAAAGAAGGCCCAGATTGCAGCTCTTGAAGCGCAACTCTCTGCTTCTCAAAATGCACAAAAAGAAATTGAAGCAAGGTTGGCTCAGACTCAGGCAAGCCTGACTGTTGCTGAGGCCAAGATCCGTGAACTTGAGGCATTGCTTGCAAAAGCACGCGCCGGTGGCGGTGGAGACGAGATCCTGAAGTCCGAACTTCAGATGGTCACTAAAGAAAGAAATGAAATTCGTGATCGTCTGAAAGAATTTGAAATTATCTCAGATGACCTCGCAAACCTTAAGCGTCTTCAGCAGGAAAACGAACAACTTAAGCGATCTCTTGCAGCTAAAGGCACAGCATCCGGCGGCCACGAAGCTGCTACAGCTACTTTTGCTCCTGCAGATGTATCGGATCTTTTAGAAGACCTTGGCCAGAGCACTTCCAGCAACACTGCTGATAGCCAGGCACTGGAAGATTTCTTAAGCGAACCAGAACCTGAACCAGAACCAGCACAAGAAGAAGAAGAAGAAATGATAGCAGCCATGGATGAAGCAGCACCAGCTGAAGATGAGCGGCCTAAATCTGAAAAAACACCTGAAGACTTGCTTTCTGAATTTGAAAAGATGTTGGGGTAAAAATGAAATTTCCTATAATCCTTTGTCTCCTTGCAGTTTCCACTTTCGCCTGGTCTGCAAGCCCTGAGAAATCAATCCAGCTATTAAAAGACCCAAGTGGAAAAAAAGTTGAATTGCAGAAGGAAGATCTCATAAGCATTGAGCGCCTTGAAGGTATGTTCATGATGAACGCCAAGACTCCTGGTCTTGCGGCGATGCTGAAGTCCAACTCTCTTAAGCATAAGCAAAAAGCAGTTCCTACTCTCATAAAAGTCATGAAAGAAAGCAAATACCCGGACCAGAACAGATGGCAGGCAACTATGCTCCTGGCACAGATTATGGGAAAGAAATCCGCTCCTTTTATTGCAAAGTTTTCTACTCATCCTAACTGGATGATGCGACTTGCCTCACTTAAGGCACTTCTTGGACTGAGTCAGGCTGAATACCTTGGTGTATACAGCAAAGCCTTAAAAGATCCTTCTTTAATAGTTCGTGTTCAGGCCTTGGATAACATTTCCCAACTTAAGATCAAGTCACTCGGACCTGAAGTCTGGAACATGATGTACGACCAGTCAAATTACTCAGGCCCTGCAGGCAATAGAAAGCGCACATCGATAGTAAGATCTGTTATCCGCACATTAGGGGATTTGCGTTATGAAAAAGCTGGTCGCCCTATGGCCAAGCTCATTCAGAAGCCAATGTATCAGGACCTGATCGAAGACCTTGATTATTCTTTGGAGAAGATCACAGGCGAAAAATCACCGAATGAAGTGATCCAAAGACGGAAATTCTGGTCGAAGATGGCAAACAAAAATTCATCAAAAATTTAAATTTGTAGATAACTCCTTATAATTTCCTCTGATCACTTCATCCAGATGAAGTGGAACTTTCTATAGTCGATCATCACTTCCCCCAGATGAAGTAGAACTTTCCGAAAATCCATCATCACTTCATCCAGGTGAAGTGGAACTTTCCAAAGTCCCTCCTCACTTCATCCAGATGAAGTGGAACTTTCTAAAGTCGGTCATCACTTCATCCAGATGAAGTGGAACTTTCTAAAGTCGATCATCACTTCCCCCCAGATGAAGTAGAATTTTCCAAGAATCCATCATCACTTCATTCAGATGAAGTGGAACTTTCCAAAGTCCCTCCTCACTTCATTCAGATGCACGGCCGACGCATTAAAATACTAGATGCATTCATCCGCTTCATCCGGATGAAGTGACGACCATTTGACTGTGATTTTAACCTAATTTTGTTTGAAAGATGACTTGTTCTAAGTAGCTTTGGTCCCAACCGGCTAA
>DATLXC010000068.1:0-20328 GCA_035575985.1 Bacteriovoracaceae bacterium | reverse complement strand
TAGGAAGAAATCCGTATGCACACTGACACAACAAAACTGAATCAAACTTTGAAGAGCCGTATGCGGGAAATTCGCACGTACGGATCTGCGAGGGTTTTACCTCTAGACTCTTATAAAGTTTGGGGGTAATTCTACTCTATGCATCCTCGCAACCGTCACCCTGGCCGTTATCCTTTGCAGGCCCTCGCAGGAAGCTCTCCTGAGCTACTGCCTTTTATTACCGTTAATGAATATGGTTCTGAGACGATTGATTTTTCAAATCCTAAAGCTGTCAGGGCCTTAAATAGGGCAATCCTTAAGCATGACTATGGTGTCTTACATTGGGATATTCCCGAAAAATTTCTTTGTCCTCCAATTCCAGGCAGGGCCGATTACATCCATTACATGGCCGATTTAATAAAGGCCCAAGGACCTCAAGTCCGGGTACTGGACATTGGTACAGGTGCTAATTGTATCTACCCTTTGATAGGAAATAAGGAATATGGCTGGAGCTTTGTGGGGTCCGACATTGAAAGTGATGCTCTGGAGGCGGCGACAAAAATTATTAAGGCAAATCAATTACAGTCATTCATTGAGTTAAGGAAGCAGCCAGAATCATCAAATATGTTCAAAGGCATTATAGCGCGAGATGATAAGTTTCATCTCACAGTGTGTAATCCTCCTTTTCACGAGTCAGAAGCGGATGCCATTAAAGGCACCCAGAGAAAATTAAAGAATTTAGGTCTTAAGGCCGGGGTCCTAAACTTCGGAGGAAAAAGCTCAGAACTATGGTGTCAGGGTGGAGAACTCAGTTTTGTCAGCACCATGATTGAGGAAAGTTTCACTTATCGTGACCAATGTGATTGGTTTTCAAGCTTGATTTCAAAAGAAAGCAATTTACCCAAGCTCCAAAAGCAACTGCGTCGATTAAAAGCTGTGTCGATTGAAAAAATTGAAATGTCTCAGGGTCAAAAAAAGAGCAGAGTACTTGCCTGGACGTGGCGAGAAGTACCGCATTAAAAAATAAGATAACGCAATTATTCTTGTTTCATCGTGCTATCTCATGTCTTATAGCGGTATGGAAGGCAGTACAGATAGGCATGATACCCATCATTCATACACAGATTTTTTAAAAATTTTAGGTAGATCTACGGAACTTGTGCATGATGAGAATGTACCTGATGAATTTTTTTCGGTAGAGAAACTGGAACAACTGGCCACTGGTCTTGCTGCGGAATTACGCACGACTACTGAAAGTAAAAAAAGTCGCTCACTCAGGCCACTGCTTAAACAAAATCAAATCAAACTTGAAGAAGCTTATAAGATTCTTGCCAACTCCATTCAGGAAAAGCATCCGGTCTCGCCTGCTGCCGAATGGTTTGTGGATAACTTTCACTTAATAGAAGGCCAACTGCGCGAAATCAAGCAAGGCCTGCCTGATGATTACTATTATGGCCTGCCACAATTATCAGGTGGTGAACTTCAGGGTTTCCCGAGAGTTTATGCAATTGCTCTTTATATCGTGGCACATACTGATGGCCGCATTGATCCACACACATTGCATCGTTTTCTGAAAAGTTTCCAGACCACCGCTCCCCTTCAGGTGGGTGAACTTTGGGCGCTAGTCATCACTTTGCGTTTTGGTTTGGTCCAGCATCTTTCCCAACTTGCCACGAAAATTATCAGGTCCAGAGAGAATCGCGAGAAGGCCGACAAGCTTGCTGATCGCTTGCTCACTTTTGCTATACGACCTGACGTTACTGAAAAAGATATTATCCAGATGCTTGAGGCCGAGATAACCCGGGCCAACCAATCAAGTCGATCTTTCATGGTCCAGCTCATTCAGCGCTTACGGGACCAGGATCCTGCAGTTTCTCCTGCCTTTGAGTGGATTGAAAAGAAGCTTGCATCAAGTGGCACTAATTCGCAGAAGATAACCCAGCTTGAGCTTCATCGTCTGGCCTCCGGTCAAGTCACTATTGGAAATATCATTGGAAGCATGCGCCTTATTACCAACCAGGATTGGCGGGAATTTATCGAGGGGGTAAACCTCGTTGATCCTATCCTTGCCCAGGATCCGATGGGTGCCTATCTGCAAATGGACTTTGCCACACGTGACAGATACCGACATGTTATTGAGACCATCGCGAATCGTTCGGAATTAACAGAATCAGCTGTAGCTGAGAGGGCCATTGCCGCTTCCCAGACTTCAGCTCCGGGTGGGATTGCCTCACACGTGGGTCATCATCTTATCGGTCTTGGTAAAAATGCTTTTAAAAAAAGTTGTGGCTACAGACCAACCTTGCAGGAACGATTTCCAAATTTCATTCTCGCTCATCCGACTTTTGTCTATCTAGGTTCATTAACCCTGGTAACTTCATTGTTACTAGCTCCTGTTGTCTATTACTTCAGTGTATCGGCAACAAATAATCTTCCCTTGATCCTGGCCTTTGCACTTCTTGCCGTATTACCGGCCAGTGATCTGGCCCTGAGCTTTCTTAATCACTACATCACTTTCTTTATGAGACCTGAGCCCCTGCCAAGAATGGATTGGGAAAAAGGCATTCCGGTTCATGCGCAGACAATGGTTGTCATTCCCACTCTCTTTACAAAAGAATCTGTTGTTCGTGAGCTGATTGAAAAGCTGGAAATTCAATCACTGGCCAACCGGGATACTCACCTCTCCTTCGCCTTGTTAGGAGATTTCGGTGATGCTGAAACTGCAACTACTGCATCAGATGACGAACTTTTAAGAATTGCCAGTGCTGGAATTCATGAACTCAATCAAAAATATTATCCGGAATCGGAACCACATTTTCATCTTTTCGTTAGAAAGCGATTATGGAATGAAGCCGAGGGAGCATGGATTGGCTGGGAAAGAAAGCGCGGGAAGCTGCTTGAGTTTAATCGCCTGCTAAGAGGGGACAAGAATACAAGTTACATCCTGGCCACCGCTGATGATTCCATGTTGACTGAAATAAAATATGTGATCACTCTTGATTCAGATACACAACTTCCGAGGGATGCCGCTCAAAAACTTGTCGGGACAATTACTCACCCACTTAATCAACCCATTCTTGATCATAAAACCCGCAGGGTCACTGCTGGTTACGGAATCCTGCAACCAAGAATCAGTGTTACGTCGAGCTCCGCCATAGCGACACGCTTCGCCCGGATTTCATCGGGTAATATAGGAATTGATCCCTATACAACGGCAGTCTCGGATGTTTACCAGGATCTTTTTGCCGAAGGAAGCTTCACCGGCAAGGGTCTTTATGTAGTTGATGCCTTTGAAGAAGCGATGGAAGGACGGGTGCCGGAAAACAAGGTGCTCAGTCACGATCTCTTTGAATCATCCTATGCAAGATCGGCATTAGTAACAGATGTAGAACTCTTTGATGATTATCCTGAAGACTATGAGACTTTTTCCAAGCGCGGTCATCGCTGGACCCGTGGTGACTGGCAGCTCTTACCATGGTTATTGCCTTTTGTGAAAAACGGAGAGGGAAAAACTGTTCGAAATGATCTCTCTGTTATATCCCGCTGGAAACTTTTTGATAATTTGCGACGTAGTATGGTTCCTGTTGCAACATTAATCTGGCTTGGACTCGCATGGACTGTTTTGCCAGGTTCACCATTCTTATGGACTTCACTAATTCTCATCATGTTTCTTTTTCCTGTTTATTCAACAGTTGCAACCGGAGATTGGATGCGACGTCGTGGAAGAACCTGGTACGGCCACTTCCAGGGCGGATGGCGCGAAACAAAGATCAAGATCGGGCAAATATTACTGACGGCCACCTTCCTCGCCAAGCAAGCATGGACCCAGGCAGATGCTATTGTACGCGTCTTGTTCCGGATGTTTATTTCACGTAAGAAGCTTCTTGAATGGACATCATTCGCTCAGCTCTCGAGTCAGAAAAAGAAAACAGGTATCTTAGATTCGGGACCGATCATAGCCGCTATCATGGGTGTCGTTGTTTTCCTTGTGAGACCTGAGGCCTTGCTGGTCGCTGGACCTTTCATTGCTTTGTGGGCGCTGAATCCGTTTATCAAGAAATGGATTGCGCAAAAGCCCACGGTCAAAGAAGTTCCCCTGACAGTGGACGAGCATAAGCAGTTCCGCCTTTATGCACGGTCGATCTGGTCATTTTTTGAAGAATTCGTAGGACCTCTTGACCACTGGCTTGCACCGGATAACTTCCAGGAAGATCCAAGACCAGTCATTGCACACAGGACTTCCCCTACTAATATAGGACTCCAGGTCCTTGCAGCAGCATCAGCATATGACCTGGGTTACATTGGCGAAAAGAATCTCATATCCCAGCTTGAGAATACTTTTGCAACCCTTGATAGGTTACCTAAGCTACATGGACACTTTTATAACTGGTATGACACTCTTTCGCTTCATCCCCTTGAACCACGCTATATCTCCACGGTTGATTCTGGTAACCTTGCAGGACATCTTTTAACACTCAAGCAATTCCTGGTTGAAATTCAAAAAGACTCAAGACCTGTGCATGAACTTAATCGTGGTATAGAGGACACCTTGCTCCTTTTGCAGGTTGAAGTTGACCGGATACCAAATGTCACTTCAAGTACGAATGTTTTTCATGCCAGTGAGCTTCAAAGAATCATTAAAAAATGCCTTCATATTGCCCAGACTCCTCCCCAGGCAAAAGACTGGAAAAAAATTCTCTCGACTTTGCTGGTAGACCTGACTGAAGGACAAGATATCCTTGGGGCCTTGCTGGCCGACAGTATCCAACATCCTGAAGAATTAAAATTAAGCAAGCACTGGATCGACAGGTGCTTAAAACAAGTTTCAAGTCTTAAGGATGATCTTACCTCTGACAAAACTGAAATACTTACGTGTACAAATGCTCTTATCGCTAAATGTGATGAGATGGTCCAGAACATGGACTTTAAATTTCTTTATGATCGCCAGCGGAAGTTATTTGTCATCGGTTATAACTGCCTCGACAACCGCATGGATAATTCTTTCTATGACCTGCTCGCTTCTGAATCAAGACTTGCTAGTTTTGTGGCCATCGCAAAAGGTGATGTCTCCCAGGAGCACTGGTTCAGGTTAGGCCGTCAGATGACTCCGCTTAAGAATGGCCGGGCACTGATTGCATGGACAGCAACGATGTTTGAATACCTCATGCCTGTTTTGGTCATGAGGCGTTTTGATAATACCCTTCTTGAAGAAACCTATCACTCAATCGTCCAGCGACAGATGGAATACGGACAAGAGAAAGGTGTTCCCTGGGGTGTTTCTGAAGCTGGCTATAATGCCCGCGACCTCCAGATGAATTATCAATATGGACCATTCGGTGTGCCTGGACTGGGACTAAAGAGAGGACTCAGTGACGAGCTTGTTATCTCTCCTTACTCAACCATGCTTGCAGCACTTATTAATCCAAGGGCCGCTCTCGCTAACCTTGATCGTATGAAAAAGCTCGGCGTGCATGGACGTTATGGATTTTATGAATCCATTGATTATACTGCTGAACGCCTTCCGGCCAGGCAATCATTTGTCATCCTTCGCTCTTTCATGGCCCACCATCAGGGGATGAGCTTAGTAGCACTAAATAATTTAGTTCATGACAATATCATGCAAAGAAGATTTCACAATGAGCCTCAAGTTCAGGCGACTGAACTAATCCTCCAGGAACGTGTACCTCAATCCCTTCCCCTCTTGCGCCCAAGAGTTGAAGAAATTAAAAGTGACGGGTTTCTTCTTTCTGCCACTGAGATCCATCCAAGGCTCTACTCCGATGTTAACCTTTCCCTGCCGAGAACTCAGATTCTCTCCAACGGGACATATTCAGTCATGGTTACATCCACTGGCGCGGGTTACTCACGTTGTGGACCATTATCGATTTCCCGCTGGCGTGAAGACACTACCCGCGACCATTGGGGACAATTTTTCTATATAAGGGATCGGGCCACTGACAAATTCTGGTCGGCCACCCATCAGCCAACTGGCACGGCACCCGATAGCTTCGGTGCAACTTTCTCAGAGGATAAAGTTGAATTCTGGAGAAAGGATGACGAAATCCTGACTCGTACTGAAATCCTGGTTTCACCGGAAGATAACGTTGAGCTAAGAAAAATTACCCTATCTAACGAATCTGATAAGGTTGTGGAGATTGAAGTAACAAGTTTCATGGAAACTGTCATAGCTAAGCATAACGATGATGCTGCCCATCCCACATTCAGTAATCTCTTTGTACAAACAGAATCGGTTGCAAACGGTGCGGCCTTGCTTGCGACCCGAAGGGCGCGCTCTAATCATGAGATCCCGCCATGGGCCTTTCATGTTGTAACGACTGATGGAGCGGAACAAGGGGCCATTCAATATGAAACAGATCGCTCGCGTTTTGTCGGGCGTGGCAGGAATTCCGGCTCACCAACAGTAATAACAGAGAACAAGCCACTTTCAAACAGTGTCGGATCTGTTCTGGATCCCATCTTTTCCTTACGGCAGACTATACGGATTCAGCCTAAGACCTCAGCTTCAGTTACCTTCGCTACCGGCCTTGTTCAATTCAGGGAAGAAGCACTGGACCTGATCGATAAATACCGCGACTTCCATACCTTCCACCGTGAATCTGAAATGGCATGGACTCATGCCCAGGTCCAGCTCAGGCACATTAATATCTCACATACCCAGGCACATATCTACCAGCGCCTTGCAGGACGTGTGCTTTATCTTGATTCATCCCTTAGACCTGCATCCAACCAGCTCTCTAAAAATACACGTGCCCAGACAAATCTATGGGCCTACGGCATCAGCGGTGACGTACCTATTATTCTGACCCAAATCAGTGATGAAAAAGATATGCCCATGGTCCGCGAACTCCTGCGTGCCCATGAGTACATGAGACTAAAGGGTCTTAAGGCGGATCTGGTTATCCTGAATGAAAGATCTCACTCTTACCTGCAATCCTTGCAGGATGAAATTCAACGACAAATCTTAATCAGCGGGTCTCACTCACTCCTGCATAAAGCTGGGGGAATTTTCTTATTACGTTCTGACCTCTTACCAAGAGAAGATCTTATTCTCCTGAAAACTGTGGCAAGAGTGAATTTAAGTGCTGAGATTGGAACTTTGGAAGAGCAGCTTAAGCATAGAAAACCGCGAAGTGTGATGCCGGAGCCATTTGTGGCGAAACCTCTGGTTGCAACTAAAGCACCGCCAATAAACAAGGGCATTAATCTTTCCCAGACAGTTTCAGGCCTTCAATTCTACAATGGCCTTGGTGGTTTCACGCCCGATGCCCGGGAATACGTTATCACTTTAAGTGAGGACCAGTGGACTCCAGCTCCATGGATTAATGTCATTGCAAATTCCAAGGATTTTGGATTTATTATTTCAGAAAGCGGGTCGGGCTTTACCTGGTCAGACAACAGCCGTGAGAACAGGCTTACTCCATGGTCAAATGATCCTGTGACTGATCCTCCGGGAGAAGTCATCTATTTGAAAGATGAGGAAACTGGTGAATTCTGGACACCTACTCCACTTCCAATTCGTGGAAACGATCCTTATATCATCAGTCATGGCCAGGGTTACTCGCGCTTTGAACATATCAGTCACAACATAGAACAGACCATGGATGTCTTTGTCTCTATGAATGACAATGTTAAGTTCTCACGCTTGAAAATTAAAAACTTAAGCTCTACTCCGCGCAAGCTCTCAGTTACGAGTTATGTTGAATGGGTTCTCGGACTTAATCGCAGCACATCTGCAGCCTATGTAATACCTCAGTATGATGAGGCAACAGGTGCGATTCTGGCCCACAATCCCTATAATAATGAATTTGCCTCCCGGGTGGCCTTCACTGATATAAGTCGGGTTGACAGGACTTATACTTGTGACAGAAGGGAGTTTCTAGGAAGAAACGGTAGTCCAGGCAATCCAGCTGCACTCAGGCGTGTGGGTTTATCGGGAACATCCGGCGCAGGTCTAGATCCATGTGCCGCCTTCCAGACTAAAATTGATCTTGCACCTGGCGAGGAACAAACCATCGTGATCATAATTGGTCAGACCACCAGCGATGTTGAAGCACGCAAGCTTGTGCTCAAATATCGTGACATGGCCCAGGTGAACTCTGCCTATACAGACTCTGTGAGCTTTTGGGACCAGGCGCTTTCCACACTCACAATAAATACTCCTGACAAGGCCATGAACACCCTCGTGAATCGCTGGCTTCTTTATCAGACACTTTCATGCCGTGTCTGGGCCCGTTCAGCTTTCTATCAATCCGGCGGGGCCTTTGGTTTCCGTGACCAGCTTCAGGACGTAATGGCCGTGGCCTATGCACATCCGGAAATTACCCGGGCACAAATCCTCACTTCGGCCGCACGACAATTCAAGGAAGGCGATGTCCAGCATTGGTGGCATCCTCCGACAGGACGCGGAGTCCGTACCCATTTCTCTGATGACCTGATCTGGCTGCCATTCGTTGTTTCCCATTATATAAAAGTAACGGGAGACATTTCCATTCTGAAAGAAGTCATCCCTTTCATCGAAGCTCCACTACTCGCTCAAGGCCAGGAAGATTCCTATACTCATCCTAATATATCTGAAGAGAAAGGAACCATCTTTGAACATTGCGCCCGCGCCCTTGATCGCAGCATGAAAGTCGGAAAGCACGGCTTGCCTCTTATGGGGGCAGGGGACTGGAATGATGGCATGAACCGTGTGGGACATGCAGGCCAGGGTGAAAGTGTGTGGGTTGCATGGTTCCTCTATTCCACTCTCACCCAATTTATTCCACTGTGTGATCTCATGGACAATGAAGATAAACGTGCAGCGGCCTATATAGAGCACCTCACACAATTAAAGAAAGCTGTTGAGAAAAATGCCTGGGATGGTGATTGGTATCGTCGTGCCTACTTCGATGATGGCACTCCGCTTGGATCTGCGCAAAACGAAGAATGTAAGATCGATTCTATTTCACAATCATGGTCGGTTCTTTCCGGTGCGGCCGATAAAGACCGTATGAAGCGTGCCATGGCGGCAGTTGATGAGTATCTCATTCACAGGGGTGACGGACTTATAAAATTGTTCGCCCCTCCTTTTGATAAAACTTCCCTTGATCCGGGTTATATCAAAGGTTACGTTCCAGGTGTGCGTGAGAACGGCGGACAATATACTCACGCTGCTATCTGGACACTCATGGCCTATGCCGAATTAGGTGATGGCGATCGTGCCCAGGAACTTTATGCTCTCCTTAACCCAATTAATCACTCTTCCACGCGGGCAGGCCTCCACAAATATAAAGTAGAGCCTTATGTAGTGGCCGCCGACATTTATGGCCTTTATCCCCATGTCGGGCGCGGTGGATGGACCTGGTACACAGGATCTGCGAGCTGGATGTACCGTTCGGCCGTTGAATCAATCCTGGGTCTTGATATGCGCGGAGACACTTTCACGGTAAGACCGAAGGTGCCCCTTGCCTGGAAAGAATTTGATTTCACTTACCGCTTTAAATCCACCACCTACCATATCTCCCTGGTTCGGGCAGAGGGCCAGGTAATTGAGAGTGAGTGGCACAATCTTATCGATGACGGAAAAGAACACAATATCACAATAACATTTAACTAAAACAGGCGCTCTGGACCAACCATCCAAGTGAAGTAAAACACTTCTTATGAAAATTCTCATTTTTTTGCTTAACGTTTTTGTCCTTACTACTGCCAGCGCTTCAGACTTTCCAGACATCCCGTTTGAGCTGAAATTCTTTGGAATCAACTCCGATTCCGGCATTCATGGGCCAAGATACGCTCAGATTGTTGAAGAATTAAAAGACCTCGGAAAAACTTATGAAAACTTCGCGCAGGTTATTACCTACGGCAAGAGTGTTGGAGGCAAGCCCCTCACTTTAATCAAGATTTCAGACAAATCTTCCACCCGAAAAATTCCTGCCATCTACATCGGTGGGAGCATTCACGGTGATGAATACCTCAATATTGAAGATCGCCTGCCTCGTTGGTTCCTTGAGCAAACCGCCAGTAATGGTACGATTTCAAATTACCTCAAGCGCGGTGGTGTTATTTATGTGGCCCCAATCCTTAATCCAGACGGTTACGACAAGCGCGCCCGTGCCAATAATAAGGGTATAGATTTAAATCGCGACTACACCGTTCTCATGGCCCAGACCGTAGGTTTCACACAGCCAGAAACTTCTACCCTTATCAAATTCCTCAAAGAAGATCTCGAAAATGATAAGCGCAAACTTGAAGTAGCAATGGACTATCACTGCTGCATCGGTGCCCTTCTGTATCCATGGTCATTCACTGGTCCTGTGCTTCAGGAAACCGACATGAAACGCCATACTACTATTGCTGATATCATGCAGGCAGCATTGGGCCGGGATATGAAGCATGGCCAGACTCCGGTGATCCTTGGATATTCGGCCAAGGGAACTTCAAAGGATTTTTACTTTGAAGAATTTGGCGCCAGGGGTTTCACTTATGAAGGCCGCAGGGGCCAGGAAGATAAATTCTTTGATGAACATACTGTGATGTGGACGAATATCATTCAATCTATTTAACGCTCGCCCGCATTTTCACTTCATCTGGATGAAGTGAAGATGTTACGGAGTAATTTCTTTCGCAACCGCGTCCCTTAAGGCCTGATAACTAAATTGTTCAAGCGGCTTTCCATTAACAAAAAATGTCGGTGTTCCCTGTACTGCCAATAATTCCCCATCTTTCTTATCCTGTTCCAGATTTTCGATAATCTTGGGGTCTTCCATGTCTTTTTTCAACTGGTCAATATTAAGGCCTGCTTTCGGTAAGTAGTTCCAGACAAGCTCCGGCTTTGGATCATGGTGCCCACCCCAGACATCCTGATGTTCATAAAGTATATCCAGAGTCTCCCAATATTTTTCCTGCTTGCGTGCGGCCTCAAGTATTTTTATAGCAAAAACTGAATTTGCATGAAAGGGAGCATATCTCAGCACCAGCTGGATCTTGCCTTCAAATTCACTCATGATGCTTTTAACCAGAGGATGAAACTTACGACAACTCTCGCACTCAGGATCAAAGAACTCAACCAGGTAAACCTGTGCATCATCTGCACCCTTCTTCGGAGCATAATCACGGACAAAAGTTGAGGCATTATCGCGGGCCATGAAACTAAACTTCTTGGCCTGGTTGTTCTTATAAAGTTTAGCACCAATACCAAAGGCCAGGCCCAGAATAAAGAATGCACCAATGGCAAAAAGCATTTTAGGGTTTTTCATGGGATGATTTCCTGAAGGTTAATATAAGTAAAAAAATGATTAAACTGAATGCTGTAAGTGAAAGCAGTGGAATGGTAATAAAGCCCAGCCATTCAATATGGGCAGTTGTGCAGGAGATTCCTTGAACACAGGGTGCTGCACTCTCTGGCAGAATCTTATAATAGAGAAGATTATGATAAAAAGCGATGACCCATCCGATTAGTAGAATAGGCATAGAGAACTTAAAGACTCGTCGGTCAAAGGGAAATAAACCCACGAGTAATAAAGGGACCAGAGGGTACATGCAGATTCGCTGGTACCAACAAAGGACACAAGGAGGATACTTCATCACTTCACTAAAGAAGAGGCTGCCCATAGTACTGACCAGGGCCATGACCCAGGCCACGAATAAAAAATACCAGGCATTATCTTTTTGAGCTTCCATACCCAACCAATTCTAGAGGTCTCTCGCTTATAAAACAACTTTCTTATATAATAGAAGCATGGCAACTGTAATAAAAGCTGAAGTCATAAGCGGCAGGTATAAAGGCGAGAAAGTAAGGATCACTAATATTAGTGTCGATGAAATGGGACGCCAAAAAGCGGCCTGTTTTCTCGCCAATGGAACACGTGCCAATATTCCCATGGCCGAGCTCTCCGTCATTGAAGACAGGCCAATACCAGAGCCCGAAATACGGGCCAAGATCTCCATGCCCTTTGTCAGTGGCTCAAGCAGCAGTCGTACTCTTACTCATACGAAAAATATGGGCAAGAACAAGGTTGAGGTTAAGTCCCCCACACCATCAACCAAGATCACTCTCGCCAAATGTGAGACTTGTGGTGCTGAATATAATCTTGAAGATCGTAAGGGCATGCCAGGTAAACTTACTGATTGTGAGACCTGCGCCAACGAAACAGAAAGCAAAGTTGAAGGTAAGATGATCTTTAGCCATAAAACAGGTTCAACTATAGAAATCCTCAAGGACGGCGAACTTAAGCACCAAGCAGAGACCTTCGATCCCAAGAATAAGAGCTGACGCACCCCCCTAGTACTAACTTTTTCTGACATTCGATTTTATCAATCCCTTACTATTTTAGTTTAAAGTTATTATACGGTTAATTTTTTACGAGGAGCTTTGTGAATATATTCTGGTTCGCCATTTCAGCTTTTATTTCCCTGAACTGCATGGGTTCGGATGTCACTAGCACATACGATAAGTATTATTCAAATGCTGGAAGGCTTTCGCAAAAGGACCTGAGCTACCTTAGAGGCAAAGACATAATCCTTGTACCAGGAATCCTTTCTGAAGTTTTCAGTCGTGAAGATGAACGTGGTAACGTTGATTTTTCCGCGCTCTCTTCTGATTACTTTGCTTCACAAGTCAATCATCTGAAACATACACTGAAGCTGCCTACCCAAAAACTTTTTGTTTCTTCCCGATCAGTTGATGAAACCAAGATAAGAATCACCCAGGCCTTAAATGCCACCAGGATGAACAATCGCAAGGCCGTCCTCATCACTCACTCATTGGGTGGACTCGCCATGCTTGACTATTTACTGGAAAGTGATGAATCAGACCTTGAATGTATTGAAGGTATTCTCTTCCTGCAAACTCCTTTTTTCGGAACACCGATAGCCACAGTATTCCTTGATAATCCCTATTATGCCGACAAATGGCTCGCTCCATTTCTTCCCTTCTTCAATACAAGTGTAGAAACAATTGAGTACCTGAGCGTGGGCCAGCGGATGAAATTCATGGATGAAAACAAGGACAGGATAAGAGAAATTCTTGCCAGGATTCCGGTCCTTACCATGTCAGGAGTGACAAATCGGGATAGAACAGTATTTAAGCCGGCAGTTGATGTTATGGAACATGGTTGTCTCTTGAATGCACTAAGGAGATGCCTTAGCGGGAAATTGTACCCTGGACCCTATGATTTAAGCGATGGGATGGTTCCACTTAATTCTTCAAGGCTTAATTATGTTGATTCTGTTGTGCTTCAGGGAATTGACCATGCTGAGCCAATAGTGAAACTTCCTTTTCAGAAAGTAAGCAGGGAAATCATGACAGAGTCATTGCTAAAAATGCTGCTTGATAAAAGCAACAACCGCTTAGTTGGCATTCCGCTTGAATTCGAAGGTTAAGACCTCAGTAAATTCCGGCGTACCAATAGGTCCGCCATGACCACCCCAATTCATAACCATAATATTTTCCGGTTGGAGGTTGGCCTTGCGTGCAACTTCTGCCAATGGAATTCCCTTATTAAAAAAGTCATCAAAGGAAGTCAGGATACGAACATCAAGTGCGGGTTGACTCTTCCTGATAGAATTTATCCAATAACCCAAATGCAACATTTCATCTTTCTTTGTGATGGCACGAAAGAAAGTCTTGTATGAATGTTCAAAGAAATATTGAAAGTTTTTCGGCCTGGTCACTTGCCCGTTAGTGATGTGAGCATTTAGCGTACTAAGACTATGAAGGTTTTTTACATATTCTCTGTTTGCACCCCATGCACTTAAACATTGATCGTCAGACTTGGAAATACCAACAGGCGTATCAGATAAGATAAAATAGTTCAAAAATGTGGGGAACGTCCCAATTGAGCCACAATTTGCCCAATCCTTGCTTGAACTTTCAATAAACGCATCCAGGTTAATCATTGAAGTATCAAATTCGGCCGGGGGCCAGAGTAAGCTGACTGTAAGAGGTCTTGGAGTAAAATCCATCTGTGCTGCCCAGGCCGAAGCAAGTATTCCGCCTAATCCCTCTCCAATAAAATGCGTTTCAGAAATATTGTCCTTTGGAATTTGTTTCAACATTTCTTTCCAGATAGCGGCAATAATAAAGATTTCTGTCTTCACAGGATGCTTGTCGTATATAGGTTGTGCCTGAATCCAACTATGAGAAAGAAAGTTTGGGATAACCAGGACGTGGACGTTCAGTTCCTCGATCTTACTTACGAAATCATCTGTCAGCTTATCTCCTATTTCGCCAAACATCCTTGGAAAATAAACTATCAGGGGCCTGGAAGCATTAGTAGGAATCTTGTAAAAATAGGCATTAACAAAACCTTGCCTGGTTTCATTGGTAGGGACCTTAATAACTTTCCCGCTTATAGTAGGTGAAAAAAGATGCGTTCTCTTCCAGGTCCCCCAGGCAGAAGCAAGCTCCCCTGTACCCATATTCTTATAATCTTCTTCCATTTGCCTGATCTTGGACTGGGATTGGACATTCCAGGCAGCATTTACATTGAAAGAAGAAAACACCAAAAGAAGTACTAGGATCTTCAACGGATTCTCCTGAGCTTAGTAATATGTGGCTTTTAGCTTAACATAAATACATAAACATAAAACCGAGCGTTTTACTCTTCTCCTCGTTAATTGCTCGTATAACTGAAAAGGCTGCCTAAGTTACCAGGACAAGTTTCCCGATGGTTTTTCCCGACTCCAGGTCCTTATGAGCATCTGCCACTTTTTCTATTGGATAACTTGTCACCAGCGGAAGCTTGATTTTTCCTTCTTTGTACCAGTTTATCAGATCTTCCATCGCCTCATTCAACAGATCCTTGCGATCAAAAAGAAAAGATAAATTAAAAGTTATGAGACTCTTATTTTCAGAGGTCATAGTCAGAGGATTAAAGCGCGGAGTCCTTAAGTAATCTTTCACGAGCTTAGGCCAGTTCAATTTACCCCCGACTTTGGGAAACATTGAATGTGCCCCATAGGCCACAAGCTTGCCCGAAGCTGCTAAATGATTATAACTCTCCTGTAATGTCGAAACTCCATTGGCATCAAAAGCAAGATCAACCCCATTCGGAGCATATTCCCTAACTCTCTTCCACAAGTCCTCAGTGGATTTATCAATGACAAAATCACAACCCAGCTCCTTAACACTTCTTACTTTATGAGCTGAGCCCACGACACCTATAGTTTTAATTCCTGCAATCCTGCAAAGCTGGATAAGTGAACTTCCCACTCCTCCTGCCGCTGAGTGAACCAGGGCTACCATTCCCTTGCGTGTGATTACGTTTTGAAAAAGGGCATGATAGGCCGTCATAAAGACAGCAGGAAAAGCAGCTCCTTCTTCAAAGGTCATGGACTCTGGAAGGCGGTGAAGCTGGACTCTGTCCACACAGACCTGGCTGGCATAGGCATTGAATAGCGTGACCCCAAAAACCCGCTCACCCACCTTGATATCTTTTTCTTCCGGAGGTACTGCTTTCACCACACCCGCAAATTCAAAACCAGGTGTAATCGGCCAGCCCACATATCGCTTGGCCGATTCATACAACCCCCAACGAATAATGATATCTGCATAATTCACTCCACTGGCCTTGTTCTCAACCAGAATCTGCAGGCCTTCTGGCTTCAGGTCAGGGGCCTCTTCCAGCTTTAACTGGCGGTAGTCCCCGGCCTTATGAATGACAATCTTCTTCATTTTATCCCTTAATTATCAAAGAGTTACCAATGAGCTTATTTTTTCTGAGGTAAAGTGTCGATATAACTCCTACTACTAATCCATTATTTCCACAGGAAGTGATTTATGGATACTGACAAATTAATCCCCCTTCAAAAACGTGGTCAAATAATTGCTGCTATTGAAAACGCTGCTCCCTTTGGTGGCGAGGTATGGCAAACCAATGCATCCGGCAGGCTTATTATGCAGATCATCCAGATGCATATTGAAATCAAGTACGACAAACTTATTTTCAGAACCCCAGGGACCCTTGAAATAGATATCTTAAGCCCTCTTTTTATTCGTCTTAGTTATCGCAGCCTGATATTTCGCCTGGAACCGGGGAAGTTTAAGATAATGGGAGATAAAGTTATCTGTGATTATCCTGAAGAGGCACAGGGTCTCGAGCTACGAAGCAGTGAACGCTATGTCCTACCAATAAATTCAGACATCTCTTTATCGATCAAGCGGAAGATTCGTACCTTGCGTGAAACTGTTTTTGAAATTGAAGTACGTATCGTAGATGTATCTGAATATGGATTCGGTCTTTTGATTTCCGGAGGTAACCGGGATTTTCTAAGAAGGTTTGATAGCTGCTGGATTAAGGCCGTTGATCATAATCCCTTAAGTTTACCACTCTCCGCTCGTGTAACCTATGTAGCACCCAAGGGTTATTACATGAAAAAGGGTGAAGTGAGGGTTGGATTAGCGTTGGCAACTCCTCTCACGGCCGAAACCTTTGAGTACTTAAAAACAAGAAGTCGCTTGGTATTGAACGCATGAAAGAGCATTTAACATCTGATCTGTAGTATTAGCATTCAGTGTTAAATTCGTAGTCACGGATCTGGCAGCTAACCTTAACTTTCTCTCCAGAATCAGTTCTTAAGATTCCACCGACATTTCCAGTTGAATCTTTAAATTCAAGTCCAACTCTTTCCGGGAATAAATAAAGATCCTTTCCATTTCGGAAATATCTCTTACCAGTCATGAGACCTTTGTCACCAATTGGACCTCTGGTGAATGCAATCCCGGCCCTGCTTGACTCCTTGCATCCATCAAAATCTGAGTAGTATGTGAAGGCCACAGTAGTGTCGTCGGCCAGCTTACCCTTGCAAGTTCCCTCGAGATGCATTGAAGTTCCTGCGAAGCAAAAAGTAGAAGAGAGGATTGTAAGGGCTGCTATAAAGACTTTCATTTTTACTCTTTTTGAGATGTTTATGATTCCTAACTCAAGAGTAAGCAGCACCAAAACGGGTGGCGAGTCAAAAAAGATACTTAGGCCTGAAATTAAACCTACCTAAAGGTTGGAGCCGCAACTCATAATTCCCTCTTAATATTGAGCGAAACAATCAATTGACGCTTGGCTAGTTTAAACGCAAGATGGCCATTAAGTAGACAATAGAAGAGTCATTTAGAATCATTACTGGGCCCCTTTTGCTCTGAACTTACATTGAGGTAGAACTATGAAAATCATCTCTCTCGTCTTATTAAGCGTTCTAGTTGGCTGTGGCAAGGCCAAGGAAATGCCTAAATTCAATCAAGAATTGATGGCCACCGATTTTCCTGCTGATGGCTCGAACATTGGAGGCAGGTATAAAGTTGAGTTTGTTACTCTCAATGACAAATTTATAGAGCTGCACCCGACCTCGGGGCTCATAGATAGAAAGGGTGATAAATTTCAAGTTCAGATTAAGTTAACTGGTGGTGCCCCTTCTGTCTGGCATAAGCAGGACCTCCATAATGGATGGAGATGCCCCACACTTGAGCAGGACGATAAGAACCACGACAATATTATAGATGTTGAAGAAGGGAGCAATGCCTGGGGAAAGCCGATCATACCCCTGGACTCAAATCTTAAAGGCCAGGACTTGGGTAAAAATTTATATCCGGTTGCAGATGAAACGGGAGCTTATCTCTATAAGAGAAATGCCAATTTTACAGAGCTGTTCAAAGACTTGAAAAAAACTCCGGATTCAAAATCCTCTTTCATTAAGCTCGCTAAAAATGAAGGCTTAAGTCTCGCAGGCAATATCATCGTTATTTATGGCGCAGATTTTAATGTCAACTTACCTGAAACTGTTGCCATGATTGAAGGTCGTGATCGACACCAGAGTTTGCCAGTTGCCTGTGGTTTGATTATTCAGTCGAGTCCTGAACCAGGCACTATTGATACAAATATTTCAGGTAACATGGGTAATCCAGAACCTGCTCGTACCTGGACCCCACCTGCTCCGACACCGGAGCCAGTACCTGAGCCAGTTCCCGTACCTGAAGTAGATCCTTTACCAGTCCCGCAACCGGAACCAGTTCCAGTTCCAGTTCCAGTTCCAGTTCCACAACCGGAACCAGAGCCAGAAACTGATGATGAGGATGAAGACGACGATGACGACGGCTGGGACGACGTCTGGCGCAGATGGTTTCGTAGAACCTGGGGTGGTGGAGGTGGTGGAAGAAATTAGTTAAATAATTTCTTCACCCACGACATAAAGCCTGTTTTCTTCTCCATAACTGGAGCAGGTGTCGTCTTCGAAACTGCTGCTACTGGTGCAGCCGCTTGAGCAACCGGATTATTAGGCTTTTTATCTTCGGTATGCTGTCTTGGTGGTCGTGAGTTTTGATTTTGATCTCGAGGGCCTCTAGGTCCTCGAGAATCAACTCTCGAATCTCTCGAATCCCCTCTTGGACCTCTACTATCTCTTGGACCACGATTATCTCTCGGTCCTCTTCCTTGATCACGCTCTTGATCTTGATTCTGATTCTGATTCTGGGAAGGTAGATCAGGCGCAGCTACACCACGAACTTTCGCAATGGCCTTAATCCCCTGTTCATCCTTGAATGGAATGGCAAAAGTAGTTGCCATGCCTGTCTTACCGCGCCGACCGGTACGACCAATTCTATGTACGTAATCTTCCGGCTCACGAGGCACATCATAATTCACTACGTGGGCCACATCATCTACATCAATTCCGCGACCCATAACATCTGTTGCAACCAGCACGCGGTATCTGCCTGACTTAAAGTCGGCCACAGCAGCTTCACGTTGTTCCTGAGTACAATCAGAATGCATATAAGTAGCATCCTTAAATCTCTTTCCTTCAAGTGTTCGCCAGACCTGGTAAACACGCTCCTTGGATTTAGCGAAGACGATGATGGTTCCTGGTTCATTTCGAATTAGGTTCATCAAAGCAGATGCTTTTTTTTCTTCTTCGACCCAAACCAGATGCTGCTCAATTTTAGGCACAGATCCTTCGGCCTTCTCAATTGTGATTTGTTCCGGATTATTCATTGTGTTGCGCGCAAGACGCTCCACCTTTGGAGCAAAAGTGGCAGAGAACATCAAAGTCTGACGTTCTTTTGGAATCTGCTCAGAAATTTGTTCGATCTGTTTGGAAAAACCCATATCAAGCATTCGATCAGCTTCGTCAAAAATTAAGCATTGTATAAAATCCAACCATACATTCCCGCGTTCCATGTGGTCACAAAGACGACCCGGAGTCGCTACGATGATATGGGGAGAAGAGGCCAGGGCCTCTTTTTCCTGGGGAATAGAAGCTCCTCCAATACATACAACAGTCCGTAGGCCAAACGGCGCTCCAAATGATTCAAACACTGCACCAGTCTGCTGGGCAATTTCGCGAGTCGGAGAAAGGGCCAGGATATAGGTTCCATTCTTATTCTTAAAACGTTCTACAACGGGAATAACAAAGCTCGCAGTCTTACCACTTCCAGTTTGCGATGAAACAAGAACATCACGTCCATCCATCACGAAAGGAATGGCCTTTGCCTGAACGGGCGAAGGAATAGTGTATCCGGCCTGCGCAATCAGCTCAAGCATCTCAGGTGATAAATTCAGTTCGGACCAGGCCGGGGTGATATCGGATGTCATGGTTTTCCTTTTTATATCTACGCACACTCTAGCACCCATGGTGCAAAATGTAACCAACTAGGAATCGTTTTGGCCCTAAAAATGGGAGAGAATATGTTTGAGTAAATGAAGATCTTTTTAACTCTCTTGCGAGTAATCTGAATTTAAGGAAGAACCTTTGGAGGGTAAAATGAGAAAAGTTGGATTGGTTTTAGTAATAGCTCTGATAATACTTACTAAGAATATTTTAGCATGCTCAGTAGTGGTTATGGACAATTTTCAGAAGAATTTGTTGGTAGCCCATGCAGCAAGTCACCTGGATATTTCTCTCGGTAAGGTTACATCTACGACAATTGCCAATTATTCAAGAAGCTTCCTCGGTGAACATCCTAGTGATTGCCCCGATTTCTTAAGAACAGAGGCCAAGATTAGTTTTAAGTATGCACCGGCAAAATTTCAAAAGTGTGACGCCAGTGTGACTGTGGTCAGGAAGTATTTCATGGGTGATCTGCTTGAGAGCCCTGAAGTGCTGCTGGAAGAGCTTACCTACTTAGGTGAAACTGCCGCTTGTTCTACAACTGCAATACCAAGACCTTTCCCACGTCCTTGCATTCCCGGATATACTTGCTAAAAAAAAAGGCTACCTTTTGGGCTTACTATTACCCACATCTTCGGATGTGGGTTTTTATTTTAAATGCATCATTTCATAAATTTCCGCCCCGTCCATTATCCTCATCCAACCTCTCCAGACGGTTATCATGCCTGGTTGTCCATCGCCTTTACGGTTCAT
>DATLXC010000067.1:0-2624 GCA_035575985.1 Bacteriovoracaceae bacterium | reverse complement strand
GTCTCCGCAAGCAGGGGAAGCTGAACTGAGGGCCATGAAAGCGGAAGAGCAGGATTTCTCAGCTATTAATAAGGATGAAAAGGTTCACCCAGACTTATTAAACCAAAGGCTAAAGAAATCCAGTGTAAAAAGGTAATGGTTCATGAGCGCTTCCTGGTCTCTTTATATTCGTTCTTGAAATCTTGAGGAGAGGTACATCCCCATCAAAATCCATGAATTCTGAGGCTTACCTTTCGAATATAAGAGATTGTCATGGAGTTCAGGCATGACTCTTATATAAGACAGACAAATAACCATCCGGCGGGACCTGGATTAAAACCATATCTTTACAGTGAAATTAGGGACTTAATGAAGCATTGTCCCAAAGTCGAAAGTATATCATTTCTTTTCTGCGGACCCCACATCCTCAGAAACGTGTAATTGTAGGCCAAGAGTTCTTTTACCGGGGCTGCCTCAAAACCATTACACAGGGAAACACTGGCATATACGCTCAATTAGCTACCAGAAAGATTTGGCAAAATAAGTTGTTTAAAATTCGTCTGTCTTACCGATAAGAACGTATGTTAAAGATTTTAATAATGCTTGGATTTATTCAGTTACATATTGCTTATGCAAAAGATTTTGCGGGTCGTGGTCCAATTTGTGATGACCAGAGAAATGAAAATTTTGATGACTTGAGTGAGCTTACGCGATTCATGAAATTTGGAAAGGATTTAAGCCTTCCTGATCATAAACAAAGCTTCTGTGCTGGTAACCCACGAATGATTTCAGGTCGAATTTTGGATTCTTCAAGTAGGTACTTTAATGAAACTTTAGGTTTTGCAAACCCACCCGGTCCTGTTGGTGGAGGGATGTGCTGGCTCCATACGCGGCTTCAGCGTCAATTTACTTACCTGGCAAATTATCGTCCTGATCTCCCCTTTCCATCCAAAAAAGATGCCCTTGCTATTATTGACCGAATAGTTCACCGGAAAGGTGTTACTGAAATCCCAGGGTACAAAAATCTAAGTGAGTTTAGCAGGGCGTATAGATACGATTTAATCAGCGCTATAGATGGAATGGGATGGAGATGCGTTGCTAATCCTAACGACTGCCTCGCAAGGTTAAATGACTCTTACTCACCTACTCCTTCTGAATTCCAATCCAATATGGACCTACTCTATCAAACACAATTTGCAATGCCCGGGGACATCCAAATGGTAAGAACTCGAGTTCAGGAAGATAAAGGGACAATAAATGCCCCCCTCTCCGCTCACTCGCTTCTTATCCTGGAAATGCAACCTATCCGGTATAACACAGGGCCAGACGAAGTAGTTGGGTATGTGGCAGGGTATAGGATGAAAGTTATTGACCCAAATTACCCTGGTACTGTTGAGACTGTAGATTACAATTTTGGGAACACACATATTACTGCTGGTGGTCTGAGAGTGATCCCTTACCAGCACTATGACAATGCCAGCGACATTCCTCAAATGAACTCTTTTATTGATTCTTACTGCCAAAAAAATAAATGATTTTAAGTCCTAGGTTCGTGTCTGACAGCTAGCCTCAAAAGTAAAAAAGAATTATTCAGGGTGGGGGCTTCGGTGAAAATCGAAGCTCCAGCATTTGAAACCTATCCTTACAATTTTCAGAGATTTCAATATTCTATGATTTGAAAGTTGAGCATATAAAATCAGTGGTTTAGATGTGGGTGTCCTCGTCCGTCTAGCCATTAGAGCGAATATAAGACGTTCAGAAAATTTTCATAAACCATTAGTTCCCCCTGTCTCAGGAAAGTTGACCACTCTTTAACTTAAATAATTATTCCCAAGGGTGGCGAGAAAGAGTCAATGTGTCTGTCTATTCAAATGAGTTCAAAAGTAAGATGGTAACGAAGTTATTGTCTCCAGGTGGTCCTTCTTTCACAGTCTTAAGTGAAGAGACGGGCATTCACCACACCAGCCTTAGACAATGGGTCAAGGCTCATGCTAATGGCAAGCCCATGACTAAAAAATCCAAAAATCCAGCTCAGTTCACGCCCGAAGAAAAGCTCCAGATTATTATTGAGGCGGCTTCTTTGAAGGACAATCAATTAGGCGACTATCTACGCAAAAAAGGTCTTCATTCTGCTCAACTTGAGGAATGGAAGCAAGATGCCTTTGCCGGAATGAAATCCTCACCTGGCCGTCCTAAGAAAGATCCAGAGACCACTGAGTTGAGGAACAAAGAAAAAAGGCTTGAGAAAGAACTTCACCGCAAAGATAGAGCGTTGGCCGAAATGTCTGCCCGTATCATCCTGCTAAAAAAAAGCCGTTTGATCTGGGGGGATGCCGAGGAAGAAGAGTAGAAGAACCAGATCGTATAATTGCAATAGAGTTAGTTACAGAGGCCAATCAAAATGGATGCAGACGCAGAATTGCGTGTGGAGATCTTGGGATTGACCAGAAGACACTTGGACGGTGGGAGGACAATCCTCTTGATGGAAGACAAGGGCCATCCACCATACCTGCAAATAAACTTACAACCGAAGAGAGAAATCAAGTGATAGCAATCGCCACATCAGTAGAATTTATGGACAAGACCCCTTGGCAAATTGTCCCGACCTTGGCAGATCGTAAAACCTATATTGCAAGCGAAGCAAC
>DATLXC010000066.1:0-19159 GCA_035575985.1 Bacteriovoracaceae bacterium | reverse complement strand
ATGGAGGACCGTTATGAAAGAAAGTCGACGATTTTTTCAAGTCAAGTTCCAGTAAAAGATTGGCATGAATTGATTCCGAACAAAACAATTGCTGATGCCGTTTTAGATCGGGTGGTCCACAATTCTTATCGAATTGATCTTTGTGGGCCATCACTAAGAAAAGAAAAAAATAATGCTACAGTCCAGGAGAAAAAAGACGAAAAAGAGAACAAGAAATGAGGATCATTTAGGGCCGGTCAGTTGGTACCGGAATTAGTGGTCAGTTACTACCGGAATGGCCGGTCAGTTACTGTCGGAATCGGTGGTCAGTTGGATCGGAATACGCATATGCGAAGATAAACATCTCCCAAGCTCATCCCAACCGTACTCAATGCCATCTACAACAGCTATCGGTGAGTCATCTTTTTCCTCGATCCGACCATTGACTGCCGAATGTTTTAAATACATTTTTTTCTGGCCGTAACCAAAATCCGACAACTCTAAGTATTTTATGGATAGACCATTCTTAATTTTTCCAATTAGCTTTACATAGGCCTCATGCACCGGTGTTTCAGGATGAACCAGGACTGAAAACATGTATCCTCCAGGATCACCGTCAATCAATTCAAATGCTTCAATGCCCAGGCCAGTGGTCAGCCTCACATCAAAATGAAAAACGTGGTCCTTGCCGCTTGAGTCAGTAATGATTGTAGGCCCGAATTCTGTAATCTCTAAATCATCCAGTCCATTGGCAGAGGTAAAGTATCGATTGTAACATTTGGAACAGAGGACTTTTGCCACCTCACTTTCTTTAATGAGCAGGGAGGTGAAATTATATGCTGGTCTTTCCTTGCCACATTCCTGACAGATTTCTGTAGGAGTCTTTTGGTTATTCATTTAGGTCCTTTCCATAGAGTGTTATAGAAAATATCATATATTTTGAAGAGAGGTAACAAGATGAATTCCGAAGAATCTTTTTTTCCAACTGACCCAAAAAAAATTCGAACCCTGATTCGTCGGTACGAAAGGGCCTTTAATAAACCACATTATGATGATGGGCCAGGTAAAAGATTTTTACTTGGCCCACTTTATTTACTCATGGGTGATGCTGAAGGAGCACTCAAGTCCTACGGATGGTATAAAAAAGCTTTTCCTGATGATGTTCCCGAAGCCTTCAACCATCTTTGTTGGATTTTAGTACTTCTCAAATCAGGAGATCTGCCCTTGGCAGAAAGAAAACTACGGGAACTTGTTTTCGACAATTTCTATCTCGTTCCGGTATTTCTTGGAGAAAACCCAGGGCAACATGACTTTCAACACGGTTCTAACTGGCGAGAGCTGGCCTACGTTCTGGAAGGGCCATGTGATGAAATGTTTTCTCTTTGGACTGATTCTGAACGTGCCTGGCTTAAGAAAAACTGGGATGATCCCAAATTGCAGGCCGACCTCTCTCGCTATATTGAGCTATATAAAGAGCTTGATAGGACCAACGGATATGAGGAGCGCGGTGAGCTTTTGCGACAAGCTTCATTGATTTCTAAAGTCTAAAAGGTATGCAGTACTTCTTGGTGATGCAAGGTTTCGTCAGCGCCGGCGTCCATTTCCAATTTGTATTTTTGAAACCCTAAGCATCTATCTTTATTGAAGTTTAATCACTTCACGTTTATTTTTAAACTTCCAAACAAATACTTCTCCAAAATTGGCGACTTCCATAATAGAATATGTTGAAGTAATGAAAAACATCAAACATCCAGAGATAAGTATTGAGATGAGTAGAAAAAAATTTTAGAACCTGATTTCGTTTTGATGAGCGAAATAAATCCTTCTGGAGTGATCTATTTCCTCCGCAAAAATACCAATGCATCTAAAATAAGATTTTCGGTGATTATTGTAAAATGTAAAAAAAATGGATCATGGATCTCTACTTCCATGACTAAGAATAAAGTTTCAGGTGGAATTGAAATAAACAGGAGACTCCCATGTTAAAGCTATTTTATGATCAAGACATTGATTACCTGGAAGTTTTCTTTCAAAAGACCCCAAACTACGGCGATGAAACCGATCGGAGATCTTAAGGAAGTCATCTATTTTGGATATCTCCCCTTCTTCAATACGTTGATAGCTCCGACGTAGATTTTTCAAAAATTTTCAAAGCCTCATAAGGGGCTTTAATGAAATACTATGGTAGATTTTTAGAAAAAAATCAGTCAAAATAAATCCACATGACCTTTCTTTTAGGAGCATCGTTGTCGTATTCGAATTGCATTCCTAATTCTGGTACTTTCACAAGATATCGATCAGTCATGACGTGGCCTGATTTATCATCAGTAAGCTTTTCTTCTATCCACTTGTAGTTTTTAAATCTTTTTTTAAGGTAGGTATAATTATCAAAATCTTCAAAAAAGAAAATTGTTAAGTGGGAGACCTTGTTCTTGTTTAATTTGTCCACATAAGCGTCAATTCTGGAATCCTTATATCTAAAGATTAAAACATTTTTATCTTGTTCAGGTTCAGAAATTTCATCGGGCTGGCCATAATAACGGATGAGTTCTGCTGTAGATTTGGTCTTCATTATGGCCATAATTTTGTCGAAATTATCTTTAGGATTAGAATGAGAACCATTCAGAGAGCAAGCTCCAAAAAGTAAAAGACAAAGATATAAAAATCTCATTGTTTTTCCTTTGATTTGATGATGCCTTCAAGAATTAAAAATGATTTTGGGTTGAATTCTTTAAAGCGTTTTGGATTTGAATAGTAAATCTCTACTGAATTAGCGAAGTCTTCGCTAGGAGAATAGGATGAATCAGGAACAAGTACTTTTTGAGGAGCTTGAGGGGATTTTCCTCGCTTATATATCCATCCATTTGAGACGAAAAAATTCTGCAAATCATTAGGGTCGATATCCCAAGTTGCGATATGTGATATCTCATGTAGGAGGATATATTGTTTGTCAGGAGCATTAAAAAAAGCATCGAATAATATCACTGTCTTGCTATCAGGATAAGTTAGAGCGGGGTTTGTAGGATTACCTTCATGAGTGCTAGCCCTTAAGAAGTTGGCAATGTTATACTTTCTTAGCCATGGCGGTAGTTTTTTCAATTCATTATTGAGTTGATCCTTCTCGGGAGAGTCCCAGGCCTTGAATTTACCTTTAAAGTTTCTGAATTTTTTTGATGATGAATCCTGAAAGTAACTGTGCCCTTTAATTTCTCTACAATGTTCTGAACGAGTGTGCGAAGAAACTTTCGTTCCATCTTCCTTCTTAGATGCATTGATCCACTGTTCTCGAATATGGATTTCGTTTGGCAAGCAGGCCAAGGTGAAAAAGGGTTTCATGAAAATGAGAACGATAAACCATTTCATAACGTATCCATTTCAGGAATGACTCTTTTCATAAATTCATCGAAGAGAGGAACAGTGAATGCATTGTCCCCGTGAAAGTTCGAGGGAGAATTCAACATCCTTATACTTTACTTTCATGGCACCTAGAAATCCCCCTAGAGTACGAAGAACTTTCTTTGCTAAATCACCACTTGTTTTCATTCTATCTAGACGTAGAAGCGCTGATCTTAGAGCAGGAATAAGAAGTGCTGGCAATGATCTTCCTTCAGGAGCTTCAAGAGAGACCACAGTAAATGCTTTTGATTCGGCTTCTTGCGTAATTTTGGACAGTAGAACTGTTTTACCAACACCTCGAAGTCCAACTAAGAGTAGTCCTCTGAATGAAAGGCCATTTTTACATCTTTCTAAAGCTATATCGGCCTTAGTGATGATTTCGTCACGGCCTGCGAGCTGGGGAGGAATTGTTCCTGCACCTGGAGCGTAAGGATTGATTTTGGGATTCATATAAATAGTTTAATATAGTTTATAAAAAATTGATAACATTGTTTAAGATCTCTATAGGGCCATAAAGCTCAATATCATCAATGACTTATCTCACAATCTTTCGGAGGGCTCACAGTTTATTCAGGTCATTTTTGGTCCTCTTTCTTACAAATGTTATATTGACTTTTTCGCACCGTACTCCGGAAAAGTCTAGACTTTGTCGGAGTACGGTGCGAAAAAGTCTAATGAAAAGAATCTATACTTCTTATTTGTTAACTTATATCGCAAAAAAAATAATCCTGATTTCAGGCCCCAGGCAATCCGGTAAAACGACTTTAACAAGGATGTTTTCCGAGGATCTCGACTACATACACTTTGATGATGAAGAGGGCAGAAGCATCATTAAAAGCAAATCTTGGGACAGGAAAAAGAAACTCATCATATTCGATGAAATTCATAAAATGCCCAAATGGAAACAATGGCTGAAGGGAGTCTTTGATACTGAAGGAACTACCCCTTTGCTTGTGGTAACCGGGAGTACAAAACTTGATACCTATACGAAAGTCGGTGATTCACTGGCCGGAAGATATTTCCATTATCGGCTACATCCTTTAGACGTCAGGGAGCTTGTGAAGTTGAAATTCGAACTTTCTGCCGAAGAAATCGTAGAAAGAATTATGGAGGTCAGTGGATTCCCCGAACCATTTTTAGAGGGCAAAAAGCAGTTCTATAATCTGTGGAAAAAAACACATCTCGACATCATTTTGAAGCAAGACTTGCTTGATATTGAAGTAATAAAAAACATAAAGCAAATTGAACTTTTGATAGATTTATTAAAAACCAAAGTGGGAAGTACCATCTCTTACACATCACTGGCCGAAGACTTACAGGTTTCTGATAAGACCATAAAACGTTGGTTACAATTATTGGAAGACATGTATGTGATCTTCAAAATAACCCCATTTTCCAAGAATATCGCTCGTGCTGTCTTGAAGCAACCGAAGTACTACTTTTATGATGTTGCTCGTGTTAAGGACGACGGCGCACGCTTGGAGAATTTAGTTGCCGCTTCATTTCTGAAGGAAGTTCAGTTCAGGCAAGATTGTCTAGGTGAGGATTGGGGGCTTCATTTCCTGGCCAAAAAAGGAGCCGGTGAAATTGATTTTTTAATCACGAAAGAAGAATTACCCCATTTGATGGTTGAAGTTAAAATGAGTGATGATCAACCTTCAAAGAGTTTTAATCTTTTTCATAATGATCTAACCGAAGTAAAGAAAATTCAGCTTGTGCATAAACTGAATCGGGAAAAGACGTTTGCTAATGGCCTGGAAATCAGGAAACTGGGTCCTTGGTTGGTGTCTTGGTAAAAGAACTTGCGAATCAATATGATCATCACTTACATTTTAATTATGCAGGAGATAAGCAATGAGCATCACCAGAAATGATCCTTGCCCATGTGGTAGCGGGCTAAAATATAAAAAATGCTGTCTTAATAAGGGCCAACCAAGTCCTGACGAATTCAAGAGAAAAAGATGGGGGGCGATACAAAGCGGTCTTGTGAAGAAATTGCTGGAACATATAGGTCTCGTCTATGGTTCCCACGCCATACAAGAAGCCTGGGATGAGTTTCACTGTTTCGAAAATGATGATGATTTTAATCCTCATTCCCCGGAGCTTCCACTTTTCATGCCATGGTTCTTTTATGAATGGTACCCAGATGATGATAATCTTGAGTTGTTGTCCCCGGCCTTGTCATTGTTGAAATCCAGGAAGAATTTATCTGCTGATGAAAAAGATTACCTTCAGATTTGTTGTGAAACTTCTTTCAGCTTTTTTGAAGTTATCGAAGTTGTACGGGATAAATCTTTGACCTTGAATGATATATTAAAAGAAGAAAGACAATTTATCCTCGAGAAAAGTGCCACCTCAGTTGCTAAGCCTGGGGACATTATATTTGGGAAGGTTCTACAAATTGAAGGCATCGGAGTTTTGGAGGCCTGTTCTTCGATAATTATTCGACCTCAGATGAAGCTCCAGGTTCTAAAGTTACGAAAATGGCTACTTAAGGAGAATGATAAAATTGATAATGAGCTTTTGCACGACTTTGCTTTTGAAATAATGGAACAGTATCAAGAAATCTATGAGTATGTCATGAATCCTCCTAGACCCGTCATCACCAACACAGATGGAAACTTACTCATTCCACATAAGTTGATTTTTCAAATTAATGATCCAAAGGATACTTTTGAAGCACTTCATGGATTGTGCATTAATTCGACTAGGGAAGAACTCCTTCAAGCGGCAACTTTTGACAAGAAGGGTGAACTTCATACGGTAGGTTTTCCATGGCTCAAAAAAGGTAATAAAAAGAACAAGGGATGGGACAATACTGTTTTTGGCCAAATTAAAATTGAATCTACAAAGCTGACTGTAGAAGTTAATTCTAAGGAACGGGCCCAGAAATTTAAGGTCTTAATAAAAAAGCTAATGCCGGCAGGTCAGAAATTTCAAGCATCATTAATTGAGTCTCTTGAATCTATGGAAAAAAATGATAGCGGTAAAGTTTCTGACAATAATGCCCTAATGGAAAAACCTGAAGTTATTGCTCAATTAGAAAAAATGATGATGGCCCATTGGGACAACTGGATCCACGAAACGTTACCCGCTTTAGATGGCTTAAGGCCTATTGACGCTGCAAAAACCAAGGATGGGAGAGAGGCCCTAAAGTCATTGTTAAATCAATTTGAGCGGGATTTCACGGCCAGACCAATTCCTGGTCAAACGGTTGAAACAGTACTGGCTTTACGTTCCAAGCTTGGATTATAGCAGCTAAATCATAGGTCTAAAGTATTCAATTGTCCTCTTTAGCCCCTCGTCTAATTGAACAGTGGGCTCCCAATCAAGCATCTTCTTAGCAAGTGAAATATCAGGACAGCGTTGCTTTGGATCATCTTGCGGTAAAGGCTTAAAACATAACTTAGAACTTGAACCAGTCAACCTGATCACCGACTGTGCTAGTTCCAGCATCGTAAACTCATTTGGATTTCCAACATTCACCGGACCTGTAAAAGCTGCATCCGTATTCATCGTCCGAACCATCCCATCAATCAGGTCATCCACATAACAAAACGAACGAGACTGGTTGCCGGTGCCGTAGATCGTGATGTCCTGATTTTTAAGGGCCTGTACAATGAAATTACTCACAACACGCCCATCATTGGGATGCATTCGAGGCCCATAAGTATTAAAAATACGAATGACTTTAATTTTTACCTTGTGCTGGCGATGGTAATCAAAAAACAAAGTCTCAGCACAACGTTTGCCTTCATCATAACAACTTCTGATACCAATAGTATTAACCCGTCCCCAATAGCTTTCAGTTTGCGGATGTTCTTCCGGATCACCATAAACTTCACTGGTAGACGCCTGAAGAATCGTTGCCTTAGTCCTGCGAGCAAGCCCAAGCATATTAATCGCACCATGAACGCTGGTCTTGGTGGTTTGAACCGGATCGAATTGATAATGAACAGGCGAAGCTGGACAAGCTAAGTTGTATATTTGATCGACTTCCACAAAATAAGGGAAAGTCACATCATGTCTTACAAATTCAAAATATGGATCTTTCATCAGGTGTGCGATGTTTTGCTTTTGCCCGGTAAACATATTATCCACACAAATCACGTCACAGTTCTCTCGCAGAAGCTTTTCACATAGATGTGATCCTAAAAACCCCGCTCCACCTGTCACTAGAACTCGTTTACGCACACAGCACCTCTTGTCTATTTTCTAAAATCTTAACCTGTAATTGATGTGCAGTCCAACCTAGTCCATCACCTTTGGAAGCTAAGCATAATCACCCATAGGTATGCAGTACCTTTTAGCATTAGTCTGAAAGGGTTGCTACTGATGATGGGTCTGCAATGATCAATATTGTTTTGGACCTAGAATCGCAAACAATTTGGCTTTCTCAGAAGTAAATAGCCGAGCTGTTTTATGTTAGCTTGAAGACAGTGAATGGACATATTCAAAATATACTCTTAAAAAAAGAAGTTGAATGAACTATCCGGAATATCCGGATAGTTCAACGCGAGGGACAGAGGGAAGTATCTTAAAGAACTAAGAATTATAATTGAAGACCTAAAAAATAATTCCGCTATGCCTAATTGTCATATCCCTGTAATTTGGACGAAAATAGGTTTAATTTTCATTCTTAAGGAGCTTTAAATGAAGCTGAGCATAATAGGTACTGGCTACGTAGGCCTGGTCACAGGAACTTGTTTCGCCGAAATGGGCCACAATGTGACATGCATCGACATAGACTCGGCCAAAGTCGAAAGTATGAAACAAGGCAAATGCCCAATCTTCGAACCCGGACTCGAGCCCCTCATGCAGTCCAATTTCAAAGAAGGCCGCTTAAGCTTCTCAAACAGCTACGACTCAGTCACCACCGCCCAAGCCGTCTTCCTCGCCGTCGGAACCCCATCATCCGACGACGGCCAGGCCGACCTCAAATACATCTTCGGCGCCTGCGACTCCATCGCCCCTTTCCTCCAGGACGGCGCCATCGTCGTGGTTAAATCCACAGTACCAGTAGGAACCGGCGCAAAAGTCCGCGAGCACCTCAAGGCCAAAACAAAAAAGAAGTTCTTCGTCGTTAACAACCCTGAGTTCCTAAAAGAAGGCTCCGCCGTCGAAGACTTCATGAAACCAGAAAGAATCATCATCGGCTCCCGCGAACCGGAAGCCGCCGAGACCATCGAAGAGCTCTACGAAGCCTTCAACCGTCAGGTCAAGCGCACCATCCACATGAGCAACATCTCCGCCGAAATGACCAAGTATGCCGCCAACTGCTTCCTCGCCACAAAAATCTCTTTCATGAACGAAATCGCAAAACTCTGCGACGTCACCGGTGCTGACGTAGAAGAAGTCCGCCACGGCATCTCAACCGATTCAAGAATCGGTTCTCAATTCCTTTACCCAGGTCCCGGGTACGGTGGTTCGTGTTTCCCTAAAGACGTTAAGGCCCTTGCCTTCGCGGCCAGAGAGCTTGGAGTTCGATTTAAGATTGTTGAGACTGTTGAAGAAGTGAATAAAGAGCAGAAAAAATACATTGTAGGGAAAGTTAAGAAGCACTTCAAAGATGACCTTAAAGGGAAAATCTTTGTTGTTTGGGGAACGGCCTTCAAGGCCAATACAGATGATATCCGAGAGACTCCGGCCATTGATACTGTCCTTGCACTTCATGAAGCCGGAGCTCGCGTCCGCATTCACGATCCAGAAGCTGCAGACCATTTTGAGCAGTACATGAACAAGCTCAATGTCCCTGTCGATCAATTTGAGAATAAATATGACGCTCTCAATGGCGCTGACGCCCTCATTGTCCTCACAGAATGGAAGCAGTACCGCGCTCCAGACTTCGACGAAATCAAGTCACGCCTGAAAACCCCACTCATCTTCGACGGCCGAAACCTCTATAACACCAAAAAAATCCTCGAACAAGGCTTCACATACTACGCCATCGGCAAAGCCATCACCTAACCTCCAAAAGGTATGCAGTACCTATTGGTAATGCAAGGTTTCGTCGGCGCCGGCGTCCATTTCCAATTTGAATTTTAGAAACCCTAAGCATTTATCTTTATTGATGTTTAATCACTTCATGTTTATTTTTGGACATTCAGATAAATAATTCTCCAAAATTGGCGACTTTTATGTTAAATTATATTGAGGTAATGAAGAATTACCTCGAATTAGATGTTTTCCTGGCAAATGCATCCTGGGTGCATATATCGGAAAAACATCCTGAAATAAGTATTGAGATGATTAGAAAGACAATTTTAGAACCTGATTTCGTTTTGATGAGCGAAATAAATCCCTCTGCAGTGATCTATTTCCTTCGTAAAAATCCCGATGAATCTAAAATTAGATTTTCAGTGATTATTGTAAAATGTAAGGAAGATGGATTATGGATCTCTACTGCCATGACTAAGAATAAAGATACAGGTGGTATTGAAATTTACAGGAGACTCCCATGTTGAAACTTTTTTATGATCCAGACATTGATTACCTGGAAGTTTTCTTTCAAAAGACGCCAAACTACGGCGATGAAACGGAGACAGGTATCATCACATTCAAAAATGAAAAAAATGATAAAATAGTTGGCTACGGATTTCATAAACCAGCCAAAGTAATTTTAAATTCATTCATTCTCTCTCCAAAAATCAAGATAGCTGTAATGTGTTTCTTAAAAAGAAAGAAACTCGGACTATCTGAACGAGAGCTGGCTTCTCGCCTTAACCTCAGCTACAGAACCTATCAACGAATTGAAGAAGGGGAGATATCCAAAATAGATGACTTCCTTAAAATTTCCGAATATATCTCCGACGTAGATTTTTCAAAAATCTTCAAAGCCTCATAATCATCTAAAAGGTATGCAGTACCTTTTGGAGCCTAAGTTATGAGGATTTTCTTCAGGTCAGCCCCACGCTGTGGACGCTGAAACGGAGATACTTTTTCAAGGGCCTCAAGTATTGCTGTCTGCATGAGCATTAGGCGCTCCATATTCTCAGAGTACATCAGGTTTTCACTTTCTGCGATTTGAACTGGCGTCGGAAGGTGCTAAGGATCGGAAGTACCATCAACAAAGGAAGTTTTTTCATTTGTTGGTCCTAGTTATGCCAGTCATTGTTAATTTGAGAAATTTCTTCGCCAATCTGTATGCTTGAAGGAACGGCTTTACCATTAATGCCGTCGGTACCTGCATCTCCCCGTGAACCATCGCGGCCCCGGTTTCCGTCTTTAAAGGTTAGTTTGTGCTGCTGCACGTTTTCACCCTTATTGGAGTAAGTCTCCCAACTCACGGTAATACCTTTCCCGCCTGCACCACCCGGCTGTCCTTTCCCACCCGGAGTGCCTTGTGATCCAATTCCAGGTGTAAAGGCAACCGCCAGGGAGGCGTTCTTATTTAAATGAGTGACAGCAAGCTTAATACTTCCAGTGTTGCCCCCGTTCTGTCCCGAATAGCCAGAATTTCCTTTTTCACCATCACTGCCGTTCTTGCCTTCACACCACGAGTCTGAAGGTGATTGCTTTCCCCAACAGCCCTGACCATTGGCGCCTACTGCTGCTGGAGTGTTCTTATCTAAAGCCATTTTAGTAGTCTTTCCACCATTGGCCCCACGAAGTTCGATTTTAAGTTCTCCGGTCAACTCCTTGGTCTCGATCTGCACAAGACCGCCATCGTCCCCATTAGTATCAGCATTGGTTGCTGCGATTTCTTCATCGGAAAGTGTTTGCAAGATGCCCTTGTTTGAAACTATTCCTTCAGCTTTAAGCTTAACGTTCCGGTTCCCCATGGTGAGGACAGCGCCCTGATCAAGGACAAGGAGTCCAATTTCGCTTTCATTCCCTATTCTGGCCTTCATGATGTCGGTCTTATCCGAGATGAGAAAACTTTTCTTCAGGGAAAATTCAAATATCTTTTCGTTCTTTCCATTGGCAGATATTACGCAAAGATATTTTACTTCAATCGGATCGTACTTTTCGATTTCAAACCTGAGCTCTGCTTTCTCTCCTTCTTCATCGAAAGGCCAGTGACGATAGTTTTTCTTTTCATCGAAGTTCATCTTAAAACAGCTCACCTGAGCGAATGGGTACCTTTCTTTTACCGCGCTGAATGTGACGCTATAGGTATTCAGATTTGCCTTAAACTCTTCGAAATTGCTAAGGTCGGATGCAGGTTTAATTATGCGTTTGACCTTCATATCAATATTTAGGTCTTTTTTCGTTATCTTTATGGGGCCAAGAGGTTCTTCGGTCGTTTCTTGAACCGTATCTATGTCCATCTTCTTTTCAACAGCTGAAGTTGAGTTCGTTGACTTTTTTCCGCAACCTACGAGAAAGGTTGTAGTGAGCATAAGGCAAATGACCAGCTTCATAGAATAACTCCTGTTTATTAAGACCATTCTAACTTTAGAGCCTCCTTCCCAAAGCCCTGAAGGAAAAAAGGAAAGAGGGTGTCCAAAGTTTAACCAGTTGGCCAAGTGGGCGTTACGTTTATAAAAAATGCAAATTTTCGTCTGCGTTGGTAAAATGGGGCCGCCATCGGCAAGGCCATTACTGAACTCATTCCAAGTGATTTGAATTTCATAGATGAAAAAACCTACCGAGTAATTAATTCATTCCGTTACAGTTAAAATCTCTTGTGGAAAAGTCTCATGATAAATTTTAACCAATCGCGCAAGGGGATTATCTATGTTTACGTCTAAGTACATGTTTCTTATGGTGTTAGCTCTCACGGCCTGTGGTAAAAACGACAAGAGCAGTAGCTCCATCCCTGGAAATGAGAAACCTAAAGACGCTCTCATTGAGAGCTCCGAGAACACATTAAAGGTGACCAAAAATAGAAAGGTCGCTTTAAATAAGGACTTCTCTAACTCAGAAAAGTTCAAAGAAAACATCAATAGATATGTCCTCACCTTTGAAGCCGATAAGGGCAATTTTTCCAACGCTGACGTCGTCTGCAAAAAGCGCCTCTTCGGAAGTCAAGATCTTGAGACTCATTTCGACGCTGCCGGAAAATCTGCTTCCATTAACATCTTGATAGCTCAAACCGATCCGTCGATTCTTCACATAGACTGCGAAGTCCGTGAATGGGGTGTAGTTCAGGCAGCAACATCCGTTGAAATAAGGAAGAGTGTTGTGATTGAAGGGACTAAAGAAATCTTCTCGGCCATCGGGACCGCCCCGCTAGAGACTTTATACTTGGAGAAGGATTCAGTCCTCCTGATCACAGATCAGAACATGAAGATCAAACTCAACGAACTGATTTCCAACTCCGGGAAAATCATGACCTACCTTCCGGAAAATGTTCCTGCTTCAGGATTAAACAAAGAAGGACAGGACGGTGGTACGCTTGCCATCCATACGCATAAGGCCTGGGGGAAACTCTTCGCTGAACTCAGAGGTGCTAACGGCGGGGAAACATCAGCACCCGATAGAAAAAACAGCGTCGCTGCTCAGGGCGCTTCAGGCCCATGTGATAAGAACAAGTACGAAGATAGGCCTAGCCCCAAATGCCACGGCAAAGACGGCTCAGTCGGAGAAGTGGGCTCTCCAGGAAACAAAGGCATGCGTGGTGGTAACACCGGTAGCTTAAGCCTTCTCGTCGAAAGTGAAGAAGAGATCGAAGTCGACTTGCAATATTTCCCTGGTCAAGGTGGCCCGGGAAGCGTTGGCGGTATAGGCGGATTCGGTGGTCCTGGCGGGCATGGCTCTTGCGCCAGCACTCATAACCGTGCGGGCGATGGCCCACGACACACTCCGAAGAGAATGCTCGGCGATTACGCCTGTTATCCCGGTGGTAATAAGGGACCTGACGGGTCTCAGGGCAATATAGGTCCAGCTGGATCAACTGGTTCAGCACTGACGTCGAGCTTTAAATTCCAGACCGGCACTAAGGAATCAAGCGTAATCGTTTCCTATGAAACATCTGCGAACTGGGACAATAAAAAAGAGAGCAAATGAAAACGATAACACTCATTCTCAGCGCTGCCATCCTTGTCACGTCGTGCTCTAAGAAGAGCGGAACCCATGCCAATTTACCGGTAATGGAGTCCATTAAGGTTGGGATCGATCCGGAGATCGCTGCGATCAATAAGCTTCTTCTTTCCGATTCTCCGAATCTAGCCTTGGCCGAGTTACTGGCGCGTACGCTCAATGCGAAAGACCGCGCAGATGTGAAAGAGCTAATTAGTACCCTGACAGTTCAGGAAGCGGAAGCCATCATAGCCAGTGTGGCAAAAGAAAATACGCTCATCAGAGACCATTTTCTCTTCCACAGTGAGGATTATCAAAATGACAGGTCAAGCTGGTTGAAACAATCGTTGATCTCCCCGGATGATACGCAAGCCAGATTTCTTTCTTTAGAGGATGAACTTCGCGTTACTGTGTTCGGCTATATAAAATCAAAGGCGCTGGAAGATCTGGTTGCCACTTACGAAAACCGGGCCGCATCCCTGGCCCAGGAACTTGCAGGTCCGGTAGCAGCGGACATTGCGGCTAATTTTCCTGGCGAGGCAGCCAGCATCGAGAAATCCATCGCATCAGGAGATAAGGCGAGTGCCATCGATAGACTGAAGACAGTACTGCCACGACTTAAAACTGTGGACGAACTTTTTAGCAAAAAGGGCCTGACCGAGAACGAACAATACGCTGTCGTGTTATCCGGAATCATGGCCGGATCCGTGTACATGCTGGTAAAAGAAAATAAGGAATTTAAAAACGTAGTATCTGTTATTCAAAAGACATACAAAGATTTGAAGCCCTGGCTTGAGAAAGCTAAGGAACTCGAGTCCCTGGTGAAAACACTCGATAAGCATACGGATGAAAGCCTCAAGAACCTGACTGACTTGAAAAACGGAATCAAGGACACCAGGACAGATTTGCAGGACACTTTCAAGGAAGCAAAAGCCGCTTTGGCCAACCCGGGGAACCGGACTGATATTAAAGAAATGTTTAGTTTGATCAAGACTAAGTTAACTTCAAAAAAAGACGTCGAAAGCCGAAACCCGAGCATACTATCTAAGCAAATCAGGATCAACGCTAACTTACTTAAATCCGTCATGGCCGTTGGCAACCTGGCAGACAATCTTGGGAACATCTTAACAACCACAAGCAATATTCAGAGGTTATTGGGAGTCAAAGTTTCTCCGGAGATACAGAAGGCAATGGCCAAGGCCCAAAAGGTAGCCCAGGTTGCCTCGCTGGTTAAGTCTGCAATTTCCGGCTTTGCAACCGGTGGCTTTCTCGGGGCCGTGAGCGCACTGGGCCCGATGTCAAGCATGCTGGGGGCTGGCGGAAGTCCTGATTCGGCAAAGCTCGATGAGGTTAGCCAGAAGCTGGATCTTGTTCTGGAGAACCAGAAAAAGATAATGGAAATGCAGCTTGAGACCATGAAGATGATCAGAGATCTTGCCCTGATGGTCGACGTATACCACCAGAAAGAAATGGCTGCCCTTGCTGAGCTGAGAGAATATTCTCTGGTTGATCTTGAAATGAGCAAAGCTCAGATGCACAGGAACATCAGCATCTGCGAAGGCTTAATAAATTATCAGCTCGATTCGGTTTTTATTTCCGGTGGAGCCTACACTATCAATCGCCTTCCACTGATCTCTTCCAGGTTAATGGCCCGGATAAAAAGCTTGAACGATATTCGTCAGGTCGTTAGGGGAGTTGACCAGGATTCTTTCAGACTTTGCATGCAGGGAATCAGCAGCGTATTCAGCGGTTCCGAAGAAGGTAATCCAGCCCTCGCAATCTTTGCCAGCTCCGATGTCGCTAACCTTTATAAGTGGCAAAGAGAAAAGTATCTTCCGCTTTTAAGTTCCCTTCAGGAATTTAGTGGTACCGACAATTTCAACGGAATGCCACTTCACCTTCCAATGAAGCGGGCCCGGGGTCTCAGTCTTAAAGAACCCTACATTGAGTTCTCCAAAGGATCCAGTTCTAACAAAGACACTTACTCGATGGAAAATTTAATCTCAGTGAAGGTCCTTGAGAGATACCTCACAAATCTGCTGGTACTTTTGCCGTTAGTGGAGCTTGATAAGCAGGAGTGGCAGAATTCAACAGAACAGATCATTTCCAAATATATCAGCAATGCAAAGAAAGAAGATTTCGTTTCCCGTAGCAGCTTTCTCCTGAAGAATGCTCTCAGACTTACTCAGACAGCAATTGCGCAGGAAGCTCTGCTCGCTGGCGAACCACTTCTTGCTTTTATCTACGCCCGACGGGATAAAGTCCTGGCCGATACTTCCTGTGACATCCCTGTCACCGGTCCTGTGTCTGCGAACTGCTCTATCCGAAGCAATAAGCTATTGATGAAGAACCTTATTACCTATTCACTCTATCAGAATAACGTTTCTGATGTTTATAGTATCCGCAGATACACTGAAGCTTTTAATGGGATAGGTGTTCAAGAGCTGGCGAAGTTCATCGACGCCGAACTGGCTGGGTCGCGGGTTAGAATGTCTAATGGGATCCCCGTACTGGTTGTTAAAGTGAACGGTGCAGAGCTTGAAATCCAATTTCCAACACCAGAGGTTGCTAAAGACGGAACCCTGCTTTACTCGGAAAACATGCAACAGCTTCTCTTGATGCAAAAGCTGATCCTGGACGCCTTAGAAAAGGTTACTCCGATCAAGCGTGATCACCAAGGCGATGGCCTCATAAAGATGCTCCTGATGGGTGCCTGATCATGCAGTACCTCTTAGAAAGACTTCCAAAAGGTACGCAGTGCTTTTTGGAAGTCTTATAACAAGGATAAAAAGATTTTCTCAAGGTTTATTGAGAAATCATTGGACGAAAGGATGATCACTTCTCCTGCCTCGTCAACACTCGCTAATGTTGTTCCAGAGGTGAGTTTTCCAATTGTAATGAATCTCTTGCCTGATCTGTATCCGCCCCAACATTTACCCTTCGTCAAGCAAGGTATATTATTCAAATTTATATCTTGTAGTATTTCTTTAAGCTTTAATGGGCTTGTAATTATGCCCCATGCAGCCTTATTAAACTCTTCCACTAATGGTCGTTTGGTATTTTTAATGAGAGCTGAAGAAGCTGGAAAATTTGGATAATATACATATTCATCTAATTGGTATTTAACTTTTTTTTCTTTAATATATTTGCCTACTAAACTATAATTAGCATTACTGTATTGAAAATTTTTGTCTTTGACAGTTAAGTAGCTTCTGAATTCATTGTCATGAATGCCTGAACTATGAAATAGCAATTCATTCATAGATACGGTTTTTCCATCCGGTAAAGTAATTAAATCTGATCTATGTAAAATACCTTTCTTTTCCATTTTTAAGAATTCTATGGCCGTAATAAGCTTTGTAATGGAGCCTAGTTCAAGTTCAAGTTGATTTAGGTCCTTCTCTTTAAGGATGCTTATACTGTGTTTCCTAATTATTTCACTCTCGTTAGTGCTTGAATGGTAGATAAAGATCCTTGAGTCTTCATTTAAATTTTCCATTATGAAATCTACATTCATTTTAGATAGGAAATGAGAGTAAGCAGAACCTTTGGCCGATGTTAACTTAGTCCCAAACCCCACAATGATGAAAATGAACAGAAGAGATACAAGATTTCTGGCATATCGAATGTATAACCTTTTAACAATAGACAATTCTGACGATCCTAGAAAAGCTGAATAGTGCACTATCATTACTAAAGAAAAAGAAACAAGCCCCATGGTAGATGCTATTCCAAGGTGGACCAGAGTTCCCAGTAATATGGGGAGAAGGCGAAAGTTTTTAATCCAAAGTGTGGTTGCAATAAGTAATTGGATTATCATTGTAGAATAAACCAAAAAGGGTAGAGAGAAAGGCACAGCCTTAAACAAAGCCAGTAAGTTCAGGCTTTGAAACTTGTCAACCTGGGCAATATAATAGAGAGCTGTGCCATTTATCCAAAGGTCTCCACCCACTTTTGAATGAAAGGCGCACAGATAAACCATCACAACTTGTAATTGTATAGCACGTAAGCCAATTTTTCTTATAAACTGCTGTATTTCCAAACTTCCATAACGATAATCTAAAAGAATTGAGTAAAACAATGTTAAGTGAATTAGATTGTTGCCTCCATCAAGAACAGTCCAAGCTTTTGCATCCAGAATCCATACGAAATACCATATGAGAAACCTAATTAGAATATTGGATCTTCCGGCAATCAATAGTACTGCGCATGTAATTGTTCCTATAAACACAAAAGGAGTCATTGAAGGGAAATAAGTTAATATGTCTAGGACCATTGGCAACTGTATTCCATGAGACCCACGCTCGAGAATTAAGGAATCAACAGATTCCCATAGTGAAAAATAAATAGGGAGTTGTGATATGAAATTAAGTAAAACCCAGCTGCCAGTTAAGAAAGTGAATAATCTGATAATGACTTCATCGTCTTGAGAATTTTTGAAAAACTTCAATATGGTGTTCATTAGTTTAGCTCCAGGATCTCAGCACCTTTATTTTGGATTTTAAGAGATGTACTATATGCCTTAGCATGCTCAATATAGACGCCTAAATGTATTTTGAGGGAAGTGGTCCCGCATATTTGCTTTCCTATATGGGTAGCTTTTAAAAATGCATCTTTCGGTCTGATCCAATCCTTAAATGATTTTTCACAATGTTTCAATGACACATTTCCACAATGAGTTTCATTTTTAAAAGTTGTTCTTGAGTCCAGGAGGGTTTGACTTATTGAATTAAAAAGGAAAATGGACTTTTGATAATGCACAAGGGGAAGTCTTGAATGCTTCTCAAGCAATCCCATTGTTGGATCAATCCATCCGTCCTTGTCTGAACATTTTACTACGAGGCGTGAAGAGAAAGTTAAAGGGTTTGGTGCAAACATGTGCCAGTTCTGGCGAAAGATGGGTTCAACATAAAGGTTAATGACATCAATTTTCTCCGGATTGATTAGATAAACAGTAAGTATTGAAAAATGGCAAATAAAGAGAAGGGCAATTGCAGATTTTTTGAAGTTTATCATTATATACCAAAACCCGTAAAGTGTCTGGTATATGATTGGACACCTTTAACAAATCCAAACTTTTCAAAGAATTCTTCGTTTCCTTTTTGAGCACCAAAGAAAAGAATGGTGTGACCAAAATCATTAATTATTTCCTTCATGAGTGCGGAACCATGCCCCCTTCCCTGCTCTTCAGTACGGACCATGATTTCCGGGATAGTCGAGAAAATGTAATTGTCGCTTAGTACCCTCGCTAGGGCAATAATCTTACCATTATCATTTCTCACACAATACAATTGAGTTGAAGAGAGTATGGCCATGTTGAGTCCACTGACACTAAAGCCTCTTTTTGAATTCCAACCGATATCAACGATGACATCTAAAAATTCTTCAGCAGTAAATTTGTTCTCAATTTTCATTTCCATACTCACCCCAAAGTTACTTAGAATTGCCGTTACCGTTTCCGCCCTTGTCAGCTGCTGACCAAGTTCCACCTATGCCTGCATGTAAAGATTCATCGTTAAAGGCTGAACTCAATGAAGTTGAAACCGTGAGTTTGGTACTGACCAAGCTTTTCGAAGCAGAACTCAAGAAGAAAGAAGGCTTGTAAAGGAATGTGCCTAAGAGTGACAGGCCAAGAAAGATTGCACTTACGTTTTTCATAATAGCTCCAAAGTTAAAAGATTGTATCCTTGCGGTAACCCTGCTTAAAAAATCAAAAATCCTCCCGTAAATTGTCTGTAACCCAAACTTGGAGGATAGATAATGTTAAATGACCCACTTGTTTTAGAAACCAAAAGAAAAATTGAATCTTGGCGTAAAATTA
>DATLXC010000065.1:0-38356 GCA_035575985.1 Bacteriovoracaceae bacterium | reverse complement strand
CCCAATTAAATACTTCGATAAATTTAGACTACCAAGATTATATGTTTGAAGTTTTAAGTAGATTGAACCGCCATGGTACGGACCCGTATGCCTGGTGGTGTGAGAGGGTCAGGGGCGTGAGCCCCTCCCTATCTCTATTTTCCGTTTTATTCGTTTGGTCTGAACCAACATGCAGGTCTTACCCCTTCTCTATAACCCAAACTAGGATGACAGGTGCCTTTAACTTCACTTCTCTGTGATAGCACAACTTCATGACTTACTTCACACACTGATCCCATGAAATAAGTATCGAGGCGGCATTGAACTCCGGGGTGCTTTTCAATATTCTGAGAGACTTCATTTTCGTCTGGAGTGTCAAATGAGGGGCGATCTTTGCGCTGGGAATCTGCCATGACATACCCAACTGAAAGTCCTGCCATGCTGGTACGAATACAAAGGTTTCTTTCATTTTCACGGTCAAATGATTCTTCACATTTCTCTTTTACCGTATCGGGGACGTACATTCTTTGAATGACGTATTTATGATTTTCATTTTCAAAAAGAGTGCGCAGGCATTTTAAGGCAGCGAAATAATCTGACTGGCCTTCATTTGATGACCATGAGGCAGTTTGTGTTCTAAGTTTTTTTGGGGCCCCGCCTATGTGATGTCCAAGTTCATGGCAGATCACCATGGCATATCCATCAGGAGTAATCGCAGGATGCCTCGCAAAGCCACCATACAAATTTATGTGCCAGTTATTTCCATCACGGTATGTTCCTGCATTCACCCTGGCATTTGTCCATTGCCTGTGAATTTTTAAGTTACCACCATAGTACCTGACTATTGATGCATAACGATCCTCCACCTTGTCGACAACTTTTGTGAACTGCTCATAGGTAAGTCCGACGGATTTTTCTGTCAGTGGAAGGCTTAGGTTGTTAGGTGGAAGGAACCCAGATGATCCATCTTGCGAACATGTCCACGCAAGAGGGGAGAGCGCACTTAGAAACGCGAGACAAGTTGCCTTTGTTGCAATTTTCATTCTGTTATTTTTTCTTGGAGGCTTGCAGCTGTCTAGGCTGGTTGCAGGATAAAAAAAAAGGGGCAGCTTAAGCTGCCCCTAGAGGATTTGATTTACTTAGAAGGTTTGAACCAACAAAGAGGACGAGTCCCTTTAGTGTGGCCAAGAGATGGATGACAGGTACCTTTTACTTCATCATTCTGAGCAACATCATCATTCATGTTGATATCGCACAAAGATCCCTGGAAATAAGTATCAAGGCGACACTGTGCTTTAGGATGATTGTCATCAGTTTTTGAAACTACCTTTGAATCTGGGGTTTCAAAACTAGTTACAGGAAGTTTACCCAGGGCCGAGAAGAGATCAGAAACCGACTTGCCTGCCATGCTTGTTCTGATACAAAGTGCAGTATCTTCCAGGTTACCCTTGGTAGATTGCTTACAGTCCTCTGTTACCTTTGATGGAACTTCCATCTGTCTTACGATGCTTTGGTTGTCCTCGTTAAGGAACGATTTTCTTAAGCACTTAAGGGTTGCGAAGTAATCTGCCTGGCCTTCGTTAGATGCCCAGCTTGCAGCTCCGCCAGTACCACCCCACCATCCACCACCGCCGCTGCTACCTTTCTTGGGACCGCCACCGATGTGGTGACCAATTTCGTGACAAACTACCAATGACATACCGTCTTGTGTGATTGTTGCGTGACGTGCGAGACCGCCAAACATAGCAACCTTCCATGTTTTTCCGGTTTGAGATGCATATGCGTTTACTGTTCCATCAGTCCAGTTTCTTTCAATTTCAAGTTTGCCACCCATGCTGGCCACGATAGGTGCATATATTTCTTCAACTTTATCGATGGAAATTTTGAATTGCTCTTCTGTGATCCCACCCATGCCTTTAAGGCCGACTGGAATGTTCAGGTCATTTTCTGGTAAAAACCCACCAAGACCATCAGGGGAACAAGTAAAAGCAGTGCTTGCGAGAGACATGCCTACTACCAAGGCCGTCATTTGCATTTTTTTAAACATTAAATCCTCCGTGAACTAAATTGTTTCGGAGTAAATTGTTTCTTTGCCAAAAAGACCTGTCTAGTCCGAGGGGTTAATCTTATGGTTTATGTAAGAATTTGTTTGGAAAGGAGAGATCTGATGATGCACATTTCATTTTATGTTCCTCTTGATCATGCCGAAAAAGTTAAAGATGCAATGTTCGTTGCCGGCGGTGGCAAGATCGGAACTTACGACAGGTGTTCCTTTGAATTTCAGGGTGTAGGACAATTTAGACCTGTTCAAAACAGTCAACCATTCATAGGCGTACAAGGCGTTCTTGAAAAGGTGCCTGAATTAAAGGTGGAGATGGTTTGCGAAGAACAGCTTATACATGCTGTTATAGATGCCTTGAAATCTTCCCACCCTTACGAAACACCTGCATATTATGTGATTAAAACACTCGGTCTCTAGATTTGAATAAAAAGCTCATAACCTAAGATCTTTGTACCGATAGAGATATTGGAACAAAGAGGTTGGTATGAAGTTTTTAGTTATTTTAATACTTATGTCCCTGCAAGCTTTTGCAGTGGAAGTTAAAAAAACTCCTACGAGAGAAGTGGCCATCATCGTTACCAAAGAAGGGTATTACCCCAAGAGTATATCTGTCTTTGAGGGTGAGATGATTAAGTTCTATGTCACTTCTACAGTTGAAGAGCCAAATTGCATGATCGTGGAATCCCATAAGGTTTTCCTTGCTGCAAACAAGGGAAAAATCACCGAAGGTGAAGCCTTTTTTGATAAGGCCGGGGAATTCGCTTTCTATTGTCCAAGTTCAAAGAATGATGGAAAAATTGTAGTAATAAAAAAACAAGTGCCTAAACGGGAGATAGCTTCCGAGAAAGGCAGAGAGTCCATGATTTGGACCCCTAAGGAATACTAGTGAGTGGAGTATTTGCTGACGCGATTGCCACCCTTCTTGCACCTATAGCAGATTTGCTTAAGGACCCGGGCGTATCCGAAGTCATGATTAATGGTCCCCATGAAATTTTTATTGAAAAGAAGGGCCTGGTTTACAAGGTCCCCAATAAATTTGCCGATGATGAAGCACTCATGGCCTCTATGCGTGCTATTGCCCAGTCAGTGGGACGAGTGATTGACAATGATAATCCTCGTCTGGATGCACGCTTGCCGGATGGATCACGTATTGCAGTGGTCATGCCTCCTATGGCCAAGGCCGGAGTTACTGTTGCCATTCGAAAGTTCTCTGAAGAAAAACTCGGATTAAAAGATCTTATCAACTTTGGTTCAATTTCTCCTGATGGTGCACGCTTCCTGGATTGCCTTATGTATCTGGGTAAGAACACACTTGTGAGTGGCGGTACCGGTTCAGGTAAGACTACTATGTTGAACATTCTCGGCGGTCGTATGCCGAAGACTCAGCGACTACTCGTCATTGAAGATGCCGCAGAACTTCAGATTAAGGCCGAGCACGTTGTTCGCTTTGAGACGAGGAAAGGCAACCCTGAAAGGGGTATTAAAGAAGTTACAATCAGAGACCTGATGGAATCCGCCCTCCGTTTGCGCCCTGACCGAATCATCGTGGGAGAGGTTCGAGGCTCTGAAGCACTTGATCTTTTGAACGCAATGGGAACTGGTCACGAAGGTTCAATGGGAACTGTGCACGCGAACAATCCAGTTGACGCCTGTACCCGACTTGAAACTTTATGTCTTATGGGTGAAACCAGGATTCCGCCTGATGCTATCCGTAAGATGGTAGGAAGTGCCCTGCAAATGATCGTGCAGTGTTCTCGTTATCATGATGGTGGTCGTCGTACATCTCATATTTCAGAAGTATTAGGTGTAGATGAGCATGGCCGTTATGTGGTGCGAGATATCTTTCGTTGGATTCAGACTGGAAAAGATCCTGAAACTCACAGATATATTGGAGAAATGGTGGCAACGGGTTACGTTCCAACTTTCTTTGAAGAATTTGTCGCCAACAAGCTTCCATTCCCGAGGACTAGTTTCAAGGCACCTGATTGGGCCGTTCCCCTTCTAAAGAAAGATAAGGCCGCATAACCTTTTGCCAAAAGCAGAAGGGCCCTGATACCTTTTTCCAAAGAAAAAGGAGCTCTCCAATGAGTACAATTAAGCATATCCATGCACGGCAAATTCTCGATTCCCGCGGTAACCCTACTGTTGAAGTGGACGTGACCACGGATCGCGGTTTTGTTGGTCGTGCCTCTGTCCCTTCTGGCGCATCTACTGGAAGCAGAGAGGCACTTGAACTCAGGGATGGGGATAAGACAAGATTCATGGGAAAAGGTGTTCTAAAGGCGGTTAAGAACGTTAACGACCTCATTGCTCCAAAGCTGCTTGGCAAGAGTGTTTTTGATCAACGGGCCATCGATCACCTGATGATTGAAATTGATGGAACAGAAACGAAGTCAAAATTAGGGGCAAATGCCATCCTGGGTGTTTCAATGGCCGTGTGTCGTGCCGCCGCTCTGGAAAAGGGAAAGCCTGTCTACAGATATTTGTTTGAAGATTTGAAAATTCCAAATCCTGTAGGGAAGATGCGTCTTCCTACTCCCTTGATGAATATTATCAATGGTGGGGCCCACGCTTCAAATAACCTGGATATCCAGGAGTTCATGATCGTTCCTCACATGAAAAAAAGTTTTTCTGAGAATTTCCGTGCCGGTGTGGAGGTGTTTCATAATCTGAAGAAAGTGCTTCATGATAAAGGGCACTCAACAAATGTTGGTGACGAGGGTGGATTTGCGCCAAATCTTAAGGATCATGGTGAAGCAATAGAAAGTATCCTTTCTGCTATTAAGGCGGCCGGATATCAACCAGGTGTTGATATCTCCCTGGCATTGGATTGTGCTGCTTCAGAGTTCTACAATGAAAAGACAAAAAAATATGAAATGGGCGGGAAAGAGTTTGATAACGATCAAATGATTGCGTATTACGAAGGCCTTATGCTTACTGCTCCTATTTATTCTATTGAAGATGGCTTTGATGAGTCTGACCAGGATGGATTTAAGAAATTCCAGGCACAGTTGGGTAGCAAACTAACTAATGTTGGAGATGATCTCTTTGTCACGAATGCCAAAATCCTGAAGCGAGGTATTGATAATAAAGAGGCCAACGCCATTCTCGTGAAAGTGAATCAAATTGGATCCCTGACAGAGACTTTTGATACTCTAAAACTTGCCTATGATAATGGCTTTAAGGCAATTATATCTCATAGGTCAGGTGAAACTGCCGACGCTTTCATTGCAGATCTTGCCGTAGCATCAGGTGCTGGTCACATTAAGACTGGGTCTGCATCTCGTTCAGATCGCATGGAGAAGTACAATCAACTACTTCGGATCGAGGAAGAACTTGGATCTCAGGCTTTCTTTGAACCCGTAAAATAGCCATAACTATTCAGGTCCCAAAGGCTAAGGATGGCCTCTTTTACCCTGTTCCTTGTAGGGTCTTGACTTTGGCCTGCGTCAAAGGCATTATCTTACTTACCCTGCACAATGCTTATTTGTAACCTGTTGCATTTATTGAGCCTCAAAGGCAAATGTAAAGAATTTTTGCTTTTTGGTCGATACTGTGGTTAAGGAACTTTATGAATAAAACATTTTTAGAATCGAGGATCAGGGAACATTTTAACTCTAAGACTGAGTTTGCTAAAAGTTTGGGAATTCAGCTGGGGTCATTAACCGATTGGTTTGCAAGAGGAGTGATTCCTAATTCGAGGATTGATGAAGTCTTTTCAAAATTAAAAATTGAATCCGAAGAAGAGATTGAGTCAGCTCTAAATTTACCCAAACTTGAAGTTTGTTATAGGGCCAAGAAAAAAGATCTGCTAGAAAAAGATGTTCCAATAGAAGTCCAATCCAATATTAAAAGATTTTCAAAAGTTTATTTAGGCTTAAAGGGTGATGAAAAAGTTTCAAGCGATGTTTCTGAAATCAGAATCAGAATTGGCGATAATAGAAATGTGGTTGAAGTAGCATCCATTATTAGGGACTTTTTAGATTTGACAGAAAGAAACCCTTTCAACATCAACTCTATTAATTATATTTTAGAGAAGTATGGAATAAATGTATTTTTTATCCCATTCGATTCTTTTAAGTTTTGTATTGAAGGAGCGATAAACCCTCTGGCGTTTACAGCTCAAAAGAATAATCAGTATCTTGTATTGTGCGATTCAAATCGTACGTTTGATGAAATTTACTTTGATTTAACCCATGAGTTAATCCACATATTTACTGGGCTTGTAAATAGTAAGACTAGTCAAGAGTTAGAAGATTTTATAGATGCAGTGGCAGAAGAGTTAGTCTATCCAAAGAAATTTCTTCAAAGGGAATTTCCGTTTTTAGCTCAAGTCGAAAAAGGTAGAATAACACCACAAAATTTTTTAGATAACAATCTTAGGAAAATGGTTCAGACTTCTTCTTTTATGTCTCCTAGAGGGATTTCCAAACGCCTTTTGAGCTTAGGTCTTTTAAATGATAGACAGGCAGCATACCATTGGCTCTATGAAACTGAGCATAATTTTTACTTAAAGCATTTTGGAACCCCGTTAACAGTGACCGGAAGAATGGATATTGATTTTTCAGACGCGGAAGCTGTTATGAGTTTCATGAATGATTATGTGATGAAGGACCAGGCTAAATATCCATTGTTCATTGAATTCTATAATGGACTTGTTCAAGGGCGAATTACTGTACGAGCCTTTGGAGAAGTGTTCGGCATTGATTCCGGTGAAGCTGATGAGATGAGACTAATTTGGCAAAATAAAGAAAACTGTCTTGAGAATGCGTCCTGTGACGAAAAATAATGAAATATTACTTAGTGATACTAACATTATATTGAAGTTACTTCTATTTACAGATATAGACCTAACCCAGATCTCTTATCCCAGCTATGGCAAAATAAAGTTTCACCCAATTGTTCAAGAAGAAATAGGGCGGTGGAAGAGAGCATATGCTGTTAAAGGAAAACATTTAAAAGTTGCTAAGTTTGGACTATCTCTAATTGAGAACGCTCTTAAAATTTCTAGATATCAAACGTTAGAAGTTTCTTCTCCCACAAATGTGCAAAAGACATCTAAGTTTGCAGACTACGAAAAAATTCTTACTACGATCAAAACTTCAAGTGCTGCCCCAACTGAAAATGACTGGATGCTGCTATATCATTCAGAATTATACGAGTGCTTTATGGTTACTCATGACGACGGGGGTATATCAGGTTGGTTTAAGAGTAATTGGAGGAAAGTCTATTAGGATCGAAGACTTAATGATCGATCTCCTTACAGGAGAATTAATTACAGAAGATCAAGTGAGGAAATACCATAAACAAATGAAGCCTTTGCGTGAAGAGTTTAGGATTGATATTGTTCTTCACCGCGACGTAATAGCAAGAATTCCATCTGAAAATAAGTAATGTATCTTTTTGTATAAATTAGATCCTTTGTCGTAAGCGGCCATTCCCTCATCCAGCTTTTTAAGCTGCCTTAACGTGATCTCAAAACAATCCTCAAGCTTCCCGAGAGCTATTGACCTTATCTGTCGGCCAGTTGACACAGCCCCAGTTTGGAAGGAGTGGTCATCCATATCTTCTCAACATTTGGTGATGTTTCGGCCTAACCTGGCAATACGGATTTAACCCTCACCCTAGGGACCTGTATTTGGGAGGGGATTAATTTCCCCTCTTTTTTGTTTGTATTGAACCCCTGCTCCATTTAGAATGGTATTGGGGGTACCCATGAACACAAAGCTCTTTGTTGGACTGACATTCTACCCGGAAAATTCTTTCGCAAAAAACATTGAAAGTTTTCGAACACGCTTTGATGATAAATTTCAAAACACTCCTTATCTCCATTTACCAATTGTTCCCCCATTTGAAATCGAGGCCCCGGAAGTCAAAAAACTTCAGGGTGAGCTGATAGAGGAACTAGAGTCGTTCTATTTTGAGAATCTGGCCCACCATTCACTAAAATTTACCGGCATTGATGTGCATGAGTATAAGAAGCACAAGATTCTCTATCTTAATCCGGTGATTGAAGATCAGTTGCTCTTTTGTCAGGAGTCTCTTTTTTCAATTTGTCAGTCCTACATAACAGACAGAACCAAGAAAATGAGAGACACCAAAAAAACCTTCCTCACAATTGGCAGGTACAATGAGACTTTTGACCTTCACACATCAATTGATCTCGCCCGAAAGGAATTCCAGGAATTCACTTCCTTGCCGTTTCAGTCAATCTGCCTTTTTTCAAAGAATAATGGCATCTGGTACCGTGAAGCGGATTTGGTAAGTTTTGAGAAACCTGCGGACACATTTTTACTTTCAACTCCAGTGGCCATATAATTCTTGGATGAAATATATTTTTTTCCTGACTTTGGCCTTTTCGGCCTTAAGTGAGGCTTGGTCTCAAACCAGTTACATTCCCGCTACACGTGTGTTGCATGATAAAGGTCACCAGGTAGTTCTTGGGGCAGATATTTTTCAGACAGCCTCGGTCATTAATTCAGATGGAACCCGGCATGCCTTAACTAGTGACCAGACTTTTACCCGTTACCAGGGTGAGGTTGGAGGCCAGTACGGTTTGACCCGGGCCTTGCAGATTGGAATGGCGGGCCGCTTTCGGTATCATCAATCAACTTTCTTAGATGCTGCCGGCGATAATGTCACGGCCACCAGTTCTGGCCTTCAATCTATTGCGACTACAATTCTTTATGCCTTTGATCCTGTTGGAAGCCTGACCTACACTTTAGAAGGGATGTTTCGTTACACGCCTTATACGAATGCTGAATTTACTCCAGGGTCTTCTCAAACGAATCTGATTCTTGGCGATGATGGAAATGAATACGCCGGTGGACTAGGTGTGACTTATACTTTCGCCAGTAATAATTTTTTAACGGCCCGAACAGGTTATCGGAAACCCGGGTTAGAACTTTCAGATGAGATTTACTGGCAAGGTGAAGGTGCCTTGGTTTGGCAATATGTGGCCTTGGTAGCAGGAGTTGATGGTGTAACGTCCCTTGAAGGTGATCCATATAAGAATATAAACCGGCCTGTGTTTAATACTGGTACATCTGCACTTTACAATACTTCAAATCGTGAATGGATTGCTCCCTATGTAGGACTAAATATTGCTTTTAATCATCAATGGAGAGTTGAGTTACGGGGCGGCCAGGTTGTCGATGGCCAATCAACGGATCTTGGAAGGTCCTTCGGTGTTCAACTCATACGCAGGGTAGAAGAAAGTCCTACTAAATTAGTCGATACACGTTTCAAGTCTTATGACATTGAGGCCACCATCACCAAGGTTTCCCCTGAGAAGGCTTACGTGGTGATTGATAAGGGATTGGCCGATGATATCCAGAAAGGCATGGGCATGGATTTTTACGAGTTCGATTACGTAGGAGGAAATGTTCTTGTGGCCCGGGGCACCGTTCTTTCTGTTAAGGCCGATTCCGCAGTAGTTAAAATCACACAGCGTTTTAATCAGAAAAAAGAAATCAAAGAAGGCTTGATTGGCAGGGCCATGGCACGTTAATTCTTGAGCACTTTAGTCTTTCAAGTTAAAACTAGCAATTTTTCTTAGTTGTAAGCATCTGAGATTAGAATAGAATTAGAAGAAAGAATCTCAGAACCTAAGACAAGGAAATTGGCCCATGAAGCTTGCTCACATTAAGTACGCCTTAACTTTCATTTTGCTTTCAGCTTTTTGCTCATCTGTTTTTGCCAAAAGATTTGCAAGCAAGTATTGCGAGTTCGAGCTTCCTCCAGGATGGGAATGTGCACTTGAAGGTTCAGAGTACGTTTGCCAAAGTGAAAATGCAGATCGCAAAAAAGAAGCAATCATCATCCTCGCGGCCAAGATCAGGGGCGAACAAGATACTCTTGATGAATACATGGCCTACCTGAAGAAGGCCAAGGAATACAATCTTCCAGGCGGTAAGAAACAAGTTTCTGAAGCCAAAAATGTGAAGATGACAAAAATCAGCGAACACCAGTGGGTGGATGCTCTTCACCTTGCTTCAGAAGTTCCAGGATTTTATACCCGTTACCTCGCTACTGTTAAAGAAGACCTGGGTGTGGCCGTTACATTCTCTGTAACAAAAGATCTCTACTCTGCTTACCAGCCAATCATGGACAAGCTCGTTTCAACCCTGAGAGTTTTCAGGCAGAAAAAAGCTGAGCTTGCAAGCCTGCGTACAGGTAAGGGAAGTGAAGACCCTAACTTTGCTGACTCCACCTTCAATCCCAATGCGGCAATGGATATGGGAGCAAATAAGACCAAGAAAAGAGCGGATGATGGCGGTGGAAACGCTGACCTTATGATGCTTCTTGGTGCTCTTGTTGTAGGGGGAATTATCCTCGGCGTACTTAAGGGTAAGAAGAAGAAAGGTAAGGGCAAGAAGCAGCCATAAAATTGTGGCATCTATTTTGAGGCACTTATTTTGAAAAATAGACACTTACAAAAATCCCGCTCTGGCCTAGCGGGATTTTTTATTAACTAAGGTAAAATAGGGTTATGAAAAAATTATTAGTTCTTCTCATGTGTTTTCAACTCATACTCGCACCTGTGGCCCATGCCGGTGCTGATGGTGGAACTGGTGGTACTACTGGGGGTGCCCACAGTGACCCTGAAGAAAAAGCAAAAAATGATAAAGCCGCCGCTGAGAAACAGCTTGCTGCCGAAACAGCTGCTAAAAATGATGCTTCAAAATCCCCTGAAATAGCAAAAGACGCCGCAGCGGCAGCAGCATACGACAATTCAAGTCAAAGCGGTGAGGGTGGTTATGACTTCTACATGAAGCAAATAATGTTGATTGGTGTCAACATTATTGGCGGTAACATTCTTGTGGCTTGTCCTAAGGGACTCTTGATGCCTTCTATTGCCATGTTTGAAGCTGCATCTATTATCTACATTGCTTCCGAATTGTTGGCTGCGAAAGCTATTGGTGAAAAGCATAAGAAGTCCATGGACAACCTTGAGATGGATCAAGCAAAGATGGCCAAAGAAGGGACAGACCTCCAGAAACAAGCACTAATACAAGCTCGAATATCTGAAGAACAAACGCTGGATTATCTTGAAAATAAGCGCAATTGGGCTATAGCACTCACAGTAATGTATACTGCTGCGACAGCTGCAGCCGTGGCTGAACAAATTGTTGCATTCACGGCTGCTCACAAAACAGCTATATTAGCATGTGTTCCATTAGTAGCGGTATCTTGTAATGTAGCAAATGCAACAGGTGCGTGTCCAACTGAAGAAGCCGCTAGATGCTATATGAGTTCCTACTTAGGTTTTGTGAATGCCCAATTGCAGCCTTGGGTACCTCTAGGATATCCAATAGCTGTAACTTATTGTCCTGGAGCGCTTAACTATGAACCAGCCTGTCTTGCAGCGGCGAGTTCTTACTTGAGCCTAGCGCATGCTGCCTGCAGCCCAGCTGGATTAACGGCTTCCTTGCCCCTGAACTTAGGCCTGAATGCGCTAATTCTTGGAGCTTGGGGAGCTGCACTTGCTTTTGGTACTGAAAATGGTGACGTGGCCAAGTGGGGTATTCTGCTTACAGCTTTGGCAGGTATTATTCCACCTCTTAATGCATTCCTTATAACTGCATATGCTTATCCTTTACAAAGAGCAATTACATTTATGGTAGCTGATATTCTTGCGTTTACCATAACCATGGGGCTTGATGAAAGAATTGGTTATGCTAAAGAAAATATAAAAAAAATACAAGCGGTTCTGGATAACTTTAAAGATACAACGGCCAAGGATGACGTAAAAGCAGTTGCTGAAGGTACTAAGGCTGCTGCAACAGGAGGTGGGTCAGATAGTAATGGCCCGGATTATACCGTACCAGGAGGCCCTCCAACAAAAGGCTCAGGAGGAAGTTGCTTATCTAGAGGTGGAGGAAAACCTTCTTTTGGACCACAGGCCTGCGCAACACCGGTTAAAGTTGGTGCCCCTCAGATGAATTTTGGTCCGGGAACGGAAGCTTTGAATCAAGTTGCTGCTAATGGAGCTAAAATAGCCAGTGATTTAGCAGCAGGGAATACGCAAGGAGCTCTTGCGGCTCGCGCAGATCTTCTTTCTAAAGCAGGACGTATTAAAGCCATAGCCGCTGCCATGAAGAAAAAATTGAATGATCAACTAAAAGCTCAAGGTAAAAAACCAATAGATTTTGATGGTGATGCGAAAAAGCAGCTGGCCCAATACCAGGGAATTGCCAATCAAGCAGCTGCAGCTAAAGGCATTTCTCCTTCGGGAGGAGGCGCAAAACTTGATCCACTTGCTTCTGAAAGTCCCTCAGGTCCGACCATGGTCGGCAAGGCTGGTGGTGGTGCAACGGGGGCTGCAAATCCAATGCTCGGAATGGATACGTTACCTGCTGAAACTGGTATAACTTCAAGCATTACAGCCCCTACAGAAAAATTGGATAGTTTTGAAACAGCTGAAAGTGACATCAATGCAAACAGCGGGGTTTCACTCTTTTCGCTTATCTCAAATCGTTACGTCCATAGCTATGGCAAAGTCATGAATAAAAAAGAAGTCCCAGAAGCAGTACCTAAGAAAGGCATTAAAGCACCTAAGTAAACTGCCCATATTTAAAGTCAGAATAAAGCCTCCTTGCGGAGGCTTTATTCGTTTAGTTGTCCGAAATGATTAGATTCCATCTTTTACATCCTTCCATCATACTAGCTATGACTTATCCTATTTTAGTACGGAGTTTTCTACAAATTTAGGTAAGATATCTTATGTACAAATTATTCAACATCCTGATGTGTTTCCAAAGGAATTGGCCCATGAAGTACGCCCTAACTTTCATTTTGCTTTCAGCTTTTTGCACATCTGTTTTTGCCAAAAGATTTGCAAGCAAGTATTGCGAGTTTGAGCTTCCTCCAGGTTGGGAATGCGCACTTGAAGGTTCAGAGTACGTTTGCCAAAGTGAAAACGCAGATCGCAAAAAAGAATCAATTATTATTTTAGCCGCAAAGATCAGGGGCGAACAAGACACTCTTGATGAATACATGGCCTACCTGAAAAAGCCCAAGGAATACAATCTTCCGGGCGGAAAGAAACAGATATCAGAGGCCAAGAATGTAAAGATGTCTAAAATTAGTGAACACCAATGGGTGGACGCCCTTCACCTCGCTTCAGAAGTTCCAGGATTTTATACCCGTTACCTCGCTACTGTTAAGGAAGACTTGGGTGTTGCAGTTACATTCTCTGTTACAAAAGATCTCTACTCTGCTTACCAGCCCATCATGGACAAGCTCGTTTCAACCCTGAGAGTTTTCAGGCAGAAAAAAGCTGAGCTTGCAAGTCTTCGTACTGGTAAGGGAAGTGAAGACCCTAACTTTGCTGACTCTACCTTCAATCCAAATGCTGCCATGGATATGGGTGTGAATAAGACCAAGAAAAGAGGGGATGATGGCGGTGGAAATGCTGATCTTATGATGTTGCTTGGTGCTCTGGTTGTAGGAGGAATTATCCTTGGCGTACTTAAGGGCAAGAAGAAGAAAGGTAAGGGCAAGAAGCAGCCATAAAACTAAGGTAAACTAGGTTATGAAAAAATTATTAGTTCTTCTCATGTGTTTTCAACTAATACTCGCACCTGTGGCCCATGCCGCTGGTTCAGAATCACCTCAAATTCCAACCGATACACAAAAAGCAACAGATTATGACAAATCAAGCCAAAGCGGTGATGGAGGTTATGACTTCTACATGAAGCAAATCATGATGATCGCTATGAACATTATTGGCTCTAATATAATTGTGGCCTGTCCTGCCGGACTCAAACAACCTTCTATTGTCATGTTTGAAGCTGCATCTATCATCTACATAGCCTCCGAAATAGCCGCAGGTAAGGCGATATCTGACAAGTATAAGAAGTCCATGGACAAGCTCGAGATGGATCAAGCAAAGATGGCCAAAGAAGGAACGGACCTCCAAAAACAAGCACTCATACAAGCTCGCACGTCTGAAGAAGACATGCTTGATTATCTTGAGAATAAGCGCAATTGGCAAGTTGCCCTCACCGTAGCGTATTCAGCAGCTGCAGCCACTGCAGTGGGAGAGCAAATTTATGGTCTGATAACTGGCTATGCTGCAGGAGCAGCAGCGTGTGGCGGTGTCTGTGGTACTACGGGCCCAGGTGTCTTTGCTTGTATGGGCGTGTGTGCCAGCGGGGGGACTTCAGTTGGAATCTGGATACCTCAACTTAGCATGGGAATGCCTGATCCAGTCAGTGCTGTCGCATCAGCATGTGCCCCAACCGGAATACTTTTCCCGGCCTGTGATGCTGCTGGTATGGCGTATACAGGTATGGTAGTGCCTTACTGTACTGCACTTGGATTAGCGGGTTCTTATACGTTGAATGTTGTGATAAATGCAGCCATTGTTGGAGCTTGGGGTCTTGCAGGTATTGGTGCTAATCTTAAATCTGGTGGTGGTGACATTGCCACGTGGGGTATAGTGCTAACCATGTTGGCGGGTATGATTCCACCCCTTAATGCTTTCATAATAATGGCATATCAATATCCTATTCCAAGATTCGCTACTTTCACGTCAGCTGCTATTCTTTCAGGTATTATAACCGACGGTCTTCAGGAAAGAATTAATATTGCTGAAGAGAATATTAGAAAGTTGAATGCTGTTATTAATGACTTCAAGGATACCACAGCCAAGAATGACGTAAAACCAATTGCTGAAGGAGCTAAAACTACTGCAACTAGTGGTGGCGGTGGTGGCGGTGGCGATAGTGGTGGCTATGTAGTTCCTGGAGGTCCACCAACAAAAGCCTCATCAGGAAATTGCTTATCCAAAGGAGGAGGAAAACCTTCTTTTGGACCACAGGCCTGCGCAAAACCAGTTAGAGTGAGTGCCCCGAATATGCGGATTGGTCCAGGAATGGAAGGTTTGCAAAATGTAGCTGACTTGACAGCTGAAATGGCCAATCAAGCAGCGGCAGGAAATACGCAAGGAGCTAATGCTACCGCAGTAAAAATTGGTGCTCTGGCCGGACGGGTAAAGGATATAAATGATGGGTTGAAGAAAAAATTAAATGATATGCTTCATACCAAAGGTCAAAAGCCAGTAGATTTCGATGGTGAGGTTAAAAAACAGCTGGCCCATTTCCAAGGAATTGCTAATGAGGCAGCTGCGGCCAAAGGTATTTCTCCTTCCTCAGGCGGGAGCGCAAAACTTGATCCTCTCGCTTCTGTAAAACCTTCCGGCCCGACCATGGTCGACAAGGCCCCAACGGGTTTACCTGCCACTCCAGTGCTTGGAATGGGTGCCTTCCCTGAAGATGCTGGCCTAGGCGTCAAAGCTGAAACCGGACTTTCAGAGTCATTAAGTGGTTTCGAATCAAGTGTGAATGACATCAATAAAGACAACGGCGTCTCGCTCTTCTTAATTATCTCAAATCGTTACGCCCATAGTTATTCCAAAATCATGAAGAGGAAAGAAGTCCCAGCAGCAGAACCTAAAAAAGAAGTTCAGGCACCTAAGTAAACTGCCCATATTTAAAGTCAGAAAAAAGCCTCCGCAAGGAGGCTTTTTTCGTTTAGTTGTCTGAAATGATTAGATTCCATTTTTTACTTCCAACCATCGTTTTAGCTATGACTTATCCTATTTAAGTACGGAGTTTTCTACAAATTTGGGTAAGATATCTTATGAACAAATTATTTACCATCCTGATGTGTTTTCAGCTGGTCCTGGCACCAGTGGCCTTTGGTGCTGATGCACCACCTAAACCGGCAACTGTTGAAGCTCCTGTAAATACTTCTTACGATAAAACGCAAGGTGGTACTGGCGGATATGATTTTTATGTTAATCAAATTCTGGTTCTTTCTATCGGTATTATGGGCTCAAATATAATCACTTCATGTCCCAGGGGTTTACTCACCCCATCCATTCCGACTTATATGGGCGGCTCCCTTGCTTATATCATTTCTGAAATGGCAGCAGCTTCAGCTGAGAACGACAGACACAAAAAGGCTTTGTCCGATATTGAAATGGTTGAAGCAGAAATGCCAAAGCAGGGAGGAGAATTGCAACTTGCTGCCATCCAGGCATCGTTGGACAGTGAGAGAAAACTTCTTGATTACGTGGAAAATAAAAGAAATTGGATGATAGCAATAACTGCATTATTTACTGCGGCCATGGGTATTGCAATCTCTGAAGAAATAAGAGGCATTTCACTAGGAGTTGCAGCAGCAGCAGCAGCTTGCCCACCCCCTGCAACTGCAGCCAATTGTGCAATTTTACCCCCTGTAGGAGTTGAAGCAGCTAAAGCTGCTTTTACATTGCCCGACGGAGATGTAATTGCATTTAATGCCTGTAACGCTGGAATAGGTTGCCAGGCCTATGCCAAAGCCTACATGGCCGTCGCTTATGCTCATTGTTCTCCTTTGAAATTTCCAATTCACAAAACCTTAAATTGGGTTTTGGTCACTGGAATCTCGGTTGGCTATGGAATTTTAGTAGGACAGATGGGAGGTGGGGCCATTTCAACGTACGGAAGCATGATCGCGAGCCTCCTCCCGTTGATCTCTGACAAAGTCACTGGCCTGATAACTGCTACATACAGTTATCCCATTCCTCGTTCAATTACTTTTGGTGCCAGCGCTGCATTGGGAGGAGTTGTTCTTACTGGTCTTCAGCAAAGAGTAGACGCGGCCAAGGGAAATATTAAAAAACTTGAGAAAGTCATAGCTGAATGGACAATGACCACAGCGGGCCCTGGTGGGCTTACTGCCGGAACAGGCAATGGGAGTGACGGTGAGAAAGCTCCACCTCCGAAGGCCGGGGAAGTTGATCGACTCGCCACGGGTATCACTGGTCCTAGAGCATGTATGGGTAAAAGCCAGAAATTTGGAGCATCAGAATGTAAAGATTCAATGAAGCTCAAAAAAGCAAATTTTGATTTTGGAGATGGACTTTCTACCTTGCAAACAGCTTCGAGAATAGGCACAGACATGGCCAATGCTTCAGCTGCTGGCGATACCGGCAAGGCAAATGCATTGGTCGGTCAAGTTGGAAGCTTGGCGGGAAGGATAAAGGCCACGACTGACAAATTGAAGAAAAAATACAACGCTCTATTAGTTGCTGAAGGCAAAGCGCCAGTTGATTTTGATAAGTCTGTAAAAGAGCAGGTTGCCTCCTTGCAAAACACAATTAATGAGGCAGCTGCTTCACAGGGCTTTAGTCCTTCTGGTATGGCCAGTCTCGATTCAAATCCAGAAAATAAGAATGAATCTCCAAAGGACAAAACAAAAACTGCTGCTGGTGGCGGTGCTGCTGGTGCTCCTGGTATGGACTCTGGTTTGGAATCAGAAGGTGATCTGCCTGCGGACAAGATAGCTGCTTCAGGTGACGGAATTGATAAATTTGTAACAGCAGAAGCTGACATTTCAAAACAAAAAGATATCTCGATATTCCTTCAACTTTCTAACCGCTACATTCTTAATTACGGAAAAATATTTGATAAGAAAATTGATCAGCAGCCTCCATTGGCGGCACCACCTGCAACACCTGCCACAAAATAGTGTCAATCACTGGCCTCCAGAAGGGGGCTTTTTGATAGTAAGTTATTGGATTTAAAGAGTTTCAAGGCAACATTCCTACTCTTTGAAAGTAACCAATTTATAATTAAATCAAGATTTTAGAAAATTATCCGATCAGGTTGATATGAAATTTAGTCAAAAGTGGGAAGTTTTATGAAGTTAAAATTCTTATGCTCTCTAGTGCTCTTGGCCTGTCTCGCTACAGCTGTGGCCGATGATAACAATAATAACAATAACAATAATAATAATAACAATAATAATAATAATAACGGAAATGGTTCAGGCAAAGCAGGTGAGTGCCACCAAATGATAAATACTTATGAAAAAGCCCTGAGAAAGAAAAATACCAAGATCCCAGAAGTTGCAAAAAATTACAACAAAACACCTAATCAGTGCCCGTATGTCGCTAAGCCTAGTAATCCAACTTACGATCCTAACAGAAGATCTGAATGTAAAGATCTGACAAAAGAGATGCATGAATTAAATGAACCTATTGATCAACCTTCAACATTAGAAGCGTGTCTGGCCCTTAAATTTACTGCAGTTTCCCAGCAAGCAAATTTGCAGGCGGGTACTGAATCAAAGTCTTCTTCAGATGGAAAGGTAAAATGTGTTAAGAAGGGCGGCCATACTGTGGACTATAAATCCTGCAAGGGCGCAATGGAAACTTACTCATGGCTCGTCCAGCTTGAGAAAGGATTGCACCTTGTCCAAAAAATCCAGACAGATGAAAGCAATAAATCCATTCAACAAGATATTTTAGTTAAGCAACAGAAGGGTGAAGCCCAGGATGCTGCTTTTGATGCTGCAGCTGCGGCCAGTGAAAAGAAAAAAGAATTAAATGACCAGTCAGTTGTGGCTTATACCGCAGCTGTTGGAGCCTTGGGTACGGCCCTCGCTGCATGGGTTACCGAAAGTGAAACAAAGAAAAAAGTAAGGGGTGCATGTGCTAATGTACAAAGTAAATACAAAGACATAGACCTGAAGACAGTAACACCTTACGGAGAAACTAATCTAAACGATAATAAAGTAGAGGAACCACGTCATGAGAATATGTATAGGGTTCAATGTGATAAGGCTTTTGAAATTGCCGATAACTTTGCTGGCGGTGAGATTTTCGCAAACGAAGAAGCCAAAGGTGTATTGACAGGCGCCCTGATGGATTTCATGGCCAAGGGTGTAGCGGCCGGTATCGCATCTGCCCTGTTTAAGAAGATGGTAAAAGACATTAAAGAATCTAAGCCTGTATATAGTGATGATCATTTCGGAGCACTTGAGGACTGCGTTTTGAACGCTTTACACCCGGCCTGTGCTACGAAGGGAAAACGCTCTGGTAGGGCCAGTATGGTAACCGGAGATTTCAATGCCGGTGGAGGCGAAGGTAATTCATTTGATTTAAATCCAGCTGGAGATACTGCATTCGGTGATGAAGGTGCAGGAACTGATATCAAGGCCGGCGAAAACATTGCCGGCGTTAATTCACCATTTAAAAATCAGGCCAAGGCGGCCAATGACATTCTCAATCCTGCCGGGAGAGCAACCAGTCAACCTGGTGGCGCAGGCGGTGGTGGTGGAGGCGGCGGCGGTGGCGGTGGAGGCGGCGGTAGTGCCACCCTTGGTGATGACTTAAACGGTGCCGATCCAAATGCAGATAAGCAAGCCGAAATCAAGGCCAAGAAGGTCTCCGGTAATTATGGCGGCGGCGGCGGTTCTGGCTTCTCCGCAGTGAAGAATGGAAAGGAAGATGCAAATCCATTCTCAAGTATGTTTGATGCGAAATCCGATGGCGCAGGTGGAATTGAGGAAGACCGCGACATAGCTTCTGGCGACATAGATGGCCAGGACTCAGGTCTTTTCCAGAAAATCTCAAAGCGTTATGGACAGGTGCAAGCTGACAAGAGGATTGAACCGAATAATCTAGAGTGATGCAAAATACAATCTTTGAATACGAGGTGCTCATTCGCGAATGTCACCTCGATAGCTTTGGCCATGTTAATAACTCAGCTTACGTCCAGCTCTACGAAGAGGCTCGATGGGACTTCATCACCAGGAATGGCTTTGGTCTGGACTATGTCCTCAAAAACCATATAGGCCCTGTCATCCTTGACCTTCAGGTCAGGTTCAAGCGTGAGCTCAAGAATCGCGAAACCATTAAGATTACTTCTCAAACGGTAGATATCATCAGTCCCAAGGTGATGGTGCTAAATCAGGCCATGATCAAGGCAGACGGAAAAATTGCTTCAGAGGCCACCTTTACCGTTGGATTCTTTGACCTAAAAGATCGCAAGTTGATTACTGCAAATGCTGATTGGTTAAAGGCCGTTGGTATCAGGTAAAGAATTTTATAAATTCTTTAGCAATGTGAGAAAAAATGGGGTGGACCAAAGTTCTAACTCTCTCCCATCTTTGATAAACGGCTTCACATCTTGCTTAGCTTGTTCCCAATTCGTAGCTTCGAATTTCGTTGAAAGCAATTCTTTCAAATCTTCCATTGAAAACTTATCCTCATTCTTCCATATGCTACTCTCACACAGCTTACCTTTAAGAGAATGAAGATCCGGTTTTACTTTTTTACTTATGTACCAGATAAAGTCATAAAAATCGCGGCCCTTAACTCTTCCACCTTTATATTCACGGCAAATTAAGGCATGCAACTTTCCACCAAATAAGCTAGGGAGTGTCTGTACCCGGTAGCTGAAAGGGATCGGCTCAAGAAGATAAAGTACTTCAGTTACTCCCTGGGGTTCTGGTGGATTGATATCCACTTCTAGCTTGATCTTGATGAGATCGTTTTTATTTGTTACATTTTTAGTATTTTTCAATCCTTCAATCGTTAGAAGATGCTCTAGAGTATTGGCCTTCAAAAATGCAGAGTCCACTCCAGTGTCGTTTGCCTTAACTTTTTTTTCTGTCGATAGCTTTAAGTTATAGGCCTTAAATTCATCTTCAATGCCTTTTAAATATGCGTTAAGATTAAAGGTCGAGTCTGCCTTGTTCAAGGTGAAATCCAGATCTTCCGAGAAACGGCCTAACTGGTGTGCTATTCTTAAAGCAGTTCCACCATAAAACGAAGCTGTTTGAAAAAAGTTCTGTCGTGATAGGCCTAGTAAGGAAATCTCCTGCATAATTTCTTTAAGAGCATTTTTATAATCCGCAGATGATTGGCAGTTATACCGTTTAATCATTGCTTCAATGGCCGGATGCATACCTTATGCCTTTCTTTTATTTTGATAAAGGGTTAGAGCATCTACCAAGTGGGCCGTACTTCGACGTCGATAGGTTTTCCCTAATTCTAAAAGGAGTGAGATGTTTAGCTTTCGCACTTCTTCTTTATCCACGCGCAAACTCCCTAGAACATAGTCGAGCGCTTCTTCATCACTTTCTAATTTAATATTATAGGCCAAATCACAGAGTGCCTTTTCTGGACAAGCGATGAAAAAGTTTCCTTCTTCTGTTTGTTGGTAGTTTACCCCTAAGGGATAGAGTTTCGCCGTCACATACCTATAAGTGAACTCACCAATCGGAGTCTTAAATCCTTTATTCCGCTTAAAGCAGATACTGGTCACGACCTCAACTCTTTCCGGAATGAGTCCATGGTAGGAGAGGGCGTATTCAAAAGAGATAGCAGAAGGACCGTAGATAATGCCGGCAAGTACCTCTTGGGAGTAGGTTCTTCGATATTCTTTACCAAGAAGATAGAGGCCCTGCTTCAAGTGAATAAGGTCACCTTTGAGCAGTAAGTTTTTAATCTTATCTTTTGGATATTTCTGTTTTGAAAAAAGGGATATTAAGTAAGCAGTTGATAAATAGGGTAGTTTGGTATTGTTTAACAGTGCTTCCATGTTTCTCACCAGTATATAGAATAATGTTCTACATATCGGTTGATTATACAGTAATTTAAGCTAAGAAATAGAGAAATATTCTATTTACTGGTTAATAATGTTGATTTAAGTATATGATTTTATTGTATAAAACTAAAAACCCACACCTTAAAGATGTGGGTTATAGTATAAACTTGTAGTTAAGAGTCTAAATAGAATCTAGTAAGTACCTTCATCGCAGTAGCCGTCGCCATCATTGTCTGAACAATTGGTGTATTCACCATTGTCACCGTTGTTGTCAGAGTAGCCATCGTTGTAGCCAATGTCTGTTCCATTTCCATTACCATAAGGATTTTCCTCGTATGAAGGTGTAGAATAGTCATGGCCTTGATCACGGATAGTCTCAGAACAAGTGTATCTGTAGTCACCGTTCTGTGAGTTCATACGGTCACGCTCGTAAGAACAAGCATCATATCCAGTGTTACACATTTGGTTCCAGTAAGTCTGGACAACCTGGTGGTTCCACTGATCTACGAGCTGGTAGTTACAATAGTCGTAAGACGAGTAACGGTTTCTGTATCCGTTGTAAACATAGTAAGGATAGTTGTCGATGGTCCAATATCCATTCTGGTAACCAGAGGCCGGGTAGAAAATCCAGTTAGCATATACATAGTTCGGGAATGAACGGACCACAAAGTTAAACCAGTCAAATGAACGGTAGTAACGTGTAGAGTGCATATACGGAGATCTGTATGGAGCATGATAATAGGTGTTGTAACGGATCGGAGTATAGCCGTATGGACGGTGATACTGTGGAGTTCCGTAAGTTGTACGAGAAGGACGGTAAGTAGTGCCTCCAGTAGGTGGGTTATAACGAGGTCCTGTTGGACGTGGGTTATATCCGCCTGGAGCTGGACGAGTTACAACCGGACCATTTGGACGCGGGTTATAACGAGGTCCTGTAGGACGTGGATTGTATCCGCCTGGAGTTGGACGAGTTACTACTGGACCAGATGGACGAGTAGGAGCTGGGTTATAACGTGGGCCAGTTGGACGACTAGGGGCCGGGTTATAGTTACCTGGGGCCGGACGTGAAATAACCGGTCCAGAAGGACGGCTAGGAGCCGGGTTGTAACGAGGACCAGGTGTAGGGCGACTTGGAGCTGGATTATACGAGCCAGGTGAAGGTCTGTTAGCACCAGGTGAAGGACGTGAATGACCGCTATTACCTGGAGGGTTGTAGCGTGGGCCTCTCTGGGCCTGAACGTCTTGAGTGACCACTAACGTGGACAACAAGAATGCAAATGCAGTAAAAAATTTCATAACATCTCCGGTTTGAAATTAAGTTTCGAATACCCAATGAATACCGATATAAAACTTATTCCGAAACGAAATTATGCTTACAGCTGGGAAGGGAGTAGCTATGTATGTAAATACATACGTAAAAGAGGGGTGTAATAATTTCAATTAAAAGTGACCTAACTTCTTGAAATGTAAGAGGTATCAGAATGCACCAGGCATAGGAGTAAATTCGGGGTCACAATGGCACTGAAGATTAGCTCAAGGAAGGTCAATATTGATGAAATACCTTTCATATAACTCAAAAGCATTTTCCAATAATTCTGTTTTAAGCAAAAGATCACTCTCTTCAAGATTTTTTTTAAAAATTGAATATGTAAAATCATTAATGATTCTTCTTGATACCGGGTGATAACTCAAATGCCAACGCTCTGGAGCAACTCCACCCCTGTCAGTACGATAGGGACGATAAAAACCATAAGCTGCATCTTGTGACATTATAGAATCAAGCCATGAATGAAGACCACTGGCCGGGCCATTTCCTTCACATTCAGCTGGAATGAGTTTCACTTCGCTTGCGTTTTGTGTCCTGGCATCAAAAACATCCATGTCTGTTCCCCAGTGATGGCGCGAACAACCTGGTATGGCCGACCATCTCAAAATTGAGAACATTATTTCTTTGGGGGAGAGGAGGGAGATATCAAGCTGCGTACCCTGATCATCGAAAACTGGTTTCTCACCCTGGGCCTTCATATTCCATATACGTAGCTGGCGATTATAATCCCTGAAGGCACTTGCCATTTGAAGGTCAAATCCAGCTTCACGGGCGTCTCTTTGAAGCTTTAAAAAATCATGCAGGCATTTTTGATTTAATAAAAACTTAGTGCCCTCGAGTGGCACTAAGTGTGAAGTTGTCTTACCTAAGAGAATCTCTATGTTCATTACTTACCAATGTCAGATTCAGCTGGTTTATCGGCCTTGGTCTTTCCTTCATCATCAAAGAGCCTGCGCATTCCGCTTCTCTGATAACGATGACTCAAAGTCTCAAAGATATTTTTACCTGTGCTGATATCATTTTGTCCATAATCAAGATCTTGTTTCATGGCCTCAGCAATCTGTCCTTGTTGTGCGGCCAGGTCTTCTTCAGTCATTCCAAACTCGGGTGCTGCTGGTGCTGCTGCAGCGGCAGCTCCACCAGGAATTGCCCCTTGGGCAGCTGCATTCTCATCAAATTCTTTTTCTAATTCAGCAATCGCTGCAGCAGGGTTCGATGGAGGTGCGGCCGATCGTTGAGCAGGCATATTTGCTGCTGCTGCTGCAATGGCATTGGCCATTCGCTTGTTAATTTTATCTCGTTGGGTCAGTAATGGCTTGAAGCGCTTGTCTTTCAGAAGTTTTTCATTTGCCTTGGAAATTCTTAGTGCATTACTTACCATTCCAGGTGGGGTTGTCTTCGTTCCCTTGAAAGTACCATTGGCCAGCTGATCAGTTGGAGTTGTACCACTGGCCAGCATTTTAAATGAGCCAAGACTAAGTCCATTCAAACTATTTGGTGTAGCTTTAAGACAGCCCTTACTTGAATTACGACAGGTACATTTAGGATCATGTTGCCTGCTTCTATCAATACAACCTGGAAGCGGGCTTCCAGTGCCATCGTAGTCATCCGCTGTCAGGTCAAGCGGACCCCAGAGTGCCTGGCAAATTTCCGAATTGGATCGGGCCATGTTTCTTTTATTATCTGGAGTATAACAATAACAGTCTGACTTTGCGGGATTTTCCCGATCCTCGGATTTACAGGTCTGTAAACCACCTGCAGCTGATGCAAAGTCATCACCCATTTTTCTCAGGATTTTTTCACGCTCTTCTGCTACGGATACTTGATTCCGGGCATGAATAAACATTGTGATGGACCATCCCGCGAGCACACCGTTTAAAATAATTCTTCCTGCAGCTGACATCAGAAACTTTTGTAAGGCTTCGCCACCAAGCCCTGCGGCCAGGATACCCACACCCAAACCACCAATAAGGCTTCCTGCTAGAGCAATTGTTGCATAGTCATTTACCTTGTCACCTTCCGAAGGCCCCGGTGTTGCCGATGCCGGCTGTGTTGCCGGCGGTGTTGCCGGCGGTGTTGTTGGTTGTGCTTCCGCACTTGGGAATGGATGAAGGTTGTTTGCCATGACAGTGGCGACCAACTTCAGGTGTTCCAGGATATCCTTAGATCCATCCATTTCGGTGTCAGTGGTAAACTCTTTTAGTGAATTATATTCTTCGAGGCTAGGTGATGTATTTTTATAATCAACTGCTCTTCTAAGAAGAAAGAGGGAGGCTATATCGGTAGCCGACTGCATGTTTTGAATGCCTTTTTGTCTATAAATCTCATCTTCCCAATCTATACTTGCCGAATTAAATGACTCTTCCCATGAACCGCTTCTGAAGTTTTCATCTGCTCGTTTTGCGGCCGGATTACCGACGGCAGGTGTGGTTGTCGTGGTAGCACTTCCAGTAATTGTGGTCGTGCTGGTACCAGAAGGACCAGAAGTAGTAAGAGTAGAAGTATTAGTAGCCGTAACTGTAGTAGAACCAGGAGCACCTGCTCCTGCTCCTGCTCCTGCTCCTGCTCCTGCTCCTGCTCCTGCTCCTGCTCCTGCTCCTGCTCCTGCTCCTGCTTTAGCGGTACCACCAGCGCCTGCTTTAGCTGCACCCCCAGCGCCTGTTTTAGCTGCACCACCAGCGCCTGCTTCAGCGGCTCCACCAGCAGCATCGGTAGCATCATCCTCAGCATAGCAAAATCCACCTGGCTGAGCTGGATTAAAATGCTCATAAATAGCAAAGCCGGCGGCAGTCACGAAAGCAGCGGCGGCTCCAGCGTAAAAATAAGATTTCAACTCAGCCGCGTTCTTCATGGATTTTTCTTTATTCGCAAGAATATAGAAAGCTTGTTTCTGAGCTTCAGTTGAAGCTGCCCGGCGCTTATCCTTGTCTTGTTCACCCATTGAAGCAGGGTTAACAATTAGGTCCCATTCTTTTTGTAGACGATTCAAACGACTACCATGAGCAAAGTTGGCCCACGTATCACCAATCACCCAGGTCACCGCACCAGCGATCATGGCAATGAATGAGTACATTTGACATTTGGTCTTCACTTCTTTCATACCCGTCAAGACAACACTTAATACTGCTCCAGTAGCAAGGGCCGTAGCTGCGCCCTGAGCTATTCCGAAGGCGCCGCCAACTTCCGGTGCCTCTTCCATGCCCGCAGCGTCTTTTGAAGTTTCAGCAAATTTTTTATAACATAGTTCTTGTGAAGCCTTATCTTTTTCCTTGTCACATGCTTTAGCATTGTTAAGTGCAAGAGCATTTGCATCTGTAGTTCTACACTGATGCAACTTAGGATCCATCACAAGTCCATCTGGACATGCTGTATCTTGCGCTTCGGCAGTCGAGGAAGAAAGTAACCTGAATGAAGGTGCCATAGGTCCCACAATGAGTTCCAGGCAGATCAACAAATTCAGGATGCCAAAAAATCTTTTCATATCTTCCCCATAGGTAAACAAGCTTTAAAACATTATAAACTGGAATAGGCCTGGGTAAGAGGAGCGCAGACTTTACCTAGTAGGGAGATTAATTAACCCGCTGGATTTACTCGGATATTTTCTGGTGAATTAGTGTTATGAACGAGTTAGAATCTGGCTTTAAAAGTGGGCGTTTATGCGGTTTTTTTTATTTTTCAGTCTCTTCAGTTTAAGTAGTTGGGCAGGCCCTTCATTGAGAGTGGGAGATGTCCTTTTGCAGCCTTTAGACTGCTGGACTTGCAGTCTCATAGAAGCTGAAGAGGATTCTATTTTTTCACATATGGGGATAGTTGTTTCGGTCAATCCTCTGCTTGTAGCAGAAGCTTTTTCAAGAGTCCGGGCAGTTCCTTTAGAAGAGTTTAATAGTAAGACACAGAAGGGACTTAAGCTAAAAGTCCTTAGGATAAAGGATACCAGAGCGCTCAGGAACTTTAAGCGTAATGCTAAGGAATTCAAATTACTTTACTCAGTTCTACATGATGGAAGATCATACGATCGCGATTTCCTCTGGAATAATGTTGATGAAGACGGAAATGAAAAACTCTATTGCTCTGAACTAGTTACTAAACTACTGGCAACTTTCTCTAAAATTGAAATTCCTGTAAAGCGTATGCTCTTTGAAAAAAATCGCGAATTATGGGAACGTTATTTTAAGGGCAGGGTCCCAGTTGGAGAATGGGGAAATTCACCGGGAGATTTTGAAAAGTCTCCTTTATTTAATCATGTTGGGGAAATATGAGAATTTGGCTTGAAAAAATTCACCTGGACCTCAAGGTAAATTGGAAGCTTTCCCGTAATCAAACAAGCTTTAAAGAAAATTACATTGTCCACCTGGAAACAGAATCTGGAAATTTCACCTCTGAGATTGCACCGAATATTCGTTATGGAGAAACTCCTGCTTCCATTCTTTCGCAATTTGAAGAATGGGAAGGCCTTACTTCAATTAAGGATATTAAAAATCTTTCTTCACTTTCACTGGCCCTGGATAAGCTGCCTCTGCTGCATGCCCTGCGCTTTGGACTCGAGTCAGTTTTTATTTCCTGGCTTGCGTGCGTAGATAAAAAATCTTTGAATGACTTTCTTGGGTTAGGAAAGATTCCGGTTGTCGCTACATCTTTCTCTATGCCCATTACTCCCATAAGTGAGATCAAGGCATACCTTGAACCAATCAAGCGCTTTCAATCCTTGAAAATCAAAGTCAACGCTGAAACCGCAGTGGAAATGCTCCAGGAAATTCGCAAGCACTCGAGTGTTGCCTTACGTGTGGATGCGAATGAAGGCTGGAAAGACCTGGATGAATTCATGCGCTTTCAAGAAACCTTAAAAGGTATGAACATAGAACTTATTGAACAACCATTTCCTTCAAGCATGCATGAAGCCTATCGCGAGCTTAAGAAAAAAACTCCCTACCGGATTCTTGCGGATGAATCTATTGAGGATGTTGGAGACTTTGCTGAACTGGCCCGACAATTTCATGCTGTGAATATCAAGCTGATGAAAACCGGATCACTCCTTAAGGCCCGCGATTTTATTTTTGAGGCAAAAAAACATAATTTACAGATCATGATGGGTTGTATGATTGAAACGACCATTGGAATTTCTTACGGTATGCTTTTTTCTGGAATGGTGGATTACGTTGACCTGGATGGATTCTTGCTGATCAAGGATGAACCCTTCCGCCTCGTCTCCGAAGCAGAAGGGATGCTGAAAGCTAATTAAATTTAGTGATGGCCGCCCTGACCGCTGGCACCGTGAGCATGACCGTGAGTCATTTCTTCCTGAGTGGCCGGTCTCATACCGACAATTTCGACATCAAAGAATAAATCCTTGCCGGCCATTGGATGATTTCCATCAACAGTCACTTCATCAGTTTCAACTGACATAATTGTGAACACTGGTGAGTGAGCATCATTGTTAACCTGAAACTGATCTCCAACCTGAAGGTCAGCATCCGGTGGAAACTGAGTTTTCTTAACTTTAACTACGAGCTCAGGGTTTACATCACCGTAAGCATCAGGGGCCTTAACTTCGATTTTTCTTTTATCACCAACATTCATCAGCGCCAGGACTTTTTCGAGCCCGGGAATAATTTGCTGACTACCTTCTAAAAAGAAAAGAGGCTCGTCGCCGATTGAAGAGTCTAGTACCGTTCCTGTCTTATCTGTCAGCGTATAATGGAAGCCAATAACTCTTTTCATAACTCTCTCCGTTTTAAGTCAGTGGACTTTCCTGACAATTGATATGCAAAGTTCCTTATTTTGTGCCCTCGTTTCTATCTCGTTTGCATTCAGTTTGGCAATCGTTAGGGCCACAGCATTGAAGGCTTCAGGTGTAGTTTCAAAACGACGCTCCAGTGGGAGAGGAATAGAAAATGTCTGAGTAAAATCCGTCCAGAATTTTTCTTCCACCGCAGCGACGGCCAGGTAATGACCATCTATAAGGCGATAAAGTGAATAACATGGGTAGGCCCCATTATGTAAAAATTTGGTTTTTTTCTTGGACTGTAGTTCCTTTGACCAGAAAGGATGAAAGATTGCTTCCGCTGTGTCATGAAGGTAACTTACCGATTTGATAAAAGATTTGTGATCACGGCTATATATTACATTGGCCAGCATTTGAGTCGCGACTTGTTGTCCAAAAGCAATGCCGGCAATTGGCATAAAAGGCGGATCAACAATTGGGGCAGTTTCGTGGGCCACATGTAATGACAAATAACCGCTTAGAGCCAAAGCGTTAAGATCATGCATGGCCTTATTGTGAGTTGATGACGCTTCTAATTCAACGACTGCTAAAGGTAAGGATTTCAGGTCTTCATCGGCAAGGCCTAGTGTGGCCTTAAGTTTTGGCGAAAGGGATAAAAGCGCTCCCTGAGACTTTTCAAGATAGGATCTTATAGTTTTCTTTGCCTCTGGAGACTTAAAATCGAGTCTTACTATTTGTTTCTTACGGTTGAGTTCCTCATACCAATTTTCAAAACTCTGATCAAAGCTTGAAAACATCCCTGAAAGAAAAGGGTCTTTATGTTTTTCATCCTCAATTTTTATAACCGTCGCCCCTAAGTCGGCCAGGATTTTTCCGGCAAGTGGACCAGGCAACCTGTGGGTGAGGTCGATAAAGGTATAACCCTTAAGCATTTTGTTCCTTGGCCATAAACAATGTCTGGAAGTTTTCAATGCCTTTGCCTGTGACTTCACAAGTGCTGCTTGTGCAAATCTGGTAACTCTCTTCATCCCTTGCGTGATAATCCAGTACAAAGCGACTGAAGAAGTGCGATCTAATTTCCAGGAAAGCAGGATTTTCAATCCATGATCTTGGCACTTCAACTTTCCTGAAAATGTTCAAGGGATAAGTCATGGCCCGTAGGCCTTCACCATGACCCAGGGGATTGGTCAGCACAAACTGCGGAATCAAAGCATACTTTTCCTTGAAAACATTCTCCGGTGAGAACTCCGGATTAAAGACAGAACATCTTGCAAGTAAATGCGTGAGCACCATGGCCGATGAGCGGTATGATTGGTCGTAAAGTGGTGTTGGGATATTCTGCACACCAGGTGTCTGGTGCTGCAAAGACGTAATCATGATCTCGCCATCCTTGAGGAAACTCTTCAAGGTGAAATCAAGTGATTCAAGGCAATTATTCTTAAAGGTCTCATTTCCAGTTATTTCATAAAGCCTTAACTGGGCCTCACAGAAATTTACATAGTCTTCAAGATAAAGTGCCTGCTTATCAAGTGTGTTCACATGTCGTAGCACATGCCTGCCTTTGTCTTCTGAAATAAATTGCTTAAGGCAACCTTCCACAGTGGACTGTATGAGGCCCAGAGCTTCGCCCTGGATGACATCGATCGGGCAATATTGAATAACATCTGCGAGGGCCGACAAGAGCATATAATTCCAGCCTGCGATTCCCTTACGGTCAGTGGAAGGAGGCATTCTCATTTTTCTCTGTTCCAGGAGTCTTCTTCTGATTTCCCTGATCTCCTGCCAACCTTCCTGAGAATAGAACTCATTTTTCAAAGTATGATTGAGTGAGATGACATTCAGGCCATGATCAAAATTACCAGCTTCAGTTATATTGAAGACCTTTAAGAAATGATCAATCTTTGCTTTCTGCTCTGGAGGGGCTTCCTCAAAACTTGCAATAAATTCCTCTTGAGAAAATGTAAAGTAAAGTCCTTCAGTGCCTTCAGAATCTGCATCCTGCGCGCTGAAAAAATATCCTTCTTCAGAAACCATCTCAGTCTTTAAATAATCCAGAGTCTGCAAGATCCCGTCAAAAATAACTGGAGCAGGATAGAACTGGCATACCTTGGATAAGACCTTGAGAAGGCCTGCCTGGTCATAAAGCATCTTTTCAAAATGCGGCACCATGAACTTATCATCGGTAGAATAACGATGTATTCCGCCCTTCACATGATCATACATCCCGCCCATCAGCATGCGCTCAACAGTCTCTACCACATGCTGGCCTTGGTCCTTTGGAATCATGCCTTCGAGAATTTGCTCACAGGCCCACTCATAAAAGGCAAAGTGAGGAAACTTGGGTGCCTTACCATAACCACCATTGTCAGCATCAGCATAACCCTTGATGGCATTCATAATTCCTGAAGGGGCAGGAAAGTGGCCCTGGAATTCAATCTTCTTTTCATGCTGAATTGGCTTGGCGATTTCTGCTACCAGCTTTTTAGCATTATCTTTAATTGTTTCGGGACTTGATTTGAAAAGAGTCTCAATATGCTTTGAGATCTCCAGAAAACTTGGCATGCCTTCTTTTCCAACCTTAGGGAAGTAGGTACCAGCAAAGAACGGCTTTCCTTCCGGGGTCAGGAATACGTTCAGGGGCCAGCCCCCTCTGCCCGTAGTCAGGGTACAGGCCGTCTGGAAGTAATGATCCAGGTCTGGATATTCCTCACGATCAACCTTTATCGAGACAAAGTGATCATTCAAGTACTTAGCAGTAGTCTCATCTTCGAACGATTCATGCGCCATTACGTGGCACCAGTGGCAAGACGAGTAGCCAATCGACAACAATATGAGCTTATTCTGGGCCTTAGCTTTATCAAGAGCTTGCTGACCATATGGAAGCCAGTGGACTGGGTTTTCAGCATGTTGCTTAAGGTAAAGTGACTTCTCTAAATGTAATTGATTTTCATTCATAAAACCTCGAAATTTGGTATGGGGCGAGGGCATGGTACGCTTGGTGGGTATAATCTTCATTGGTTTATCTTGGCTTGGTCAAGGGAATTTGCTTTTTATGACCGTGCAAGATATAAGCGGAGGCATATGGAACCAACGACAGGCGAAACAAGCGTCCCAGAGACACTTGAAGTAGCGGCGAAGGTAGAGGCAAAAAAAACGATTTTTAGCCTTTTATTCTCGACCTACAAAATTCCTTTGTTCTCCTTAGTTCTGTTTGGCGCGTTCACTTTACGTGCGTTAAATCCAGATACATTCAATTTAGGTTTTAAGCGTCAAAAGACCTACCGTTTCAAAAGTGACAAATTAGGCTTCTTTATTGGCGACGCCAATTTCTTCAATAATAGTTCTTATGATGAAGCCGAAGAGCAAATGGTTAAGCTCTTCCCACCGAACGTCCAAAAGAAAGTTAAAAAGGTTATACGTCCTGTGCTAATTCTTTGTGAAAAGCACCAACTGGACCCTTTCTGGGTCTTGTCAGTTATGTGGACCGAGAGCAGTTTCCAGCATACATCTAAGTCTAATAAAGGTGCTCGCGGCTTAATGCAGCTCATGCCTCCCACATATGTGGAGACCATCAATGCCATGAAAAAAAGAGGCGTTTTTCTTGAATCTGACAGGGGTGAGGACTATTTGAGATATCAGTATGGTCAAGTCTATTACGACCTGGGTTATTCTCAACTTGTTTCAAAGCTTCGCAACCTTGAGGTTGGAATTTATTATCTAAAAGGCCTGCTTGAGGACTTTAATTACAATCACTATCACGCTACAATCTCGTACAACATGGGACCTAATTGGACTAAGAGTCAGTTAAGGAATAACCTCCCCGTAGGGCAGAGGAATAATTACCTGAATAAGGTTCTTAAAAATTATTACCATATCACTAGAACATTGAGCCAGAATACGAATGTCAGCTTCATCCCGCGAATCTAATTTAGCTCGATTTAGAGAAGCCCTGGCCCAGGTCAATTCAGAATTTTTTCTTACAGTGAAGGAAAGAAGATCCCTCTGTATAAAAATTCAGGAATTCAAAGTCGTAGAGGGACGTTATTCCTCTTTTGACCCGGCCCGCGAAAAAGAACTTTTCAGTCTCCAGAAAGATCAATTAAAGGCACTCTCTTTGAAGGAGCTTCTGGCATTTTCCATCATTATGGAAGATCAGGCCCAGGCCCTTGCCCCTGGTGGTTATCCAAGCTGGTCACAATTTATTCACCTAGCGACTCCCCAGAAAGAAATTTTTGAAATGATCAACCCATTGCTACTCAAGATACGATCACCTGAACTTTTCTCTAAGCTTAACCTCACCTCTGAATTCATCTTTTTGCGCGACTTCTGATTGCCTTAATCTTTTCATGTCTTTATGATTTGGAGCTATGAAAAGAGATCAAGTGATAGCCCTGGATGGACCATCAGGGAGCGGCAAGTCAACTGTGGCGAAAATGATCGCTGAGCAACTAGGTCTGATTTACATCGATACAGGTGCAATGTTCAGGGCGGTGGCTTTTGCGTTACAGCACACTGGCATTGATTTCACTACACCTAAGCTAAACGAAAAAGATGAAGAAAAAATCCAACGCTTTTTCCATGATCATAGGTTTCAATTTGCTCCAGAACCAGGTGTCTTGATTCAACTCGATAACCTGAATCTCACAGATGTAATCCGAGAGCACCATGTCTCAAAACTTGCTTCCAAAATTTCAAAATATAAGGTCATAAGGGATTTTCTGGCCGAGTGGCAAAGAAGTATCGTAAAAGATCGCCCTGCAATCCTGGATGGCCGTGACATTGGAACGGTCATTTTTCCCAGTGCCATTCTGAAAGTTTTCCTGACTGCTTCTCCTCATGAGCGGGCCTATCGGCGCCTGGAAGAACTCAAGGAACGCGGTCAGACAGACATTGATTATGAAACAATCCTTAAAGATATCCAGGAGCGGGACTTCGAAGATATGAATCGCGAAATTGCTCCCCTTAAAAAAGCGGATGATTGCATTGAACTCGATTCAACCGGTAAGACGATTTCACAAATTGTGGTAGAGATTGTAGCTCTCTGGACCCAGAAAAAAGGCTAAGTATGATCCTGACTTCGGAAAAATTCGATAAAATCATTTCTCATTTCACCCAGGTAAAACCCATCCTTGTAGTAGGGGATTTAGGTATTGATAAGTACACTTTTGGTGAGGTAAAGCGAATTTCTCCTGAAGCACCTGTTCCGGTTCTCGAAGTTTCAAAAGAATGGAATAAACTCGGACTTGCCGCAAACGTAAGCGATAACCTTAAGAGCCTGGAGGTCGCTTCCACACTTTGTGGTGTCATAGGAGATGATCCCCGCGCCGGCCTGGTCGAAAATTTACTGGAAGAGCGTGGACTTAAGACATGGGGCCTCGTGCGCGATCCTTCACGCCACACAACCTACAAAGAACGTGTCACTACTGCCACTCAACAGATCTGTCGTGTTGACTATGAAACCAAAGAATTCCTGGATGAAGAAACCAGTCGAAGGGTTTCTGCCCGGGTACAGGAATTTTCTGATTCTCACTCAGGTGTCATCATTGAAGATTACGGCAAGGGGCTTTTTAGTGAAACCTTGTGCCAGAAAATAATCACAAACTTCAAGGCCAAGGGCCTTTTAATAGCAGTGGATCCATCTCGTTCCACACCACCTATCTGGTACAAGGGTGCAACCCTCCTCAAGCCTAACAGGGCCGAGTCCTACATGATGGTTGAGGCCCTGGGGTATTTTAAAGAACGCAAGATAGAAACAATTGCGAAAATTCTCGTCGAAAAACTCGAACTTGAAAAACTAATTATCACTCTTGGTGCTGATGGTATGGCCATGCTGGATACGAAGGGTGACGGAACCCTTAAGGTTATTCCCACAGCTGCTTCCGAAGTCTTTGATGTCTCGGGCGCCGGTGATACTGCTATTGCGGCCATCACCTCGGCCTTGCTTGCAGGTGCAACCCTTGAGGAAGCGGCCTGGATCGGAAACTGTGCCTCAGGTGTCGTCGTACGTAAGCGTGGAACCGCTTACTGCACGCTGGAAGAACTTAAAGACTACTTCCAGAACCTACGCAAGCTTTTAAACTAAAAAGGATTCTCATGCAGGTGCTTGATTCACTCTTAAACGACTTTTCAACTGAGTTAAAAACTGTAAGTAAGATTGCAGACCTGCTCAACTTGAAGTCAAAATATATAGGCAAACAAGGCCCCATGGCCGACGTCATGAAAAATCTCAAGGATGCCACTCCAGATGAGAAGCGTACCCTCGGCGCCCGTGCAAATGAAGTCAAAAAGTCTATAGAAGAGCTCGTTTCAAAAAGAATGGTGGAACTTGAAATCCAGGAAATCAATCAATCCCTTGAGAAAGAAAAAATTGATATTTCACTCACGGATTCTATCCTTGAAAAAGGCTTACAGGCTTCAGGTCTTCATCCCGTAACCATCATCCAGCAGGAAATTGAAGACATCTTTATCTCCATGGGCTTTGAAGTTCTCGATGGCCCTCACATAGAGGATGACTACCATAACTTTGAAGCCTTAAATATCCCGGACACTCACCCAGCCAGGGATATGCAGGACACCTTTTGGTTCGCCGATAAAAAACACTTACTCCGCACTCACACATCAACCATCCAGGTAAGAGGCATGAAAGAGCGCAAGCCACCTTTCAGGTTTGTAGGTCCTGGAAAGGTTTTCCGCTGCGAACGAACTGACGCCTCTCACGAAATGGTCTTCCATCAACTCGAAGGTATGATGGTCGGAAAAGATGTCTCAGTCGGCAACCTCATCTATTTCATGAAGACCTTGTTAACCGAGATCTTTAAGCGCGAAGTTGAAGTCAGGCTTCGTCCGGGCTTTTTCCCTTTCGTAGAACCAGGTTTTGAACTTGATATTAAATGCCTTATTTGCGGCGGTAAAGGCTGTTCAGTCTGTAAGCAGGTCGGCTGGGTAGAACTTCTTCCATGCGGAATGGTTCATCCCAATGTGCTCAAGCATGGCGGTATCGACCCTGAAGTTTATAGTGGCTTTGCCTTCGGCCTTGGACTCGATAGGCTGGTCATGATGAGATATGGAATCGATGACATCCGTCATCTACACTCCGGCGACCTTCGTTTCAATTTACAGTTTAAATCATTTTAGGACTAATATATGCTTATCTCTCTTGATTGGATTAAAGACTTCGTTCAGATTCCTGATATCGCACCCAAGGAGCTTGCCTCCCGTTTCACTCTGGCCACGGCCGAAGTGGAGGATGTCATCGAGAGTGGGGCGGCCTTAAAGCCTATCCTCTGTGTGGAAATAAAATCACTAAAACCTCATCCTGATTCTGATAAACTCAATCTTGTTACCTTTGATTATGGGAAGGGCAATTTAAAAGAAGTGGTTTGTGGAGCACCTAACGTAAAAGTGGGACTTAAAGTTCCCTACGCCCCGATAGGCACAACATTACCCAACGGCATGACTCTTGAACCAAAGAAAATCCGCGGCATTCTTTCAGATGGAATGCTCTGCTCAGAAACTGAACTGGGATTAGGTGACGGAAAGGCCGGGCTGATGGAATTATCAGCTGAGGTCATACCTGGCACTCCCATGACTTCTTATCTTAAGCTTAAGTCTGATGTCGTCCTCGACGTTGATAACAAGTCCCTTACCCACAGACCTGACCTATGGGGACATTTTGGACTGGCACGCGAATTTGCGGCCGCCCATAAGCAACCCTTCAAGAATAAATTTAATGATGACTGGTCTCGCAAAATTGAAACTCATTTTTCATCCGCAACTTCACCCATAAAGCTCGAGGTCTCCCAGGATTCATCATGCCTGGCCTATTATGGTCTTTCACTCGAGAATGTAAAAGTTGGCACCACTCCTGACTGGATGAAAACCCGTCTTGAAACAGTTGGGCTTCGTTCAATTAATCTCATTGTTGATATAAGCAATTACGTCATGGTTGAACTGGGAATTCCTAATCACATTTTCGACCGCGACAAGATTCATGGCGGAAAGATAATCATCAAAAAAGCCGAAAACAATCTCAAGTTCAAGACCTTGGATGACGTTGAAAGAGAACTTACCCAGGACGATACAATCATCAGCGATACTGAAAAGACCTTGGTCCTTGCGGGCCTTATGGGTGGACTTGAATGTGGCGTAAATGCTCAAACCTCAAACCTTTTCCTTGAAGTCGCAAACTGGGAAGCACACGAAGTCAGAAAAACTTCTGTTCGCCTGGGGCTCAGGTCAGATTCATCTCAGCGCTATGAAAAAACACTGGATAGTAATCTCTGTTATCGTACCATGCTCAGACTGGTTGAACTTATAACTGAGCTCAGCCCTGGTACCAAAGTAGTGGGCAAACCAGAAAAATTCGTCAAAGAGGATAAACTCTCTAAGGAACTAACTCTTAATATTACCCATCAGGAAATTATAACTTCCCTTGGTATGAACGTCCCTAAGGAAACCATCACCGACATTTTTCAACGCCTGGATTTCAAAGTCACTGAATCAAGTGGAAATTTCGGAGTTGCTGTTCCCACTTTTCGGACCACCAAGGACATCAGCTGCAAGGCCGATTTGATTGAAGAGATCGGCCGGATGATTGGCTACGATAATATAACCCCGGTTTCTCCTATGCTTCCGGTGAAGCCCGTAAGACTTACTTCCTCTAAGCAGTTCCATCGCAAGATCCAGGACTTCATGGTTCAGAACGGAAAGGCCCTGCAAGTAATGACCTATCCCTTGACTGGCAAGGAACTCATTGAAAAGTCCTTATGGCCGACTTCCAATGAAAAGTTGGTACTGTTAAATGCTCTTTCAGTTGAACAAGACAGGATGAGGCCTTCTCTAATTCCGGCCGCACTTGAAATGTCCGCTCAAAACCAGAAGAACTATGATTCTTTTGCCTTCTTTGAAATCGGCCGCAGTTATCTTGATTACGAAAATGAAAGAAACCAGCTACTGATCGGAATGTATTCAAAGGACAAGAGCCGTTTCCTTGAACTTGAAAACGTAGTTGAGAAGCTTTTGGCCAACTTGAATGTTGCCTACAACTTCACCCCAAAAAATGAGAAGTTCGCTAATTCTGTCATGCCTTCAGCGTGGGCCGGTATCCATCCCCATGAACACGTGAACATCCAGATCATGGGTAAATTCACCGGGGCCATCAATACTGTTCACCCCCTGGTCCTTAAGAACTTTAAGATGAAAGGTTTTCTTTCCCTGGCAGTAATAGATATCGCTGATCTTGAGAACCGCGAGATGAAGGACAAAACCAAGTACCATCCAATCTCTAAGTTCCCTTCATCTTCATGTGATTTCACCGTTGTCATGAAAAAAGACATGCCTGCAGCTTCTGCGATCACCGCTTTAAGCGTTCTGAAGCAGAAAGAATTGAAATCAAAGTCCATCGTGGACGTATTTTTGATGAATGAAACCGAAAAATCCGTGTCTATAAGGACAGTTTTCGAAGATCCTGAAAAAACTCTTTTGCCCGAAACAATAAAAGATCTTGAGCAAAAAATAGTCCAAGCCCTTGAAAAAGCGGGATTACCAATAAAGTCATAATAAACGATTATTTAGCAGGGTTTTTCCGTCACAATTTTTTTTAAATCACAAGTGAAAATGGCTTGACGAAGTTTTGGTGAATCAATAATATCACCGAACACTTCAAGACGAATTAAGTAGTTTCCAACGCTGAGTTAACACTCAGCCAGAAGTGTGCGCTCTTTGACAATTGAATAAACGATTAAAATTTTGAGACCGCAAGGTTTCAAGATGAGATGAGAATGGAAAACGTTCTATTGCCTAGTCTGCCGTAAGATTTAGTTATCTTCGGATAAGGGCAGACGGCGTCGGAAGTCTTCGGATGGATGATGTTATAGATC